>DATCBO010000124.1:0-8491 GCA_036511795.1 Xanthobacteraceae bacterium
TGCCGGCGTGCTGGTGCGGCCTGGTGGCGCTGAAGCCGAGCCTGGGACGGGTTCCAATCGACCCGCCTTATGTGGGCCGCGTCGCCGGCCCGATCACCCGCACTGTCGATGACGCGGCCTTGATGATGAGCGTGCTGTCGCGGCACGATCGCCGCGACGGCATGAGCCTGCCGCCCGATAACATCAACTGGAAGGCGCTGGACAAGTCGCCACGCAAATTGCGCATCGGGTTGATGCTCGATCTCGGCGTCGGCCAGTCGCTGGAACGCGAAGTGCGCGAGGTCGCCGTCAGGGCCGCAAAGGCCTTCGAGTCCGCGGGAGCCGTCATCACCGCAGTCGATAGCGTGCTGACGCGCGAGATGCTCGACGGGCTCGACAATTTCTGGCGGGCGCGGATGTGGGACGATCTTTCGAAACTCGACGCGGCCGAGCGCGGCAAGGCACTGCCTTATATCTACCGATGGGCCGAAGCCGGTGCCAAGCTGTCAGGCGTCGACGTGGTCAGGGGTTTCAATGCCACCATGGCAATCCGCGCCGCGGCGGCAAAACTGTTCGCCGATATCGACTATGTGATCTCGCCGGTATCGCCAGTGGTGAATTTCGCCGCCGAACTCGCCTCCCCGATCAATGACCCAGACAAGCCGTTCGAACACATCTGCTATACCGTGCCCTGGAACATGTCGGAGAATCCGGCTGTTTCGATCAACGGCGGCTTCAGCGCGAGCGGATTTCCGATCGGCGTGCAGATCATCGGCCGCCGTTTTGATGATCTCGGCGTGCTCGGAATGGCCAAGGCGTTCGAGTCCCTGCGTGGCCCGCAAAAGCCGTGGCCGAAGCCGCCGGGGAAGTAGCACGACGCGGCGCGCACAGTCGTCATGCGCGGGCTCGA
Organism: Xanthobacteraceae bacterium; assembly: GCA_036511795.1. Taxonomy (GTDB): domain Bacteria; phylum Pseudomonadota; class Alphaproteobacteria; order Rhizobiales; family Xanthobacteraceae; genus BOG-931. Next base: position 890 of record DATCBO010000124.1, read on the forward strand.
CCCGCGCATCCATCTTCTTCAAACGGATGGATTGCCGGGAGCGCAGACAAGTCTACGTAGTTTGCGCAAGGCAGACTCCTATTGCCCGGCAATGACAGATAAAATCAAAAACCAAATCACGAGAGGAATCCCCGATGGCCTACGAGACCATAAAATACGAGGTCGCCGAGCAGATCCTGACCATCACGCTGAACCGGCCCGACAAGCTCAACGCCTTCAATGCCGCCATGCAGCGGGAAATGATCGACGCCTTCGACCAGGCCGACAAGGATGACGACATCCGCGCCATCATCGTCACAGGCGCCGGGCGCGGGTTCTGCGCCGGCGCCGACCTTTCCTCCGGCGCCGACACCTTCGATCGCGACGCCAGGCGCGGGCCGGTGAAGCGGCTCGCCGATGGCACGGTCGACTACAGCGACCCCAATGTGCGCGACGGCGGCGGCCAGGTGACGCTGCGGATTTTCAAATGCCTTAAACCCGTGATCGCCGCGGTCAACGGCCCGGCGGTGGGCATCGGCGTCACCATGCAGCTGGCAATGGATATCCGCATCGCCTCTGAAAATGCGCGATTCGGCTTCGTGTTCTCCCAGCGCGGCATCGTGCCGGAAGCGGCCTCGAGCTGGTTCCTGCCACGCATTGTCGGCATCGCGCAGGCGCTGGAGTGGTGTTACACTGGGCGGGTATTTCCGGCGCAGGAGGCCTTGGCCGGCCGCCTTGTCAGCAAGGTGGTGCCGCCGGACGATTTATTGCCGACGGCACGCGCGCTCGCCCGCGAAATCGCCGCCAAGACCGCGTCGGTGTCGGTGGCGCTGATCCGGCAGATGATGTGGCGCATGCTCGGCGCCGACGACCCGATGGAAGCCCACAAGGTCGACAGCCGCGGCATCTATGCGCGCGGCCGTTCGGAGGACGTGAAAGAGGGCGTCGTGTCGTTCCTGGAAAAACGCCCGGCCGTGTTCAAGGACAGGGTGTCGGCGGACATGCCGGATTATTTCCCGTGGTGGCATGAGCGGAAGTATGAATGAGGCTTGAATCGATCGGCATTCTCTCCGCGCGCACGCGGGTGATCCAGTAACGCCGACGTCAGTAATTGCTGGATGCCCGCCTTCGCGGGGCATGACGGCAACTTACCGCATCACCAACGCCACCCGCCCAATCGCCTTGCGGTCGATCAATAGCCGCATCGCCTGCGCGTAATCCTGCAGCGGCAGCCGGTGCGAGATGTTGGGCCGGATGCGTCCGGCTTCGGCCCATTGCGTCAGCGCCTGCAGACGCACTTCACCGAGCGCGGGATTTCGCCGCACCGCTTCGCCGGCGCGGACGCCAAGCACGCTGGCGCCCTTGATCAGCAGCAGATTGGTGCGGGCGAGCCCGATACCGCCGGTAAAGCCGATCACGAGAATCCGCGCGCCCCAGGCGATGCAGCGCAGGCTGTTTTCAAAGATCTCCCCGCCGACGGGATCGAACACCACGTCAGCGCCGCGGCCGTCGGTGATGCGCTTGACGGCGTCGCGGAACGGCTCGCGTCCGTACAGCACGCCGAGATCGGCGCCGCGCGCTTGCGCCGCCGCGAGCTTGTCCTCCGATGAGGCCGCCGCGATTACGGTGGCGCCGAGCAGTTTGCCGATCTCGACCGCGGCGAGCCCGACGCCGCCGCCGCCGCCATGCACCAGCAGCACTTCACCAGGCTGAAGCTGGCCGCGATCGATCAGCGCGTGATACGCAGTGCCGTGGGCGGCGAGAAACGTTGCGCCCTCGGCGTAATCGAAGGTCGACGGCAGCGATGTGAGCTGCGAGGGCGTGACGACAGCCTCGTCGGCATAAGCGCCATGCCGCAGCTTGACGATAATTTTGTCACCGACCGCTACGCCGGCGACATCATCGGCGACCTCGATCACCTCGCCTGCCGCTTCCACCCCCGGCGTGAACGGCAATGGAGGCCTGAGCTGATACTCGCCCGCCACCATCAGGATGTCGGGAAAATTGATCCCGGCGGCGTGAATGGCGACGCGCACTTGCCCCTGCGCCAGCGGCGCCGAGACAAAGGTTTCCAGACGCAGGCTCTCGGGCGGGCCGAGCTCGCGGCAGACGACGGCCTTCGGCATCAGGCCGCGCTCGCTCTGCGTCGCTGCAGCGCTTCGCGGATCAGCGGCATTCGGTCATTGCCGAAATACATGTCGGTCTTGTCGATGAAAATGGTCGGCGAGCCGAACCCGCCGCGCGCCATCACCTCGTCGGTGTTGGCCTTGAGCTGGTCCTTGATCGGCTGCTCGGCGATCCCCGCAAAAAACTTTTGCGGGTCGACGCCGACGCGTTGGCAGACTTCCGCCAGCACCGTATCCTGCGAAATGTCCTTGTCCTCGCCCCAATAGATCGCGAACGCCGCATGGGTGAACGGCAACATCTCCTTGCCCAGCCAGATGCAGCCGCGCATCGCCTTGACGCTGTTGACCGGGAACACCGTCGGCCGCATCTTGATCGCAAGCCCCGCCGAGCGCGCCCAGTCCGCCATGTCTTTCTTCTGATAATTGAGCTTGGCCGGCACCGGATGCTCGCGCGAGGCATAGACGCTGGGGTTGATGGTGTTGAAGATGCCGCCGACCAGGATCGGCCGCCACGATATCTCCACGCCAAATTCCTTCGCCAGCGGCTGGATGTTGTGAAACGCGAGATAGGTCCATGGACTGGAGCAGTCAAAGAAGAATTCGATCATGATGGTGATTCCTGTTTTGATTTTTCGTTCGTCCTCATCCCCGCGCGAGCGCAATAGCACTCGTCGCCGGGAGGAACGCGCTGTTCGCGCGCCTCTCGAATGATATCATTGTTCTGAGTGGTCCGGTCTCAGCTCATGGTTCGAGACGGCGCGCCGGACCGAGCAAGTGCGCTGCCCCGAGAGCGCCTCCTCACCTTGAGGGCTTCCCGCTACTTTCTTCCCGCCGCCTCCTTCGCTTTCTGCCCGAACATGTTCCGGCGCGCCTCCTCGTCGAACGGCTCCTTGACGAACTTGCCGATCGCCAGTCCCGCCTGCAGCTGAGGCCGAGCGCGGACCACGGCGTACCAGCGTTTGAGATCGGGATATTCGTCGAGCGTAAAACCTTGCGCCTTGTGGGTCATGGTCCAGGGAAAGCAGGCGATGTCGGCGATCGAATAGTCGTTGCCGGCGACGTAAGCCCCGGTCTTGCCCAGCTGGGTATCGAGCACACGATACAGCCGCGCCGCCTCGTCGCGATAGCGCTCGATTGCGTAAGGGATTTTCTCCGGCGCATACAGGGCAAAATGCCCGTGCTGGCCGAGCATCGGCCCGAGCCCGCCCATCTGCCACATCAGCCATTGCATCACGCGAGAGCGCGCGCGCATCTCAGTGGGCAGAAAACGACCAGCCTTGTCGGCGAGGTAAATCAGGATCGCGCCGGTCTCGAACACCGAAAACGGCCCGCCGCCATCGGCAGGCGCATGGTCGACAATCGCCGGAATCCGGTTGTTGGGGCTGATCGCCAGAAACTCCGGCTTGAATTGCTCACCGGCCCGGATATTGACGGGAATGACGGTGTAGGGAAGGCCGAGTTCCTCCAGCATGATCGAGATTTTCCAGCCGTTCGGCGTCGGCGCATAATGGAGGTCGATCATGGATCATCCGTGGCGGGAGGCTTTCGACAATCCTACCCCCTGCTTTCGGCGCATTCCACCCCGCTCAAACGCCATGTACGCCACGCTCAGGACATGGCAGATAGAACAGAAACCTCCGAGGAGCGCCCGACATGCTGTTTCCAACCACGATCGCCGGCTCCTTGCCCAAACCGGAATGGCTGGCCGAACCCAACACGCTGTGGGCGCCCTGGAAATCCGAGGGCGACGAACTGGCCCGCGCCAAGCGCGACGCCACCGTGCTGGCGGTCAAGCTGCAGGAAGACGCCGGCATCGATATCGTCACCGAGGGTGAGCAAGCCCGTCAGCATTTCGTCCACGGCTTTCTGATGAATATCGAAGGCATCGACTTCGCCCACAAGGTCGAGATGGGAATCCGCAACGACCGCTACAAGGCGATGGTGCCGCAGGTGGTGGCGCCACTGCGGCTGAAGGGCCGCGTTCACGCCGACGAGGCCCGAATCGCCCGTACCCACACCACCCGCCAGCTGAAATTCACTCTGCCTGGCCCGATGACCATCATCGACACCATCTCGGACAGCTATTACGGCGACCGCGTCAAGATGGCGTTCGCCTTTGCTGAACTGCTCAACGAGGAAGCGAAGGCCTTGCAGGCCGACGGCGTCGACGTGATCCAGTTCGACGAGCCTGCCTTCAACGTCTACATGGACGAGGTCTCCGACTGGGGCATCAAGGCGCTGGATCGCGCCGCCGAAGGGCTGACCTGCGCCACCGCCGTGCACATCTGCTACGGCTACGGCATCAAGGCCAACACCGACTGGAAGCAGACGCTGGGAGCTGAGTGGCGGCAATACGAAAAGATCTTTCCGGCGATCGCCAAAAGTCCGATCCAGCAGGTCGCGATCGAATGCCGCAATTCGCGGGTGCCGCTTGATTTGCTCGGCCTGCTCAAAGGCAAGGTGGTGCAGGCCGGTGTGATCGACGTCGCCAACGACACCGTCGAGACCGCGGAGGACGTCGCCGCGGTCATCGACGCGGTGTCGAAATTCGTGCCGAAGAGCAACATCGTCGCGACCACCAATTGCGGCATGGCGCCGATGCATCGCGATATCGCCGAAGCCAAGCTGATGGCGCTCGGCGCCGGCGCCAAGCTGGCTAGGCAGCGGTTCGGATGAGATCTATCCGCGTCATTCCGCGGCGCTCGCGCTAGCGAGCGAACCCGGAATCCTGAGATTCCGGGTTGGAGCTGACGCGCGCCCACAGAAGTGCAATGGCACATCGGGGAATGAAGACGCTTAGTCCATCAATTAGACGCAGCACCGGGGTAGGTTACAGGCTCAACAGGTGCTTTTTGAGATAGGCAATGATCTTGTCGATCTCCTGCTCGATCAGCGCCTCGGCTGGGCTGAAAGGGCTGCCGTCGAAATACCTCGCCGCCGTCCCATCCCCGCAGGGACTTCCGTGGTCCGCATCGATGGATTCGCGCCACTTCTCTGCATGATCCCTCCATTCCTGTCGATCAACGAGCGCCGGCGCCTCGAACCATACGTTCCACGACAGCAGGTTGCCGGCAGCAAGCAGGTTACCGGAAGCCAGGTTGAACACATCCATGACCAGCTGGTTGAAATCATCGACGACAACGTTGCCTGTCTTTACGATCGGGCCAATCTCGACTTCCACATTCCCGATGGCCCATGCTTGAGGGTGCTTGGCAAAATCGGGACTTTTGAAGAGCGGCGTTTCGCCGGTCCGAACCGGAAAGATGGGCTGCGACGGGTTTTTGCTCTTGTGCGTAGTGACCCTGATCGCGTTGGCTTTGTCGGCAGGAAAGGCAAGCCCGTTATTTGCAAACAGCCTCCAAAACAACTTCACGAACGAATTTTCCTGCGCGCTCGGGGTGAACCAGATCTTGCCCTCGACCGTCATATCCGCTGCAAGCGTCTTGTTTGTCTCGTCGGCCCAGCCCCTCTGACCGGTCACCGAAACTTCGATATTCAAGCAACCGAATGAGGGCGAGCACGCACCTTGCTGGGGACAAATGATCAAGTAGACCCTCCCGGTGTCGGTGTAACCGAGCCGGGAAATATATGGGGCAAACATTTGAAAGCATCGCGACGTCGGGACGCCCGGCTCGGTCTCCCAACTGAACTCGGGCCACTTGACCGCCTGCTGGCGCTGGAGCAGATCTATATTATCCATGTTACCCAGCATGGGTAACGAAGACAGGTTCGGATCCGGATAGGAAAACGCGGGATTGGACTGGGCGAATCCGCCGACCCATCCCGGTATGACGGCTGAATTCTGCTGCTGTGGCATGAACTTCCCTCCGAATGGCGGGTCGCGGGCTGCAATCTACCCGAATATCTACGCGCCAGATTTACCGGAAGTTGCATTCTGCTTCTTTCTGTCCGGTGGGTCCAGCGATTTGTCGACATTGACGAATGCGCGCTGAAGCCGAGTTGCCGGTCGATCGTTCCTTAGCTTGCTTCCGCTTTCGCTATAGAAGCTGCGGCGGACGGATCCGGCTCCGACCCGCCCTACGACCTGATCGCGCTCGGATGCAGCAACGGCCGATATCCCGCTGACAATGCCCGCAATGTCGACGGCGGCGTCAACAGCGTGGCATCTTGCAGCGCATGCTGCGTCTTGCGATAACCGACGGGCGCCCACAGCAGCGCGCGGCCCTGCGCGATCAGAAAACTCTCGCCATCCTGCTGCACCATCGCGCCGTCCGGCAATTCCTCCAGCGGCATGGTCAGCGCATGCAATCGTTTCTTGCCGCCTGCGAGCCGCTCGCGGTGAAGCACCGCGTCGATGTCGCGCGCCAGAATACCGCTGGCCCAATTGCCCTGCTCCCAGGCCGCGCTAAATTTCAGCGCGTCGTCGCGGCGGCAGAAGAAGCAGGGGCGGTGTCCGGCCGAAAGCGCGGTCGCCTCGTCGAGAAAGAACAGCTCGGTCCAGCTGCGGCCACCCATCACTTCGCGCCGGCGGCCCCTGAATTCGCAGACGCAGGTGAGCCACGCCTTGCCGGCCCAGCGCCGCGTCAGGGTTTTTGTCACGGGATCATGAATAATGCCGCGATTGCCGGTAAACAGGCCGCGGTGCGGGGTGGCGATGATGTCGCCTGTTGGCGTGACGCGGTTTTGCAGCGGCATTTTTACTTCTTCTTCCCCCCGTTTACGGGGAGAAGGTCGGGATGAGGGGGCGTCTCTACGCACACGGACTCGCTGATAGGCCCCCCACCCTTTATCGCTGCGCGTAAAATCCGACCTCTCCCCGCGCGCGGAGAGAGGTAAGAAAGATCACGCCGCGCCGTCGCGGATAGGCGGCTGGAACGACAGCGCGGTGTCCCAAGGAAAGAAAATCCAGGTGTCCTGCGACACCTCGGTAATAAAAGTGTCGACCAGCGGACGTCCCATCGGCTTGGCGTACACGGTGGCGAAATGGGCGTCGGGGATCAGCTCGCGCACCAGCCGCGCGGTCTTGCCGGTGTCGACGAGATCGTCGACGATCAACAGTCCCTTGCCGGTGCCGCCGCCAAGTTTGGCGGTGTCGGTCGAAATGCCCTTCAGGATCTTCAAGTCGCCCTGCTCGGTGTGATCGTAACTGGCGACGCAGACGGTGTCGATGATGCGAACGCCGAGTTCGCGCGCCACGATCGCCGCCGGCACCAGCCCGCCGCGGGTGATCGCGATCACGGCGTGAAAAGGCCCGACTTCGTTGAGCCGCCAGGTCAGCGCCCGGCAATCGCGGTGAAATTGGTCCCACGACACCGGAAAGGCCCTGCCGGCGCGTTCCTGCGCGCTCAGCTCCGGATGCTCCGCCATCACTCTCTCCTGCACAAAAGATCAGGCACTAGTACTACTGCGTCACAAAGTTCTGCGTGGTATGTTTCTGTGTATTGGAGTTGCGCAGCATGGGCATCGCGATAATCTGCTGGCGAGGGCGACGCTGAGGCGTATGCGCAGTGTCGCGATCGAGTTCGGGACGTGTCGT
>DATCBO010000125.1:0-33117 GCA_036511795.1 Xanthobacteraceae bacterium
AGCAGCTGCGGCTCCATCACCAGCGCGCGGGCCAGCGCCAGCCGCTGCTGCTGGCCGCCGGACAGTTTCGTGGCGTCGCGGTCGGCGAGCTCGGCGAGTTGCACCGCCGAAAGCACGCGCATGACTTTTTGTTCGATCTCCTTGCGGCTCGGCCGCGATTTGCGGACTTCGAGAGGGAAGGCGACATTCTTGAACACGTTCATATGCGGCCAGATGGCGTAAGACTGAAACACCATGCCGAAATTGCGCCGGTTGGGAGCAACGAACACGCCCTTATCGGAGGAAAACACCACGCGCCCGCCGACTTCGATCTCGCCTTGCCGCGGCCGCTCCAGCCCGGCGATCGAACGCAGCGTCGTGGTCTTGCCGCAGCCGCTCGGACCGAGCAGCGTGAATAGCTCACCGTCCGGCACTTCGAACGACACATCCTGCGCCGCCTTGACGGCCGCGCCGCGTTCGTTGGCGTATTCGGTAGACAGCGCGCGTACGCTCAGCACGGGCTACTCCACCTTCAGGCCGGCAGCCTTGATCACCGGCCACCATTTGGCGACGTCGGCCTTGCGCAACGCTTCCAGGGCCTCAGGCGTGCGCTGATCGGCGGGCGGCATGTCGAGACCCATCTCGACGATCCGCTTGTGAAATGTCGAATCCGCCATGGCAGCATCGGCGGCGACGTTGAGTTTGGCGACGATTTCGGGCGGCGTTCCGGCCGGCGCCCAGAGCGCGTTCCACACCGACACATAAAGGCCCGGCAGTCCGGCCTCGTCGACCGTCGGGATATCGGGTGCGGCTTCCGACCGCGCTTTTGCGGTGAGCGCATAGGCCCTGATCTTTCCGGCGCGCACCAGGGGCAAGAAGCTTCCGGTCGCGGTGCACATGAAATTGATCTGCCCGGCCAGCATGTCCTGCATGGCGGGCGGGCCGCCGCGATACGGAATAAGCTGCCACTTGGTCCCGATCATCCGCTGCATCGACACACCGCAGAGCTGCTGTGCCGTGCCCGAGCCGACGGTGCCTTGCAGCACCTTCTGCGGGTTGGCTTTAATCCAGGCGATCAGCTCCTTGAGCGTCTTGGCCGGAACATCGTTGGTGCTGACCAGGATGAATGGATAGCTCGGCAGGAGCGCGATGGGCGCAAACGCAGTGGCCGGATCATAGGGGAGCTTCATGGTCGCGGGTGTGAGCACAAACGCCTCGGAATTGCCGAGCAGCAGCGTGTAGCCGTCCGGCGTTGCGCGGGCGACGTGCGCGGCGCCGACCGTGCCCGAGGCGCCGCCCATATTCTCCGTCACGATCGGCTGCCCGAGAACGGTCCGCATCCGCTCCGTGAGCAGCCGGACGACGGTGTCGGTGACGCCGCCGGCCGGATACGGCACGACGATCGAAATCGGCCGCGTCGGGTAGTCCTGCGCCTGCGCCGCCGCCGCGCCGCTGACGACCGCGAGGATCGCGGCGCAAAGGAGCTTGCCAACTTGACTGAACATTATCCGCTTGGTTTTGCCCTTGTTCACGCGTGTCCGCCCTGAAGCTTTGTTTCTATCTCTTCTGATCATCGCTCTATTTCACGCCTGCGCAATACCAAACCGGCGGCTGAGGATCTGCGCGAGCGCGACGAAGCCGAGCAGAACCAGGATCATCATGACGCCCAGCGCCGATAATTCAACGTATTGTCCGTTCTGCCACATCTCCCAGATCGCGACCGAAACCACTTCGGTTCCCGGACTGTAAAGCAGAATCGAGCTGGCCAGTTCTCGGATCGAAACGATAACAATGTAAATCCAGCCGGCGATCAGCCCGGGCTTGAGCAGCGGCAGTACGATGCGGCGAAACACGGCGGCGAGCGATGCGCCGCTCATCGCGGCCGATTCCTCGAGTTCCTTATGCACCTGCAGCAGGGATGCCGTATTGAAGCGCATACCGTAGGGCAGAAAGCGCGTGACGTAGGCGATCAGCATGATCCACAGCGTGCCGTACACGCCGATCGGCAGCATCAGGTAGCAAACCATGATGGCGAGGCCGAGCACGAGGCCCGGATACACCAGCGGCAGCGATGCGAGATTGTCGATCAGCCAGCGTCCCGGCAGGCGCGTTCGCACGACGATGAAGCACAACGCCGAGCTGGCGAGCATGATCAAAGTTGCGCTGACAAGCGAAAGCAGGACGCTGTTCCAGATCGCGGTGCCGATTTCCGGATAGGCGAGCACATTGCGGTACGGCGCAAGCGTGAGATTTTTGAGCGCGGCGAGCGACGGCACAGTGTAGAAACGCTGCAGCGACGACCATAGCAACACCAGAAACGGCAGCACGATCACCAGCGCCACGTAGGTGAAAAAGATCGCCGTGGTGGCATATCGCCAGCGTCCGATGCCGATGACGCGCGGGCGAAAGCCCTTGCCGGTCACCGTGGAAAAGCGGCTGCCGCGGGTGGCGATGCGCGCGTTGAAATAGATGCAGAGCGAGGTGATGACGAGCAGCGTCAGCCCATAGGCGGATGCGAGTCCGATCCGGCTCGGGTAGGAATGGATCGCGTTGTAGATTGCCGACGTGTAAACCTCGATGCCGACCGGCAGTCCAAGCAGTGTCGGGACCTCGAAGGATTCGAGCGCGCGCACGAACAGAACGATCAGCGACGCGGCTGTGGCGGGCCACGCCAAACGGATGGTGACGCGCCAGGTGATCTGGAGAAGACTAGCGCCGCTCATCATCGCGGATTCCTCGAGCGAGGGATCCATCGAGCGAAAGGCGGCGCTCATCAGCAAAAAAGCGACCGGCGAATAGTGCAGGCCGTCGACCCAGATCATGCCGGGGATCGAATAGATGTTGATAAACGCCGCATTGGTGTGGAAGGCGTAGCGCACCACGAGATTGATGATGCCGATCTTGGGGCTACCGAGGAAAATCCACGACACGGTGAACAGGATTCCGGGAATGATCAGCGGCACCAGCGCCAGCGCGAAGAACAGCGACTTGAACGGCGTATCGGTGCGCTCGTTGATCCAGGCGAGCAATGTTCCAAAACAGAACGCCAAGGCCGCGCTGCCGAGCGCGAATTGCAGCGAATTGACGAACAGCCGCACGGTGTCCGCGCTCGCATAGGCGCGGCGGTAATTGTCGAGCGTAAAGCGCGCCGCGGTCGCCGCTGTCTGCGGCGACAGCACGCTCTGCCACACCATGAAGATGAGCGGCACCAGAACGAGCCATGCGACCACCACGATAGCGGCCGCGCTGGCAAGCCAGCTCCAGTCGGCACGCCGCGAGCCCGCGCCCATGGCAAGCGTCGCTTGCGCCGCCGCTGCCGTCATGTTCAGGCCCGCGCTGCGTAGCTCGCGAGGGCGCCGCGCAGGATTTCGCGCGATGGCTCGGAGCCGTCGACCAGGCGGATGCTGCGCCGTTTGATCTTCCAGCCCGAGGCGGTACGGCGCAGCTCCCAGCGGTTCGTCACCACGCGATGGATGTGATAGCCGCGCGATGCGCCATGGTTCGGCACTTCGATCGCCTCGCCGGACTTGTTCGGCGTGAGAATCTGCAAATAGGAGATGACGACCGCGTCGTCGCCGTTGATCGTGACGTGCGGCAGTCCGGTGAAATGGGCGAGGCCGCCGTCGATGGCCGCCTTGTGGGCGGGGCTCCTCAGCCCGGCCGCGATCGCCTTGTTGCCAACCCCGCCGGTCAGACCGGCGCCGCGATCGAACTCGCCGTCTTCGGCATAGACCGCCTCGGCGTAATAGTCGGCGCCGGTGTCGGCGCTTGGCGGATGCCCGGCGATCAGGTTGTAGATTTCCAGCCGATCCTCGATGGCGCGGAAGCGGCTTTCGAGCGGGCGGTTTTCCTTGGCCGTTTCTTCTGTCATTGCGACTCCCCCATTTGTGATGTTTTGCCGGCGCGACACTACTGTACCATGGACCGGAATGAGGGTGCGGTCCGGACATTGCGGCGGCAAGTGGGTTGCGAACTGCGTTGTCCACGTTACAAACCGCACGGGATCAATTTTGCGGTGCGGTCGGCGCCGGAATTTGGCATCGTGGCGGGGCAGACGGGGCACGCGAGGGGAATGCCATGAGTTCCGGCGGCAAATTCAACCGCCGAGCATTTCTTGTTGGCGCTGCCGGCGTAGGCGGCGGCCTTGCGCTTGGCTTGCGGGTTCCCGCCGGCTCGAGATCGGCGCGCGCCGCCGAGGGCGCCACCGAAATCGGCTGTTGGGTGGTGATCGCCCCCGACGATGCGGTGACCATCAGGGTTGCCCGCGCCGAGATGGGACAGGGCGCCATGACCGGTCTCGCCATGCTCGTGGCTGAGGAACTGCAGTGCGATTGGGCCAAGGTGCGGACCGAGTTCGTCTCGCCGCAAGACAACGTCCGCCGCGACCGTATTTGGGGCGACCAGTCAACCGGCGCCAGCCGCTCTATTGCCGCCTCCCAGGACTATCTGCGGCGGGCCGGTGCCACGGCGCGGGAAATGCTGATTGCCGCCGCGGCGCGGCGCTGGAACGTCCCGGCATCGCAATGCGGCGCGCGGAACTCGATAATCACCCATGCGGCAACCGGCCGGAGCGTCCGTTATGGCCAGGTTGCCAGTGACGCCGCAAAGCTCAAGCCGCCGGCCGTGCAGTTGAAGCCGCCGTCTGACTGGACGCTCGCCGGTACGCCGCGCCGGCGCCTCGACGTGCTCGACAAAGTCAGCGGGCATCCGGTCTACGCCATCGATGTGCGTCTGCCAGGCATGCTTTACGCCGCCATCCGGCAATGCCCGGTGTTTGGCGGCATGCTGCGGTCGGTCGACGACTCGCCCATCAAGGAAATGCGGGGTGTCTGCCGCGTCGTGCACCTGACAAATGCCGTTGCGGTGGTGGCGGATTCCTGGTGGCGCGCCAACCAGGCGGTAAAGGCACTGCGCGTGACCTGGGACGACCGCGGCAACGCCGGTCTGTCGAGTGCGGAGATCCGCAATTTCGTTCAGACCGGACTCGATGCAAGGGAGGGCCAGGTCGCCCGCTCGGACGGCGATTTCGCGGCGGGCCTTGCGCGCGCCGTGCGCCGTGTCGAGGCGGATTACGAGGTGCCGTTTCTCGCCCACGCCACCATGGAGCCGCAAACCTGCACCGCGCATGTACGGCCGGACTGCGTTGAGGTCTGGGCGCCGAGCCAGGACGTGGGAACCGCGTTGGCGACGGCGGCGCAAGCGGCCGGCGTGCCCGACAGCAAGGTCATAGTCCACGGCATGCTGCTCGGCGGCGGCTTCGGCCGGCGCGGCACGATCCAGGAATTCGTCCGCCAGGCGGTGTTGATCGCCAAGGAGGTCGAGCCGCCGGTCAAGCTGGTGTGGTCGCGAGAAGAGGATGTCCAGCACGATCTCTATCGGCCGTACGGCATGGCTCGCATGGTCGCCGGTCTCGACGCCGGCGGCATGCCGGTCGCCTGGTCGATCAGGCTTGCCGGTCCGTCATTCGTCGCGTCGATTGTGCCAAATCTGACCGGCGATTTCCTCGACCACAGTTATGTCAGCGGCCTCACCGACGAAATGGCCTACGCGGTTCCGAATTATTTGATCGACTATGTGATCCGGCCGACGCCGGTTCCGCTCGGTGTGTGGCGCGCGATCAACTACACACAAAACGCGTATTACAAGGAGTGCTTCATCGATGAGATGGCGCACGCGGCGGGCATCGACCCTTATCGGTATCGGCGGCGTCTGGTGCGCAATAGTCCAAAAAATCTCGCAGTGTTGGACGCTGCGGCAACCCGTGCGGGGTGGGGTACGCCGGCGCCGCCCGGCGTATTCCGCGGCATCGCGTTGAACGAGGCCTGCGGCAGCTATTGCGCCCAGGTGGCCGAAGTCTCGATCGACGGCGGCGCGGCGCACGTCCATCGGGTGGTGGCGGCAATCGACTGCGGGCATGTGGTCAATCCGCTTTCGATCGAAATGCAGACCGAGGGCGCCGTGGTCTACGCGCTGACGGCGGCGCTGTACGGCGAGATTACCGTCAAGGATGGTGGCGCCGCGCAATCGAATTTTCACGACTATCCGATGTTGCGTATCGGCAGCATGCCGAAAGTGGAAACCGTTATGGTTCCCAGCGGCGATTTCTGGGGCGGGGTCGGCGAGCCGTCGGTGCCGCCGCTGGCTCCGGCCGTGTGCAATGCGATCTTCGCCGCTACCGGCAAGCGCATCCGCTCGTTGCCGCTGCAGAATCACAGTTTGGCGTGACGCGATCTGATAAAGACCATCCTGGCGCGGCGGCGAATGCGGGTGCGGAAATTCCTGAAAGCCGCGTTCAAGCTGAATGAATAACGCCTGCGGCATTGCGGCCGCGGCGCGAACCTTGTCACCGCATCGGCGTGCTGAAATAGTCGGCGCACGCCGCATGAGGCCCTGCAATCCAACGCAACCGAGGCACAAACAATGCCGCAAGTTCGAACCGCAGCCCGGCTGCTTGCCGCCACCGCGGCAGCCGTGCTGGTTTCCTGCGCGGCACAAGCTCAGGCCCAAACCTATCCGGCGAACAAGATTACTTTGATCGTCGGTTTCGCACCGGGTGGCCTCGCCGATACGTTGGCGCGTCTGGTCGGTCAGGGCCTTACCGATCGCCTGCACCAGACTGTGGTGGTCGAGAACCGTGGGGGCGCCGGCGGCAACATCGCGGCCGGGTTGGTCGCCCGCGCCGCGCCGGACGGCTATACGCTGCTCGCCACCACGACGGCGCTCGCCATCAACGAAACGCTGCACCAGAACAATCCGTTTTCGCGCACCGATCTCGCGGCAATCGCGATCCCGGCCTCCAGCCCGGAAGCTCTGGCCACGAGCCCCAGCAATCCGGCTAACAATCTCGTCGACTTCATCAAAGGGATGCACGGCCGCACCATTAATTTCGGTTCTGCCGGCGTCGGCACCGGATCCCACATCGAGGCGGCATATTTTTTCAATTTTCTCGCCAAGGTGCCGGCGCAGCACATTCCGTTTCAGGGTGGCGCCCCGGCGATCAGCGCGGTGCTGGGCAACCAGATCGACCTTCTGGCCGCGACGCTCGGCGGCCCTGCTGCCGCCCAGATGGCGAGCGGCAAGCTCAAGGGTCTCGGCCTTGCCGCGGACAAGCGCTCCAGCGTTGTACCGAACGTGCCGACTTACGAGGAACAGGGCTTTCCGAAATTCACGGCCGCGTCCTGGTCGGGCTTTTTTGCGCCGGCCAAGACCGATCCCAAGATTCTCGCCGCACTGAATTCCGCGATCAACGACACCATCAAGACGCCGGCGGTGCAAAAGAAGCTGATCGATCTCGGCTTCGATCCGATCGTGTCGTCGCAGCCGGAAGCCGAAGCCCTGTTCAACGCCGAAATCGACAAGTGGGGCAAGATGGTCAAGACGCTGGGGCTGTCGGTCAAATAACGATCCCGGCTTGTTCGGACAATTCGCGCCCGCCGCGCCGGCGCGCTTCACCGCTGTCCGAACAGTTTATCGAGCAGCCAGAAATCCAACCCGCCGCCATTGTTCGGCTGACGCCCGCGGTTGGCCGCGACCGGGCCCGGCGCGGGCGGCTCCTGCATGGGCTGCGGTGGCATCCATCCGCCCATGCCGCCGCCCATGCCGCCAGCCAGGCCGGGCAGCGGCGCCGGTGTCACGCCATGCAGCGCAACTTTCATGAACCGGCTCCAGATTTCGACCGGAAGGCCGCCGCCGGTGGCCTTGCGGGTCGGCGAGGAATCGTCGTTGCCAAGCCAGATGCCGGTGACAAAGCGTGATGTGTAGCCAATGAACCAGGCGTCGCGGAAATCCTGGCTGGTGCCGGTTTTCCCGGCCGCTTGCCAGCCCGGCAAACTGGCGGCGCGTGCGGTGCCGGACGTGAGCGTTTCGCGCATCATCGTATTCATCATCGCCACGTAATGGGCATCGACGATACGGCCGAGCGCCTGCGGGGCGCGCGTATAGAGCATTTTGCCGTCGGCGGTGCGGATGCGCGCGATGACGTGCGGGGAATCCGCATAGCCGCCGTTGGCGAACGGCGTGTAGGCGGAAACCAGTTCGTAGAGCGATACCTCGGAGGTGCCGAGTGCGATCGAGGCGTTGGGCTGCAGTTGCGAAATGATGCCCATCCGGTAGGCGGTGCGGATCACGGCGGCCGGAGTCAATTCCAGCGTCAGCCGCACCGCGACGGTGTTGATCGAATCGGCGAGCGCCTTCGTCAGCGTCACCGGACCGAGATAATGGTGCTCGAAGTCGCCCGGTTTCCAGCCGTGCACCGAAATCGGCGCATCCTCCCGCACCGTGTCGGGCGTAAGCCCATGTTCCAGTGCGGTCAGATAAACGAATGGCTTGAATGCGGAGCCGGGCTGGCGCTTTGCCGCGATGGCGCGGTCGAACTGGCTCTCGCCGTAGTTCTTGCCGCCGACCAGCGCGCGCACGGTGCCGTCCGGCGTCATGGCAACCAGCGCGCCCTCGCCGACGCCGAACTTCGCGCCGTGCTGCGCCAAGGTATCGACCAGCGCCTGCTCGGCGGCATTCTGCAGGTTAGGATCGATCGTGGTGTCGATGACGATGTCTTGCCCGACGTGGCCGACCAGATCGTTGACCGCATCCATCACCCAGTCGGCGACATAATTGGCGGAGCCGGCGCCGCTCGGCTGCTTGGCCTGCGCCGGATGGGCGAGCGCATTGCGCGCGGCGTCGGCGCTGATCATCTCCTGCTCGCGCATGTCGTCGATGACCAGCTTGGCGCGGCGCACGGCGCCGTCCGGGTTGCGCGTCGGCGCAAGCCGCGACGGCGATTTCACCAGGCCCGCCAGCATGGCGGCCTCGGCAAGCGTCAATTGCCGCGCCGATTTGCCGAAATAGCGTTGCGCCGCGGCTTCCACCCCATAGGCGCCGGCGCCGAAATAAACGCGGTTGAGATAGAGGTCGAGAATCTGCTGCTTTGAGAATTTGTGCTCGAGCCAGAACGCCAGCGCCACTTCCTGCAGCTTGCGCGAGATGGTGCGCTCCTGCGTCAGGAACAGATTCTTGGCAAGCTGCTGCGTCAGCGTCGAGCCGCCCTGGGCGGCGCTGTGATGCAGGACATCGGAGAAAGCGGCGCGCGCGATGCCCAGCGGATCGACCGCGTAGTGCGAATAGAAGCGGCGATCCTCGATGGCGATAAAAGCGTTCGGCACATAGGCCGGCAATTCGCGCAGCGGCACCGCGGCGCCGCCCGAACTGCCGCCGATGCCGCCGCGCGTCGCCAAGGTCGCGCCGTTGTCGCCGAGGATCAGGACCGACGGCGGCCGTTTGGGAATTTCCAGCGACTGGATCGGCGGCAAGTGAATACCGACCCACACGACGACGCCCGCACCCGCGATCACGCCCCACAGCGCCAGCACGGCGCCCCAGTAGATGACGCGGCCGATACGCAAGCGCGACTTGCCCGAGCCCTTGGCGGTGCCCTTGCCGGCGCCGCGTTTGCGTTTCGGGAAAAGCCTGAAGCTACGCGCGCGCCGCCCGCCACCGCCGCCGCGCGCTTTGGGCGGGCCGCCGACCCGGTCCTGCGGACGCAGCCGCAAGTCGAAGCTGCCGGCATCGCCGGGGCGCTTACGGCTGCCTTGTCGCCATGCCATGCCGCGTCCCCCGGCGCGCTCCCCCGCGCCGGGATTACGGTAGAGAGGGCGGTTTAAGGGGCGGTTACTGGTCGTGGCTCGTCCTCCCTGCGGTTGGAGTGATTTTCGTCATTGCGAGGAGCCAACGGGTCCGGCCCGAAGTGGCCGGCCCGATGACAGGCTCCGCGACGAAGCAATCCAGCGGGCCTCACGACCATCGCCAGCCCCCTGGATTGCTTCGCTTGCGCTCGCAATGACGAACTCCATCGTTGTCGGCTCCCACTCGCCCTTCCTTCTCCGGCCGTGCGGTGCCCTCGTCATTGCGAGGAGCGAAGCGACGAAGCAATCCAGCGGCCTCCCGGCTCTCGTCAGCCGCCCTGGATTGCTTCGCTCGCGCTCGCAATGACGAGCGCTCCCGTTCTCGCGCTGCGCTTTTTGTTCGCGCCCCGAGCTTTGCCAAAAGTTTTCACGAACGGGCCTCCCAAGAGCATGATCCCGAAAACTGTTCACGGTTTTCGGATCAGATCATGCTCCCAAAAGGGGAGGCGGAGCGCCGAAAGGCGCATACCAGAGACCGCTCCGCGCAATCCGAGCGTTGCCGCCCGGGCGGGTTCGCGGCGCGCGCCTTCCTCTTTTCCCTCCTCCTTGCGGAGGACGGTTAGGAGGGGGCGCGCTCGCCTTCCGGCGCTCTACCGCGGCTCTCGCCAAGTTTTCAGGCTTGGCTCAGTCCGGTCCCGCGCTTCATGGTCGCGGATAACGATCCGCGCCCCGGGCAGCCAGCTCCTGGCAGACCTGCGTCGTGGCAGGCCGGGCGAGTTTCCGAACCGCCTCGGAATGAGGTCACGAGCCCCATCCCGGGCACCGCTCCCGCTCCATCAATCGACCGTCACCGGTTGACGTCCCTTGGCCGAGCGAGATGGACTCTTTTAGTTCGTCGCGCGGTGCGAATTCAAGAAATTCCGGCGGACGGAGCCATCTCTTTGATCTGACGAGAGTCTTTTTTCGCTGCTTGTTTGATTCGCAGGCGCGGAAATTGTGGCATTGTCGCCATGATTCGTGTTTTGCCAGTTAACTTACGGACTCGACAACGCTTTCTTGATTCGCGGTGTCTTGCGATTTAGCTCATCCGGCACGGAGCAAGCTTCTGTCCTGCCTCCGGCGAGGAACGCCAAAACCCGCGAGGATCGAAGGCGGCTGGCCACGACGCGCAACGGTTTGCTTCACGAGGAGCCACACCGGCAGGTGCGCCCTGGCTCCGAATCAGCAACTTCCTATATTCTTAGCGGCCCAAGCTATTACTTTATGTGCCTCCATTGAGGGGAACACCGTAATGCGTGATCGCTTTCAAGAAGCCGTTGCTATTGGTGAGAAAAACCAGCGCACGCTTGAACTCCTCCATAACTGGTGTGGACATGTTCGGGTGAGAAAGCATGGTGGGGTCGGCATGGTTGAACAGATGACCGGCCTTCCCATTGGTCATCATTTTCTTGAATGCCAACACGCCCCGCCCGGCGGTATGGCCGCATGGGATTTGGCGGAGACCGCTCTCGATTTTCATGATCGCAACTGCATGGACTGCAAATTCAGAAAGGCAATGGGATTCCCCACCCTCTCCGTTCTGCTCGCGGAGCGAGAACAACAAAGGTCTAAACAGCGCTCAGAGCAAGACCGCCAGGCGAAAGGCCGTGCGGATCGGCTGGCCGCCCGAGAAGCGGCGCGCCAAAGAATCAGAGTGGCCCTCGATGCCGTTGAAATTACGACGCTAGAGAGCATTGCGGAACTTGACCGCGAAGAAGATGGCGCCGGTCAGCGGTTGGTTCAAACCGCTACGTTGGCACCTGAGACTTTCACGCCTGAAATCGTCGATCATCTTTTCCAGCTCGTGGAAAGCAGCGAGCATCACCTTGTCGGTCCCTCCCTCGAAACATTGACTCATCTTCAGGTCGATCAAACGAGACTATGCAATGTAGCGCTGCTGGCCTTGCGTTCTTATGCGCTTCGCGAGACGGCGGGTGCGATTGTCGAAAAACATTGCGCGGAAGCAGATGAAACACTTATGGCTGGCGCGCTTCCAGCGCTAATAAGCCTTGCAAATCCTCCGCCATCACCTTTTTCATCTGATGGCTCGCGCCTTCGCGTCGTCGGTCCGCTTCAGGCTCTCTACTCCCATCATAAGAACGCTCTCCAGACCGCTTTGAAGGAAATGACAGAGGACCGACATCCTTACACTGTGCGACTCGCGGCGCGCGGGTTGGCGACGTTACTGCCCAGCGACAAGACACTTTCGGCATTTCTTGTCCCGGAATTGGTCGCAAAGCTCGTGCGCGCCAATCGTTTGCTTGAGGGGCGTCCGGATGAGATCGAGGAGACGCTCAACGATATTCGCGCCGTACTTGTGCAGTCCTTTAAGGCTGACCCGTCCAAGGTAGATCAGCTTATTCAGGACTTTCTTATCGGCGCCAGCGATGGAGGCGCGGCTGAACTCTATAAAATATACGATAAGGTGTTGCACGCGAGGCGCTTTGGCGAAAAGAAGCAGATTCCTATCACGGAAGCGCACCGTGTCGCATTTCGTCGATTGGTCGTAGCGGCCGCGGAGGCCACCACAGACGAGGTTCGCGACGCCACGTCGCATGCCTTTCATGGCGAGCCATACGATTTGGCACCGGTCGCGGCCGAGGAGATCGACCTCCTGCTGGGCAGCGCCGCGGTTCTTGATGGCAAGCTCACCGCGCTTAACGGCGAGAAAGTAACGAGCAAGGACGAAAGCGTTTGGGAACGGCAAGCGCGCCGGCAGCATCTTTTGAGCCTTTTGGAGTCCTTCGTTCGTTGGGCCTGCATCTCGGCCGCAAAGGCCGGCCAAACCTCTCTTGAAGCTGTTCTAAAAATATTGCGATCCCTGCCGGATGGCAGCGAGCGGCTAATCGCAGCAATCATTGGAAATTTTCCGGCGATGATGCGCACCACGGAGGGGCTTATTGCATGTTTGCCGGATTTCTACAGCGCGCAGGTTGGCGCCTCACCGCTTGTGCGGTCTTACGCTGCCACCGCGATGGGCGAGATGCGCGGCACCACGCACGACAACCTTCCCTCCCTCGCTTATGAGGCTTTCTGCGCGCAATTGAGCGACCCTTACCTGATCGTTCATAAGGCCGCGATACGAGCGCTCGACCGTTTTGACCTGCCTGAAGAATACGATGCAAGGGCAAGAACCGCGCTCAGTTCATGTATCGTCCACTATGCTAACGAACGGCCTACGGATGACTTCTTAGTGGGCGCCATCGACCTGTACGCGCGAAGCTATGTGGGCAAGGAGAGGATGGCCCGAAATATAGGGGCGCGCCTCGTCGCGATGCTTAAGAAGGCAAAACCTTACCTCTCCGCCAAAGAAATCCAGTATGCGAACAACGTTTACTTTTCTGCAACCGGCTACGCTGATCTGTTATGTCACGTGATGAACGATCGCGACGCCATGGACATCTACCACGAGGACCTAATCGAACGCTTGGCGGAATTGCCCCCGCAAGTCGTGCTCGAAAAGCGCGCAGAGTTAATGGCCTTGGGGGCGAAGTGGTTTTTGCAATACCGTTTGATTTCTGGAGTTGTCATCGAGTTGCTAACATCAAGCGGGGCCTGGTCGGACGCGGCAACATTCGCCAAAAGCCAACACGACGGGGTCGAGGACAACACACGGAATACGCAGCTTCGACTTCACCTCGCGCTTCGAATGATCGCATGCTCTTTCGAAGCTGCCGTGGAATCGGATGACCTGCCTGCCATCGGGAAATTGAGCAAAGAGTTTCGATTCACCCTGGCAGAAATAGAGAGAGACAATGCGGCTAACGAGGACAGAAGAGATCCTCTCCGCGGCATACGCCGCCAGGATTGAAGTCGTCGAAGCGCTACGGGGAGTTGCCCTCGGCAGTGCTTTCGCGCCTCTGCGCGCCGTCACCAAAAACCTCGAAGCTACCTCCAGTCTATACGATGGCGCCCCGACTGCGCGTACTTATGTGGCGCTGGCCGAACTCGCGACCTGCGTCGTTTTTCTAGCGGAATGGCGCGACGCAGTCTTAAGTGCAGGCGCGGATGCCCAGCGATTTCTCATCGCCGCACAAGAACGCGCAGCGACGTGGACCAACTCGTTTGGTGCCGAGGCAAGCTTTGGTGCTTTGGCAGCTGTGGGCAAGCAAATTGCGAGCCTCAAATCCGTGAGTGAGGTGGCAAAAGTTGCGGCCGCGCTCGCAGCTATACCCCTTCCGGTCGGCCTCTACCGCGCTGAAGGCTCTGGTCGTAGCTCACCGCGAATTCCGGACGAGGGCGCCGATTTGCCAGCAAAGTCCGTCGAGCTGTCGGTCGCGTTCATCAAATTCACAATCGATGGAAAGCCGCTCGCCGAGACGCATTACATCTCTCCCGGAGAGATGCACAACCTTGATATCGAGGTCCGGGTCTCACGATGGCCTGTTGGCGCAACTGCGTTAATCTTTGAACCGGTGACGATCGAACACGCTGACGCGTACAAAATGCCGGTCTTCTCTATAGCTGCCCCGTCGGGAACAGGTCCTTTTGGACTGAAGCAAAGTGGCCGGGCGGCAATCACCATTCCCAATCATTTCAACGCGCGGCCTTATGAGTTCAAATACGTCGCTCGGTTCGAACCGCGTGGTTCGGAACAGCCCGTCGAAACCATCGGGCAACGGACTCTCATGCTTGAGGGTATGGATTTGGCCCGCCAGCCTCTGACGGGCTACCAGCACATCGATCGGAAGCTTATCGAGATGCGCAACACACTGCGTGTGAGTCCGCGCATGATACAGCCGGAATTAGCGGACGCGCTCATGCTTGCGTTTCCTCTAGCAAATCTCGCCGCACAGTCGGTGCAGGACAACGTTTTTAATTCGCCTATCAGCGAGGAGGAATTCCAAAAGCGAGTACGATCGTTCCTCCGGTCGCATCCGATGATCGGTCCCGCTCTGGAAGAGCATCCTCACGCGTCGCGCGGTATAACCGATCTGTCGTTTCGGGGCATTCGTCTCGAACTGAAGGCGGAAAAGGACACCAACTTGGCTCTAGCCGATTGCGAGCGGTTCGTACCGCAAGCAGCGACCTATGCGGTGGGAAGTGGAAAGTGCCTTGCTTTACTCTGTGTGCTTGATGGATCGCCGAAATCGAAGCCGCCACTTCCTGTCGAGGACGGGATCAGCATCTTCATCCACCAATCAAGCGAGACGCCTGTTTACGTGCTGACAATTTTGATCCAGGGTAATCTTGCCAAACCGAGCGATTTCTCACGCTGAGCAAGGTAAGGTAAGCAAAGGCGCGTAACGTCGTGCCACGTGTACCGCGACGGTCCTCAGGCCGCGGTTGGCATCACCCCGCCCGACTACCCCGCCGCCGCCTTCGCCTCGCTCGACTGCGGCGCGAACAGCGCCAGTAGCGGCCGCTTGATCGCTGCCTGCCGGGTCGGCGCTGTGATCTGCGCGCCTGTCAGGTCGGTGACGTAGAACACGTCGACGACGCGCTCGCCGAACGTCGCCACATGGGCCGAGGCGATGTTGAGGTTGAGCTTGGACAGTGCGGTGGTCAGTTCGTAGAGAAGGCCGGGCCGGTCGAGGCCGGTGACTTCGACCACCGTGTAGCGGGCGGACCATTGATTGTTGATGGAGATTTCCGGCTCGATGGCGAAGGCCTTGAGCCGCCCCTTCGGCGGCGCGCGCTTGGGCACCGCGTCCGGCAGCTTGATCTCGCCGCGCAGCGCCTTCTCGATCAGTTCGCCGATACGCGCGGCGCGGCGCGCTTCGTCTTCGTCGCGGTCGAATTCGCGCGTAATCGAGATCGTGTCGAGGGCGAGCCCGTCGGTTGTCGTGTAGATCTGCGCGTCGACGATGTTCGCGCCGGTGAGCGCGCAGGCGCCGGCGATGACCGACAAAAGCCACGGATGATCCGGCGTGAAGATCGTCAGTTCGGTGACGCCGCGGGTCGCATCGAAACCGACGCTGGTGGCAAGCCGCTGATTGGCCGCTTCGGCGCCGCGGACGAAACGCGCATGGGCGGCCTGGTGCGGAAGATCGACCTTGAGCCAGTAAGCCGGGTAGTGGCGCGCGATATAGGCCTCACGCAGCGCCTCCGGCCAGTCGGCGAGTTCGCGGCGCAACTCCGCCTGGCCGGCCGCGACGCGCTGGGCGCGATTGACCTCGGAGAAGCCGCCCGTGAGCACCGGCTCGGTCTCGTAATAGAGCGTGCGCAGAAGCTGCGCCTTCCAGCCGTTCCACACGCCCGGACCCACCGCGCGAATGTCGGAGGTGGTGAGGATGGTCAGAAGCTTCATCCGCTCCAGCGATTGCACCACGGCGGCGAAGTTCTCGATCGTCTTGCGGTCGGACAGGTCGCGCGACTGCGCCACCGTCGACATGACGAGGTGGACTTCGATCAGCCAGGCGATCAGATCGGTGTCGGCCGGGCTGAACCCGAGCCGCGGGCAGACCCGCCGCGCGATGCGTGCGCCGGCGATCGAATGATCCTCGATTCGCCCCTTGGCGACGTCGTGCAGGAACATCGTGACATAGAGCACGGCGCGGTGCTGCGGCTGGATCGTGCGCATCAGCTCGCTGGCAAACGCCAGCGCCGGATTTTCGCCGCGCTCGATGCCTGCGAGTTCGCCGATGCAGCGGATCAGATGCTCGTCCACCGTATAGTGGTGGTACATGTTGAACTGCATCATCGCCACGATGCGGCCGAACGCATGCACGAACTCGCCGAGCACGCCGGCTTCGTTCATGCGCCGCAGCACGGTTTCGGCGTCGTTCTTCGAGGTCAGGATTTCCAGGAACAGGCGGTTGGCCTCGGGATCGTAACGCACGCGTTTGTCGATCAGCTTGAGCGACCGCGTGGCGACCCGCATGGCCTCGGGATGAAGCGCGAGATTGTGCTTCTGCGCCAGGTGAAACAGCCGGATCAGGTTGACCGGATCGCGGCTGAACACGTCGGGGCGGGCAATGTTGATGCGGTTGTTGTCGACGACGAAACCGTCGGATTCCGACAGCGTTCGCCGGCTCTTCGCCGGACGCAGCCGGGCGATGAAGCGGCTGAGCACGGGCGCTGGCTTGGCCTGACGCTCTTCCAGGCCGGCGCACAGGATCGCAGTCAGATCGCCGACATCCTTGGCGGTGAGGAAATAGTGCTTCATGAAGCGCTCGACGTCCTGCAGGCCGGGATGCTCGGTGTAGCCGAGCCGGACCGCGATCTCGCGCTGGATGTCGAATGACAGCCGCTCCTCGGCGCGGCCGGCGACGAAATGCATGTTGCAGCGGACTGACCACAGGAAGTCTTCGCAGCGGCGGAACAGCTTGAATTCCTCGCGCGTGAACACGCCGCGATCGACGAATTCGTCGGGCTGCCGCACGCGGTAGACGTATTTGGCGATCCAGAACAGCGTGTGCAGGTCGCGCAAGCCGCCCTTGCTGTCCTTGACATTGGGCTCCACCAGATAGCGCGACTGGCCGGCGCGGCGGTGGCGCTCCTCGCGCTCGGCGAGTTTGGCGGCGACGAATTCGGGCGCGGTGCCCTGCACCACTTCCTTGTCGAAGCGCGCCGTCAGTTCGTCGAACAACTTTGGCTCGCCGAACAGATAGCGTGCTTCAAGCAGCGCCGTGCGTATCGTCATGTCGGCCTTGGCCTGGCGGATGCATTCGGCGACCGAACGTGTGGCGTGGCCGACCTTTAGGCCCATGTCCCAGAGGCAATAAAGCAGCGCTTCGGCAACCGACTCGCCCCAGGCAGTCTGTTTGTACGGCAGCAGAAAGAGCAGATCGATGTCGGAGCCCGGCGCCATCAGTCCGCGGCCGTACCCGCCGGTCGCCACCACCGTCATCTGTTCGGTCTCGGACGGCGCTTGCCTGGGATAGAGCTTGCCGGTGACGAACTCGAACAGGATGCGGATGATCGCGTCGTGCATCTCGCACAGCCGCTCGGCGCAGCGCCGGCCGTGCCGGTCCTTGAGCAGGAGTTGTTCGGCATGCGCCTGCGCGGCCGTCAGCGCGGCCTTCAGACGCTGCGCCACCGCGGTGCGCAATTCGCGCTCGCGTCCCGCATACGTCTCGGCAAGCGTTTCAAGCTCGGCGGCGAGCGCGGCGCTGTCGATAAGCGCGGCGCCGGCGCGGGCGGAACGGTCAACATCCAGCATGATCGTCACGCTAGCGGAGCCGCGGGGCGCTGTCATCGTTCGTGCCGAAGCGGCGCAGCGAAGGCTGTTGCACGCATCTGCGCCGCGTATGAACGATTATTCTATGATATATCCTATTGCGGTATTTAATTTCAATTGATGGACCAAACGGGCTTTTCCAAAGAATATTTATTGCGTGATGAAGCGGGGCGGGGCGCGCTGCTCGACGCGGAGCATCGAGCCTCGACCGCGTCAGCAAGACTTATCCGAACGGCGCGCACACGCTCGGCGGCTCGGGCTGCGGCCTGTTGGTCGGCCCAAGTGCAGGCTTGTGCCGGGCATCCGCGTCTTTATACACGGGCCAAGCCCGGCTATGCCCGGCCATGACGGCGAAGGAGTGAAAGACTATGGACTCCGCCGCCCTGGGCGCGCTGCTAGCGCCAATCAAGCAGCGCTACAACAGCGAGCCGAACGCCGCTCACATCACGCTCAAGGCGGTCGCGGCCGCGATCGATAGCATGAGGCGGCCGCCTGCATGAGCGGTGTCGTCGCGCTCGATCATCTGCAACTCGCGATGCCGGCAGGCCGCGAGGCCGAGGCGCGCGCCTTCTACGGCGGCATTCTCGGCTTGCCAGAGATCGGCAAACCCGCCAATCTGGCGGTGCGCGGCGGTGTTTGGTTCGCGCTAGGAACCCAGCAATTGCATCTCGGCGTCGAAGGCGATTTTCGTCCCGCCAAGAAGGCGCACCCGGCATTCCTGGTGCGCGATCTCGGCGGCTTGCGCGCGCGCCTCGAACGGGATGGCTTCAAGCCTTACGAGGACGAGCCGCTCGCCGGCTACGACCGCTTTTACGTCGCCGATCCATTCGGCAATCGGCTTGAGCTGATGGAGCCTGTAACGCGTTCGAAGTGACGCGTTACCCCGACCTTATTTTCTTCCATCGCCCATTCGTCTATCTGCCGAAGAACCGTCATGTCTTCTGAAATGCTCTTTCTGGTCGATCTCGCGCTGAAAATGGCGCTGACGGCCTTTATCGTTGTCGTCATCTCGATCACCGTCGAACGTTCCGGCCCTTTCATCGGCGCGCTGATCGCCGCGCTGCCGACCGCCGCCGGCGCCGCCTACATCATTCTGGCATTCGAGCATCCGCCGGCTTTCATCGCCGCGAGCGCCGTCGGCAGCGCCGCGGCGGCCGCGGCGGTGTCGGTCTTTGCGCTCGCCTATACGGTGCTGGCGCAACGGCATGGCGTGGCGTTAAGCGTCAGTGTCGCGATCATGGTGTTCTTCGCGGCCGCAGCAGCGTTGCGCGCGGTTGCCTGGACGCCGCTCACCGCATTCGTGCTCGACGTCGCGGTGTTCGGCGTCGCCGTGCCGCTGAGCTGGCGCTACCGCACCTCGGGGCCGCCGGCGAAATTCATGCGCTCGCCGTGGGACATTCCGGTGCGCGCGCTGTCCGCCGCCGTTGTGGTCGTGATCGTCACCACGATCAGCACCAGCATCGGCTCGTTCGCGTCAGGCATGTTCGCGGTGTTTCCGATCGTGATGGCTTGCACGGCGGTCATCCTGCAGCTGCGGGTCGGCGGCGTTGCCTCGGCCAGTATGTTCGCCCACGCCCAGATCGCCCTCAACGGACTGTGGCTCGGCTTTCTCGCCATGCACTATCTGGTCGCGCCGGTCGGCGTGTGGCCGGCCTACGGGCTTGGTTTGTGTGTCTGCATCGCCTGGAGTGGCGTGCTGTGGGTTATTCGACGTAAACGCCGTGGCCCGGCTTGATATCCGGAAACTCCACGTGTTGCTGATTCATTTCCTCTGAAGCGCCGCGTCTCGAAGGGCAACATGCCGTTACGCGGAAAAGAATATGTCAGCGATCGTTGACAATGGCAAAAGTCAACGCTCGTTGACATTCCGGCGTCATCGGCGCGCTCGCTTCGGCCCTTTGGCGATGTTTCAGACCGTGATGGCGTGCACGGCCGTCATCAATTTACGTCGCCGGTGCCGTCTCGGCCAGCAGGTTCGCCCACACCTAGATCGCGCTCAACGACCTGTGGCTCGGCTTCGTCGCCGTGCACTTTCTGGTCGCGCCGGTCGGCGTCTGGCCGGACTACGGGCTGAGCCCCTTGATGTGCGTCAGTTGGAGCGGGTTGTTGTGTATTATTCGACGGAAGCGCCGTAGCCCTGCTTGAGCGAAGCGAAAGCCGGGTGCACTTCCTAGTATGAGCCGTGATCCGAACGGTCCTACGGAGGCTGCAAATGGCTTTGCCACGCTATTACAGCAAGAGGGACCTGGAGAAGATTCGAGAGAGACGGCACGAAATACAGGGGAGGACTGACGATCTGCTCATGCAATTTGTTGGCTTTAAATTCTCTAACGCAAAGGCAACCGAATATGCGCGGCACGGATTTTCTCGCCGTATGCAGACACTGAACCGGTGCATACAAAACCTATTTAGGGTCGTTCCGGCCGGAACAGTAAGAGTGCCTAGAAAAGATAGATTGCACGATGCTACGATCAACTTGCAGGCGTTTTATGCAAACGCCTATGGATGCGTTGACAATCTCGCGTGGATTTGGGTCCACGAGCGCGGACTAGAAAAGAAGTTAAGGCGGAACGAAGTTGGACTCCAAAAGCAAAATGCCAAGGTCAGGGAGTCTTTCTCGCCTGAATTACAAAATTTTCTTCAAACACGTGACGGGTGGCTCAATTACCTAGCAGAATTCATACACGCCTTAGGACACAGAATACCACCGTACATCCCACCGGGGAGCGTCCGCCCAAAGGATGTCGATGTCTACAACGATTTGCAACGGCGAATGAATGAAGCAGTCACAAGGTTCGATTCGATCGGATATGACGATTTGCTGGAAGAACAAATGCGACTCTATGTATTCCAGCCGCTTACCACCCATTCTCTCAACGAGGCGACCGGCACAATTCGCTTCCATCTACAGATTTTGGTCGATTTTCTCACTGTAGAGGAATTGGCGATCAAAATGCTCAGAGAACTTCGGAAGCGAGCGCCTGAGGCTATGGCTTCGCCTTCGCCAGCTGCCCCCTGAGCGCATAGAGCGCTTCCAGCGCCTCGCGCGGCGTCATCTCGTCGGGATGGAGCGCGGCGAGCGCCTCGATTACGGCGGTCAGGGCGGCGTCGCGCTCGGACGGCGGAGCCGCCGGCTTTGCCGCGGCGAATAGCGGCAGGTCGTCGATCAGCCGGTGCGCCGGTGAGGTGCGGTCCTGCGCTTCGAGTTGCGCCAGCACCAGCTTGGCGCGCTCGATCACGGCGGGCGGCAGGCCCGCGAGCTTCGCCACCTGGATGCCGTAGGAGCGGTCGGCGGCGCCGGCGACAACCTCGTGCAGGAACACGACCTCGCTCTGCCATTCCTTCACCCGCATCGTGGCGTTGTGCAGTCGCGGGAGTTTGGCTGCCAGTGCGGTCATCTCGTGAAAATGCGTGGCGAATAGCGCCCGGCAGCGGTTCTGCTCGTGCAGATGCTCGATCGCCGCCCAGGCGATGGAGAGGCCGTCGAACGTCGCGGTGCCGCGGCCGATTTCATCGAGGATCACCAGCGCGCGTTCGCCTGCCTGATTGAGGATCGCGGCAGTCTCGACCATCTCGACCATGAAGGTCGAGCGGCCGCGCGCAAGATCGTCGGCGGCGCCGACCCGCGAGAACAGCCGGTCGACCACGCCGATATGCGCCGCGCGCGCCGGCACGTAGCTGCCCATCTGGGCAAGCACCGCGATCAGCGCATTCTGGCGCAGGAACGTCGATTTGCCCGCCATGTTGGGGCCGGTGACGAGCCAGATGCGTCCGGCCACCACCCCTGCCTCCCCTGCACGCAGGGGAGGGCAGGGAGGCGGTGACAAATCGCAATCGTTGGCGACGAACGGGCCCCCGTCATGGCTGAGCGCCTGCTCGACCACGGGGTGACGCCCGCCCGTGATGGCGAAGGCACGGCTGCCGTCGACTTCGGGCCGCACATAGTCGCGCTCGACTGCGAGGTTGGCGAGCGCCGTGGCCACATCGATGGCGGCGAGAGCGTCGGCTGCGTCCTTGACGGCAGCGCTCGCCGCCGTGATGGCGCCGGCGAGCCGGTCAAAAATCTCGAACTCCAGCGCCAGCGCGCGGTCGGCGGCGCTGGCGATCTTGGCCTCCAGCTCGCCGAGTTCGGTGGTGGTGAAGCGCACCTGGCCGGCGGTGGTCTGGCGGTGGATGAAGGTTGCATTAAGCGGCGGGCTCATCAGCTTGTCGCCGTTCTGCGCGGTGACGTCGACGAAATAGCCGAGCACGTTGTTGTGCTTGATCTTCAGCGAGCGGATGCCGGTGGTGTCGGCGTAGCGCACCTGCAGCGCCGCGATGACGCGGCGCGATTCATCGCGCAGTGCTCGCGCTTCGTCGAGCGCCGGTTCATAGCTCGCGCGCACAAAGCCGCCATCGCGGCGATAGGCCGGCAGCTCGTCGGCGAGCGCGCGTTGCAATTCGGCGGCGAGCGATGGATCGGGACGGCGCAAGCCTTCGGTCGCCTGTGCCAGATCGCGCGGCAGGTCCGCGCCATGGCGGGCAAGTACCGAAACCTCGGCGGAAATCTCCTTCGCGGCAAAAATGCCGTCGCGGATGGCGGCGAGATCGCGCGGGCCGCCGCGGCCGATGACGATGCGCGACAGCGCGCGCTGCAGATCGGGCACGGCCCTCAGATTCTTGCGCAGCGCGGCGCACGCCGCGCCATCGGCGACGAATGCCGCCACGGCATCGAGCCGGTGCGCAATTTCGGCCGGATCGGTGAGCGGTGCGGACAGCCGCTGCGCCAGTGCGCGCGAGCCTGCGGCGGTGACGGTCCGGTCGATGGCGGCAAGCAGCGAGCCGCGCCGTTCGCCCGTGAGCGTGCGAGAGAGTTCAAGATTGGCGCGGGTGGCCGGATCGATTGAAAGCGTGGCGCCGGCCCGCTCGCGCACCGGCGGCGACAGCGGCGGGCGCTTGCCGATCTGCGTGCGCTCCACATAGGTGACGACCGCCGCCGCCGCAGTCAGCTCGATGCGCGAGAACGTGCCGAAAGCCTCGGTCGTCGCCACGGCGAAATAAGCTGCGAGCCTTCGCTCCGCCGTGGCGCCGTCGAATACGTCGCGAGGCAGCGGCGTCAGCGCCGGCAGCGAGCGCAAATACGGCGCGAGTTCGGCGTCGGCATAAAGCGCGTCGGAGACGATGATCTCGCCCGGCTCGATGCGCGCGATCTCGGCCGCGAGGCCGCCACGCTCGCATTCGGCGACGCGGAATTCGCCGGTCGAGATGTCGATCCAGGACAGCGCGAAGCGATCTTCGCTCGACGCGCGGCTGCGCGCCAGAGCCACGAGATAATTGTTGCGCCGTGCGTCGAGCAGTGAATCTTCGGTGAGCGTGCCCGGCGTGACCAGCCGCACCACATCGCGGCGCACCACGCTTTTGTTGCCGCGCTTGCGCGCCTCGGCCGGGTCCTCAAGCTGCTCGCACACCGCGACGCGATGGCCGAGCGCGATCAGCCGGTGCAGATACTCGTCGGCGCGCTCGATCGGCACGCCGCACATCGGAATGTCGCGGCCCTGATGTTTGCCGCGCTTGGTCAGCACGATGCCGAGCGCGCGCGAGGCAATCTCGGCATCGCCGAAGAATAGTTCGTAGAAATCGCCCATCCGGTAGAACAGCAGACAATCCGGATTGGCGGCCTTGATCTCGATGTACTGCTCCATCATCGGCGTGACGCGCGCCGCCATCTCGCTTGCGGTGCGGGCTTCGTCGGGCATGATGGGGCGAACGGCGTCCATGGCGGCGGACGCTAGCAAAAAACGCGACTGAAAGGACCGGAGAAATGGGAAATAGCCTTCTGCTTGTGGGCAGCGTGCCGCTCGACAGCGTCGAAGAGGTCATGCGGGCGTTTGGCGGAACGTTGGCGCGATACCTGCCGGCCGTGCCGGATGGCGAAGTCGGCGAACGCCGCTCCTGGGTGAACCGGCTCGGCTATCAGATTTTCAACGGCCATCTCGACCTCGACACCATCCGGCGGCCGAAGCCGATCGACGGCGTCGAGCAGCTGTTGCCGCGCGGTCGCGACGATTCCTGGCAGTTCCGGGTCAAGCCCGGCATCGAGCGGGTGCGGTTCGGCAATCCGGGCTCGCGGTTGGGCTATGCGCGCGACGCGGTCAATTCGTATTTCGTGTTCCGCACCTTGCGTGAGAAAGGGATCTTGCCGGACGGCATGCGGTTCCAGATTTCCATTCCGATGGTCCACAGCGTCATTCGACCATTGTATTTTCCCGATTCGACCGATCTCGCCCGCGTGCGTCCGGGCTTCGAGGCGGCGCTCGCGGCCGAGGTTGCCGTCATCGTCGAAAAAATTCCGCACGGCGACCTCGCCATCCAGTGGGACTGTGCCTGGGAGCTGCAGGCGGTGTGCGGGGCAGGCAAGGTGGTGCCGTCCGAACTTGAAGTCGCGACGCATGCGCCGCCGATCGCGCGGCTGTCGAACATCATTCCCGACGATGTGGCGCTGGGTTTCCACTACTGCTTCGGCACTTTCGGCGGCTGGCCGGCGTTTGCACCCGACGATCTCGGCAAGCCGGTCGAACTGATCAACGCCGCTAATGCCGCCATCAACCGCCGTATCGATTGGATTCACATTCCAACGCTCGACCGCACCGACGATGCGTTCTACGCGCCGCTGGCGAAGCTCGAGCCGAAAGGGGCGCGCGTCTATCTGGGCGCGGTCCACACCATGGCGACGCTGCCGCAGCGCGTCGCCGCGGCGCGAAAATTTCTTCCCGATTTCGGGCTCGCCGCCTATTGCGGCTTCGGCCGCACACCACCCGGCGAGATGCCGCGTATCCTGCAGGATCACCTCGACGCGGCGAAAATTGCAGGGGCTGGGTGACTGTCATCATCCGCGAAAGCGGATGATCCAGTAATCACCGATAGTGACGCGTTTACTGGATGCCTTGCCTCTGCGGGGCATCCAGTGAGGGCGCGGGGAAGGGTGATTTTACTTCACCAGCTTTTTGCCGGTGACTGCTTCGAGGTTCTTGTAGAAAACCTTGTCGCTCGTCGCCTTGTCCATGTTCAGCGATTCCATGATCTTCAGCGTCTCGCGCGGGAACATGGTGCCGCCTTCCGGATCGAACGGGCAGTCGGAAGCGAACACGATCTTGTCGATGGGATAGAATTCCATGCCGGCCTTGGTGGCCGGTATCGCGGTGAACGCCGCGGTGTCGGCCCAGAAGTCGTTCTTGAAATAGTCGAGCGGCCGCTTCTTCAGGCCCTTGCGCAGCGACACATAATCCTGATCGGTCGTGCGATTGCCCATCACGTCGTTGCCGGGACCGAGGCGGCCTTCCAGCATCGGCGATATGCCGCCGAAATGGTGCGTGATGATTTTCAGGTTGGGATGGTTGTCCATGATCTTGGAATAGACGAGGCGCAGTTGTGCGCAGCTGGTCTCGTATGACCAGCCGAGCGTCCACCAGATTTCATAGAGCGATTTGTCTTCGACTTCGGGATAATCCGGCGTCTCGGCGCCGCGCGCGGGATGCAGCCAGATCGGCGCGCCAAGTTCGTTCATTTTCTTCCAGAACGGCGCGTATTCGGGGCGGTCGAGCGGCTTGCCGGCGACGTTGGTGTAGATCTGCACGCCGAGCGCGCCGTTCTTGAGCGCGCGTTCGGCCTCGGCCACGCCGGCGTCGCGCGCGGCGAGCGAAACCTGGGCGACCCAGCCGGGGAAGTGATCCTTCTCCTTGGCGCACAGCTCGACAAAGCCGTCATTGATGATCTTGCAGAACTCGTCGATGTCGGCCGGCGATTTGGCGAATTTTTCGATCGGCGGCTGCGGATAGGACAAAATCTGCTGATAGTCCTTGTGACCGTCGACGATCTTTTTGCGCACGTCGATATCGAACAAAGCCGGCAGCGAGCGGATGCGCTTGCCCATGTCCTTGTAGTCGCCGGCGACTTCGTTGAGCTTGTCGAAGAATTTTTTCGGGAAAAAGTGGGTGTACGCGTCGATGCGCATGGGCGGTTTCTCCTTGTGGTGGGGAGGCTTCTAGCACCCGACTTGCGGCCCGTCACCCCACCGTCATTGCGAGCGAAGCGAAGCAATCCAGACGGCGGAAAGGCTGGATTGCTTCGTCGCTTCGCTCCTCGCAATGACGAATAGGACGGTCAGGATGACGGACCCGAAGCAGTCAATTTCGCAATGACGTCCGCCGGGATCGGCCGCGATTTCATGCGCGTCGGATCGGTTGGGTCTCGGCCCACCCAGACGCGGGTCTCGAACCCCTCGGCCGACACCGTGCCGTCTAGCGACAGCCGGTGCTCGAGCTTGAAGCTCGATCGCCCGCAGGAGACGACCGCGGTTTCGACCGCGACCTCGTCGCCGAACCGCGTCGGGCGCAGAAAGCGGCCGCGCGTTTCCACCAGAGGATGGCCGAAGAAATCGTAGGTCTTGAGATAGTCGCGCTTCTTCATGCCGAGCGCGTGTTCCAGCAGCATCGTCGTCGACACGTCGAAAATGTCGAAATAGCGCCCATAGAAAATGATCCCGGCGGGATCGCAATCGCCCCATTCGATGCGGGTGGTGCGGGTGTTGGAGAGCATGAGGATGTGCGTTTGCGCTACCGCGGCGCCATCCGCAACGCGCCGTCGATGCGAATCGTTTCGCCGTTGAGGTAGCGGTTCTCGATGATGTGGCGTACCAGCGCCGCGTATTGCGGCGGCTGACCGAGCAGTTTTGGAAACGGCACCGACGCCGCCAGGCTTTGCTGCGCGGCTTCCGGCAACGCGTGCAGCATCGGGGTGGAGAAAATGCCGGGCGCGATGCCGTTGACGCGAATGCCGAACTGCGCGAACTCGCGCGCCGCCGGCATGATCAGCCCGACCACGCCGCCCTTCGACGCCGCGTAGGCGGCCTGCCCGATCTGGCCCTCATAGGCGGCGACCGACGCGGTGCAGATGATGACGCCGCGCTCGCCTTCGGCCAGCGGCGACACGGATTGCATGGCGGTGGCGGCAAGCCGCAAGGCGTTGAACGTGCCGATCAGATTGATCGCGATAACGCGTTCGAACTCGGCGAGCGGCATGGGTCCGTCGCGGCCGACGATGCGCTTGGCCGGGCCGACGCCGGCGCAGTTGATCAGGATACGCGCCGTGCCGTGATCGGCCGCCGCCTTGGCGAAGGCCTTTTCGGTCTGTTCGCTGCTCGTCACGTCGCAGGTGATCGCGATGCCGTTGAGGTCGATCGCGACCTCGGCGGCGGCCTTCTGGTTGACGTCGAAGATCGCGACCTTGGCGCCGGCCTCGGCCAGCATCCGCGCGGTGGCGGCGCCGAGACCAGAAGCGCCGCCGGTGACGACGGCGGCATGTCCTTTAATGTCCATGTCCTTTAATGTCCATGTCCTTTAACGTCCCTGTCCTTTAACGTCCCTGTCCTGCAATATCCATGTGGCTAGCTCGCTTTGCTTTTCGGTTGAGCCGGACGCGCCAGGATGACGTGCGGCGGCGGCGGATCGGCGTAAAGTTCTTCGACCAAAGCAGCGCGATGCGCAAGCACCGCGCGCTGGTTGATCGAGCCCTTGTCGGTCATTTCGCCGCGATCGAGTGACGGCGGTTCTGCAAGCAGCAGCGCGCGCACGATGCGCGCCGATGTCCCGCGCCCCGGCGCGGCCAGTTCGCCGAACAGGCGGGCGAATTCGGCGGCGACGCGCGGCGCTGCGAGTACGGCGGCGGCGGTCGCATCCGACGGCAGGTCAGGTGCGAGCGGGCGGCAGGCATCGAGATCGGGAAACACCAGTGCGGTAACCTCGTCGCGCTCGGCGCCGGCCAGCACCACGTCGCGGATCAGCGGCGCGCAATGCGCGATCACCGCGGTGCGCAGCGGCCCGACGCTGACCCATGTGCCGGTCGCGAGCTTGAAGTCTTCCGCCAGCCGGCCGTCGAACAACAGTCCTTTCGCCGGATCGTCCGGGTCGGCGAATTTCAACGCATCGCCGATCATGTAAAAGCCCTCGTCGTCGAACGCCGCAGCAGTCAACTCCGGCGAGCGCCAGTAGCCTGGCGTGATATTGGGGCCCTTGAGCCGCGCATCGAACTTGCCGTCGCGCGGCACGAGTTTCAGCTCCACGCCGGGCAGCGGCAGCCCGATATTGCCGGTGCGTTCGGACTCCCAGCTACAGGCGAGCGCCGCTGGCGCGGTCTCGGTCGAGCCGAGGCTTGAAAGAAAGATGATGCGCTCGCCGGTGGCGGCGATCGCCAGCTCCTGCAATTCGTCGCGCACGTGCTGCGCCAGCAGCGCGCCGGCATAGAACAGCACCTTGAGTCTACTGAAGAAGGTCCGCCGCAATGCCGCGTCGGCGCGCAGATACGGCAGCAGCATCTCAAAGCCCTTGGGTACATTGAGATGAATGGTCGGCCCGATGTCGCGCAGGTTGCGCACCGTCGCCTCGATGGCGCCAGGCAGCGGCTTGCCCTCGTCGATGTAGAACGAGCCGCCGTTGTCGAGCACCATGCCGAAATCGTGGTTGCCGCCGAAAGTGTGGTTCCACGGCGGCCAGTCGACCAGCACCGGCGGCTCGTCGGCCATAAACGGCATGCCGCAGCGGATCATCGACTGGTTGGCGCACAGCATCAGCTGCGTGTTGACCACGCCCTTCGGCTGGCCGGTCGAGCCCGATGTGAACAGTATCTTGGCGATGGTTTCGGGGCCGACTTTGGCGTGGGCCGCCTCGACTGCGGCGCTCGGTTCTGCCGCCATGAGTTCGGCGAACAGCGTCACCCTGCGGTTGGCCGGCGCATTGGCCGTGACCGCGATCTCGACATTCTCAGCCACCGTCGCGGCGATCGCGCGGGAAAACGCTGCGCCGTTGGCGGCGAAGACAAGACCCGGCGTGAGAATGTCGATGATGGTTTTGAGTTTCTTGAAATCCTGCGAGAGCAGCGAGTACGGCACCGAGATCGGCGCATACGGAATGCCGACATGCATGGCGGCAAGGCCGAGCAGCGCATGCTCGATGTCATTACCGGATAGAATCGCGATCGGCCGCTCGGGCGACAGATCGCGATTCAGCAGCGCTGCCGCGATGGCGCGTACCTGAGCGTAGGTTTGTGCGTAGCTCAGCGTACGCCATTCTCCCGACGCATTGCGCTGGGCGAGAAACACGCGGTTCGGAGCGGACTGCGCCCAGTGCACCAGACGATTTGTGAGATTGCGCGGATAGGGCGGCAACGGGTGCGGCGAGCGCATCAGGATGGCGCCGTCATCCCGGCGTTCGATCACCACATCGGCCGGCCCGAGCTTCACCGGCCGCAGCGGCGGCAAATCTTGCATCACCGCTCTCATCGCCGCGCCACCTTCGGCCCGCGCTTTTCCAGAAACGCCTTAAGCCGCGCCTTGGCCTCAGGCTCACCCTGCGCGATGGCGGCGGCGAGCGCCTCGGTGGCGTAGCCCGCCGCCGGATCGCTCTGCGCGATGCGCGGCAACAGATGCGTCGCCGCGAAATTGGTGAACGGCGCATTGCCGGCGATGCGCTCCGCAAGTTCGAGTGCGGTGGCAAAACCCTTGCCGTTCTCGACCAGATGATGCGACAGCCCGATCGCGTGGCCTTCCTCGGCGTTATGCGTGCGCCCGGTCAGCATCATCTCCATCACGCGCGAGGTGCCGATCAGCGCCGGCAGCCGCACCGAGGCGCCGCCGCCCACATAGATGCCGCGGCTGCCCTCGGGCAGCGCATAGAACGTCGAGCGCTCCGCCACGCGCACGTGCGCGGCGGCGGCAAGCTCGAGCCCGCCGCCGATCACCGCGCCGTGCAGCACGGCGACGACCGGCGCCTTGCCGAACTCGATGTGCTGGAAGGCGCGATGCCAGGAGCGCGAATGTTCGATGCCGGCGCGCACGTCGCGTTCCGACAGTTCGGACAGATCGAGGCCGGCGGAAAAATGCTCGCCGTCGCCGTTGAGCACGACCGCGCCGATGTCCTCGGGCAGCGCCGAGAAAAACGCCTCGATCCCCGCCACGGTCGGATCGTCGAGCGCGTTGCGCTTTGCAGCACGCATCAGCGTCAGCACCGCCACCTTGCCGCGGCGCTCGGCCCGCAGCGTGGCAGGCAGCTTTGGAAACCCTTTGTTGGAATTCGCCTTGTTCATGCGGACCCGGCACGTTGGGAGCGCCATTTGACCCTGTCGGGCGCGCCCCGTAAATAGCCTCAACCAACGGAAAAGCCGGAGGAGAGCCCGATGCGCGAAGTATTCATTTGCGATGCGGCGCGCACCCCGATCGGCCGCTACGGCGGCGCGCTCGCCAAGGTGCGCACCGACGATCTCGCCGCGGTTCCGATCAAGGTGCTGGTGGCGCGCAACCCCACGGCCGACTGGTCGCGGCTCGACGAGGTGTTCTTCGGCTGCGCCAACCAGTCGGGCGAAGACAATCGCAACGTCGCCCGCATGGCGCTGCTGCTGGCCGGCCTGCCGCCGGCTATTCCCGGCGTCACGATCAACCGGCTGTGCGCATCGGGGCTCAACGCCGTGGGCGATGCCGCGCGCGCGATCCGCGCCGGCGAGATGGAATTCGCCATCGCGGGCGGGGTGGAGTCGATGACGCGGGCGCCGTTCGTCATGGGCAAGGCGGACGCTGCGTTTTCACGCCAAACTGAAGTTTACGACACGACGCTCGGCTGGCGCTTCATCAACCCGCTGCTCAAGGCGCAGTACGGCGTCGACTCGATGGCGGAGACCGGCGAGAACGTCGCGGAAGAATTTCAGGTCGCCCGCAAGGAGCAGGACGCGTTCGCGCTGCGCTCGCAGCAGCGCGCCGCCAAGGCGCAGGCGTCCGGCTTTTTCGCCGAAGAAATCGTGCCGGTGCAGACGCCTGGCGGCAAGGCGGGGCCGATCGCGGTCGACAAGGACGAGCATCTGCGGCCTGACACGACGCTTGAGAATCTGGCGAAGCTCAAGCCGATCGTGCGTAATCCCGGCACCATCACGGCGGGCAACGCCTCGGGCATCAATGACGGCGCCGCCGCGCTGATCCTCGCCAGCGAGGAGGCTGTGAAGGCGCATGGGCTGACGCCGCGCGCCAGAATTCTCGGTATGGCCTCGGCGGGCGTGCCGCCGCGCATCATGGGCATCGGCCCGGTGCCCTCGACCAGAAAGCTGATGGAACGGCTCGGTCTGAAAATTTCCGATTTCGATCTGATCGAGCTGAACGAGGCGTTCGCCTCGCAGGGCATCGCGGTGCTGCGCCAGCTCGGCGTGCCGGAGGATGCCGAGCACGTCAATCCGCACGGCGGCGCTATCGCGCTCGGCCATCCGCTCGGCATGTCGGGCGCCCGCCTGGCGCTCACCGCGGCGCACGGTCTGGAGAAGCGCAACGGCAAACGCGCGCTCGCCACCATGTGCGTCGGCGTCGGCCAGGGTGTCTCGCTGGCGATGGAAAGGGTGTGAACCGCACAGCCCGGGTTGAGTGTAGCGAAACCCGGGGTCGACCGCCGAGGGCTTCACCGCCTAAATCAATCAATTCCGATCAGTCGGCGGAGGAACAAATAATGGAAGTCTCATTATTCCGATTTTCTGCGCGGCAGCTGCAAACGATACACGCTGACCATTTGGGATTTATTATCGCGTCGAGTCATTGTTGCAACGAGCTTATTTGCGTGATGCCGTATATAATCTTCGAGCAAGATATCGAAGAGGCTAACGAAGTCGAAAGAGCTTTGATTAACATACGGTTCTTTACAATTGTGCGCCATCAAATAGCAAAGATCTTCGAATATCGTGAGTTGTGTAATGATTACGTGAGCGCAATTCGCAAAACATTTCCTTCGCTTGCCGAAAGCGTGCGAGAAGAAACTAAGTTAATTTCACGTCGGATAGGTGCCGCCAAGTGGGCTCAGGTTGTGCGAAATAAGGTAGCTTTCCATTTCGACGATCAATATGCCGCCGAGATATTAAAGCAGACGCCTCCTGATCAAGAACTCATTTTTATCGTCGGGAAACATCGTGGCCAGACCGCTTTTGATTTCGCGGATCGAATAATTGTGGAATCAATGTTTGTTGACGCAGGAAATGGTGACAGAGAACTTGGCCTAAACGTTGTCAAGGAATGGACTATCGAATTGCAACGACAAATCGAGGGGTCCCACGCAAGAGTAGTAAGTCAGATTTTCAGCCAGTATGGAATATTCCGGAACAAAGAGTTGAGTGAAATACGAGACGCCTGGTGCGCGCTGCCTGGACAAGTTGCCATACCTCTGTCGACGCGAGGTGGCTCGATTGTTTGAACGAAGGAGCATGGAACTGCAAGTGCGAGCTACGTTTGCTATTTGAGCGCGAGTACGCGGACCAAATAAACGAGTATCAAGCAGTAGGCCACAACCACGAGGGCAACCTTGATCCAGAATATTGCGGACAGGGGGCGTTCCAGCCAGACACTATGAGTTATTTCCCCATCCTCTGCCGCGTGCTGCTTTTCTTGAGAACGGTAGAAGCTATACCAAATGCCTGCACTCAGGCAATATTGTAGCAAGTCGAGTGTAAGCGCTGATACAACGAGTATACCGGGAAGAACTAACTCTTTTGGTATGGAAAGTTGGCTTTTCGCATCGCTTTTGAACAGCCAGATAACCGCGATCGCTGCAAACGCCAATTGCCGACTGATGTCACTGGCTTTGCCTGTGAACGTGTAGAAAGTATCGCGGTAATCTTGTAGTTTCATATTTTCCTACGATCGCGTTCGAATGCGCGGGCCGGTGCCGCTCGTAGTGTCAATGGATAGGCCAATACTAAATGCCTTTTGGCGTGTAGCTCCTTCTGTTCGCTTTAGTGTTTTCGCGATTCGGCTGGCCGGAGTTTTGCGCTTCGCCATGCTCTTTAGCTCGCGAACCTCACCTGACGTCCAAGCTCGACGTTTCTTTGTCCTCTTAGCCATGGCAGTTTCCCTATCCGGAGACGATAGTTGCGCGACCATAGCGCGAGGGCAAGTACGTTGTATCGGAATACTAGCAGCCAGCTTGCTCGAACGAGCTATGCGCTGCCGAGGATCGTCGTTGATCTAGAAATTGCCCGACCGCGCACGTCGCTGCACTCATGCGCTCCATAGCCTGCGGCAGCAGTGATTTCTTGATTCGCACCAAATCGCTTTAACAATGGTCGCGCCGATGCGAGTCGTAGATTAAAAAATGCCGCACGATCAACGTACTTGGGTGTTCTGGAATAAATTCCTTGACAACTTGCGCGCGCCGAGTAGAAGCGCCGCCATCTCGCCTTTCGAAGGGACGTTCTTCGCGAGGACACTCCTTGGGACGGGGCGAGTGCGGTGCCTGCGGGCGGATTTGTAACCCGCTCCCGGGCGGCATCGGGCATCAGCCTGCCGGCATCATGACCGGCGCGTGAGGT
>DATCBO010000126.1:0-55360 GCA_036511795.1 Xanthobacteraceae bacterium
AGCGATGAGCTTGGCTTCGCCGGCCGCGCCTTCCGAGGTTGAATTGGCGGTGCAGTGAAAGGCGATCACGTCGCAGCGGGCGTCGGTGAGCATCGCCGCCGCCTTCATGAGGCGCGGCATGAGTCCTTCGATGGCGACCCGATGAGCGCCGGTCATGCGCAGCCGCGCCACGTGGGCGACATAACCGGGCGGCAGGTGCCGCACCATCTCGCCTTCCACCATGCGATTGGACGACGGGATGATCAGTCCGATGCGTGCGGTCATGCTTCCTCCCAGCCTTTGCCGTTTAACCTAGCGATCCGAGCTTCGCCGGGCAATGAAGCGTTAATCGCTGCCTCTTGGAGGGTCCGCCGGGTGGCGCGGAAGAGGCTCCATGCTATATTGATTGCGTTAGCCCGAGCACGAAAAGAATACTTGAGCAGGTTGAGTCCTGGCCCCAGGAGGATCAGGAAGAGCTTGCCGAGTACGCGCGCGCAATCGAGGCGCGCCGCAGCGGTGTGTACCACGCCACGCCGGAGGAGCTTGCGGCGATCGATGAGGCCGAGCGCAGCGGGATAGCGACCGAAGAGGAAGTCGAGGCCGCGTTCCGTACGTTCCGGCGCGCATGAAGGTTGAGTACTCCAACCGCGCCGTCACCAATCTTCGCAAGATTTCCGCCGACAGCCGCCGCGGATTCGGCGACCGGGTAGCGGAAGCTCTCGAAGGTCGCATCCCGCGCGAGCGCCTGATTTCGCTGTTGCAACGTGCTCCGGGTCCCTATCCTGTATCCTGGGAAGAGGCGAGGAAGCGACCGGAGAAAGTGATGCTCATTGCATTGGCACGACTGTCGTTGGCGCGACTTTCATTGGCACCATTGGCGTTGGCACGATTGTCATTGGCACGATTGTCATGGACGCAATTGGCGGGGGCTTCGTCACACGTGTGCGTCTTGGCAGCAGTTATTTGTGGACTGTTCGCACCGCGCACCGCGCTTGCCGATCCGTTTCCACCCAGCGCGCAGACGCACAACATGAAGCAGATCGGCTTCTCCGCGCTCGGCGGCCGCTTCGGCGGCTTCAAGATCGCCATCAAGCACACCGCGAACGACAAGTGGTACCTCTACAGCGGCCATTCCTTCAATCAAGGCTGGAGCATCGTCGACGTCACCGACCCCGCCAATCCGCGCTACGTGAAGTTCATTCCGTATGTGACCAACGACAAGAGCATCATCACCGCGCAAGTCACCTTGCACGACAATCTGATGATCACCTCGCTCAACAGCTTTCGGCCGCAGAAGAATCCGCTGCCCGCGGTGCTGTTGTGGGATATTTCGGACCCAGAAAATCCGAAGCAGGTCGGCTCCTGGCAGGGCGGCGCGACCGGCGCGCACCGCAACTCATATCCCGGCGGCAAATATGCGTATCTCTCGACCAGTTATCCGGGCTTCAAGCTGCACATCATGGTGATCCTCGATGTCAGCGATCCGGCGCACCCGAAGGAAGTCGGCAAATATTGGCAGCCCGGCCAGAAGGACGGCGAGCCGCCCGCGCAATTCCCCGAAGGCTTTCATGGGCCGGTCAATGTCAGCCCGGACGGCAGGATGGCGTCGTTCGGCTATACGCCCGACGTCGTCAATCTCGACATTTCCGATCCGGCCCATCCGAAGCTGATCGGCAAGCTGCATATCACCGAGCCGTTTGCCAAGGTCGGCATGCAGTCGGTCCACACCGTGCTGCCGCTGTGGGATCGCAAGCTGCTCTATGTCAGCTCGGAGGCGAGCAAAGAGCGCTGCCAGGATGACGGCCTGAACTTCGCCGGCATGATCGACAATTCAAATCCGGCAAAACCGCGGCTCATCTCCGTCTTTCCGCCGCCGGTGCCGCCGCCCGGCCTGCCTTATACGGATTACTGCGACAAGGGCGGCCGCTTCGGCCCGCACAACGTCAGCCAGGAGATCCACAATCCGGCGATCCAGAAACCCGGCAAGCTGATGACGATTGCTTGGTTCAATGCCGGCGTTCGCGTGTTCGATATCAGCGACCCGCGGATGCCGAAGGAAGTCGGCTATTTCATCCCGCCGGAACGGCCCAATGCGCCGGCGCAATCGGGCGCGCACGCCTCGCCGGTCGATTGGAGCGAGGAGATCGCGGTCGATGCGCGCGGCAATATATTCATGAATGACGACAAGTGGGGCCTGTTCGTGCTGCGCTACACCGGGCCAGAGCCGAAATAGCTGCGAGTCGTCGCAGACAACAAAAGTCAATCTGTGGAGGACGCCATGGGCGCCAGTCGCATCGCAGCAATCTTCTTACTCACGGTGCTGGGGATAGCGCCGGCCGCCGCGCAGGCGCCCTACCCGACGCGTCCGATCCACATCGTCGTGCCCTTCCCGGCCGGCGGCCCGTCCGATGTGCTGTCGCGCATGCTGGGCGAGCGCATGGCTAAGGATTTCGGGCAGGCGATCGTTGTCGACAACCGGCCCGGCGCCAATACGGTGATTGGCGCCGAACTCGTGGCCAAGGCCGCCCCCGACGGCTACACGCTGTTGATGGCGATCGATTCGACGCTGGTGATGAACCAGTATCTTTACAGCCACCTGCCCTACGATCCGATCAAAGATTTCGTGCCGGTCTCGCTCGCCGCCAAAAGCATGGGCTGGCTCGTGGTCAATGCGTCAAGCCCGTACAAGACGGCGAACGATCTGGTCGCCAAGGCCAAGGCCGCGCCGGGAAAACTCAATTGCGGTGCCGGCACGATCACCACCAAGCTGACGTGCGTATTGTTCAACGAGAAATTCGGCCTCAACACCGTGCTGATCTCTTACAACGGCAGCGCCAACGTGGCGCAAGGCGTGCTCACCGGCGGCGCCGATTTCGTATTCGACGGCACCGCGGCCGAGCTGTCGCTCGTTCAAGCCGGCAATCTGCGCGCGCTCGCCAAGCTCGACAGCCGGCCGTTCGCGCCGCTACCCAAGCTGCCGTCGTTGTTGCAGGCGACCGGCGTCGACCTCGGCGATCTCGCGGTCTGGAACGGTCTGGTGGCGCCGCACGGCACCCCGCCGGCCGTGATCGAGAAGCTCTCGGCCGAAGTGCAGAAGGTCCTCAACGAGCCGGATCTCAAGGCCAAGGCCGAAACCGTCGGCATTTATGCGGTCAGTTCGACGCCCGCCGAATTTGCCGCTTTCATCAACCACGAGGCCGCGCGCTGGCCTGAAGTCGTGAAGAAAAGCGGCATGCATTTTGATTGAGTTCGGATGACACAAGCAATCGATCTTTTCTCCCCCTTCCATCTCGGCCCGCTGCCGTTGCCCAACCGCATCGTGATGGCGCCGATGACGCGCAACCGCGCCGGAGGCGGCAACGCGCCGACCGCGCTCAACGCCACCCACTATGCGCAGCGCGCCGGCGCCGGGCTGATCATCGCCGAAGCGAGTCAGGTCTCGCCGCAGGGCATCGGCTATCCGGGCACGCCCGGCATTCACAGCGCCGAACAGATCGCCGGCTGGAAGCTCGTCACCAACGCGGTGCACGCGGCCGGTGGCCGGATTTTTCTGCAGCTCTGGCATGTCGGGCGCATCTCGCATCCGTCTCTGCAGCCCGACGGCGCGCTGCCGGTTGCGCCGTCGGCGATCGCGCCGGCCGGACAGGCCTGGACGCTCGACGGCATGAAGCCTTACGTCACGCCGCGCGCGCTGGAGACCGCGGAAATTTCCGGCATCATTGAGCAGTACCGGCAGGGTGCCGCGAACGCCAAGGCGGCCGGTTTCGATGGCGTCGAAGTGCATGCCGCGCACGGTTATCTGCTCGATCAGTTTTTGCGTGACAAGACCAACAAGCGCACCGACCGCTATGGCGGCAACGCCGCAAACCGCGCCCGCATCGTTGTCGAAGTGATGGAAGCGGTCGCCGGTGTTTGGGGCGGCGAGCGCGTCGGCGTACATTTGTCGCCGACCAATCTGGCTTTCAACGATATTTCGGACAGCGATCCGGCTAACACGTTCACAACGGCAGTGCGCGAACTCGATCGCCTTGGGCTCGGCTACCTGCACCTTGTCGAACCCGGCCCGGCCGATCCGGCCCCCTCCCTACCCTCCCCCGCAAGCGGGGGGGGGATGGGTGGGGGGCGGCTGGATGCAAAATTCTTTCGTCCGCTGTGGCGCACCACGCTCGTCGCCAACAAGGCCTACGATCTCGCGCGCGCCAATGCCGTGTTGCAGAGCGGCGACGCCGACCTCATCTCGTTTGCAACGCTGTTCATCGCCAATCCGGACTTACCGGAGCGCCTGCGCCGCGGCGGCCC
Organism: Xanthobacteraceae bacterium; assembly: GCA_036511795.1. GTDB lineage: Bacteria > Pseudomonadota > Alphaproteobacteria > Rhizobiales > Xanthobacteraceae > BOG-931. The sequence goes on from DATCBO010000126.1 coordinate 4,279, forward strand.
TTTCAATACGGCCGAGCGCAAGACGTTCTACGGTGGTGCGGCGGGCGGCTATACGGACTATCCGGCGCTCGGGAGCTAGCCATTTGTCCTAAACCAACTGCCGGCCTCAAGAGGCCGGCAGTTTTCTTCTGTAACGTGCAGCGCGGTGAGGCCGGTCGGTGGTGGTGACGTTTGACAGGACCGAGCGCGGTTGCGCCTCGTTGCAGGTGACACAAATGCTCATAGTTTGCTCCGTATGTTCAAAGAAGATGGCCGGCTTCGCGGCTTCAGAGTTTTGAGCCGCCGTCGACCGCAATGATGTCGCCGGTGATCCAGCGCGCCGCGCCGGAGGCGAGGAATTCGACGACGGAAGCGACGTCGTCCGGCTGGCCGATGCGCTTGAGCGACTGCATCCCCATCACCGTCGTGCGGCCTGCTTCAGTCTTGGTGAAGTTCGACATGTCGGTGTCGATGACACCGGGCGCCACCGCATTGACGCGAATCCCGCGCGGCCCGAGCGCCGCCGCGAAATATTTCACCAGCGTGTTGATGGCGCCCTTGGTGCTGGCGTAGGCGGCGAGCGTGCCGACCGCCGCACGCGCGCCGAGCGACGAGACAAATACGATGGCACCGCCGTCGCTCATGATCGGCAGCAACTGCTGCACCAGGAAATACGGCGCGCGGACATTGACGGCGAACAGGCTGTCGAACTCCTTCACCGACATCGTTTCGATCGTCGAGGCGCTGGAGATGCCTGCATTCGAAACGAGAATGTCGAGCCTGCCATCGACCAGATTGCGCACCTCCGCGGCGAGCATGTGGGCGCCGTCCGGCGCGGCGAGGTCGGTGGCGACCGCGTCGGCCTCTCCGCCACTGGCACGGATTTGATCGACCACGGCCTTGGCCTCCGCGGCATTGCGGCCGTAATGGACGATTACGCGGGCGCCGGCGGCGCCGAGCGCCAGCGCGATGGCACGGCCCATGCCGCGGGAAGCGCCGGTGACGAGAGCGGTCTTGTTGGCGAGCGTTGTCATGGTCTTTGATCCCGATCTGGCGATGCCCCATGCATCGTCTTCGGGCATGAACTTGGATCACACTTGCCCGCAAAACTAAGACTTTATATGCTCATGCCATACTTTATAAGCATGGGTTGAGAGTCATGGAGCTGCGTCACCTGCGTTATTTCGTTGCCGTCGCCGAGGAAGGCAGCCTGACCAATGCCGCCGAGCGTCGGCTCCATACCGCGCAGCCCTCACTAAGCCGCCAGATCCGCGACCTCGAGTTGGAAGTCGGCGTCCGGCTACTGGAGCGCGGCGCGCGCGGCATTGCGCTGACCGCGGCAGGCCGCACCTTTCTCGATCATGCGCGGCTGGCGCTGCTACAGGTCGACGCGGCGGGCGAAGCCGCGCGCCGCGCGGCGCAGCCCGAAAAGCGCGCGTTCACGATCGGCTTTCTCGCTGGACAGGAATTGGTGTGGCTGCCGGAGGCGCTACGCATCCTGCGAGGCGAACAGCCGGATATCGAGATCACGCTGGCGAGCCAGTCATCGCCAGAGCTTGCCGGCGCGCTGATGCGCGGCAAGGTAGACGTTGCGTTTCTGCGCCGGGAGAAGGACGCGCCAGGGATTTCGTTCAAGTCTCTGATCAGCGAGCCGCTGGTCGCGGTGCTTCCGGCCGGCCATCGCCTTGCGGCCCAGAAACGGGTGCGCATCCAGGATATCGCGGAAGAAACCTACATCTCGCCGACGCGGGTAGCGCCGGCGCTGAAAGCGGCGATCGAGACTTATGCGGCTAAGTCAGGCGTCGTCCTGAAACCAGAATACGACGCGGAAAATCTGTCGTCCGTGCTCTCGCTGGTGACGTCGACCGGCGGTGTCACCCTGCTGCCGCTTTACGTGAAGCTGATGATGCCGGCTTCGGTGGTCATTCGCCCGCTGCAAGGCGACGTGCCGACCATCGAGCTGGTTCTCGGCTTTAGCCGATCGAACATCTCGACGCTGCTTAAGAGCTTCCTGGCGCGCACAGACCAGCTGGTAGCCCATGTGGCGAAGCCGGATGCGGATTTTTTGTCCACGCCCTAGCTAGACGATCGATGGCCTCATCCCTCGGGATCGGCGGTAATTCGTCAGACTGATGCGAAATTCCTTCACGCGCTGTCGCTTGAATTATTGCACCTTGAGGCCCAGCGTCTTTATCAGCTGCCCCCATTTCTTGTAGTCCGCTGCAATAATGCCGCGCATCTCGCTCGGCGTATTGGGGTCAGCCTCCAGACCGGCGGCCGACAGGACCTTTTGCACGTCCGGCATCGCCAAAACCTTGGCGATTTCACTGTTGAGCTTGGCGACACGCTCGTCCGGCGTGCCGCGCGGCGCAAACATCGCGAGCCAAGACACCGCGGTGAAGCCCGGAACACCGGCCTCCAGCAGCGTCGGAATATTGGGCATGGAGCGCGCGCGGACCGGGTCGGCCACGCCCAAGGCGACAAGCTGACCGTTGCGGATCATCGGCAAGACCGAACCCGAGTCGGTGAACCCCAAAGGAACCACGCCGGAGGCAATCGCCACCGCGGCCGGTGCGCCGCCTCGATAGGGCACGGGCTGCAGCGTGATCCCGAGCGCACGCTGGAACAACTCGCCCGCGAGATAGGAGGACGAGCCGATGGCCGCAGTCCCGTAGCTCAAGGGCCTTGCCTTCGCGGCCGCAACGAGATCGGGGATGGATGCGATTCCCGCCTTGGGATTGGCCGTCAGGATGAGGGGGCTGCTCACCAGCCTGCCGATCGGCACCAGGTCGGCGAGCGGATCGTAATTGACCTTGGACAGATGGACGTTGACCGTAACCGGGCTATCCGAGAGAACCACGAGGGTGTGGCCATCCGGCGCGCTTCGCATCAACTCGTCGATACCGATGGCGGCATTCGCGCCCGGTTTGTTTTCCACGATGACGCTCTGTCCGATACTGTCCTGCAGGTGCTTTGCGATAACGCGCCCGGTCAGGTCGATGCTGCCGCCGGCCGCATAGGGCACGATGATGCGGATCGTCCTGTTGGGAAATGTCTCCGCGTACGCCGGCAGAATGACAGCGATGATCGCCAGCAAGGCGATCATCCATCGCTTCGCGTGAAGGAAGTTCATTTTGAAATAGTCTCCTTCGACGTTCGATCAGATTTGCGCTCTGACTTAGGACCCCGTCTGAGCGCAAGCGCTCACGACCCCGCGATCGCCTTGTCGTAATAGGACAGGTCGATGTATTTGCCCGGCGCGGGCGGCGTGCCGCCCCATTGGCCTTCGATCTCGGCACGCAATTTCAGAACATTCTTGAAACCTTCAGGATCGAATTTACCGTCCTTGGCGAAGCCATTGGCCGGACTGGTGATGACCACGTAGGTTTTCGCCGCGTAGTCGTCAGACAGCTTGAGGCGTTCCTTCAACAGCGCCGTGGCCGCCGTCTTGTTGACCGGGTTGAGTAGCCAGCGATAGCCTTCGACGATCGCTTTCAGATAGCGGACCAACACATCACTGTTGGCATTGGCCCACGGCCGCATCACCACGATGCAGCCAGACTGATAGGCGCCGACGCCCGAGGTCGCCGAACCCATGTCCTTGAGGCCATCAGTTGCGGCCTTGAAACTCATCGGGGTGCCAATGACGCCGGCCGCGGCATTGGCCTTGTCGGTCATCATTGCTTTGATGCGCTGCGGCGTGCCGCCGACCGCGTTGACCTTGTAGTCGCCTTTTTTCAGTCCCGCTTCCTGCAGAGCTTTGTAGAGCAACAGCGCGAACGCCGTGTTGGGTGCGTCGACCACGACGGTCTTACCGCGCAAATCGGCGAGCGTCTTGATGTCGGGCTGGGCCAAGATGCGGTTGAAGCCATTGTCGCCGCCGGCAACGATGATGGCGTCCTGCTTCGCCAGTTCAACCATGGCGACGGCGTTGTCAGCCGCAGTGTGAATGATCTGGGTTTTGCCCTTGGCAAGACCATCGCGCTGCGCCTGCGAGTTCGGCGTGTAGGCAAGCTCGGCGGCGAGTTGGTATTTGGCGAACAGGCCTTGGCTTTGTGCCGCGTAGATCGAAAGGTTGCTCAGCCCCGGGAACGACTCGACCTTGAGCGGCGTCACGGCCTGCGCCCACGCCGGCAGCGGCCGTCCGTCGATCGCGCCCGCTGCTATCACCGCGCCGGCGCCTGACAGGACTGTTCGTCGCGTCGATCGCGTACCCATCCTGTTCCTCCCCTATTTGCGCTCCCGAGCGGAGCGTTGGATCTCCCGACCCGAATCTCAAAAGTGACGAGGCCGCCGAGCAAGGCGGCCTCTTTGCTCGTGGCGCTGGCTTACCAGTGATCTCTGCACACCCGCAGCTTACACGAACCGTTCCAGCGGCGCTCGACGCATCGGCATCGCTGGGCGACGACGATGTTCTTGGCTGTGGTCGGCGTCGCATTGACGGCCGCGGTCGCTTGCGACGCAACTGCCCCGGCAGAACCGGCAAAACTGATAACGATGGCAATCACGATCGCTCCGAAAGCCCCCTGCATGTTGTTCTCCTGTTGCTAAGCGTAACGTCGCCGAGCCTAACAGAAACTGCGGCAAGGTCACAATTCCGCGTCAGATTGGCGGCGGCCACCATTCGGAATGGCGCCCGATCCGGCTACACCCCAAGCTGTTCCGCCAAATCCTCAAGACTGCTTGCGGCGATATCCATCGGTTCAGCGGGCGCAGCCTCGCCCTTGCCGGGGCCGCGTTCGTTGGGACGCGCGATGTGCGCGGTCCGCATGCCCAGCGCCGCCGCGGCCTTGAGATCGAAGGTGTGAGCGGCGACCATCATGCACTCGGACACCGGCAGGTCGAGCGCAGCGGCGGCCGCGAGATAGACGCGCGGCTTCGGCTTGTAGTCGCCGGCAATCTCGGAGCCAAGGATCGCGTCCCACGGCAAATCATTTTTCCTGGCGAGATCGACCATCAGCGAAATGTTGCCGTTAGAGACCGGCGCCACCATGTAGCGGCGTTTAAGCCGATGCAGCCCGTGCGAAACGTCGGGCCAAGCGTCGAGCCGGTGCCACGCGAGGTTGAGGCCGTGGCGCTCGGCCTCGCTCAAGCCTTCGACGCGAAAGCGCGGCAGCACCAGTTCGAGATTGCGCCGGTGCAGCACGTCGAGCTTGCAGAATGGAATGCGGCCGGAGCGCACTTCGTCCATGGCGCCCTGGTACTCGCCGCGCCAGGCGTCGGCGAAAGCGAGCCAGTCGAGCGCAAAACCTTTCGGCTCCAGCATCGCCTTGGCGTCGCGCGCAATCGAATTGCGCCAATCGACCAGCGTGCCGAACACATCGAAGAACAGCGCTTTGACTGCGACCACCATGCGGAAGAGTCCTAGCGCATTTGCATCCGTAATGCCAAAAGGAAGCCCACCGCCGTCATGCCACAGGGACGCACATGCCCGATCAGCCGACATCCGAGCAGAGCCGCTGGGATACGCGGTTTCGCGCGCCAGACTACATCTTCGGCAAAGAGCCAAATGGGTTTCTGAAGGCGCAGGCACATCGCCTGCCGGTCAGCGGCACAGCATTGTCGGTGGCCGATGGCGAAGGCCGCAACGGCGTGTGGCTCGCCCAGCAGGGGCTCGATGTGCTGACGATCGACTATTCGCCAGCGGCGCTCGCCAAGGCGCACGCGCTTGCGGCCGAGCGCGGCGTGGCACTGCGCACCGAAGTCACCGACGTGTTTGCCTGGCGCTGGCCGAGAGCCGCATTCGACGTGGTGGCGGCGATCTTCATCTTTGCGGCGCCTACCGAGCGCGCTGCCTTCTTTGCCAATCTCAAAGCTGCGCTGAAGCCCGGCGGGCTCCTGCTGATGCAGGGCTATCGCCCTGAACAGCTTAAGTACCGCACCGGCGGTCCGCCCGACGGCGATCGGATGCTCACCCGCGCGATCCTCCAGCAGGGCTTTGGCGACATGGCCGAGCTCGACATCCGCGAACATGACAGCACGATCGGCGAAGGCAGTGCCCATGTGGGCATGTCGGCGCTGATCGACCTTGTCGCGAAGAAATAAGCGAATGCGTCAATCCCTCATCCTGAGGTGCGAGCCAACGGGACCGTGCGAAGTCGCGCGTCCCGATGACAGGCTCCGCGAGCCTCGAAGGATGCAGGCCCGAGCGCCCGGGCCTCGTCCTTCGAGGCTCGGCGCCATAGCGCGTCGAAGACGCGAGTAACCGCACTGATGGCGCCGAGCACCTCAGGATGAGGACAACATAAAGGAGCCCCCCGATGCCTGACACGCTTGCCGAGACGCTGCACGAACTGATCGTTGCCACGCGGATCATGGCCAACGAAAAAATTCTCGACGCCTTCGGGCATGTCAGCGTGCGTCATCCGCACGATCCGCAGCGTTATTTCATTCCGCGGCATCGCGCGCCCGAACTGGCGGAGGTTTCCGATCTCGTCGAACTGACCCTCGACTCCGAGCCGGTGCGGCCGACGGATTTCCGCCTCTACAGCGAGAAGGTGATCCACGGCGAAATCTACAAGGCACGGCCCGACGTCAATGCCGTGGTGCATCACCACGCCCACACCGTGCTGCCGTTCGCCATTTCGGGCCAACAGATCGTGCCGGTATTCCATCTCGCCGCCGTGGTCGGCCACGTGCCGTTCTGGGACCAGCGCGACGAGTTCGGCGACACCAACATGCTGGTGGTCAAGCCGGAGGAAGGCGCCTCGCTGGCGCGTGCGCTCGGGCCGCACTGGATGGTGCTGATGCGCCGCCACGGCGCCACCGTCGCCGGCACGAGCATTCGCGAGCTGACGTTCCGCACCGTATTTGGCTCGGATAATTGCAAGCTGTTGGCCCAGGCGATGGCAATGGGCCACGTCGATTCGCTCTCCGCGGGCGAAGCGAAGCTGACCTCGGCGCACCAGCTGCGCCCGCCGTCGTCCAATCGCGCCTGGGACTATTGGGTACGCCAGATTGAAAAGACCGGCCTGATACCCGCCAAAACGCCGACAAAAAGCACCAGCAAAAAGAGCGCCGCGCCCGCCAAGCGCGCCGCTCCCCAGTCTGGTAAGTCCAAGTCTGGCATGCCCAAGTCTGGTAACAAGTCCGCCAAGAAGACCGCCGCCAAAAGCCGCAGCAAAAAACGCCGTTGAACCGATCGCACAGAGGAAAAGTCATGCCCAAAAGTAATATGCCCAAGACCAGCGCGCCCAAGAGTATGCAATCGCCCCGCCTTCCCGAACTTTCCGAAACATCGCTGACCGCCGAGCAGAAGGCGCTTGCCGATTCAATCAAGTCCGGCCCGCGCGGCCAGTTCAAGATGTCCGGCCCGTTCGCCATCTATCTGCACTCCCCGGCATTCGGCGAACTGGCGCAAAAACTCGGCGGCCATTTGCGCTTTAAGACCAGCATCCCGCCGCGGCTGATGGAATTCGCCATCCTGGTCACCGCCTCGCACTGGAAGGCGCAGTACGAATGGGCGATGCACGCGCCGATGGCGGAGAAACAGGGCGTCAAGCCGCAAACCATCCGCGATCTGCAGGCCGGCCGGGCGCCGAAATCCGCGCCGCGCGACGAAATGGTGATCTACGCGTTCGCCAAAGAGCTTTATGCCAAGCGGCGCGTCGCCAAGGCGAACTTCAACCGCGCTTATAAGCTGCTCGGCGAAGCCGGCACCGTCGATCTGGTCGGGCTGCTGGGCTATTACGCGATGGTATCGATGACGCTCAACACTTTCGCGGCGCCGCTGCCCGAAGGCATGAAGGCGCCGTTTAAAGAGCCGGGGAAATAGCGGACTACGCCACGCGCCCGACCGGCTTGCCGCCGGCTTGGATCGTCTCCTTGGGCGACGCACCACGGGGCCGGCTCATGCGCTGACGGAGCAGTTCGAGAAAACGCTCCTTGGGCATTGGCGGCGAAATGAGCGCGCCCTGGCCGAAATCGCAGCCCATCACCATGAGCGCCTGCAAGTCGGCCTGAGATTCGACGCCATCGGCGACTGCGGCGCTGCCGAAACGATGCGCCAGGTCGATCGCGGTCTGGCAGATCGCGGCGTTGGTGGCGTCGATAGCGCAGCCCTGGACGAAGGAACGGTCGAGCTTCAGCTCGGCAAACGGCAGCTCGCGCAGGCTCGAGAACGATGAGTAGCCGGCGCCAAAATCGTCGATGGCGATCTTGATGCCGCTCACCTGGAGCTGGCGCGCGATCTTCTGCGCCAGTGCCAGATCGCGGACGATCTGATCCTCTGTCACTTCGACAAGCAGGCCGGGCCAACGCTCCGATTGCGGCCGGAATTCCTTGACCAGCGCCTCGATCGGCAGTTTGAGCAGCACGCCCACCGGAATGTTGATGGCGAGGTGAAGATTGAACCCCGCTTCTTCGAACATCGACCAGTCGCACAGCGTGGCGACCAGCGCCTGCTGGGCAAGCTCGGCGACACTCGCCCCATCAACCTCGGGCTCGAAACTGCCCGGCAACAGCACGCCGAATTGCGGATGGCGAATGCGTGCGAGCGCTTCGGCGCCGGCGAGGCATTTGCGCTTGAGATCGATCTTCGGCTGATACCAGGTTTCAAACCAGCGATTGCGCAGCGCTTCGGCGATGGCAATGCGCGGCAGCGTCGCCGCGTGAGCCGAATCTTCCAACGCACAGGCTTCGCCCGGATTTTGATCCGGCATGTCGCCTCCTGCGTCGTTCGAATTTGAATCGCTCATGCGTCGCGAGACCGTGCCTGCAGTCTTGCGGGTATACGCCCACGCGCCTTAACCAATCGTGAGGTTGCAATTCGTTAACCAGACCGACGGCGCCCGAAGCGCCGCCGGTCACCGTACCTAATGACTCATCGGCGCCATGCCGGAGCCCTGCATCTTCATGGCTCCGCCGCCCGCAACGCCTGGTCCGGGGGCGCCGACCCCAGCGATGGGGAATTCCACTTGCGCGGCTCCGCCGCCGTCGGTCTGCAATGTCGCCTCAAGCGCCTTGCCTTCTTGCAGCGGCGCTTTGAGGCCGGTGAGCATCATGTGAAAACCACCCGGCTGGAGCGTGACAGTCTGGCCCGCCTTGATTTCGAGACCGCCTTCGACCGGCCGCATCCGCATCACGCCGCCGGTCATGCTCATCTCATGAATCTGGCATTTGGCGGCGGAATCGCTCGATACGCAGCGCAGCCGTACCGCCTTTGCACCGGTATTCTTGACCGTCATGTAGGCCGCACCGGAAGCGGCGCCTTTCGGCGTCGCGCGCGCCCAAGGTTGCGTGATTTGCAGTGAGCCGAGCTGATACTCCGCAGCCGCGGCCGCGCCGGACCAAAACAGCGGCGCGAACACAAACGCGGCTAGCGCGGCGATACTGCGTGCGGTGGTCCGCCGATAAGCATAATGCATGGGGATGACTCCGTATGGATGCCTGCCCGAAGGCAAAGGCCGAATGATGGGCGTTCCGGCTGCGAGCATGTCCTGAATCAGGGTCTTGGCTTCATGTCGTGGCTTCTGTCTTGGATTAACGGCTATCAATCTCGGAACGTGCTCAAATAAATCGATAGGACCGGCCGACGATTCGAAGAAAAGTCATCCGGTTTCCAGGCATCACGCGAGCGGCGGGCCGCGTGAGCGATGCGCCCGATCTGCGTGTGGCCGTGCGGCCACGGCAACAAGCCTGCGCGCCGCAATGCGCTGCACCAAGCCGCGCAGGTCGGGGGACGCTGCGCCCGGCGCAAGCGTCGCCGCCACGCCGCAAAAACAGGCAAGACACGCAGAAAGGCAGTCGTCACCGTGGCCGGCGGGCGCCGGCCGGTGCTCCCCGCCCCGCGACGGCGTACACAACGACGACGCGCCAAACGCTTGGCGCTCGGCCAAAGAGCCGCGAATGATCAGCAAAACGGGCTGCAAGACCATCGCATAGGCCGCCGCCAGGGCCACAATGGCGGAGGTTTGGCGCCACAAAATCATCATGCGGAATCTAATGCGCTACGCCGAAAGTTGGAACCGGCATCCGCCAACGCGTGGTAACATCTATGCAATTCTGTGATTAGATAATCACCCGCAAAGGCGTATGCTCGATTTCATGCGAGACGGCATGTCCAAGCTGGCACACGAGGCAGCGGAGTCCGAAGCGCTTCCGCACACGGCGCAGGTGCTGCAATTCCGGCCGCGGGTCGCAGAGCGCTTGGGTTCGCGCGAATTGCCCACCGCGCCGCAAGACGATGCCTTCGACCACCTCGCCCAATATGAGCAGGACCAGGAAGAGGACCAGAACGTCAATTATCCGCATCGCATGCTGATGAATGCCATTGCGGTTGCGGTGGTCGCCATGCTGATCGGCGTTGGCGTCTGGCTCGCGGACACGATCGCCGATATGGAACGCGACCAGGACTGCGTGCTGCAAGGCCGTCAAAATTGCGCGCCGATCGAACTGGCCAAGCAGCCCGCCTCCCGCTGATCTTGCAGGCGGCTACGCAAACCCTGCCCAACAATCGACGAGTATGCGGCCGATGAATCCAGCTATCGTGGTGACGGGTGCCGCGTCAGGCATTGGCCGCGAGCTCGCCCGTTGCGCGGCGCTCGAGGGGGCTATCGTCGTGCTCGTCGATCGGTCCCAAGAAGGGCTCGCGGACGTTACCGCGGAACTCGGCAAAACCGGGGCGCAATCCCATGCCGTGCTCGTCGATCTTGTCAGCCAAAATGCCGGCCAGCGGCTGGACAGCACGCTGACCGAACTCGGCTTGTATTGTGACGTATTGGTCAATTGCGCGGGGTTCGGCGTGTTTGGCGTCGCAGCGCAGACCGATCGGCAGCTTCAGCTTGAACTCCTCGACGTGAATGTCCGCGCTCTCACGGAGCTGACGCTTCGCTTCGTTCCGGGCATGATCGAGAGGAGCCGCGGCCGCATTCTCAATGTCGGCTCCATCACCGGCTACGTGCCTGGACCAAACATGGCGGCGTATCACGCCTCGAAAGCCTATGTGCGCTCGTTCACCGCAGCACTCGGCGCGGAACTGGCAGGCACCGGGGTGAGCGTGACGTGTCTTGTCCCCGGCATTGTCGTCAGCCCGTTCTTTCTCCACACCGGCTTCAACAAGACGCGGCTTGCGAAGCTGATGCCGCGCTCCACGGCGCGCGAAGCCGCGACGGCCGGATGGCGCGCATTGCAGAACGGAAAGTCTGAAGTGATGCCGGGACCATGGAATCGGCTCATCATTGCGGCGTGCGGCCTCGTTCCGCACGCGCTGCTGCTGCGGTTGATCGCGACTTTGCAGCGGCCGGACCGCTAGGAGCCGGCGATGTTCGATCTGGCCGGACGCACAGCTCTTGTTACCGGCGCAACGGGCGGCATCGGCTCCGCCATTGCGCAAGCGCTGCACCGGCAGGGCGCCACGGTCGCGATTTCGGGCAGACGACGGGACGCCTTGGAATCGCTCGCCACCGCGATGCGTGACCGCGTGCACGTCATGCCGTGCGACCTCACCGACGCGACACAAACCAACGCCCTCGTCGCGAAAGCCGAAGAGACAATGGGCAGGCTCGATATCGTGATCGCCAATGCCGGCATTCTGCGGGGCAATCTCCTGGCGCAGATGAGCGACGAGGAATGGGATGCGGTGATCGAATTGGATCTGACGTCGGCGTTCCGGCTGTCGCGCGCGGCGTTGCGCGGCATGATACGGCGCCGCTCCGGACGCCTGATCGGGATCACGTCGATGCTCGGCGTCACCGGCTTTCCCGCCCAGGCTAATTACGCCGCCGCGAAGGCCGGCATGATCGGCCTGTTCAAATCGATGGCGCACGAATATGCCAAGCGCGGCATTACGGCGAACTGCATTGCGCCGGGCTTCATTGTTCCCGCGATGGCTGGAGTCAGAATCGGAGAGGAGCAGCGCGACGCGATCATTGCCCGCGTTCCCGCGGCCCGCCTCGGCAGTGTCGATGATGTCGCGGCCGCGGCGGTGTTTTTGGCCTCCGACGAGGCGTCGTACGTGACCGGCCAGACATTGCACGTCAACGGCGGCCTGGTCATGGCGTGACGCGGATTCTGCTAGTCCATTCGGCTTCCCATCATTCGAAAAAGCGCCTAGTACTGGGCTCAACTACGAGCCTGGATGGTCATGCTGGATAAACCGCAAGCGGCCGCTGGCGATTATTCGCGCGGCATCTGGTCGAAGCTGGCGATGCTGCAGAACGCCGGCGATCCGCTGACGCTGCTTCTGCAGATCGCGCGCAACCGCCGCGGCTGCATCCCGCTGCAGATGGGTTCGCAGCGCGTATTTCTGCTGACGGCGGCGGAGCAGTTCAAGCAGGTGCTCGCCACCAACAGCGCCAATTACGGCAAATATCTTGAAGGCATGGCGCCGATCTTCGGGCGCTCCATGATTACGATGGACGGCGCGCTGTGGCAGAAGATGCGTGCGATCCAGCAGCCGGCATTTCATCCCGACGCGCTGGCCGAATATGTGCCGCATCTGGTCTCGGCCATCGATGCACGCATCGCACGCTGGCGCGGCCTTGAGGACGGCGCCGTTGTCGACGTCGGCCCGGAAATGTGGGGCCTGGCGGTCGACATGATTTGCAAGGCGTTGTTCGATCGCGAAACGCCGTTCAATCCACATTTCGTCTATAACGCGGTCGAAGCCTTCACCACCGTCACCAATCATGGATCGGTCGGCAAATTCGGCGAAGCGTCGTTGCCGTCCCGCGCACAGAGCAACGGCGCAGCCGCGGGCGACGACGCCATCGGCTATGCAACCAGCGTCTGGGATTCGCTGCCGGAACTGGTGTTGTCCGCGCCGCCGTTTCAAAATCGCGAACGCACCTTTCTAAAAATGATCGAGGCTGCCGCTGCCGATCCGGCGATCGGCGAATTCGACCGCGCACAGGTGATCGACGAAATCAAGCAGTACATTTGGGCGGGAACGGAAACCACCGCCCTGGTGCTGACCTGGGCGCTTTACCTTTTGGCAAAGCATCCCGAAGCCGCAGATCAGATTCGGCACGAGACGGATGCCATTTGCGGCGATCGCACCCCGACGCTCGCGGATTTCGAGCGCCTCACCTTTACGCGCAGCGTGGTTTCCGAGACGATGCGGATGTATCCGCCGATCTGGTCCTTGGCGCGCAGCGCCGAGGGGGCCGACGCGATCGACGGACAGCAAATCCAAGCCGGCGACATCGTCATGTTGTGGGTCTATGTCGCCCATCACGATCCGCGCTATTGGGACGATCCGCTCTCCTTCGATCCCAAGCGCTTCGGCGAACGCACCAAGGCGCCCGCGCCTTACACCTACCTGCCATTTGGCGGCGGCAAGCGGGCCTGTATCGGCAGCACCATGAGTCAGATCGAGATGGTGCTGGCGCTGTCGCACATCCTGCGCGAATTCAACCTGCACTGCGTCGGCGGCCCTCCCGGGGTCAAGCTCTCGGTGGTGTTGTCGCCCAATAGCCGGGTACCGCTGCGTCTGGAGCGGCGCGCGAAGACATAACCGGCGCACGCCGCCGCCGGCGTCTGAGCCGGCCGCCAATCGAACCCGGAGCGCGATCCACACTCCGCTTGAGCCCATCGCAATAAGTATAGGCGCACGCAGCATTAATCAGCGTTACCAACCGCTGTTCCCGAAGCGTCCGAACACGCCCTCCGCCGTTGAACTTGGCAAAATCCTTCGCTATACGATGGCTGAACACCCGAAGGGGCCCGTAGCGAATCGGGCTGTGCGCGGCGCCTTTTTCGGGCGTCCATCCTCGCTGCGGCGAAAAGAGCATGCCCGATGTCAACCACGTTCGATAGAGTGGCCGAAATCATCGCGGAAACGTGCGATATCCCGCGGGAAAACATCAAGCCGGAAAGCCACGCGACGAGGGATCTCGAGATCGACAGTCTCGACTTCCTCGACATCGCCTTTGCCATCGACAAGGCCTTCGGCATCAAGCTGCCGCTTGAGCAATGGACCCAGGAAGTCAATGACGGCAAGGCGACCACCGACCAGTATTTCGTGCTGCAGAACCTGAGTTCGCAGATCGACCAGCTCGTCGCCGCCAAAGGCGCCTGAGGCGCCCCGATGCGTCTCGAATATTTTCAGATGATCGACCGCATCGTCGATGCCGACCGCGGCGCGCGGCGGCTGCGTGCGGCGTGCACCATACCGACCGAGAGCACGATCTTCGAAGGACATTTTCCCGGCTATCCGCTGATGCCCGGCGTGCTCTTGACGGAGTGCATGGCGCAAACGACCGGCTGGCTCATCTGCATGCTCGGCGATTTTTCAGCGATGCCGTTTCTTGCCGGCATCAAGGAGGCAAAATTCCGCACGCTGGTGTTCCCCGGCGATGCCTTGGAATTCGAAGGCAGCATCGTGCACGAAGGCTCGGGCTACACTGTCGCCGAATGCAAAGGGCTGCGCGGCGGCAGCAAGGTATGCGACGCGGAATTGACGTTTCGCATCCGCCCTTACCCCAGTCCGGAGTTTCGGCAATCGTTTTTTGAATGGGGCAAGCGGCTCAATTTGCCCGTTCCGGAGTTCGTCAAGTGACCGATCGGCGCGAGGTGTGGATCACCGGCGTCGGTCTTCTCACTTGCCTCGGCGAGGGCCTCGAAGCCGCGTGGCTTCACCTCGAACGCGGCGACCCGCCGCCCTATGACGACAAGACATTCGCGCCCAACATCGTGTTTCCGATGCGGCCGATGAGCTTCGACAAGCAGATCGCCAAGAAGAGCGATCAGCGGCAGATGGAAACGTGGCAACGCGTCGGCGTGTATGCGGCGGGGCTGGCGCTCAACGATGCGGGCATCGCCGGCAATGCCGAATTGCTCGATCATACCGACATGATCGTGTGCGCCGAAGGCGGCGAGCGCGATCTCGCGGTCGATACCGCAATTCTCGCCGGTATGCGCAAGGCGGAACGTCCGGGCGCTTTTCTCAACGAGCATCTGATGAGCGATTTGCGCCCGACCTTGTTTCTGGCGCAACTGCCGAACATGCTCGCCGGCAATATTTCGCTGGTGCACGGCGTGATCGGCGCCTCGCGTACTTTTCTGGGCGAAGAGTCAGCTGGTCTCGACGCGGTGCGCATCGCTCAGGCGCGCATTGCCGCAGGGCAAAGTGAAGTGACACTCGTGGGCGGCGCCTATCACGGCGCACGCTGGGACGTTTTGCTCAATATCGAACTGAGCGGCATGCTGCTTAAACCGCCGTTCGCGCCGGTCTGGGACCGCGGCCCGAAGGGCGGACTCGCACTGGCGACGATGGGTGCGTTCCTGGTGCTGGAAAGTCGCGAGCACGCGCAAGCGCGCGGTGTACGTCCGCGTGCGCGCATCGGTCCGGTCCTCTCCGACAGCCGAGCCCGTCAGGCGGGAGAAATCGAATCGACATTGCGGCGGCTATGGAAAGAAATTTCTCCGAGCATCGACCCTAAACAGGCCGCCGTCATCTCCGGGGCCAACGGTTCAGAACCGGCGACATCGGCGGAACTCTCGGTCCTGACCGAGATCGGCCTTCCCGTTCGCAATCCAGGCACCCATATCGGACACGGGATCGACACCCACTTCGTCGCCTGCCTCGGGATTACTTGCGCGGCCATCGAACATGGTAAGCTGTTTGCTCCGGCCGGCCGCGGCGACCGCGGCGATAGCCCGGCCGCTTTGCGTCAGGCCGCAGTGACAAGCGTTGGCGCGTGGCGCGGCGAAGGCATGACGCTGATCGAACGAGTCGATTGAGGAAATCGCCGATGGCAAGTGTACCGACCCGCGACAAGACCGGCCGTCCGGTGATTGCCGTCACCGGCATTGGCGTCGTCACGTCGCTCGGTATCGGCCAGGACGAGAACTGGTCGAAATTGACCGCCGGCGTCTCCGGCATCCGCCGCATTTCGCGATTTCCGATCGACGGCCTTCGCACCACAATCGCCGGCACGGTCGATGCCGCTTACACGGATTATATGCCGCCCGCCGATCTGACCACGCGTCTCGCCTTCCTTGCCGCCGAAGAGGCGGTCGCGCAGTCCGGCATCGGCAGCAAAAACCATTTCCCGGGCCCGCTGTTTATCGCGCCGCCACCGCTCGAACTCGAGTGGCATTATCGCGAGGCGCTGGCCGCGGCCGCCGGCACCGACATCGACGTCAACTATCCCGATCTGGTGCGCGCCGCCGCCCGGCCGCAGTTTTCGCCCGTCTTTCCTTCGGCGAGAGGCAGCACCGTCGCCGAACGGCTTGCCGATCATTTCGGCACCGAGGGCTCGGCGATTTCGCTCAACACGGCGTGCGCGTCCGGCGCCACCGGAATTCAGCTGGGCGTCGAGGCCATTCGGCGCGGCGAATGTCAGGCGGTGCTTGCGGTGGGCGCCGACGGTTCGGTGACGCCGGAATCGCTGGTGCGCTTTTCGTTGTTGTCGGCACTGTCGACGCATAACGATCCGCCCGAGCAGGCGTCGCGGCCGTTTTCCAAGAACCGCGACGGCTTCGTGATTGCGGAAGGCGCCGCCGCTCTGGTGCTTGAAGATTTCGATCACGCTCGCGCGCGCGGCGCCCGCGTGCTCGGCATCATCGAAGGCTGCGGCGAAAAATCCGACTCGTTTCATCGCACGCGATCAAGCCCTGACGGCAAGCCGATCGTTGCCTGCATGCGCCAAGCACTCGCCGACGCCGGCATCGGGCCCGAGGACGTCGATTACATCAACGCACACGGCACCTCGACGCCGGAAAACGACAAGATGGAGTATCTCGGCGTTTCCATGGTGTTCGGCGAGCGCATCAAGGACGTACCGATCTCTTCCAACAAGTCGATGATCGGCCACACGCTGACGGCGGCCGGTGCCGTCGAAGCCGCCTTCACGCTGCTCACCCTCCAACACCAGCGCATGCCGCCGACGATCAATTACGTCGTTCCCGATCCGGCGATTCCGCTTGATGTCGTGCCCAACGTGGCGCGCGATAAGCGCATGCGGCGCGCCATCTCCAATTCGTTCGGCTTCGGCGGCCAGAACGTGTCCCTGGTGCTGGCACAGGAACCCGCATGACCGGCATCGCGCCAGCGCTCGGCAGCTCGCCGGCGAACGCCGCACCCGCACCGCGGACACAAGGCACGATCCGCGCGCTGACGCTGGTTGGCGACCGCAAGCTCGAACTCCTGGAAACCGCGCCGCCGCCGGCGCCGGGCGCGGGCGAAGTCCAGATCGCGATCAGGGCCGTCGGCCTCAACCACATCGATGTCTGGGGCTGGCGCGGCATGGCCTTCGCCAAGCGCAAGCTGCCGCTCGTCGTCGGCGCCGAGGCATCGGGCGAGATTGTCGCGGTCGGTGCCGGTGTCGATGCGCTCAAGACCGGCGACCGGGTGGTGGCCTACGGGGCGCTGACATGCGGCGTCTGCAAGGCCTGCCGCGAGGGCCGTGACAACCTGTGTGAAAACGTCGGCGGGGTGATGGGCTTCCACATCGACGGCTTCGCCCGCGATCTGGTCAACATGCCTGCACGCCTCGTTATCCCCGTGCCGCCGGGCGTGGGCGCTCGCTACGCCGCTTGCGCGCCGATCGCATTCGCCACCGTTCAGCACATGCTGTTCGACAACGCCAAGCTTGAGCCCGGTGAAAGCATTTTGGTGCAGGCCGGCGGCTCCGGCATTGGCACGGCCGCCATCAAGATGGCGAAGGCTATCGGCTGTACTGTCTTCACCACGGTCGGTGATGATGCCAAGGCCGAGAAGGCGAGGCTGCTGGGCGCCGATCACGTCATCAATTACCGCACCGACCGGTTCGAGGGCGTAGTGCGTAAACTCACCGGCAAGAAGGGCGTCGACGTCGTGTTCGAGCATGTCGGTCCCGACACGTTCAACGGCTCGCTGTTGTGCCTCAAGCGCGGCGGACGGCTGGTGACCTGCGGCTCCACTTCCGGCCAGTCGATCAATCTGAACCTCTTTCAGCTCTACACTCAGCAATACCGCATCATCGGTTCGTTCGGCGCCTCGATGCGCAACATCCGCGAGGGCCTCGCCAAGATGGCGTCGGGGCTCCTGCCGGTGATCGATACCGAAGTCCCGCTTGCCGATTTCGAGCGCGGGCTGACCCGGCTGGAAAGCCGTCAGGTATTTGGAAAAATCATCGTCGCGTTCTGATGATCGGACGGCGATCAAAAAAACTGCTCGATGCAACCATCGGCGCCGTTGCGGTCGGACTGCTTCGCGCGGTCAAGCGCATTCGCCGCGAGCACGCGGCAAATTTTGCTGGCGCGTTCATGCGCAAGGTGGGACCGCTGGTGCCGGAGCACCGGATCGGCCGCAACAATCTGCGCTCCGCCTTTCCGGAGAAGTCAGCAGCCGAAATTAGTGAGATACTGTCCGGCGTCTGGGACAATCTCGGCCGGGTCGCCGCGGAGTTCGTCCATCTCAATGAATTTCGCGTCGTCGAACCCGGAGTTTCGCTGACCGACACCGTGATCGTCGACATGCCGACGCTCGAACGCGCTCGCCGTATCGCTGCCAGCAAAGCCACGCTCAGTTTCGCCTGCCACACCGCGAATTGGGAGATTCCCGCCGTAGTGACGCATCAAGTCGGCGTCCCGTCGGCCGTGCTTTATCGGCGGCCCAATATCTCCGCCATCAGCGATGCCATCATCAAATTGCGCACAGGCGTGATGGGGCAGCTCGTTCCGACCGGCCTCGACGCGCCGGTGCGACTGGCCCGTCTGCTGCAAGATGGCGTGCATGCCGGCATGCTGGTCGACCAGCACTACACCAAGGGAGTCGAGGTGAATTTCTTCGGCCGCCCATGCAAGGCCAATCCGCTGATTGCACTTTTGGCGCGGCAGTTGGAATGTCCGATCTATGGCGTGCGCGCCATCCGCCTGCCCGACCGCAATCGCTTCCAGATCGATATCACCGATCCGATTGAACCGCCGCGCGATGCCGACGGCCGCATCGCCGTGCAAGGCACCATGCAGGCGATCACAAATGTGATCGAAGGCTGGATCCGTGAGTATCCGGAGCAATGGCTGTGGTTGCATCAGCGCTGGCGTTGAAGCCGGCGGTGACGAAGGCAAGCGCGCGCTGCAGGCAAACTTTTCCAGGATCGGGGGCGGCCCATCGGTTGCCTCGCGTATGGCTGCGACAACCACGGCCAGCCGCTTCAAACATCGGCCGCAATACATCGACGCCCGCTTCTGTTATGGTTGCCGCTGCGGAAAGGCGCGCGCTTGGCGAAAACGCTTGGCGAAAACGACGCACCGATAAAAACACTTTATGACACGCAGGGAGGGCTCGCCGATGAGAAGGCTTTGTTTCGTTCTGATCGCCGCCGCGACGGCGATGTTCAGCGCGGCGCTCTACGCCGACGATTATCCGACGCGGCCGATCACCATCGTCTCGGTATTCGGCCCGGGCAGCGCCAGCGACACGATCTGCCGCATCCTCGCTGACAAGTTCGGCCCCGCGATTGGACAGCCCATTGTTGTCGTCGACAAGCCCGGCGTGGACGGCGCGCTCGCGGCCGCGTATGTGCGCCATCAACCGGCGGACGGCTACACCCTACTCATGGCGACGAATTCGCCTTTGTCGGCCGATCCGTTCCTGCACAAGAGTATCGATTACGATCCGGTCAAGGATTTCACACCGGTCACGCGCGTGGGCAGCTTCACCCTGATGCTGGTGGTCAATCCAAAGCTGCCGATTCATTCGGTCAAGGAACTGGTCGCATACGCCAAGGCTAATCCCGACAAATTGTCATTCGCCAGCGGCAACACTGCCGGCATCGTTGCGGGCGACACGCTGGCCCAGTGGGCGGGCGTCAAGCTGATCCATGTGCCCTACAACAGCACGCCGCCGGCACTCGAAGACATCATCGCCGGCCGCGTGTCGATGATGTTCGCCGATTTTACGACCGCGATGCCGCACGTCGCGGCCCATGCGCTGCGGGCGCTTGCGGTGACGCGTATCAAGCGCAGCTCGCTATTTCCCGATCTGCCGACCATGGACCAAGCCGGGGTCAAAGGCTTCAACCTCGACGCCTGGGCGGGTCTGGTTGCGCCCGCCGGCACGCCGCCCGACGTCGTGGCCAAGCTCAACAAGACGCTGCGCCCGATTATCGGCAGCCCCGAAGTGCAGAAGAAATTCAAGAATGTCGGCTTCGAAGGCTTTTCCTCAACACCTGAAGAGCTCGGCAATTACATCAAGGAACAGCTCGTCGCGTGGAAGAAGATGGTGACGGACGCCAACATCCAGGCGGATTGATCGGGCGATTGCAAACGCCGCGGCGCGATAATCGCGTCGCTTGAATCGCGGTCACGTCTCGGTCGGCAATCCCGCTTCCTTCCACGCCAGGATACCTCCGGCCATGTGGGAGCCGTAGGCGAAGCCCTGCTCCTGCGCAGCCAGCGATGCGGTCACCGAGCGGCGGCCGGAGCGGCAGGCAAATACCACCTCGCGATCCGGCGAGGCCGGGATGGCGGATGGATCGAACGCGGACAACGGCACCAGCACGGCGCCGGGAAAACGTTCGAGCTCGGTTTCGTTCGGCTCGCGCACATCGACCAGCAGCATGCGGCCTTCCGCAAGCCCGCGTTCTATCTCCGCCGGCGTCAGATCGCGCACGCTCGGCGCCGCAGCCGGTTGGTCAGCCATCGATCATCTCCTGGTCATGGCAAGTGATACTGGCGCGCAGGTTGCGCCAAAGGGCGTGGGAATCAAGGGTCTTGACGTACCGCACCGGCGCAGCCGGCGTGACACCCTAAGGCGCCATATCGGGCGGCACCGGCGGAGCCTCACGCATCAGGGTTATGGTCACCCGGCGATTGGCCGCAATGTAGGGATCGTCGGGAAACAGTGGATCGGTGTCGGCCTTGCCTGCCACCTGATAGATGCTGTTCGATGGAAAGCCCTGTGCTTCGAGGATTTGCCGCACGGCGTTGGCGCGGTCGGCCGAAAGATTCCAGGGCCCGTAGCCAACCGGCGGCGGGGTGCGCGGCGCCGCAGTGTGGCCGGTGATTGAAACCCGGTACGGCGTCGCCTTGAGCGGTGCTGCCAGTTTCTGGATAAGCTCCTGCGTTTGCGGATAGGGCGTTTTTGAGCCTTCGGGAAACATCGAGCGGCCTTCCTGGTCGACGATCTCGATGTTGAGGCCCTCCTTCGTGTCCTCCAGCATGATGTGCTTGGACGCCTCGGTAAGTTCCGGCATGTCTTGCAGTGCTTGACGCAACGATGCCGCGGCGAGCGCGAACGCCTGGTCTTGCTCCAGCTTGGCGCCGAAATCGCGCTTGCGGTCGCCTTGATCGGGGGTGGGCGTAGCCGAGGCGTCCTCAGGCTGGATGTGGGCGGCGTGTTTCAGCTTCGGCCTGGTGGGCAGGCCGTCGATTTCGATGATGCCGGAGTAGCGCACATTGGTCTGCACACCGAACGCATCGCGCATCGAGCCGGCGACGATCTGCAGCTTCTTCTGGTCCTGACTGGAAAACGCGACCAGCATCACGAAGAAGCTGACCAAAAGCCCCATAAGGTCGGCAAAAGTGACGAACCAGCCGTGGCCACCGCCATGCGCCTCTTTTTTACGCGCCATGGTGTCGTGGCCGGCGCGGCGTTACGCCGGCACCGGCTCCGGCTCATGGTCGCGATGCTTTTCCGGGAGATACGCCAGCAGCATTTCGCGCACCAACGTCGGGCTCTTCGATTCACGGATCATCAGCACGCCGTCGATGATCAGCGTGCGGTTGACCTCCTCGTCGACCAGTTTCAGATGCAGCTTGTCGGCGATCGGCAGGCAAAGAACATTGGAAACCAGAGCGCCATACAGCGTTGCCAGCAACGCCGTCGCCATGAACGGACCCAGTTTGGATGGGTCGGTCATGTTGGCGAACATCTGCACCATGCCGACCAGTGTCCCGACCATGCCGAAGGCCGGCGCGCAATCGCCGACAGCGCGATAGATCTTCTGGCCTTCGTCGAGGTGGGTGAGGAAGTTGTCGCGGTCGCGCTCGAGATTGTCGCGAATGAATTCGGAATCGTAGCCGTCGGCGACGAAGCGGATGCCCTTGGCCAGATAGGGGTCCTCGATCTCGAGTTTCTCCAGGCCGAGCGGACCCTGCTTGCGGGCGATTTCGGCGATGGTGGCGATCTCGTCAACCAGCTCCCGCTGGGTCAGGCGCCGCATGGTGAAGGCGAATTTCGCTCCCAGCGGCAAGCCGTGGATGATCGAGCCTAAGGGGAAGCGGATAAGCGTCGCGGAGAACGATCCGCCAAAGATGATAATGACAGCGTGTTCGCTGACAAACATCCCCAGATTGCCGCCCATCAGCATCAAGGTGGCGACCACGGCGGTCCCGGCAAGCAGGCCAATGCCGGTTGTAATGTCCATAACGCAACGCTCCCACCCGCGTCACTGAGTGCCCCGCGGTGACACGCCCTCAAAGTAGCGTCTTTGCGCTTAAAGGAGCGTTACCGCGATACGTTGGCACCCCCCGTGACCGGCACCGTAAAAACCCTCACAATAGGCAAAATGCAGCGGCCTAGCGCCGCAACCGAGGAGACGGCCCATGCGCGAGATCGGACACTTCATCGGCGGTAAAGAGGTGAAGGGCGCGTCCGGCCGGCACGGCGACGTCTTCAACCCTAATACCGGCGAAGTGCAGGCCAAGGTGGCCTTTGCCAAGCATTCCGAGGTCGAGCACGCAATCGCGGTCGCCGAGGCGGCGCAACCAGGCTGGGCCGCGACCAACCCGCAACGCCGGGCGCGGGTGATGATGAAATTCCTCGAACTGGTCCAGAAGGAATACGACTCGCTGGCACGGCTTTTGTCATCCGAACACGGCAAGACGTTTACCGACGCCAAGGGAGACATCCAGCGTGGCCTCGAAGTCGTCGAATTCGCCTGCGGGATTCCGCACTTGCTCAAGGGTGAGTACAGCGACAGCGCCGGGCCGGGCATCGACCTTTATTCGATGCGGCAGCCGCTTGGCGTCGTCGCCGGCATCACACCTTTCAATTTCCCGGCAATGATCCCGCTATGGAAATGCGCTCCCGCTCTGGCGTGCGGCAATGCTTACATTCTCAAGCCATCGGAGCGCGATCCGTCGGTGCCGATGCGGCTCGCCGAACTGTTTCTCGAAGCCGGCATGCCGGCGGGCGTGTTCAACGTCGTCAATGGCGACAAGGAGGCGGTCGACACGCTGCTGACCGATTCACGCATCAAGGCCGTCGGCTTCGTCGGCTCGTCGGCGATCGCTGAATACATTTATGCGACCGCCGCCGCCAACGGCAAACGCGTGCAATGCTTCGGCGGCGCCAAAAACCAGATGATCATCATGCCGGATGCCGACATGGATCAGGCGGTCGACGCGCTGATCGGCGCCGGATACGGCTCGGCCGGCGAGCGCTGCATGGCGGTATCGCTGGCCGTGCCGGTCGGCAAGAAGACCGCCGACGCGCTCCTGGAAAAGCTCGTGCCGCGCGTCGAGAGCCTGAAAATAGGTCCTTCTACCGATGCCCAGGCTGACTACGGCCCGATGATCACACGCGCGCACATGGACAAGGTGAAGAGCTACGTCGATCTTGGTATCAAAGAGGGCGCCGAACTGCTGGTCGATGGCCGCGGTTTCAAGCTGCAGGGTTACGAGAACGGCAATTTCATGGGCGGCTGCCTGTTCGACCGTGTCACGCCCGAGATGCGCATCTACAAAGAGGAAATCTTCGGCCCCGTGTTGTCGGTGGTGCGCGCCAAGGATTACGAGGAAGCGGTGCGGCTGCCGTCCGAACACGAATACGGCAATGGGGTGGCTATCTTCACCCGCGACGGCGACGCCGCGCGCGACTTTGTCAATCGCGTGGAGGTTGGCATGGTCGGCGTCAACTTCGCCATTCCGGTGCCGCTGGCCTATTACACATTCGGCGGCTGGAAACGCTCGGGCTTCGGCGACCTCAACCAGCACGGTCCAGACTCGATCCACTTCTACACGCGGACCAAGACCGTGACCGCGCGCTGGCCGTCAGGCGTCAAGGAAGGCGCCGAATTCGTTATCCCGACCATGAAATAACGGCTCCAGACCGTCGGGACGGCCTTAAATTCGGCTTTGCTTGTCTTCACTTCCCTGCCCAAATCGGGTTTTAGTGCGGTCGCCGTTTGGGGGATCGGAAATGGTCCGAGCAGGGCACATGAAAGTTGTGGGTGCGACTTGGACGGCCGCCGCGGCCTTCTTGCTGCTGATCGGCCTCCTTACTGGCCTTGCCGCCTGCAGCAGCAGTAACCTGCTCGGCGGGAGCAGCCCCGACCCGCAAGAAACGCCCGCGCCAGCCGCGGCAGGGCCGGTAATGTCCTCGCCGCCGGTCGATCTTGCCGGCCGCTGGCAGCTTTCGGCCGCGGCGGGCGGCGCGTGTTCAATGAATTTCGCCGACGCGCCTGGTGCCGGTGCGCAGTCCCCTGCCCCCCAGGGCACGATTGCACCGGCCGGCGGGTGTCCCGGAAATTTCTTCATGAGCCGCAAGTGGGCCTTTGAAAACGGCATGCTGGTCATTCACGACTTCAAAGGAAAACCGCTGGCCCAAATGTCCTATGTGGGCGGCCATTTCGAGGGACACGATACAAGCGGCAGCGCGCTCACATTGTCCAAACAGCTCTAGAAACGGGATCTGTCATGGCCGAATACGAACTCTACTGTTTCGCGCAGTCCGGTAATGCCTACCGCGCAGCGCTGATGCTCAATCTCATCGGCGCCGACTGGAAACCGTTGTTCGTCGATTTTTTCGGCGCCGGCGTTCAACGCACACCCGCATATCGTACCGACGTCAATGAAATGGGCGAAGTGCCGGTTCTGGTGCATGGCGCCAAAAAACTCAGCCAATCCGGCGTGATTCTGACGTATCTCGCCGAACAGACAAAAAGATTCCTGCCGCGCACCGACGACGAGCGGCTCGAAGCACTGCGCTGGATTATTTTCGACAACCAGAAAGTCAACGGATTTCTGGGACCCTACCGCTTTCTGAAAAACTTCGCGCGGCCGGCCGGCGATCCGGCCGTCATGGCATTCCTCAAGGGCCGCATCGACGGTAATCTCGCCATTCTCGACAAGCGGCTGGCCAAAGCGCCGTTCATGCTGGGCGACACGCCGACGATCGCCGATCTGTCGCTGTGCGCGTATTTGTACTATCCGGCCGATGAGTTCGGCTTCGACATCAACGCCGAGCACAAAAACATTGCGGCGTGGCTGAGCCGTATCAAGTCGCTGCCGGGCTGGGCGCATCCTTACGATCTGATGCCAGGGCATCCGCTACAGCGGTAATTTTAGAGCGGAATATCGAAGGCCTTCGGTGGCGCCGGAAGCGGCATCGCCGGCGCCGACTTTGCGATCGCCGCGGCGGCCGGAGGCGGCGGTTGCGCTGCCGACACAGCAGCGTGGCCCGCAGGCGCTACAGGCATCGCCGGCGACGATACGGCGGCGGATCGTGTCGTGGCCGGCTTCCAGAACTGCCACCAATGCGTAGCGGCCCGTGGTGGCGGCGTGATTGGCGCGGCCGACGCTGTCGTCCCTGGCGTCGACTTCCAGAACTGCCACCAATGCGTTGGCGGCACGGACGCGGCTGACGGATGCGCCGGCAGCGCGGCAACACTGACCTTCGGAGCCGCTGTGGGCGCGGGTGTAGGCGCGGGCGCGGCTTTCACGGCCGGCTGCGGCGCGGGAACCGGGTTGTCAATTTTGGATGACGGCTGCGGCTCAACTTTGACTTCAGTGACCTGTGGTTTTGGCGGCGCCGGCGGCTGCGGCTCCGGGACGCTGGCGTATTTCGCAAATAGTTCGCGGGCGCTCGTCAGCAACCCGTCGCCGTCGCCCTTGTGCGCTTTCATACCCCTGCGCCACGCATCGACCACAGCCTGGGTTGCTTTGCGCCAGCGCGCGACAGTGTCCGGATCGAGCGTGACGATTTGATCGCCGTTTTGACTTGCCGCATCGGCGACCGCCTTGGCTTTCAGATCCCACATCGTGCCGGCCATGCCGGCGGCCACCTGACCGGAATTGTCGACGATCACCTTTTTAAGGTCAGCGGGAAGTTTTTCATACGCGGTCTTGTTCATCGCCAAAACGGCTGTCGTCGTGCTCAGCGCATCATCGGCAAAATCGGTGTGCGCCTTGAGCACACTGTCGAGTTTGAGCGCCGGCACCATGTCCCATGCGACGATGCAGCCGTCCACGACATGGCGCGTAATCGCAAGCAGCAGCTGGCCGCGCGGCATCGGTACGGGGTGGCCGCCAAGCATCGCGATCGCCGCCGCGGTGAACCGCGTGCTCACGTCAAGCCGCAATCCCTTGACCTCGGCCACGGTCCGCACCGGGCGATTGGCATGCAGGACGCCGCGATCCGCGCACGAAAAGCAGATCGGATGAATGTCGCGAAACTCATCCATCAAATGTTCGGCGGCAAAATCCTCGATCGCCTTTGAGCCGACCAGCGCGCGCCGCGGCGGCACGAACGGCAGTTCGAACATTTCGATCTTCGGGAAGCGGCCCGGCGTTTCGCATGGCATCGCCCAGACGATATCGACGATGCCATCACGCGCCTGATCGAACAGCTCAGCCGGCTGGCCGCCGAGCGCCATCGATGGATAGATGTCGATTCGGATCCGGCCGGCCGATTGCTCCTCGACCTGGCGCGCCCATGGCGCAAGAAAATTCGTGTGGAGACACGACACCGACGAAAATGCGTGGTGCAGCTTGAGCGTGACGTGAGGCAGCGCCGCGTCCGCACGCGTCAGACGGAGCAAAGCCGGCGTCGCGAGTGACGCCGCAGCGGAGGCCAGAACTGCGCGGCGGCCGACTGCCATAGCGGGTTCCTTGCCGTTTAAGGCGTCGCGGCGTTCTCCCGCGCTTGGCGCAGCGCCGTCCCTTGGTGCCGCGCCTTCAATTCAGCCGCGGCGGACGATCATCGGCGTCCGGCGGACGGCTAAATCCGCCAGCGATCGGTGGCGAATGCATGGCAGGCGGCTGCGTTTCGGTGTGGCTCTCGCGCGAGCGCCGCTCATAGCCGCGGTAGGACAGGTATCCGAACGGCAGGCTCACCAGATAGGCCAGCGTGCCTGCGGACAAGAGCACCCACGGATAGGCGAATAACAGCGCAAAACAGAGCACGACGAAGACGATCAGCGGCCCGACCAGTTCGGGCGTCACGCGGGTGCCGACGCGCTTGCCGGAAAATACCGGCAATCGCGACACCATCAGCCAGGCGATGCCGAGCGTGTAGACCAGAGTGATCCAGGTCAGCACGCCCGAGCGCGGCAGGCCTAGAAACGAGGCGTAGATCGGCAGCAGCACGGTGATGGCGCCGGCCGGCGCCGGCATGCCGACGAAAAAGTTGCTCGCCCAGGCCGGCTGCTCCGGATCGTCGAGCATGACGTTGAAACGGGCGAGCCTCAGGCCGGCGCAGATGGCAAACACCATGGCGGCGATCCAGCCGGCCGATTTCAGGCTGTGCAGGCCCCAGAAATAGAGGATCAGCGACGGCGCCACGCCAAAGTTGACGAAATCCGACAGGCTATCGAGCTCGGCGCCGAACCGCGACGTGCCTTTCAGGAGGCGGGCGAGCCGGCCGTCGATGGCGTCCAAGATGGCGGCGAACACGATCGCTGCCAGCGCCAGGGCGTAACGGTCCTCGAACGCCAGCCGGATCGCGGTCAAACCCGCGCACAGCGCCAGCAGCGTCACCACGTTCGGCACCAGGATACGCACCGGAATCCGGCGGAAGCGCCGGCGGCGCAGGCGCGGCATGCGCGGACGGTCGAAGCCTGAACGGCGAATGGCCATGGCGGCAATATAGCCTGTCTGCGGCGCCGCTGCCACGAAGGGGCAAATCCCGCAACGGCCGGGCACCTGGGACGTTAACGGCGTTCAGCCGACGCGAAACGTGCGGCCCGCCTCAAGGCCCCGCAGATCGCCGATCACCGTCTCGCCAGCAATCGAGGTCTGCCCCTCGCCGACCAAAGCCCGCGCACCGTCCGGGAGGTAAACGTCGACCCGCGAACCGAACCGGATCATGCCGATACGCTGGCCGGCGGCGACAGTCTCGCCCTCGCGCGAAAACGGCACGATGCGCCGGGCCACGAGGCCGGCAATCTGGATCACGGCGAGCCGCGCCCCTCCGGGGGTTGCGATCAGGAAGGCGTTACGCTCGTTGTCTTCGCTGGCCTTGTCGAGATCGGCGCTCAGGAATTTGCCGCGGCGATAGACGACGCGCTCGATGCGCCCGGCGACCGGGCTGCGGTTCACATGGCAATTAAACACGCTCATGAAGATGGAAATGCGTAACAGCGGTCGCGCACCAAGCCCGAGCTCCTGCGGCGGCACGGCGTTGGCCACTTGGCTGACGAGACCATCAGCCGGCGCCACCACGATACCGTCGCGCACCGGCGTGACCCGCGCCGGATCACGGAAGAAATACGCACACCACAGCGTCGCGACCGTGCCGAGCCAGCCGAGCGGCGGCCACAGCCAGAACAGGATGAGGCTGACGAGCGCAAAGCCGCCGACGAACGGATAGCCCTCTGGGTGGATCGGCGACAGCTGCGAGCGGATGGAGCTAATGATGGACATGCGGTGTCATTCCGGCCGAGTGGGCGCAGCGAGCGAGCGCCGGAATCCATAGTCACGGAACTTCCGGAACATGCACGTTTGCCTCATTCGTTCTCTCGAAACCTGGTGATTATGGATTCCGGGTTCGCCGCCCCGACATCACGGCTACTCCGCGGCGTCGGCAGCGGGGACGAGGTGGTCGCTCTCCGCCTCCGGCGGATTGCGGTTGGGAGCGATCGGTTCGTCCTCGCCGGTCTCTTGAAGAATCTCGCGCGCCATTTCGGCTTCGCGCTGACGATTCCACATGCTGGCGTAAAGCCCGCCATGCGCGAGCAATTGGGCGTGGCGTCCGCGTTCGACGATCACGCCCTTGTCGAGCACCAGAATCTCATCGGCGCCGACAATAGTCGACAGCCGGTGAGCAATGACCAGCGTGGTGCGGTTCTTGGCGACGCGATCGAGCGCGTCCTGAATGTCGCGTTCGGTGTGGCTATCGAGCGCCGATGTCGCCTCGTCGAGCACGAGAATGGGCGGGCTTTTGAGAATGGTGCGGGCGATGGCGACGCGTTGCTTCTCGCCGCCGGAGAGTTTCAGGCCGCGCTCACCGACCTCGGTTTCATAGCCCTTGGGCGCGTGACGAATGAAGGTATCGATTTGCGCCAGCCGCGCCGCCTCCTCGACCTCGGCGTCGCTTGCGTCCCAGCGGCCGTAACGAATGTTATAGCGGATCGTATCGTTGAACAGCACGGTGTCCTGCGGCACCATGCCGATCGAGGCGCGCAACGAGGTCTGCGTGACATCGCGGATATCGGCGCCGTCAATGAGAATGCGGCCGCCGGTGACATCGTAAAAGCGAAACAACAACCGCGAGATGGTCGACTTGCCGGCGCCCGACGGACCGACGATAGCGACAGTGTGCCCGGCCGCGACCTCGAAGCTCAAGCCTTTGAGGATCGGCCGCGCCGGTTCGTAGGCGAACGACACGTTGTCGAACCGGATCGCGCCAGCGCGGACCTTCAGCGGCTGCGCGCCCGGACGATCGGTGATTTCCGGCTTGCGTGACAACAGCGCGAACATGGTCTCGATGTCGATCACCGCCTGTTTGATCTCGCGATACACCATGCCCATGAAATTGAGCGGCTGGTAGAGCTGGATCATCATGGCGTTGATCATGACGAAATCGCCGACCGTATTGGTGCCGCGCTGAATGCCGTAAGCGCACAGCACCATGGCGGCGCACAACCCGATCGTGAACACGACCGCCTGCCCGGCGTTGAGCACGGCGAGCGACACGTAGGCGCGCACGCTCGCTTCCTCATAGCGCGCCACCGAACGGTCGTAGCGCTGCGCCTCGCGGTCCTCGGCGGAGAAATATTTGACGGTCTCGTAATTGAGTAGCGAGTCGATCGCCTTGGCGTTGGCGTCGTTGTCGCTCGAATTCATGTCGCGGCGGATGCCGATGCGCCACTCGGTCGCCCAGAACGTGAACGCGATGTAGAGCGCGACCGTCGCCACGATGATGACGAGGTAACGCCAGTCGAAATGAAACAACAGCACCCAGGCGACCAGAACCACTTCGACGATGGTCGGCGCGAGCTGCAGCAGCAGCATGCGCACAATGGTTTCGATCGCATCGCGCCCGCGCTGCAGGACGCGCGTGAGCCCGCCGGTCCGGCGCTCCAGATGAAAGCGCAGCGACAGCAAGTGCACGTGCTCGAACATGCGCATGGCGAGCCGCCGCACCGCGTTCATCGCCACCTTGGCGAAGATCGCGTCGCGCGA
Source organism: Xanthobacteraceae bacterium (assembly GCA_036511795.1). Lineage (GTDB taxonomy): Bacteria > Pseudomonadota > Alphaproteobacteria > Rhizobiales > Xanthobacteraceae > BOG-931. The sequence continues at coordinate 34,531 of DATCBO010000126.1, forward strand.
CTGGGTGAGCAGCGCCATCACCACGCGCATGCCGCCATAGGCGACCGTCATCATCACCGGCGTCGCCAGCGCCCAGGCGAAGATGTCGTCGGGACCGAGCGGCGCGGTGCCATGACCGGCGAGCGCGTCGGTCGCCCACTTGAAGGTGAACGGCACCGCGATCGTCGCGAGCTTGGCGGCAAAGATCAGCAGCGTGGAGATCCCGACGCGCACCTTGAGGTCGCGCCGATCAGCCGGCCAGATGTACGGCCACAGATGCACGAGCGTCGCGAACAGCGTGTCGCCGCTGCCGCCGCCGCCGACTTCGCGCTTGAAACTGTGGGCAGGCCGCTGGAAATCGCTCATTATCAGTGTGGCGTCATCAGTGTGGGGGCGCTCGTGGGCCGGGACGGCCGCACCCGGCCGCAGTCCGTCATATCCAGTTCCCGTCATATAGAGTGTTTTGCGGCGAACTGCACGCTGGCGCGGTCTGCCGTGCAAAAAACTTGCGGCCGGCACGAATCAACGCCACATCTAATGTTTGCTGAGTATCATTCCATGGCCAAAATCAATGCACTTTGCGTCTATTGCGGATCAAGCCCGGGCACCGACCCGGGCTTCGTCGCGGCAGCGCAAAGCTTCGGCAAAATCCTCGCCGAAAATCATATCCGTCTGATCTACGGCGGCGGCTCCGTCGGGCTCATGGGTGCGGTGGCGCATGCCGTGCTCGATCATGGCGGCCATGTGACCGGCATCATTCCGGAGTTTCTGACCAAACGCGAGCGGCCCCGCCACGTCGCGCAGGAATTGATCGTCGTGCCGGACATGCACAGCCGCAAGCGCGCCATGTTCGATCACGCCGACGGCTTCGTCGCGCTGCCGGGCGGGCTCGGCACGCTCGAGGAGGTTGTCGAGCAGCTCACCTGGGCGCAGCTCGGCCGCCACAAGAAGCCGATCCTGATCGCCAACATCGCCGGCTACTGGGACCCTCTGCTGACGTTGATCGAGCACATGCGTACGGTGAAATTCGTGCCGTCGGCATTCAATGTCGATTTTCTGGTCGCAACGCGGGTCGAGGACATTTTGCCGCCGATGCAGAAAGCCGCGCGGCACGTGGCCGGCGCGGAGCAAACAATGGCAGTTCCGGCGGACAGATTGTGAACCGTCGAGGGCATTGCCTCTCCCTTGCGGGAAAGCGCACTACCTCGACCTCACCCTTCCTTCAAGAACGTTACCGCCTCGATGCGGTTGCCGTCCCAGTCGCGCACGAAAGCGGCGTAATAGGTTTGCGAATATTGCGGCCGCTTGCCTGGTGCGCCATCGGATCTGGCGCCTGCCGATACTGCTGCGGCATGAAACGCGTCGACCGCCGCCGCATCCGCCGCGCGCAGGCAGATATGGAGGCCGCTGTCCTCGGGCTGCGGTTCAAGCTGCGGCCGCTCGTTGAGCCAGAATTCCGGGTAGCTCTTACCGTAACCGATCGTCCTGGTCGCTTGGCTCAGCCGCATCATGCCGAGCGGCTTAAGCAGCGCGTCGTAAAACCGCGCAGAGGCTTTCAGCTCACGCACTGCGATTGAGATGTGATCAATCATGGTGGCCCCCCGTTGCTTTCCCTCCCCCCAGCAAGGGGCGAGGGAAACCGCAATCACGCCGGCGCGCCGGACTTCACCAGCTTGTAGACGATCGAGTCCATCAGCGCCTGGAACGACGCATCGATAATGTTGGAGGAAACGCCGATCGTGGTCCAGTGCTCGCCGGTCTCGTCGGCGCTCTCGATCAGGACGCGCGTCACGGCCTGCGTGCCGCCATTGAGGATACGCACACGGTAATCGGTCAATTCCAGGCCGGTGATGAATTTCTGATACTTGCCCAGATCCTTGCGCAGCGCGACATCGAGCGCGTTGACCGGGCCGTTGCCTTCGGCGACCGAGATGAGCTCTTCGTCGCCGACGCGTAATTTGACCACCGCCTGGCTGACGCTGACGCGCTCACCCTTGGCGTTGAGGCGCTGTTCGACATTGACGTCGAATTTTTCCACGTCGAAATAATGCGGCACCTGGCCCAGCATTCGCCGCGCCAACAGTTCGAATGACGCGTCGGCCGCCTCATAGGCGTAACCGATCGCCTCGCGCTCCTTGACCTCGTCGAGCAGGCGCGCGACGCGACGGTCGTCCTTGTCGATGGGAAGCCCGATGCGCTCCAGTTCCGCGAGCACATTGGAGCGGCCGGACTGATCCGAGACCAGAAGCTTGCGGCGGTTGCCGACGAGCTCGGGCGCGACGTGCTCGTAGGTGGCCGGCTCCTTGACGATCGCCGAGGCATGAATTCCGGCCTTGGTGGCAAACGCGCTTTCGCCCACATAGGGCGCGTGGCGGTCCGGCGCGCGATTGAGGATTTCATCGAGTGCGTGCGATACGCGGGTGAGCCCGTGCAGCTTTTCGTCCGTCACCCCGATGTCGAATTTTTCGGCGTACTCGGCCTTGAGCTTCAAGGTCGGGATGATGGAGGTTAGGTTGGCGTTGCCGCAGCGCTCGCCGAGCCCGTTGAGCGTGCCTTGAATCTGCCGCGCGCCGGCGCGCACCGCCGCGAACGAATTGGCGACCGCCTGCTCGGTGTCGTTATGGGCGTGGATGCCGACATGATCGCCGGGAATCTTTTTGCACACCTCGGCAACGATGCGCTCGACCTCATGCGGCAGCGCGCCGCCGTTGGTATCGCACAGCACCACCCAGCGCGCGCCTTCCTCGTAGGCGGCCAGCGCACAGGCCAGCGCATAGGCGGGCTTCGCCTTGTAGCCGTCGAAAAAATGCTCGCAATCGAGCAGCACTTCGCGGCCTTTGGCCTTGGCGGCGCGCACGCTGTCGCGAATCGAGGCAAGGTTTTCTTCTTCCGTGGTCTCGAGCGCGACGCGCACGTGATAGTCCCAGGATTTAGCGACAAAGCAGATGGCACTGGCCTGCGCCTCGAGCAGCGCGACCAGGCCCGGATCGTTCGACGCCGAACGGCCGGGCCGCCGCGTCATGCCGAACGCGGTTAGTTTGCCGCGCAGTTCGCGCCGCTCGCTGAAGAAACTGGTGTCGATCGGATTCGCCCCAGGATAGCCAGCCTCGACATAATCGATGCCGAGATCGTCAAGCAGCTCAGCGATCGCGACCTTGTCGGCGAGCGTGAAATCGACGCCATTGGTCTGCGCGCCGTCGCGCAGCGTGGTGTCGAACAGATAAAGGCGTTCGCGCGGCATATTCGCCTCTCAACCGGAATACAGCCGATAGAAGATATACAGGCTGACAAACACCGCCGCGGCGATCACTCCGTATTTAAGGACCACATAATAAACCCAGTGGCGCTGAAACGGCGAATCCTCGCGCTTCATTGTACGCTCCCCTCATGTGGCGGCAGCATCTTGCTCATCGTGGTGTTGGGGAGCCACTCGCTGCCGACCGTCACGGTGTTGCGTGTCCGCGGGGCGAAACCGCGCTTTTCGAAAAAGCCGCGCGCGGAATCGCTGGCGTCCACCGTAAGTTCCGTGCTGCCGCGGCCGGCGGCGAGCTTTTCCAGCGCGTCGGCCAGCAGGGCGCCGGCCCCCTGCCCGGCCGCCGCCGGATGCACATAGAGCATGTCGATCTTCTTGTTGTCGGCGAGCGAAGCAAATCCGATCGCAGCACCGCCGAATGTCACCACCAGCGTCAGCGCGCCCGAAAGCTTCTGGCCGAACTCTTCCTCGTCGTCGGCCGCCGACGCCCACGCCGCCTGCTGCGCCTCGGTATAATCGTCGGCGGTCAATTCCTCGATCGCGGCGCGGAAAATTTCGGCGAGGTCCGGCACATCCGCCGGCAGCATCGGCCGCAGCGCGAGTTTTGGCGAGGTGCGGGAAGTCATGACCACTCGACCTTCAACGCTTGAGCGAGCACGGTCATGACGCCTTCCACGTTCCTTAAGACCTCGTTGTTCCAAAAGCGTAAGACGCGGAAACCGTTCTCGGCAAACCACCGATCCCGCCTTTGGTCTTGCATGGAATCCGCGTGTTGACCGCCATCCACTTCGACCACCAGCCGCTCTTCGAAGCACACAAAATCCGCGATGAAAGGGCCGACCGGGACCTGACGACGGAACTTCGACCCGGCAAATCTCCGATCACGCAACGCGTACCAGAGCTTACGCTCCGCATTCGTGAGACGAAGGCGCAAAACCTGTGCGCGCCGCCGCATCATCGGAGAAACGGACGAAGTCCCAGCGCCCGTCTTTCCCTCTCCCCTTGCGGGAGAGGACGGTCGGACGCGAAGCGGCCGACCAGGTGAGGGCCCGTGGGAGCCGACGCCGCCGAGAACAACCTCATCGCCGCGGCCCTCACCCGCCGCGCTTCGCGCGGCGACCTCTCCCGCAAGGGGAGAGGGGTTTTCCGGGGCGCGCTCGACGTTCATCGCGCGACCTCCCAGGTGGTGCCGCCTTTGGAGTCTTTCAGCACGACGCCCATTTTGGCGAGCTCATCGCGGATGCGATCGGATTCTTTCCAATCCCTGTTAGTTCGCGCCGTTGCCCGTTCGGCTATCAGCCTTTCGATCTCTGGGGTACGACCACCGACTCTCTTCGCAACCACCTGTTTTTGGAGCCACTCCGGATCATATTGACGGACGTCAAATCCAAGTAAAGACAGATTGGATGCCAATTGGATTGCTGCGTCAAACTGATTTGGAGACGGAGTTTTAGCGAGTTTTTGCAAACGATGCAGTTCTGCGATTGCACGGGGCGTATTCAAATCATCGGCCATCGCGTCCATAAATTCAGGTGAAGGATGAGCGGCTGGAATAGATGAAGCGAAGAAGTGAAACGCCCGTAACGCCATCGAGGCTTCATCAAGGGCTCGCTCTGTAAAATCCACTGGCTGCCGATAGTGAGTTAGTAGCATCGCAAACCGCACCACGATTCCCGGCCACGCAATGCCCTGCCAACCACTCAGCAACTCATGTATCGTCACGAAGTTGCCGGTGGACTTCGACATCTTCTCGCCTTCGACCTGAAGAAAGCCGTTGTGCATCCAGAAATTCGCCATGACCGGTGTGTAGAAGGCGCAGCGTGATTGGGCGATTTCGTTTTCGTGGTGCGGGAAGACGAGATCGATGCCGCCGCCGTGGATATCGAACACTTCGCCGAGATATTTCCACGACATCGCCGAGCATTCGATATGCCAGCCGGGGCGGCCGGGCACGGCGATGCCGGCGGGCGACGGCCAGGCTGGCTCGCCCGGCGCTGACGGCTTCCACAGCACGAAGTCCTGCGGGTGTTTCTTGTACGCCGCTATTTCGACACGGGCGCCGGCGATCAGTTCGTCGAGCGGCTTTTTCGAAAGCCGGCCGTAGTCGGACATCGACGGCACGGAGAACAGCACGTTGCCTTCGGCCACATAGGCGTGGCCCGAAGCGATCAGCCGCTCGATCAGTGTCTTCATCTCGGCGATATGATCGGTGGCGCGCGGTTCGACGGTCGGCGGCAGGCAACCCAGCGCGGCGACATCCTCGTGGAACTGCCTGTCGGTTTTTTCCGTGACCTTGCGGATCGCCTCGTTGAGCGGCAGCCCTGGAAATTCTTCCGCCGCGCGCGCGTTGATCTTGTCGTCGACGTCGGTGATGTTGCGCACGTAGGTGACGTGGTCGGCGCCGTAGAGGTGGCGTAAGAGCCGGAACAGCACATCAAACACGATCACCGGCCGCGCATTGCCGATATGGGCGAAGTCGTAGACCGTCGGCCCGCACACATACATGCGCACGTTGGCCGGATCGAGCGGGGTGAAAACCCGCTTTTCGCGCGTCAGGGTATCGTAGAGTTTCAATTCCATCGGTCGGAGTCTTTCAGCAACGCTCTTCGGCCTGCTGGCCGGGCGTCCCAAAATTCTCGATCGGAGAAAAGACGGCCACAGCCAGCGTTGCCGCTAGCGAATAATCTCCCGGCAAATGCCGCAAATGTGGTTAAGGCCGTGCATGGCGCGCAATGTGGTCGAGGACACCTGCCGCGTCAAGGCCGAACAAGGTCCGCCCCGCCGCTCGCTGGCGAGAAAATCGGTCACGCCAGCTGAAGCAGCGCCCCTTTCCGAACGAATCACGCGGCAAAAAGCGCGGTTAACGAAACCTTTACTCGACCGTCGCATTGTTACGCTTCATCGCAACCCGTGTTCGCGAGCTTATTGCGGCCGAGGGGGTTCTATGCGTTCCGTCATTGCCGCAACGGCGCTCGCCGTCATCATGTCCGGCGCTGTGGCGCACGCCGAAAGGCGCCTTTTCATCCTCGCCAGCCAAACCGATGGCTACGGCGTCGACAATTGCCTCGCCAGCGGCGCGGCGTGCGGCAAGACGGTGGCCAATTCCTATTGCCGTTCGCACGCCTTCACCCAGGCGGATTCGTTCCGCAAGGTGAGTCGCGACGACATCACCGGCGCCATCCCGACCGACGCCAGCGCGTCGTGCAAAGGCGGCAGCTGCGACCACTTCGTCGCCATTCAGTGCTCGCGCTGAGCTGGATTACGAGCAGCGAATAGGGCTTCCCTGCTCGCTTTCGCACCCAGCAGCTATTTGCCCGCCAGCATGTGGTCGATGCTGAAGCGGCCGCCACCGGCTACAAACAGCGCAAGTGTACCGCCGGCGATCGAGAGATCCTTGCTGAGGAAGACGAATTGCAGGGTCTGCGCCGCCGCTGGAAACTGCCAATAGAGGTGCGCGGTCAGCAAGGCGATAACGACGAAAGCAAATGCCAGCAATGCGCCGTAGCGGGTCGCAACGCCGAGCACCAGCGTCACCACAACGATCCATTCGACGACATGCGCGAACGAGCTCATCACGTCGGGAGCGATGAAATTGATGGACTTGAGATAGGCGGCCGCTGGCCCGCCGGTCCACACCGTCATCAGGAATACGGCGGCCACCAGGAGGCGAGCGATCAAAAGCAGTAGATCGCTCATTCCGGCGGCGATACCGTCGGCGCAGGACAACATTGGATGCGATGATTTGCTCGCTTGTAGCGACATGACAGCCCTCCCCCTTGCGTTGGCGCCGCTTTGGTCCGGGCGCGTTTGCCAGACATAACACGGGCGGTACCGCCTCGCTATCCACGTTGCGCGGCGCTGTGAGTTCGGCCATCTTCCGTCCCGCACGTCCAAGTTGGGATCACCCGTGGGCGGCGCGTTGGGATTCCGGTGGGAAGCCGGCAATGAGCAGTCAACGGATGAGCCACAGCGAAGTCGTGGACGAAGCCACCGCAGCAATGGCCGATGGCGCGCCGCTGAAGCTCGAAGCGTTTTTGCCCTATCAGCTCATGGTGGTGGCGAGCCTGGTGTCGCAGGCCTTGTCGCGCGTCTATGCGCGGCGCTACCGCATCGGGGTGCCGGAATGGCGGGTGTTGGTGACGCTCGGCCAATACGGCGTGATGACCGGCAAGGCAATCGGCTCCCACTCGCACATGCACAAGACCAAGGTGTCGCGCGCGGTGGCGCTGCTGGAAAAGCGCAAGCTCCTGGTGCGGCGCAGCAACCGCGCCGACAAGCGTGAAGCTTTTCTCTCGCTCACCGCGGGCGGCCAGGCGATGTACGAAGAAGTGGCGCCGCACGCGCTGGATTTCGCGCGCCGATTGACCGAGATTTTGTCGCCGGCAGATCGCGAGGCCTTTAATCGCGCTGTTGGCCGGCTGACCGACCAGTCGGCGCGGCTCGTCGCCGAGACGGCTCTGGAGAGCGAGGAGCAGGAATGAGCCTGTCATTCCAGGGCCGAGCCAACGGGTCCGGCCCGAAGTGGCCGGCCCGATGACAAGCTCCGCGCGGAGCCCGGAATGACGGCAGAGAGGCAACATGAAACTTTATTCTTATTTCCGTTCGTCGGCCGCTTACCGCGTGCGCATCGCACTCAATCTGAAAGGACTGAGTTACGAAACCGCGGCCATTCACCTGATCAAGGATGGCGGGCATAACCGGCGGCCGGAGTATCGCGCGATCAATCCTCAAATGCGCGTGCCAACACTTGTTACCGACAACGGCGATACCTTGATCCAGTCGATTGCCATCATCGAGTATCTCGATGAAACGCATCCCGAGCCGCCGCTCCTGCCAAAAGATCCTGTGGCGCGCGCCAAGGTGCGGGGAATCGCCGAGCTCATCGCCTGCGATATTCATCCGCTCAACAACACCTCGCCGCTGCGCTATCTGAAACATCAGCTCGGCCAGGAGCAGAGCGCGATTGATACCTGGTACCATCATTGGGTGCGCGAAGGCTTCGAAGCCCTTGAGGCGCTGATCGCGCCCGGCCCCTACGCGTATGGCAACGCCATCACGCTCGCCGATGTCTGCCTGGTGCCGCAGGTCGCCAACGCGCGCCGGCTCAAGGTGCCGCTCGACAAATTTCCAAGGATCGTCGCCGTCGACGCCGCCTGTATGGCGCTTTCCGCAGTCGATCGGGCGCGACCCGAGAACCAGCCGGACGCCGAATAGCGCGCTCTGCCGGCGGCGCCGCGCGCGGGCCTCCGGTCATGCTTTCGTCACCATTGGGCGGCTTCATCCGCCGATTCTGGAACTCGCCGGTGTCGGGGCTTCGAATGACCAAACTTCCGCGCGGCCTCGGCCAAACCGCACTTTTTGCCGCACTGGGTGCGCTCATGCTCTCGGTGTCCGCGTCCGGACAGGGCTACCCGCAGTCGCCCTATCCGTCGCAGCCCTACCCAGCACAACAGCCGTACCCCGCCCAACAGCCCTACCCGGCCCAGCAGCCGTATCCGGCTCAGGGTCAGCCCTATCCGGCGCAACAACCCTATCCGGCACAACAACCCTATCCGGCACAAGGCCAAGCCGCTGCGCCGCCGCCTGCTCAAGGCTACCCGGCGGCACAGACCGCGCCCGGGACAGCGCCAGCCTGCGTGCGCCTTGAGGCGCAGCTCGCCTCGCTCAATTCCAGCTCCGCAAATTCGCCGCTCGCCGATCAGATCAAGCGCGAGGAGGATGCGATCGCCAAGCAACAGGCCGACATCGACCGCGCCACAGACCATGCGCGCCGCGTCGGCTGCGCCAACCAGGGACTGTTTTCGCTGTTCTCCGGCTTCTCGCCGCAATGCGGCCCGCTCAATTCGCAGATCGACGAGATGCGCAGCAAGCTCGATCGCATGACGAGCGAGGTCGAACAGCTCAAAAGCGGCAATAACGACAAGCAAACCCAGCGCAACGTGCTGATCGGGCAGTTGGCGCAGAACAATTGCGGCGCCCAATATACCGCGGCAGTGCGCGCCGCCGGCCCACAAGGCTTCTTCGAAGCGCTGCTCGGCGGCGGCGGCACCATCGCCAATCCGGGCGACAGTGGCGGCCCGGCCGGCACCTATCGCACGGTCTGCGTGCGCACCTGCGACGGCTTTTATTTCCCGGTTTCCTATTCGACGGTACCGAGCCGGTTCGCGGCTGATGCGCAAACCTGCCAGCGGCTGTGTCCGGCATCGCAGGCATTCCTCTACACCTATCACAATCCCGGTGAGCAGATTGAACAGGCGGTTTCCGCCGACGGCAACGCGCCGTACACCGCGTTGCCCAACGCGCTCCGCTATCGCAAGGAAGTCGTGTCAGGCTGCTCGTGCCGCGGCGCGGGCCAGACCTGGGCGCAGGCGCTGCACAGCGCCGACGACTCCAGCACGCTCGAAAGCGGCGACATCGTCGTCACCGACCAGAATGAGAAGTCGCTGACGCGGATTCCCGGAACGCACAAGCCCAATGGCACCGCGGCAAAGCCCAATGCGGCTCCCGTGCCGCAGAACAACGGCGCCGGCGACACGACGCAGACGGATCCTAAGAACCGCAAGGTCCGTATGGTCGGACCGCCGTTCCTGTCGCAACAGTAATCACGTCGTCATTCCGGATCGCCGCGTAGCGGCGAGTCCGGAATCCATACTCCCAGCGCTGGGGTTATGGATTGCGGGCTCCTCGCGGAGCTTGTCATCGGGCCGGCCACTTCGGGCCGGACCCGTTGGCTCGGCCCCGGAATGACGAGTCCATCATCCGAGATCGCCAGCGCCGGCCTTGGCCATGGCGGGGCCGGCAAGCAGCGAGCGGTCGGGCTCGGGCGGCGGCGTTCCCGGATCGCGAAAGCGATTGACGATCGGATAGCGGCGGTCGCGGCCGAAATTCTTCAATGTCACCTTGACGCCCGGCGCAGCCTGCCGGCGCTTGTATTCAGCGAGGTAGAGCATCCGCTCCACCCTGAGCACCGTGTCGCGGTCGAAGCCCGCGGCGATGATGCTCGCGGTTGGTTCTTCGCCTTCGACCAGTCGCGACAAGATCGCGTCAAGCACGTCGTAGGGCGGCAGTGAATCCTGATCGGTCTGGTTTTCACGAAGCTCCGCGCTCGGCGCCCGCGTCAGCGCGTTCTCGACAATCACGATCCCGTCAGGCCCGAACGCGCCGTCCGGCTTCCAGCGATTGCGCAGCCATGCCAGCCGGTAAACTTCGGTCTTGTAGATGTCCTTGATCGGATTGAAGCCGCCGTTCATGTCGCCGTAGAGCGTGGCGTAGCCGACCGACATTTCCGACTTGTTGCCGGTCGTCACCACCATCAGGCCGAATTTGTTGGAAATCGCCATCAGGATGGTGCCGCGAGCGCGCGCCTGCAAATTCTCCTCGGTGACGTCACGCGCTTGTCCGGCAAATACGCCAGCGAGCGTCTGCTCGATACCGATCACGGCACTCTCGATGGGCACTACATCGTAGCGCACGCCAAGCGCCTGCGCGATCGCGGCGGCATCGTCGAGCGATTCCTGCGCCGTGTAGCGGTACGGCAGCATGACGCACCGCACGCGCGCGGCGCCGAGCGCGTCGGTGGCCAGCGCCGCGCATAGCGCCGAATCCACGCCGCCCGACAGGCCGAGTACGATCCCCTTGAAACCGTTCTTTTCGACATAGTCGCGCAGGCCGATCATGCAGGCCGCATAGTCGGCGTTATCGGCCGCAAGCGGCTCCGCTATCGGCCCCTGCTCGCAACGCCAGCCGGACGCGGTGCGCGACCAATGCGTGGTGAGGACCGTCTCGACAAAAGCCGGAAGCTGGAAGGCAATCGACCGGTCGGCGTTAAGCGCAAACGAGGCGCCATCGAAGACCAGTTCGTCCTGGCCACCGAACTGATTGATGTAAAGAAGCGGAAGACCGGCTTCGGTGACGCGCGCGACCGCGACGTTGAGGCGGACATCGGTCTTGTCGCGCCAGTAGGGCGAGCCGTTCGGCACCAGCAAAATCTCAGCGCCGGTCTCGACCAGACACTCGACCACGTTCTCGTAGTCGCCCCAATCGGTCCAGGTATCCTCGCAGATCGGCAGCCCAAGCCGCACGCCGCGAAAGCTTACCGGTCCAGGCACGGGCCCGGTCGCAAACACGCGCTTTTCGTCGAACACGCCATAGTTTGGCAGGTTGACCTTGAAGCGGATCGCCGCGATCCGCCCGGCATCGAGCAGCGCATAAGCGTTGTACAGTTTGTTGTCATCGACCCATGGCGTGCCGATGAGCACGCCGGGTCCGCCATCGGCGGTTTCGCGGGCCAGCGTCTCGACCGCGGCGCGGCAGGCAGCCTGAAAAGCGGGTTTGAGGACCAGATCCTCGGGGGGATATCCAGCGATGAACAATTCGGAAAAGGCGACGAGATCGGCGCCGTCGCGGGCCGCCGCCGAACGCGCCTTGCGCGCGCGCTCCAGGTTGCCGGAGATGTCGCCGACGACGGGATTGAGCTGCGCCACGGCGATAGCGAGACGATCGGCTTGACGTGCGTTCATGCCGCAGGTCTAGCGCCGGATGAGCCGGCCCGGCAATGGGTTCCGAGGCAGCCGTCGCGCCTAAAACTTGATGCCGGCGCCGAGGCGGACGGTGTTGACGTTGATGTTGACGGCCGCGACCGACTGAAACTGCACATACTCATATTCACCGCGCACGAAGATATGGTGCGTCAGCGCGTAGTCGAGACCGCCGCCGACGGTGAAGCCGTAGAGCCACTCATTGTTTTTTCCTGCCGTGGCGGGAAACACGAACGTCCCGGCCGGTGATTTCTGAATGACCGTGGTGGTTTCCGCGATGTTAACGTCGGCTTGGCCGAGCGCAAAACCCGCAAACGCGTAGGGCAGGAAATTGCCCACCGCCCACCCAGCCCGCGCGCGCAGCGTGCCGAAATCGAGATCCGTCACCGAACCGCTGCCGGTAATGCTGACTGTGTTGGATCCGTCCGGCGTCACGCGCGTGAGCGGCGAACTCGGCGCGAAAAGCGAGAGCGAGGCCTGATCGTAGTTGGCCTCGATGCCGAACACGATTTTCGCGGTCGGCGCGAGATACACGGTGTTGTAGCCGACGAAACCGCCGTAGCCGGCTGCGCTGTGATTGCCGGTGCCCAGCACCGGCCAACTCGATGGTGCGAACGTGGACTCCAGCGTCGTCTGACGCAGGCTGTAGGCGATCGGGTCCTGCGTCGACCTGCTGAAATCGGCGTTGCCGTCGCTGTAGGAGAACTGGCCGCCGACGTAGAAACCCTGCCAGTCGATCCTGGTTGCATCCGAGCGCATGCCGAACGAGCCGTACGGGTCGCCGAATGCGGAGGGCGCGCTTTCCGGAGCCGGTGACAGCCAAGGCGTCGCCGACATATCGGCTGCGAATGCCGGAGCGGCGCTCAGACACAGCGCGGCGAAGACACACGGTAAATACTTTCGTACTGGCACAGCACACCCCTGCGTCTATTATTTTTTGTTTTGACGCAGAGAGTTTGATTCAAATTATTTGCACATTCCTTTACTTGCGCACGCCAATACGCATCAGCATGAGCGCTTCGTAAACGGAACGCGGTTTGGTGAGCGTCCGGTAAAGATGGCGAACGGGCGCGCTACAGCCCCGCGACGGCGGGCAGCGGTTTTTCGTTTTGCTCGCGCTCCGACTTCAACAAATCGGCCAGCAGGAATGCAAGGTCGAGCGACTGCTCGGCATTAAGCCGCGGATCGCACAACGTGTGATACCGATCATTGAGGTCTTCGTCGCTGATGGCGCGCGCGCCGCCGGTACATTCAGTGACGTTCTGACCGGTCATTTCCAGATGCACACCGCCGACGATCGTGCCTTCGGCGGCATGAACTTGAAAAAACGTCCGCACTTCCTTGAGGATCTGATCGAACGGGCGGGTCTTGTAGCCGGTCACCGAAGTGATGGTGTTGCCGTGCATCGGATCGCACGACCACACCACGTTGCGGCCTTCGCGCTTCACCGCGCGCACGAATGCAGGCAACAGATCGGCCGCCTTGTCGGCGCCGACGCGGCAGATCAGCGTCAGCCGGCCGGACTCGTTGTCGGGATTGAGAATGTCGATCAGCCGCAACAGTTCGTCGACCTTCTGCGTCGGACCGGTTTTCAGCCCAAGCGGATTTTTGATGCCACGGCAATATTCGATGTGGGCATGGTCGGCCTGCCGGGTGCGGTCGCCGACCCACACCATGTGGCCCGAGGTGCAGTACCAGTCACCCGTCGTGGAATCGACGCGCGTGAAAGCCTGTTCGTAGCCGAGCAGCAACGCCTCGTGGCTGGTGAAGAAATCGGTCGTACGCATTTCCGGATGCGATTCCGGATTAATTCCGCACGCGCGCATGAAGTTGAGCGCGTCGGTGAGATGGCGCGCAAGCTCCTGATAGCGCTTCGACTGCGGCGAGTCCTTGACGAACGACAGCATCCACTGATGGGCGTTCTGCAAATTGGCATAGCCGCCAGTGGCGAAGGCGCGCAAAAGATTGAGCGTCGCCGCCGATTGACGATAGGCTTCCACTTGGCGACGCGGATCGGGAGCGCGCGCCTCAGCGGTGAACTCCGTGCCGTTAACGATGTCGCCCCGATAGACGGGAAGCTCGACCGTGCCGCGCTTTTCCACGGGCGAGGTCCGCGGCTTGGCGAACTGGCCGGCGATGCGGCCGACCTTCACCACCGGCGACGCCGCCGCATAGGTCAGAACGACCGCCATCTGCAAGAACAGCCGGAAGAAATCGCGAATGTTGTTGGCGCCGTGCTCGGCAAAGCTCTCCGCGCAATCGCCGCCCTGCAGCAGGAAGGCTTCGCCAGCGGCGACCTGGGCGAGAGCCTTTTTCAGGTTGCGGGCCTCGCCGGCAAAGACGAGCGGCGGAAAGGTCGCAAGCTGCGCCTCGACCTCCGCCAGCGCCTTGGCGTCGGGATAGTCCGGCATCTGCAACGCCGGCTTGGCCCGCCAGGAATCCGGGCTCCATTTGGCCGAGTTTGACCGCGTAGACATGACACGTCTCCAAATACGTCAGTCCGGCGCGGACGCTGCCCGCGAGCCCGCGATCCATAATCAGGGCCGCTGGTTATGCGGCTGTCGCTGCTGGTGCGGCTGGAATGACGAGGGGTATATACACGAGCCCTGGCCGCCGCGACAGTCCGATGAAACGGGCAAACAGGGCGGACTTCACGCCCTATTCGGCGGCCTCGCGGGCGTAGCTGGCGCTGCGCGTGCGCATCGTGACCAGCTCCTCGGCGACGGTCGGGTGCAGCGCCATGGTGGCGTCGAAATCGGCTTTGGTGGCGCGCATCTTCATTGCAATCGCGGCCACCTGGGCCATTTCGGCCGCGCCCTCGCCGACGATATGACACCCGACCACCCGGTCGCTGTGACCGTCGACCACGAGCTTGAGCAGCACGGTGGTGTCGCGGCCGGACAGCGTCGCCTTGAGCGGCCGGAACATCGACTTGTAGATGTCGGTCTGCTGCAGTTCGGCGCGCGCCTGCGCCTCGGTGAGGCCGACCACGCCGACTTCGGGCTCGGAGAACACCGCGGTCGGCACGTTGGTGTGATCGACCTTCGTCACCTTGCCGCCGAATACCGTATCGGCGAAGGCATGGCCCTCCCGAATGGCGACGGGTGTCAGGTTGATGCGGTTGGTCACGTCGCCCACCGCGTAAATGCTGGGAACGCTGGTGCGGGAGTATTCATCGACCGCGATGCCGCCATTCTTGGCGAGCGCGACACCGGATGCTTCAAGCCCGAGCTTTTTGACATGCGGCACGCGGCCGGTCGCGTACATCACCTTGTCGGCGGTGAGATGATTGCCGTTCGAAAGCCGGACCGAGAAATGTTCGCCCGGATTTTCGATCGCCGCGATGGTGAGCCCGGTGACGACCCGGATGCCATGCGCTTCCATGTCGGCGCGCAGATGCGTTCGCACGTCGTCATCGAACCCGCGCAGAATGTTTTCGCCGCGATAGACCAGCGTCACGTGGGATCCGAGTCCCGCAAAGATGCAGGCAAACTCGACGGCGATGTAGCCGCCGCCCTGGATGACGATGCGGCGGGGCAGCTCCGGCAGATGAAACGCCTCGTTTGACGAGATGGCGTGCTCGAGACCGGGAATCTCGTTGCCGTAACTCGGCGTGCCGCCGGTCGAGACCAGAATATAGGCCGCGCGCACGGCCTCGCCGTTGGCCACCTTCACCGTATGAGGCTCCGCGATCGTGGCGCGGTGCTTTACGACCCTGACACCCGAATTATTCAACAGCTTGCCGTAAACCGTTTCGAGCCGCGCGATCTCTTTGTCCTTGTTGGCGATCAGCGTCGGCCAGTCGAATGAGGTATGCCCCACCTTCCAGCCAAAGCCGGCCGCATCCTCGAATTCGCCATGGAATCGCGAAGCGTAGACCAGAAGCTTTTTCGGCACGCAGCCGCGGATCACGCAGGTGCCGCCGAGCCGATATTCCTCGGCAAGCATGACGCGGGCGCCGTGCTGCGCGGCGATCCGTGCGGCGCGCACGCCGCCGGATCCTCCCCCGATAACGAAAAGGTCGACATCGTAATCGGACATGTCAGATGTCATGTCCGCGCTTTTTCATTTCGTCACGCATCTTGGCAAGGATTTCGTCTGACAGCTTGTCGCCGAACTCGCCCGCATTGGCCATGCTCTGGTCGAGCGCCCGCGGCTCTTCCGTAATCATCTTGCGGCCCGTCGGCGTCTGATAGAACGCCAGGATTTGCTTGAGCTCGGCTTCGGTGAAATGGCTGGCGTAGATGCGGGCGCTCTCGTCTACGAGTTCGGAGGTCCGCGGCTGGTATTGCTTCACGAGCTGTTCCGCAACTTGATTGAGATCCTTGGCCCACATGAAATTCGTCTGCATGAACTGGTTCTTGACCTTCTCGACCACACCTCTGATCAGCGGCTCGAACAGTTTGTTGACGCCCTTGATCTCGATGATCTGCTTGGCGATCAGGATGGAATTGGGAGACGGAGCACCCGTCTGCGCCAGCACGGGCTTGGCGGCACCCATCACGGCGAGCGCCACAAGCGCGGCCAGCATGTGACGCGTCGCCACACGGCTCATCAGGAATCCGCCAATGGACGAATGGCGCATGGACAGACCGGCAATCATGAGGCGCACTCCCTTTGTAGGCTGAGGATCAAGGCCGTTCGACGATACGTATCCCGCTAGGACCCGCCAGAATGGCAAGCCGCGCCAGACCGATAAACAGGCCATGTTCCATGACGCCCGGGATTGCAGATAACCGCGTCGCCAGCGTCGGCGGGTCGACGATGTGCCGCAACTGAGCGTCGACGAGCCAGTGCCCGCCATCCGTGACGAAAGCATGGCCGTTTTGCGCCCTGCGCAGCGGCGCTGGCCCCGGGCAACTGCTCTGGGCGGCACTATTCTCGATCGCCCGCCGGGTCGCCGCCGCCCCGAACGGAGCGATCTCGACCGGCAGCGGAAAGCGTCCCAGCGTTTGCACCCATTTCGACTCGTCAGCGATCACGATCATCTCGGCCGAGGCTGCGGCCACGATCTTCTCGCGCAACAGCGCCCCACCGCCGCCTTTGATCAAGCTCAGATCGGGCGCGATCTCATCGGCGCCGTCAATAGTGAGGTCAAGTTCGGGAGTCTCATCGAGGGTGGTCAGTGCGATCCCCACCCGTTCGGCCTGCGCGCGCGTCGCTTCCGAGGTCGGCACCGCGGTTATTTTGAGCCCGGCGCGAACACGCTGGCCCAACAGTTCAACCAAGTAGCGGGCGGTCGAACCGGTGCCGAGCCCAAGCCGCATGCCGGGACGCACGAAGGTCACCGCTCGCTCGGCGGCGGCGCGCTTTTGCTCCTCTACGTCCATTGGCACCGCGAAGAAACCCTCCAGGCCACCGGCAATTTGCGCGGAAACTAGCGCCGTTGCAGGGTCGAGCCTAGCGAAAACGGCAATATGCGACGCTTGCACGCCGCCGCAGAGCCGGTTAGGCCGGCGTGATGTGCACCATCGTATTCGATCTCGACGGCACCCTGATCGATACGGCACCCGACCTCATCCACACGCTCAATCTCGTTCTCACGCAGGAAGGGCTGTCGGCAGTGCCCTACGCGACGGCGCGAAATCTGATTGGCGGTGGCGCCCAGGTCATGATCCGGCGGGCGCTCGCAGCCGAGGGGCGAGACGCGACTGACGCAGAAATGGACTGCCTTTATGCCGCGTTCATTGCCTACTATTCTGAGCACATAGCCGACCGGTCGCGGCCGTTCCCGGGCTTGGACAGCGCTCTCAACGATCTCCGCGCCGCAGGACACGAGCTTGCGGTCTGCACCAACAAGCTCGAATGGCTGTCGCTGCGGCTGCTCAAAGCCCTCAACCTGACGCATCGGTTTGCGGCCATCTGCGGACCGGACACGTTTGGCATCATGAAGCCTGACCCGGAAGTCTTTCGGCAAACCGTGCGGCGCGCCGGCGGCGAGCCCAGCCGGGCCATCATGGTCGGAGATTCCAAAACCGACATCCACACCGGCCGGGCGGCGCGTGTCCCGGTGATCGCGGTCGACTTCGGCTACACCGACGTGCCGATCGCGAGCTTGCAGCCCGATCGGATCATCAGCTCGTTTTCGGAATTGCCCGCGGCGATCGGCGATCTTTTGGCTCTGCAGCCGTGATCCGGCCTCGCAGCGCGCTGGACCAGCCAAACACCTTGCAATTATCGTTAACGGCGCCGCGCGCCTTCTCGTCCCCGGGGCACAATCCTTAACATACTCAATTCGTTAACCTTTCTCGGACGGTTCGCGGTCGCGCGTCCGCCTCCCAGCGGGCGCGGCTTCCCGGCCGGCCTCGTAACCTCTTGCCCGGACTATCGTTCCGCGCTTTACCCATGCCCGCGGGGGGCTTACGTTGTTTGTGTTTGGGGACGGAGAGGGTCATGTCACGCGTCCAACTCTCGCGCGTTAAAGTCATCATCTGCACGGCGCTCGTGGGGCTTGCGCTCGCTGGTTGTTCGGCCATGCCCGACTGGATGACCCCCGATTTCATGTCTTCAAAACCATCGGCGCAGATGCAGCCGTTGCGGTTTGAATCCGACCCGCCGGGCGCCGACGTGCGCACGACCCAGGGCCAGACCTGTCTGACCCCCTGCGCTATCCCTGTCCCGTCGGAACCCCAGTCAGTAACGATCACCAAGATCGGCTTTGTGCCGCAGACTGTGCAGGTCAGCGTGGGTGACGTCCCGGACCATTCATTCTGGGAGTCCGCGCCGGCCGCCACCTTGGTGCCAAATCCGGTGCAGGTCGTGTTGCAGCCGGTTGCGCCGCCGAGGCCGATGCGCAAGCCCAGGCCGCGCCGGCCTATGGCGCGGACCGCAGCCCGACCGCCACAGCGACCCGTCCCTCATGGCACCGCGCCACCGCCGCCGGGGCAGCCCGCACCCTCCGCGTTCCCACCGCCTCAGCAGGGCGGCTCACCGTTCCCGCCGCCGCCTGCCACGCAGCAATAGCGCCTGGCGCCTCAAGCGCGTGGTGAAACCAGAGTGGTGCGACGCCGCGCTCGTGCGCGCGCGTCCTGGACGATTTAGGGTTCATCCGGCACAATAAATGACTATCTGTGAGGGACGCGCCATTGCACCGATGAGGCGCGAGCGGAACCGGAATGGACAGTGTGACACCAGGCGGCATCACGACAGATCGCGCCGCGCCGGACGAATTCAACCCCGCGGCGAGCGGACGGCTGCCGCTGGTTGACCCATTCGGCCGCGGCATCTCTTATCTGCGCGTCTCGGTGACCGATCGCTGCGATTTCCGTTGCGTCTATTGCATGGCCGAGAACATGGCCTTCCTGCCGAAAGCCGACGTGCTGTCGCTGGAGGAACTCGACCGGCTGTGTTCGGCATTCGTCGCGCGGGGCGTGCGCAAGCTTCGGCTCACCGGCGGCGAGCCGCTGGTCCGCCGCGGCATCATGACTCTCGTCGCCTCGCTTTCACGCCACCTGCGCGCAGGCGCGCTGGACGAACTGACGCTGACGACGAACGGCTCGCAGCTCGTGAAATACGCACAGGAGCTGAAGTCGCACGGCGTGCGGCGGCTCAACGTCTCGCTTGATACGCTTGACCCAGAAAAATTCCGCGCCATCACCCGCTGGGGTTCGCTCGATCAGGTGCTGGCCGGCATCGACGCCGCGCAGGCGGCCGGTCTGAAAATCAAGATCAACGCTGTCGCGCTCAAGGGCGTCAACGACGACGAATTCCCTCGGCTGATCGAATGGGCGCACGGCCGCGGCATGGAATTGACGCTGATCGAAGTGATGCCGCTTGGCGAGATCGGCGAGGGCCGGCTCGAGCAATACCTGCCGCTGTCGATGGTGCGCGCACGGCTTGCCGAGCGTTACACGCTCGACGATATCGATTACCGCACTGGCGGCCCGGCGCGTTACGTGCGCGTCGCTGAGACCGGTGGAACGCTCGGCTTCATTACGCCGCTGACGCATAATTTCTGCGAGTCGTGCAATCGCGTGCGTGTCACCTGCACTGGCACGCTCTTCATGTGCCTCGGCCAGGAGGATGCGGCCGACCTGCGCAAACCGCTGCGTGCGTCCGAGAGCAATGACCTGTTGTTCGCCGCGATCGACGAAGCGATTGCGCGCAAGCCCAAGGGCCACGATTTCATCATCGACCGCCGCCACAAGCGCCCCGCACTGGCGCGGCACATGAGCGTGACGGGCGGCTAATTGCATTCTTCCTCTCCTGTTTTTGCTTCGTCTTTGCGAGGAGCGAAGCGACGACGCGCGCCTCGGCGTTGAAAACGCAATGAAATTCGCTTCGTTCCACACTCGGATTCCACACATTTTCCGGCCGTTTTGAGCGTCCCGCACCGGCCTCTTGTGGCCCGATCCTAGCTGTTGACGCGCTCGCCGACCATGGTAGTTTCCGCCCGCCTCTGCGCAACCTTCGGGCGCGGGCACAGGCCGGGGTAAATTCGCCGATCATCCTGTGTGACCGCATTCGCCCTTGGTGGCCTTCTCTCCGCACGCCTAGGCCAAGCGTGCAATGGGAGAGGTATGCCATGGGCACCCTTGAACCGATTGCACTGTCGCCGCGCGACGCCGCGCAATTCCTTTCGATCAGCAAGCGCAGTCTGTCGCGGTTGATACGCGTTTAGTGACAGCGCGGGGGCGATCAGGAGCGTAATCCAGGTCGCAAGAGTGGATTATTAGCTGGCAAGCCGTGTAGCGGTGTGCTGGTCTCATAGTCGCCTATTGGTCGACTTGTAGCGGCTCTTGAGAAAAATACCGAGCGCGCCGCGACCCTTTACGAATGCATACGCTGTCCGTACTCGGGCTATTGGCGTCACTCTCCGAGAGGGACGTTACCAAGGAGCGCAATCGCAATCGAATATGCGATCCGCACGGCGGAGAGGAAGCAGCACGCAAAGTATTCTCCTCCGACGTCGGAAGTGTCACCCCTATGGCGCTGAGCTTTCGATGCCGCAGCTTGGCGATGACCCGGTAGCTCGCCGGCGCCGCCGCGATCGCTCCGATCGGCGAGCTGCCGGGTCGGCCGCGAACCCGAATATCGCGAAAACGGAATCGGCGCCGGCGGC
>DATCBO010000127.1:0-29388 GCA_036511795.1 Xanthobacteraceae bacterium
GACCCGCGCCTCGGCAATCTTCGGCAGATCGATGGTATTGTCGCTCTGGATGTCCTCGGGCCGCGCGACACCGGCGACGAGCAATTCGCGCATTTCAGAGTTGAGCCGGATCTCCTGCTTGCCCTCGATCACCAAATTGCCGTTCGGCAACACCTGGGTGACGACGGCGGCGACATTGGTGAGCAATTGATCCTGGCGGTTGATCGTACCGTTGCCCTGCATCTGGGTGTTGCCGTCGGCGGCAAGGACCGAGCCCGGTAACACCGCCTTCGCCGGATTGGCGATGGTGTTGGCGCCGATAAAATTGGTGATGTTGGAGTCTTCCGTGGTGCTGCGCGTCAGCTGTGTCTGATCCTGAAATTCCGCGGTGTCGTTGATGTTGACCTTGACGGTAAGGATGTCGCCAACCTGATGCGCGCGCTGATCGTTGAAGAAGGCGCGTGAGCCGCTGCGCCACAGTGAGTTGGGATTGTAGACGGCCGGCTGTGGTGTGGGCATCGGCATCTGTACCGGCTTGTATCCGGGTTCCGTCGTCGGGTTGTTCACCGGCGAAAGCTTCGGTGTCTCGCCGAGATGCGCCAGTTGATTGAAGGTCGAGCACGAGCAGGATAACACGGCGACCGAGGACAGCAGCACGCAACGCAAAAGCACGACTCGATGACACATGACAACTAACCTTTCACAGCGTACTGTTACTCCCGTCGATCCGGCGTTATGACGGTGCGGCCCGACTCCGGAACGTTTTGCGAAAGATGGAGGGTTGCGTTGGCGACCGTGACGCGGCCGGGACCGCTGATCACGCCCTGCACGACGCGCTTGGTCTGCTGATTGAGTACGCTGATCGTGTCGCCGAGCGCACCGGCTTCCTGCGCCTGGCCGCGCAGCGTCAACACCAGGCCCGGCGCTTGATAGACCAGCGTCACGGTGTCGTTGCGGTGGACGATGTTCGGCTTCATCAGATCGCCGACCTGTATCGGCTGGCCGGGGCGCAATTGCCGACGCGCCGAGAGGCCGACAGCGCCTTTCATGTCGGCGAGGCCGCCGGATTGCGCCTTCGGCCGCCGCAGCACCGTAAGATCGGACGCCCGCAGCACCTCGCCGCGCTCGACCGGGTGATCAACGGTGACGGCGTCAACAGTCTCGATCGCGACGCCGGTGAAATGGGCGGGGTGACGCTGCAGCACAAGACTCGACGGCAGGGCGAACGTGACGTCGAAGCGGCCGCTGCGCGTATCGTAGTTGAGCGCCAGCACCTGCAAGTCGCCGGCGGCGCGCGCTTCGACTTCGAGCGGACGCACTGGCAGGTCGAAATTGAGCGAAACGTCGTGCGCGTCGCCGAGCTGGTATTGCGTCGACAGCGCCCGCGCGATGCGATCGGAAATTTCTTGCGGCGTGATGGTGCGGCTTGAGCGCGTCACGACCACCTCGGCGAGGCCGCGGGTGTCGATGTCGATCAGCTGATGCGGACGGATCGCCTCGATGACGCGATCGGTCGAAACCGCGCCCGTGGTGCCCAGGTCGGGCGCGCGGAATACCGGAACGGCGGCGACCGGCCCGGCGTTCTCGATGAGGTCGCCGATGCGCACGACGTCGCCCGCGACGGTGACGGTGGCGCGCAGCGCCGGCCGCTCGGATTGCGCCACGGCCGGTGTCATGGCCGATGCGGCCAGAGCCAGCAGCAGAACACTGAGAAACAATGGACGGATCATGGTCGGAATTCTTCTCATCGGGCCAGTTGCGATGTCGTCTGCAGCATCTGATCGGCGGCGGTGACGACCTTGGAGTTCATTTCGTAAGCCCGCTGCGCGGCGATCAGATTGGAGATTTCGGTCACGGCCTCGACGTTGGACTGTTCGAGGCTGCCTTGCAGCAGCGTGCCGGCGCCATTCGTTCCCGGTGTGCCGTCCTGCGGCGTGCCGGATGCCGGCGTCGCCGTGAACAGGTTGCTGCCGTTGGCCTGCAGGCCGGCGTCGTTGATGAAGGTCGTCAGCGTGAACTGGCCGAGGATGCTCGATGTAGTACTGCCCGTCGGCGTCACCGAAACCTGGCCTTGCTGATTGACCGTCAGGCCGGTTGATCCTTGCGGCACCGTAATGGTCGGCTGCACGAGGTTGCCCTCGGCGGTGACGACGCGGCCCTGCGAATCCATCTGAAACGAGCCGTCGCGAGTGTAGCTGAACGTGCCGTCGGGCATCAATATCTTGAACCAGCCGGTGCCCTGGATGGCGACGTCGAGTGGATTGCCGGTTTGCGCCAGCGAGCCTTGCGTCATCAGTCGCGGGGTGCCGACGGTCTTCACACCGGAGCCGAGTTCGATACCGACCGGTAGAATGTTGCCCTGGTCGGAGGCCTGCGCCCCGATGCGCTGCACGTGTTCGTACAGCAAGTCCTGAAACTCGGCGCGCTGGCTCTTGAAGCCGGTGGTCGTCATGTTGGCGATGTTGCCGGCGATGACCTGGACCTGCAGGTCCATGGCCGCCATGCCGGTTGCCGCCGTATCGAGCGCACGCATCTAATATCTCCTCAACCTGCTGTACTCAGGCGCTGCCCGATGCAGGCGTTTGCGAAAGCTGGTTCAGCGCGTTCTTGCGCTGATCGCTCTGCTGCTGCAGGACGTTGGCGATGTCGGTGTAGGACTGTGTGATCTGGAGCATGCGCGTCATTTCGCCGACCGGATTGACGTTCGACTTTTCGATCGCGCCCTGAACGACCCGGACGCCGAGCGCCGGCGGCCCGGGGTTGACGCCGGGCGGCGCCAGAAATGTGCTGCCGCCGTCCTTCTCCAAACGCGCCTGCTGGTCGAAGGAGACGAGTTGCAGCCGGCCGCGCTGCGAGTCCCCGATGCTGTTGCCTTCTTGTACGGTGATGATGCCGCTCTGGCTGATGATCACGTTGTGATCTGTGTTCTGAAACGTGATCGGGCCGTTGTCGCCCATCACCGGATAACCTTCGCTGGTGACGAGCTGCCCTGAAGCGTTGGTAACCAGCGCACCGTTTCGCGTGTAGCGCACGCCCCGCGGCGTCTGCACCGCGAGATAGGCGTTGCCGTCGATGGCGACGTCGAGTGGATTGCCGGTGCGCTGAATGGCGCCGGGGGCAAAATTGATCCAGCTGGCGCGGTCGGTGACGAAGCTGATGCGCCGGTCTTTTCCGGCGAAGTCGTCGTCCCGGGCGTCCGGCATCAGATATTGGGCGAACAGCGTATTGTCGGCCTTGTAGCCGGTGGTATTGAGGTTGGCGATGTTGTTGGCGACGATGTCGAGCTCGTGGCTGAGCGCCATCTGTCGCGACAAGCCGACGAGGAGCGCGTTCTCCATCGGATACTCCCCTGAGCCGGTTCGCGATGCCCCCCGGCATCCGCGCCACGCCGCGGGCTCTCCCAAGTCGCGGCAAAGGGCGAACTGCAGAAGCCGTGCCAAAGAAAATTACTGAGGAGAAACAGTATTGTAGGCATCGCTGCCACGATTGGTGGGCGGGCAGAAAAAGCCATTGTTTACGATGTACCCGGCAAAAATTTCCTGCCGCAAGCGTCGCCGCAAGTAACTGTTAACCATTGCGACCTAGCTTGGCCGAAGACGGTGCCGCAGCCTTAAGGTGCTGACAAAAGCACCTGCAGCGTTGATTGTTTGCGTCCTGCCGGTTGTATGAGCCACCGACCCAATTGGGAGCGGTCATGGCAAAGAAACCAGCGAAAGAACAGAGTGATGAGGCTGAAACTGAAGCGCCGGCCGGTGCCGAAGGCGAAGAGGGCGCAAAAAAGCCCTCAGGTATTAAACGCTTTCTCTCGATCAAATCCATCGCGATCGCCGCGGTCGCCTTTATCGCGGTAGGCGGAATCGGCGGCGGTGCCTGGCATTTCCTCGGCGGCAGCCGCACCGAGGCCGCGCCTGCCGCCAAGATCAAGCCGCCGGTTTTCTTCGAGATGCCGGACGTCCTGGTCAACCTGTCATCGACTGGCAACGACCGGACTCAATATCTGAAGGTCAAAGTCGTGCTCGAATTGCCGAACGAGGCGATGAAGGCGCAGATCGAGCCGCTGATGCCGCGGCTGATGGACACCTTCCAGACCTATCTGCGTGAATTGCGGCCGACCGATCTCGACGGCTCCGCCGGTCTCTATCGCCTCAAGGAAGAGTTGACCCGGCGTGTCAATGCCGCGATCTCGCCCGATCGCATCAACGCCGTGCTGTTCAAGGAAATCGTAATCCAGTGAGTCTCGCGTCTTGCGAGGAGTTAAAGCCAGCCCGCGCGCCTTCGCGCGGGTCCGTTGACTCGCAATGACGCGGACCGATTAGGCTTAAGCCCGATGGCGCAACAAAAAGACCAAGTCGATCAGGACGCGCTCGCCGCCGAATGGGGGGTGGCGCTCGAAGCCGAACAGGACGCTGCGGAGGCCGAAAAGACGGCCACCCCGGCCGGAGCCGAGGGCGGCGCCGAGGCCATGGCCGCGCACTGGGCGACGATGGTCGACGACGGCCATGCCGTGCCCAATACCAAGGGCGGCGCCGAACGCATCCTCACCCAGGAGGAAATCGACTCGCTGCTCGGCTTCTCGCTCGACGACGTGTCGCTTACCGACAATTCCGGCATCCGCGCCATCATCGACTCGGCGATGGTCTCCTACGAGCGGTTGCCGATGCTGGAGATCATCTTCGACCGGCTGGTCCGGCTGATGACGACCAGCCTGCGCAATTTCACTTCCGATAACGTGGAAGTGTCGCTCGACCGCATCACCTCGGTTCGCTTCGGCGATTACCTCAATTCCATACCGCTGCCCGCGATCCTCGGCGTGTTCAAAGCCGAGGAGTGGGAGAATTTCGGTCTGGTGACGGTCAATTCGAGCCTGATCTATTCGATCATCGACGTGCTGCTCGGCGGCCGCCGGGGTCAGACCGCAATCCGTATCGAAGGCCGCCCGTACACCACGATCGAATCCAATCTCGTCAAGCGCATGATCGAGGTCGTCCTCGCCGACGCGGAGCTGGCGTTCAAACCGCTGTCGCCAGTGAAGTTCAACATCGACCGGCTGGAGACCAATCCGCGTTTTGCCGCCATTTCGCGGCCGGCCAATGCGGCGATCCTGGTTCGGCTGCGCATCGACATGGAGGACCGCGGCGGCAATATCGAGCTGCTGCTACCCTACGCGACCATCGAGCCCATCCGCGACGTGCTGCTGCAGATGTTCATGGGCGAGAAGTTCGGCCGCGACCCGACTTGGGAGGGCCATCTCGCAACAGAAATCGGCCTCGCGGAAATTGCAGTCGATGCGGTGCTTTATGAAGCGCGGCTGCCGTTAAAGCAGATGATGAAGCTCGAGGTCGGCGACACGCTTATGCTGGAGCTTAAATCCGATGCGCCCGTCATCGTGCGCTGCGGCGACATCACACTGACTGAAGGGCGCATGGGCCGGGTTGGCGACCGCGTCGCCGTCCGCGTCGCCAAACCGTTACGCAAGCCGGCGACGACCTTCGCCATGTTTGAAATGGCGGGCGGATCGGGCGGCCCCATGGAGGCATCATGAGTGACGTGCTGGGAATTATGATTGAGGGGCTGGTCGCAATTCTTCTCATGCTGACCATCGGTTATTGCATGCTCTTGAACCGGCGGCTGAAGCTGTTGCGTGCCGATGAAGATTCCTTGCGCGCCACTATCGCCGAACTGATCACCGCGACCGAGATTGCTGAACGGGCGATCGGTGGGCTGAAAGCGGTCGCGCACGATTGCGAGACTGGACTCGGCGACCGGCTCGGCCTTGCCGAAATTTTAAGCGCCGAACTCGACCGTAAGCTTGCCGCAGGCAAGACCGTGGTCGGCGATCTGATGCAAATCGCGACTGCCGGCCGGCGCGTCGCGCAAAGCCCGCACGTTCAGCAGCATGTTCAGCACGCTCCACCGAGCCAGCATAATCAGCAGGCCGCCGCGCCGC
Organism: Xanthobacteraceae bacterium; assembly: GCA_036511795.1. Taxonomy (GTDB): domain Bacteria; phylum Pseudomonadota; class Alphaproteobacteria; order Rhizobiales; family Xanthobacteraceae; genus BOG-931. The sequence goes on from DATCBO010000127.1 coordinate 5,927, forward strand.
TGCAGGATCCGCAGGCGATTGCCGCTGCCGTGCAGGAATTCGCCGAGCGGCTGCGCCACAAGGCGATCGGTCGCGCTGCATGATCCGTTTCGTTCGCGATTTGCGCCTTATTCCGATCGCCCTCTTGGCGAGTGTCTGCCTTCTGGTCATTAAACTCGCCGACCTTGCGCTCGATGGCAGTCGCTGGATTTCAGGCGGTGCACCGGTGAACGCGGAGGGCGTGGTCCGCCATGCGTCGGATTTGCCGAACGGCGCCGGCGGAACGCAATCCTGGGCGCAGCAGATGTTCAACTTCCCGGTCAACGGCGAGACCGGCCAAAGCGGTGAGGCGCCGCGCGGCGACCTGCCGATACCGCGCAGCGAATTGGCGGGGATCAACCGCGGGGATGGGGAGGGGGACACTACCGACGTCACCGGCTCAATTGCCGCGGAGCCGGCTGCCGCGGCCGGCGCCAAGCCACCTCCCGCCAAGCCGGGTGCGGAAAAGCCTGGACCCAAGGATCCACCGAAAGCGCCTGACGGCATTGTCATCCCGATCGACGGCGCCAAGCTTCCGTCCGGTGCCGAGAGGGAGATCCTCCAGCGCCTGCAGCAGCGCCGCGAGGAACTGGACAAGCGGGCCCGCGAACTCGACATCCGGGAAAATCTGGTCAAGGCCGCCGAACAGCGCATTACCGCGCACCTCTCGGAGATCAAGGAAGTCGAGGGGCGAATCAAGACCGAGACCGTGCAGAAGGATCAAGCCGAAGCGGGCCGTTTCAAAAGCCTGGTGACGATGTACGAAAGCATGAAAGCGCGCGACGCCGCCAAAATCTTCGACGGCCTCGATATGGACGTTCTCATTAAAGTCGCCTCGTCAATGAATCCGCGCACCATGGCCGACGTCATGGCGCAAATGACGCCCAATATTGCCCAGCGGCTGACCGTGGCGCTTGCCAGCAAGGCGCAGGCTGTCGCGAAGAACGACGGACCCGCCGAGCTGCCGAAGATCGAAGGCACGCCGACAATGCCGTAACACGGCGCGGCGCGCGAGAACCGAGTGCGCTGGCTGATTTTTGCGCGTTGCCGTCACGGTGCTTTGGCGAACTGCTTAATTTCAGAGTCTGCGGCGCGCCATTGATCATCGAGCGGCGTACAATTCTGGTGGGCGAGCCGCAGCAGGCGCAGGGCCTCGTCTTTGGCGCCGGTCGCCATATCGTACTCGCCGACATAAAAATCCGCTTCGCAAATTTGCGTTGTTTTGTTCACCGGCCCGGCGGTTTCGGCGATCTTGAGCGTCTCGGCAGGGCTCGCTTCGCCGAGGAACAGCCGGATCACCGGCGCCGGCCATGCCTTGCCGTCGAACTGCCCGGCGGTTTGCGCCAATTCCGTCGGCGCATGGGTTCGTCGTTCGGTCAGGTAAAGCCACAGCGCCGTCACCACGCGTTTCGGATTGAGTTCGCTCGACTTCTTTAGATCGTCCTGCGCCTTGGCGAAGTCGCCCTCGTCGAAATAGACCAAGCCGCGCTGGAAATAGCCGAGGGCGTAATTTGGATTGAGGTTGATCGCCTGATTGCAATCGGCCAAGGCGGCATCGTACTCGGCGCGGCTGAGGCGGACGATGGCGCGGTTGTGGTATGCGTTGGGATATTGCGGATCGGCCTTGATCGCCTGGTCGAAATCGGTGAGGGCCCGGTCGAAGTCGCCCTGCTCTAAATACGCATCGCCACGGCCGCTATAAGCGAGCGTGCTGGGAGACAGTCTGATGACTTGGTCGAAACTTTGGATGGCTTGATCGAACAACCTTTTCGCTTCAACCTTCTCACCGTGCTCGACGAAATCCTGCCCGATCTTGATGACCAGCGCCCTTGCCAGATTAGTCACCGCGGCAAGTCCTTGCCGCGCGCGGTCGCGCTGCACTTGCGCCGCGTGCCACTGGAAACCGGCAACGACAGTCGAAGCAGCGAGCACCACAATTGCAACGAGGCTGACCGCGAGGATGCGTCGCCGTTTGGATTCTTTTTCGGCCTGCTCGGCGACCTCGCGGCCGTGGCATGCGGCGAGATAGGCTTGGGCCGGCGCTATCGCCTGTCCCCAATCGGCGCCCCGCGATGCCAGCGCCTGGGCATCTGCTAAACGCGAACCGCGATGGGCGAGGAAGTCAGGCTTGCGTGCCGCGTTGGCTTTGTCCCAATCGGCAGCGGCCGAAAGCACCCCGTCGAGCAGGAGCAGGGCATCGCGATCCTCCGCCAGCAGGTCGGCCAGCGTTGGCCAACGGCGAAGCAGCGCCTCGTGCGCCACTTCAAGTGTTGCCGCCTCCGCCGCCTCTCCCGGGGTCTCGGCGGCGAGCTTGACCACCAGCAACCGCCTCGACGTGAGCGCCTTGGCGAGTGACAGATAGTCGGCTGGCATTTCGCCGTGGCGGGCGATCCGGCGTTGCGCGGTCTTGCTGTCGCGATCGACGCGCGCCAACCGCGGGATGAACAACCGGCGCAACGCATCGCGCCGCGCGCCATGATCGGATGAAATGCCGGCATCGGCGAGCGCGGCTTCGGCTTCCGACTCGATCGCGGCTGCGACGCCGCCGGTGCGCTCCAACTCGGCGAGACCGATAGTGCCGGAGTTCTCGTGCTCTCGCATCAGCCGTTGCAACACGAAGGCGAGCAACGGTAGCGCATCCGATTCACCTTCGATCTCGGCTTGCAGCCGCGCGATGACGGCGGCGTCGAACACCGGCGCCGCCGGACCCGCTTTGCGGCGCAGGATCTCGGCCGGCTCGCGAATGACGCGCCCGATCTCACCATGCGGCAGCGGGCCGAGGCTGAGGGGGAGCTGATCGACCTCGGCGAGCACCTTCGCGCTTTGCATCGCTCCGTAGGCATCGGACCGGATGGTTACGAGCAACAGTGCGGCGTCGGCATCGATGGCGGCGCGGGCAAGCTGCAGGAATCGTTCGCTTTCCGGGCCTGCTTCGGCGGCGAACAATTCTTCCCCCTGGTCCACGCAGAGGAGGGGAAGCGGATAGGGTGGTTCGGCGATCAGGGCGCGCTGCGCCGCGATTTTCCGCAGTTTGCGCAAGAGTTCGACGAAGGCTTCCGGCGTCGCCAGGCAATCGCGCAGGTCGGCGCGGCTCGCACGTTGCGCGAAGCGCCGATGGACCTCTTCCAGCGCCGCAAGAAGTCCCTCGCGGCCCTCGATGGCGCCGCCACGGCCGGCGCGGATCGCGCGCAACGGAAGCCATTGACCATCGTCGCGGTGAAGCCGCGGCCATAGGCCGGCGCGCAGAAACGATGACTTTCCTGCGCCCGAAGCGCCGAGAATGACGAATAGCCGCGGCGGCTTGCGCGCCGCAAGCCCTCGCAAGTCGTCGATGCCGCGCAGGATATCGGCGCTGCGTCCGAAAAATACCGCGGCGTCCTCCGGTTCGAGCGCTTCAAGGCCGCGATAGGGTGCGCGCCAGCCGAACGGGCCGTCAGCATCGTGTTGCAATTCGAAGGTCTCGGGGCCGACGCCGGCCTTTTCCAACCCGCGTTTCAGACTCTTCAATCCGGCTTGCGCGATGTGGACCGGCGATTGCCGCTGCGTCAGTGGATGAACCGTGACGAAACGCTCGGCCGGCTCGCCTTTGAGCCGAACGATCTGCCATTGCGCCGCAAGCCCGCCAGGCAGTTGGTCGAGTGCAATGTCGTCAATCAAAAGCGCAAACAGCTTTTTATTGAGTTTGTTGGCGAGCTGATACTCGTCGCCGCACCATTTTGAGCCGAGCCATTCACTCGAGACGACGAACAGCACCGCTTCGCAGCGGGTGGCCGCGTCTTCGAGCGCGTGTGCCCAACGTTGGCCTGCCGAGATGCCGCGGTCGGGATCGAGATCGAGAAAGATATCGTCGGGGCCGCTCCAGCCTTCGTGGACCAGCCAATCCTTGAGCGCGATGGCCCAATCGTCGTTTTTGCTCGAATGGCTGATGAAGATTCGGGACAAGTACGCGTGCTCGTTGCAGTCAAACCAGTCGATAAACTAGGCTGCTCTCTGTTGCTCTGGCAATGACTTTTAATCTTAGCGATTTAATCTTGGCGCGCCGGGAGTTCCGCCGGAAAGCTCCACAACTGCCTCAAGGATGCGCTCTCGCGCCGGGCGTCGCTTGCAGTATCCGGGCGTCACTTGCAGTATAATGCGTGGCAACGCCGTTCGGCAGGTCGTGTGTCAGGCACGCCCGCCGAGGGTGATCGGAGAAACGCCTGGAGAGATGCCCATGTTCTTGCGCAATTACTGGTACGTCGCCGCGAGCGAGAGCGAGATCGGGCGTAACCCGCTCGGCCGCATGATTCTGGGAGAGCCGATCGTGTTCTTCCGCACCGAGGCTGGCGAGCCGGTGGCGCTCGAAGACCGATGCGCGCACCGGCATTTGCCGCTCTCGATGGGCAAGCTCCATGGCGACATATTGCAATGCCATTATCACGGTCTGCGCTTTGGCACCGACGGCCGTTGCGTGCGCATTCCCGGTCAAGAGCACATTCCGCAAAGCGCCAAGGTGCGGACCTATCCGGTGGTCGAGCGCTATCATTGGCTGTGGATATGGATGGGCGATCCGGCGCTTGCCGATCCCGCAGACATCACTGATTTCCATTGGCTCGACGATCGCGATTGGGGCGCCAAAAGCTCCTACTTGCACGTCGAGGCAAACTGGCAGCTTGTGGTCGATAATCTGCTCGATCTGACGCATCTGGCGTTCGTACACGAGACAACGATCGGCAATCTCGCGCTTGCCGAGCACGCCAAGGTCAATGTCACGCACGCGCCAAACAATGTCGTCGTGACGCGCTGGATCATCGATCAGGAACCGCCGCCTACCTTTCAGAAGGTCGGCGGGTTCACCGGCAATGTGGATCGCTGGCAGATCATCGACTTCGTCCCGCCGGCGTTCCTGCGGCTCGACGTCGGCGCCACTCCGACCGGCACCGGCGCGCCGGAGGGCAAGCGCCTCGGCGGCATCGGCATGCGCAACCTCAATGCCATCACACCGGAAACCGAGACCACCTCACACTATTTCTGGGGTCAGGCGCACGATTTCGACGTCAACAACGGCGAACTCACCAACAAGATCTTCGAGCAGATCCGCACCGCCTTCCTTGAGGACGTTGCGGTATTCTCCGCACAGCAGCGCAATTTGAATACCTTTGCCGACCCGCCCCAGGTCGACATTGCGGCCGACGCCGGAACTATTGCGGCCCGCCGTATCTTATCGCGGCTCCACGACCAGGAACGGGCGGCCGGGCTGGTGGCTGCGGAATAATACGGCGGCGCGGGCTTAATCCGGCGGCGATGGCTCATTAGAGGACCGTTTGGCCTCGCATTTCCCTAACATAACCGCCTGGAATCATTGGAAAAGCTGTTAATCAGCCGTTAAACGCGCGGCTTTACTTTAACGTTTCGGCGGTACGGAGCGCAGCATCGCGGTCGGAAGGCGTGCCGGCCTCGGTTGGCGAGGCGTCGGTTGAGTTTTGTCATGGCGTGCGGTTGCGTTGAGTCTGTGTCCGCTCAAGGTCGCGAGCGCGGCCATTCGGGGCCTGCGGCGTCGCGCCGGCGCACGACCTCATCGCCCGGCGTGTTGCTCTCCTTTTTGATATTGCTGCTTGCCGCCCTGCCAACCGCCTCGCGCCCGGCGTTTGCCGATCCAATCAAAGCCAGTGTCGTCGCCGGCACAAACGGCGGCTATGCGCGGCTCATCTTCAGCATGAGCGATTTTAATGACGTGAGCGTGCGTCAGACCGGCAATGTGCTGATCATCAGCTTCAAAACTCCGGTCGATATTTCGGTCGACCGGCTAGCCGCACAGATGTCCGGTTATATCGGCGCAGCGCGTCGCGACCCGGACGGCATGGCAGTGCGGCTCGCGCTTGCCCGCAAGGTTACCGTCAATGCGATGGCGGTCGGCCAGCAGTACTATGTCGACCTGTTGCCCGATACCTGGCAGGGGCTGCCGCCGGGTCTGCCGCAGGATGTCGTCGACGATTTGACGCGGCGTGCGCGGGACGCCGAAATGGCGCTGGAGCGCGCGCATCGACTTGCGTCGCTGGGAAAAATTCCGCCGGTTCGTGTCCACGTCGCGACGCAGCCAACGTTTACGCGTTATGTGTTCGCCATCCCCAATCAGATTTCGGTGTCCAGCCGTCGCACGACAAAAGAACTGACGCTGACTTTTGACGCGCCGGTCAATTTCGATCTTGGCGACGTGCTCACCGCGTTGCCGGCTACAATCGGCGCGGTCAAGACGCAGATCAGCGATGGCGCGGCGGTCGTGCGGTTCGATCTTCTCGCCAAGGTCGACGTGCGCAGCTTTCGCGATGAGAACGGTTACGCCGTCGATATCGTGGACCCTGAAGCTAAGGTCGATGCCGACAAAAAAACGCTGCGCATTGTTCTGCCCGAGGCAGGTGCGCCGCCGGTTGCACCAGGCGATGTGGCGAAGCCGCTGTTGCTGCCGGCTCCCGCCGCTGGAGAGAACGGCGTTGGCGCCAAAGCGGCGACGCCGACCCAGCCGCCGCCGGTCGGCGCCCACTCGGAAAATCCGCCACCGGCAAAATTAGCGGCCATCGCGCCGCCGATGGCGCCTTCCAACGCAGCGCCGGCCGCTCCTGGGCTACCGGTGTCGCCGAAGGCAATGACGGCACCCACATCCCCGGCCACAAAGGTGGCTGCCGCACCGGCACCGCCACTCGCCGCCAAGCCGAGCGTCGCTCCGGTTCAAAGTCCTGCGCCGGCGGCTCAACCCGGTCATCCCACACAGGTGGGAGCGGTTCCAGGTGCGGCCAAGTCGGAGCCGGCCGCGAAGGCGTCACTGCCTGCAATCAAACCCGCCACCGCGGCGCAAACGCCGCAGCCACATCCGAAAAAGGCAGGCGAGCCCGGCGGAAAAATTGCGGTTGAGCTTGAGCGCAATAACGAGAACTTGAAACTGACCTTCGACTTCTCGACGGCCACGGCGGCTGCGGTGTTCAATCGGGCCGATACGCTGTGGCTGGTGTTCGACTCGAAAGCGGACATTGATCTTGCCGCTCTCAAGGGCGAGGCAACCCACACCATTCGCAGCGCCGAACTGACGCGCGCGCCTGACGCCGACATCGTGCGCATCAAGCTCGATCGGCCGCGCCTGGCGGGCGTCGTCGCCGATGGGCCGGCGTGGACGTTGGAGATTGGCGATTCCGTTGAGGCGCCGATACACGCGCTCGATCTCAATCGCAGCCTGATCGGCACCGACCGCTCGACCATGAGCATCCCGCTCGAAACGCTGCATGAATTGCACCGCATCACCGATCCGGAAGCGCGCGACCCGATCCTCGTCGTCACCGCGTTTCCTCCGGTGCGAGGCGTGATTCATAAGCAATCCTTCATCGAGTTCCGCGCGCTTGCCACGCAGCAAGGGGTGGCGATCGAACCGCTCGCCGACGATCTCAACATGGCGCTCACTCCCGGCAAGATTATCATCAGCCGTCCCGGCGGACTGACGCTGTCGAGTTCGCTGCAATCGCTGCTGCGCGGCAGCGGACTGCATCCAATGACATTCGATCCCCAGCTTTGGGGGCTCGATCGCAAAGGATCATACGAAGCGCGCCAGTCTCAACTCATAGCCGCCGCCGCTGCCGTGCCGGAGAAAAAACGGCTGGCGCCTCGTCTCGACCTCGCCCGATTCTACCTCGCTCGTTCGATGTATGCTGAAGCCAAGGGCGTGCTCGATCTCGTCATGGCGCAGCAACGTCCCGACACCGAGGATGTAACCGCGCGGGTGCTGCGCGCCGTCGCCGAGGTCATGATGAATCGTGCCGACGGGGCACTGAAGGACCTCGGCGATCCCAGCGTCGGCGATCAGCACGATGCGGCGCTGTGGCGTGCGCTCGCCTATGCTCGGCAAGGCAAGTGGGGTCAGGCGCACGAAAGCTTTAAGTCCGTGGACAGCGCCACAGCGACGCTGCCGATCGAATTGCAGCGCTTCGCTCTCAAGGAAGAACTGCGGTCTTCGATCGAGGTCGGTGATTTTGCCTCCGCCGAGAACGAGCTGAACGACTTGCAGACCATTGGCATACCGGACGACCTGCAACCGCAAATTTCGGTCCTTGTGGGGCGGCTCGACGAAGGATTGGGCCGTCCCGAGGACGCGCTCGCTGCCTATCGGTCGGCCGCCGAGTCGCCGGACCGGCCCGCGGCGGCGCAGGGCCGGCTGCGCGAAACCGCGCTGCGCTATTCGCTCGGCGATCTCAAACGCGACGAAGTCATCTCGGATCTCGAATCCCTCACCACCGTCTGGCGCGGCGACGCGACCGAGATCGAGGCGCTTCAGATGCTCGCGCGCCTCTACACCGAAGAGCACCGCTACCGCGACTCGTTCTACGTGATGCGCAGCGCCATGGCGGCGCATCCCGATTGGGACATGACACGCCGCATCCAGGAGGAGGCGGCCAAGACCTTCGATGCGCTATTCCTCGCCGGCAAGGGCGACGCCATGGCGCCGATCGATGCGCTGTCCCTGTTCTACGATTTCCGCGAACTGACGCCGATCGGCAACCGCGGCGATGAGATGATACGCCGGCTCGCCGACCGTCTGGTATCCGTCGATCTGCTCGATCAGGCCGCTGGATTGCTGCAATATCAGGTCGAAAAGCGGCTGCAGGGTGCGGCCCGCTCGGAGGTGGCGACGCGGTTGGCGGTCATCTATCTGATGAACCGCAAGCCCGACAAGGCGCTGGCGGCGTTGCGCACGAGCCGCTCCGGCAGCCTTTCGACTGAATTGCGCGATGAGCGTTTGCTGCTGGAGGCGCGGGCGCTCTCGAATCTCGGGCGGCACGCGCTTGCGCTCGAGGTCGTTGCCGACATCAAGGGGACGCCGGCCATCCGGCTACGCTCTGATATCTATTGGGCGGCGCACAAGTGGCGGAAATCCGCCGAACAGATTGAATTTATGTACGGCGATCGCTGGAAACAGTGGCAACCGCTGACCGACATCGAACGCTCCGACATTTTGCGCGCCGAGATCGGCTACGCGCTCGCCGACGACAAGCTCGGCATCCAACGCTTCCGCGATAGATATGCGCCGAAGATGGTCGGCACGCCGGACGCCCGCGCCTTCGAGGTTGTCTCGGCGCCGCTCGGCAGCGCCGGTGAGGATTTCAAAGCGATCGCCCGCGCCGCTGCGGCCTCAGACACGCTCGACGATTTCTTGCGTGACATGAAGGCGCGCTATCCGGAATCCAGTCCGATCTCGTCTGGACCACCGGACTACGCGCCGGAGGCTGCGGCCGTGCCTGGCGCGCCCGCGGCGCCGCTTGTCTCTGCGCGGCCGCAGACGCGCCCGGCTGTGCCGCCCGCTCCGCCTGCGCCAGGCATATCGTCCGCACCCGCGACGACGTCCAGTTCCGACGGCCAGACTGCCCTGCGCTAGCCTTGCTTGCTGCCAAGGATACGGTCGGGCACACTCGTCACTCCATCAGGTGGAGTGACGAAACGACATGACCGAAGCCCTGGATGCCACAGCCAATCTGAAAGCCGGCACAAAAGCGGACTTGACCAAAATCCGCACCGACGTTGTCGGCAGTCTGCTGCGTCCTGCGACATTGCGCGAGGCACGGATGCGTTTCGACGACGGCGCGATTGTGGCGGCTGAGTTTCGCGCGATCGAAGACCAGGCGGTGCGCGACGCCGTCCGCCTTCAAGAGGACGCCGGTCTCGATGTCGTCACCGACGGCGAAATGCGCCGGCTGAATTTTCAGGACAGTTTCGGCGCGTCGGTCGAGGGCTATGATGCGAACCGCTCCACGGTCAAAGTCTACGAGCGCCGGGTCGAAGGTGCGGCGCCCGGCCAGCGCTGGGATATCAGCCAGATGCATGATGTCGGCACTGCAGTGTCGCATCGTCGTCCGGCGAAGAGCAGGCTCAAGCTCGCACACGATCTGCCGCTTGAGGAATACCGTTTCGCGGCTGCTGTGGCGCGGAAACCGGCCAAGGTTTCGCTGATCGGGCCGGATCGCATTTCGCAGCGTTTCGCCTATGAGAGCTCGACGGCGGTGTATCGCGACATGGACGAGTTCCTGGCAGATGTCGTTGCAATCGAGCGGCAGATCGTCACGAGTCTGGTGGAAGCCGGCTGCCGTTATGTGCACATCGATGCCCCGGGGTTCACCGCCTATGTGGACGCGCCGTCGATGCAGCAGATGCGCGAACGCGGCGAGGATCCCGAGCAGAATTTCGCCCGTTCGCTGAAGGCCGAGGCAGCGGTGACCGCGAATTTTCCGGGCGTGACGTTTGGCATTCATCTGTGCCGCGGCAACCAGCGCAGCATGTGGCACCGCGAGGGCTCCTACGATGCCATCGCCGAGCGGCTGTTCAACACACTGCCGCATGACCGCTTTCTCTTGGAGTATGACACCGATCGGGCCGGCTCGTTCGCGCCGTTGCGCTTCGTGCCGAAGGGCAGGGTGGTTGTGCTCGGTCTGGTCAGCACCAAGGGACCGGAGCTGGAATCGGCAGAGACGCTCAAGCGCCGCATCGGCGAGGCGAGCAAAGTTCTGCCGCTCGATCAGCTCGCGATCTCACCGCAATGCGGCTTCGCCTCCGACGTGGTCGGAAACCTCCTCGGTCCCGACGATCAGAAGCGGAAATTGGAACGCGTCGCCGAAGTGGCGCAACAGGTGTGGGGATAATGCGGTGTAACGCTACGTTCCGAAGCTCTGAATCAGCGAGCCGGCCACAAGCGTCCAGCCGTCGACCAAAACAAAGAATATGAGTTTGAACGGCAGCGACACCACGACCGGCGGCAGCATCATCATGCCCATCGACATCAGCACCGAGGCAACGACGAGGTCGATGATAAGAAACGGCAGGAACAACAGGAAGCCGATCTCGAAGGCGCGTTTGAGCTCCGATATCATGAAGGCCGGAACCAGAATGCGCATCGACAGGTCTTCCGGCTTGGCCGGCGGCGCTTCGCCCGACAGGTTCACGAACAGTTTCAGATCTTCCTGACGGACGTTCTTTTCCATGAAGCCGCGCAGCGGCGCGCTGGCCCGGTCAAACGCCTGAGTGACCGTGATCTGGTTGGCGATGAGCGGCCGGACGCCTGCGTCGTAGGATTTGGTCAGCACCGGACCCATGACGAAGGCGGTAAGGAACAACGCCAGCGAAATGACGACCGAGTTGGGCGGCGCCGTCGCGGTGCCAAGCGCTGTGCGTAGTAGCGACAGCACCACCACGATGCGCGTGAACGAGGTCATCATCACCAGGATCGAGGGGGCAAGCGACAGCACCGTGACCAGGGCCACGAGTTGCAGCACGCGTTCATTCAGCCCGCCGCCGGCGGCAGCGCCTTGACCGAGATTGATGCTGATATCCTGCGCGGCGAGCGGCGTCGCCGAAACTAGAAGTGCCGCTACCGAGGCCGCCACCGCTGTGAACCGGACGCGGCAGCCTCCAAGAATTTTCATTCAGTTCTGCATCAGTTCTTTGCTGTTGGGCGGCCGAGCAGGCTCGCCATTTCCTGTTCGAGACTGTCGTACAACGTCTTGCCGGCGGGCGCTTGCTTGGCGTCCGGGCGCGACGGCGGTTTCACCTCGGGCGTGCGCGCACTACGCGGTGCCGAGCCGTTTGGTGTCGGGGCGGCCACGGCCGGCGCTGGCGACGCGGGTTCGCTGGGAGCCGCGGCGCGCGGCAGCGCCGGCGCGCGCGGTTCACTGCGTTCGGCCTTCGCGGTCGGCTTGCGCAAGGCGGCCTCAAGCTGCTGTGCCATTTCGGCGAGGCTGCGGTCAGCCGCGGCAGCAACATCCGAAGATACGGGCGGGGCGGCGGCAACGCGCGGTTCCGGAACAGGCTCTTGGCGTGGTTCGGCGCGTAGCTCCTGACGCAATTCTTGCCTCGGCTCGGACCGTATTTCGGGACGTTGTTCAGGCGGCTGCGGCCTGTAAGCTTGCGGACGCGCGCGCTGCGGAACCGCGGGTCGGGTCGACAACTCGTCGGCCAGCGCGGCAAGCGTATCGCGGGGTGCGCGCGGCGTCTCGGCCTGGGGCTGCAACGGCCACGCCGCCGGCTCTTCGGAGACAGGCTCGTTTCGCGGCGCGCGCGGCGCCGCGGCCGGGACTGCCGGCTCATCTTGTAGCGGCCAGACTCCGTTCGTGACCGGCTCAGGCGCTGGTATCGGAATGGCGCGCGGCGGCGGCTCGACCATGGTGGGCGGCCGCGCGACAGGGACCTCGCGAGTCGCCGGCAGGGCCCGCACGATATTGGATTCGACGACGATGTCGCTCGGTCCGCCGATCATCACCAAATGCTCGACATTGTCTCGCCGCACCAGAATAAGGCGGCGGCGTCCGTCGACGTTGGCGTAATCGACCACCGCGAGGCGCGGCTGGCGGCCGCGCATTCCGACACCGCCAAGCCGCCCAGCACCGAGCCGCCGGACCAGCCAAGCGGCGATGCCGATCAGCCCCAGTACAACGATGAACGCGAGAAAGAATTGCACCGGAAAGGGCATACCCCCGAACAACGACATCTCACTCCTCGCTGCGGCGGACTCTGCGGCACGCCTTTGGAAGGCCAAAGGTTAACGCCGCCGGTAACATTTGCCGCCGCGAATACTAACAAAGAATTAACGGCTGTGGGGCTTTTTACGCGTAAGCACCGTCATACAAGGATTCTCATGGTAAACGGCGGATTAATGGCGATGGGCTCGATGGAACCCACTTTAACCGGCCATTAACCATACGCCCGGCAAAGTCTGCCCAGTTCAGGAGGACGAAGCCGATGGGGATCGCGGATATTCCGATTCTTTCGATGCTGCGCTCGCGCATGGAATGGCACCAGGAGCGCCAGCGCGTACTCGCCGAAAACGTCGCCAATGCCGACACTCCGAATTATCGGCCGCTCGACTTGGCGCCGCCGAATTTTCGGGAGGCGCTGACCGCCGGGCCGGTCACGCTCGCCCGCGACAATCCCGGTCACATCGCCGCCGACGGCGGCAACGAAGGTTTTTCCGCCCAGAACGAACCGCACTACGAGGTGCGGCCCGGCGGTAATGCCGTCAACCATGAAGACGAAATGATGCGGGTGGCGTCGAACCAGATGGATTTCGACGCGGTCGCGAATCTCTACTCGCGCAGTCTGGCGCTTATCAAGCTCGCGGCAGGCGGTGGCGGCTAACAGGGGGTTCCGCGGAACACTGCGGTTGCGTGGGGCGCATCCAAAAAGCTGCGAAGGTATCGATCATGGACTTCATCAAGTCGCTTCAAATCGCCGCGTCCGGTTTGCATGCGCAGATTGGCCGGATGCGAATCATCACCGAGAACATCGCCAACGCCGATTCGACCGCGACCACGCCGGGCGGCGATCCTTACCGGCGCAAAATCGTCACGTTCAGTTCCGTGCTGGACAACTCGCTCGGCGCCCAGGTGGTCAAGCTCGGTCGCGTGCAGCCCGACAATTCCGATTTCCGCATCAAGCATGAACCGGGCAACCCCGCCGCCGACGCCAATGGCGACGTCAAATATCCAAATGTGAACTCGCTGGTTGAATTGACCGACTTGCGCGATGCGCAGCAGTCCTACCAATCCAACCTCAACGTGATCACTGCGACGCGCCGCATGCTTCAGCGCACCATCGACATCCTCAAAAGCTAGGTGACCCATGGCGATACCGGCCAGCCCAGTTTCCGCCGCCAATGCCTATGCGAATGTCGGCCGTCTCGGCACCGGCGCGGACCCGAGCAGTCTTGCGAAGTCGCCCGGCGCGGCAACCGACGGACCGGATTTCAGCGCGATTCTGAAGGACGTGATGCACGCGGTATCCGCATCCGGCGCCAAAGCAGACGCGCAGACGCAATCTGTCGCCTTGGGTAAAGCAAACATGGTCGACGTCGTCACGGCAGTTGCCGAATCCGAAACGGCCATCGCGACGCTCGTCTCGGTGCGCGACAAGGTGATCGCAGCCTACCAGGATATTTTGAAGATGCCGATCTGACGCGATCATGCCCCGCGCATATAGGGCATCCTGTAGCCGCGACGCCGGGCCTGCTGAATCGCCCGCCTGCGCGGGAATGACAACAACGACGCGGAGAGCACCACCATGATGAGCGGGCCGGAAGTTCTCGATGTGGCGCGCGATGCCATTGTAACGCTGCTGCTCGTCTCAGCGCCGCTGATGCTGGTCGGACTGATCGTTGGCGTCGCCATCTCGCTGTTGCAGGCGCTCACGCAAATCCAGGAAACGACGCTCGTCTTCATCCCCAAAATTCTCGCGATCTTTTTGGCGCTGTTGATCGCGCTGCCATTCATGGCCGACGCGCTGCATTCGAATTTCATGCGAATCACGGCGCACATCACCAACGGTTGACCGGTCGCGGCCGTGACCATCGATCTGTCATTCCTGCCCGCGCTGGGTGCCGCGTTTCTCCTGGTCTTCGCGCGCATCGGCACGATGCTGATGCTGCTGCCGGGCCTCGGCGAGCAGAACATTTCCTCGCGTATTCGCTTGGCGATCGCGCTCGTGCTCGCGGCGGTACTGCTGCCGCTGCACCGGAGCGCCTATCACATCGATACCGAGGCGCTGGGCCCCGACATCGTCATGCTCGTTGAGGAGATTTTGATCGGCGCTGTGCTGGGGATGACCGCGCGGCTGACCATCTCTGCGCTCGATGTGGCGGGCTCGGTCATCGCCCAGCAGCTCGGGCTCGGGTTCGTTACCGCGATCGACCCGACGCAGGGCGAGCAGGGTGCGCTGGTCGGCAATTTCCTCACCATGCTGGGCTTGACACTGATTTTTGCCACCAACATGCACTATCTGGTCATCGCGGCACTCAACGACAGTTATAACGTGTTCTCGCCGGGCGAAGTGCCGTCGACCGGCGACGTGGCGGCGCTGATCACCCGAACGGCAGCAGGCGCGTTTCGCATCGGCATTCAACTGTCGGCGCCGTTTCTCGCGTTCGGGCTGTTGTTCAACATCGGTTTGGGCGTGCTGTCGCGGTTGATGCCGCAGATGCAGGTCTTCTTTGTAGCGCTGCCGCTCTCCATCATGATCGGGCTGTTGTTTCTGGTGCTCGGGCTCGGGGCCATGATGGGATTTTTCCTGGATTACGTCGCCGGTATGCTGCACGCGCTGGCCCCTCACGCCTGACGGTGCGCCATGGCCGAATCGCAAGACGACAGCGAACATACAGAAGACCCGACCCCGAAACGGCTCGATGAGGCGATCAAGCGGGGCGATGTCGTCAAGAGCGCCGAAGTCAACACCTGGTTCATGATCGCGGCGGGCGCGTTGGCGTTGATGGTGTTCGCGCGGCCGGCGGCGTCGAGTTTGCAGGCGACGCTGGGCGGTCTGCTAGCGCATTCCTATCAGATTCCCACCGATGGCCCGGCGCTCGCCCACATGGCGCGCGGGTTGCTGTTGAGTGTGTTGACGGCGCTCGGCGTACCGCTCGTTCTGTTCGCGCTTGCCGCGCTCGCTGGTAGCGCGGTTCAGCACCGCATCGTGCTCTCGATCGAGCCGGCTCTGCCGCAATTGTCGCGAATTTCGCCGGTGGCTGGTTTGGCGCGGCTATTTTCCAAGCAGGCGCTGGCTAACTTCGCCAAAGGTCTCGCCAAGCTCGCACTGTTCGGCGCGGTGCTCACCGCGCTGTTGTGGCCGGAGCGTCTGCGAATTGTCGGGCTGATCGGCGTCGATCCGGCGATGATACTGCCGTTCACCAGAGCGCTGACCATGCGGATGCTCGGCAGCGTGGTGGCGATCCTCGCCATCGTCGCGGCGGCTGATTATCTGTTTCAGTATCGGCAATGGTACGAACGGCAAAAGATGTCGTTGCGGGAAATGAAGGAGGAGTTCCGGCAGACCGAAGGCGACCCAGCCATCAAGGGCAAGCTGCGCCAGTTGCGCCATGCGCGCATGCGCAAGCGCATCATGGCCGCCGTGCCGAAGGCCTCGGTGGTCATCACCAACCCGACGCACTTCGCCGTCGCGCTGCGATACGAGCGCGGCATGAACGCGCCACTCTGCGTCGCCAAAGGCGTCGATCTCATTGCCCGTCGGATTCGCGAGATCGCCGAGGCGCACGACATTCCGGTGATCGAGAATCCGCCGTTGGCGCGTGCGCTGCACGGCACGGTCGAGATCGATCAGGAAATCCCGCCCGAACATTATCGGGCGGTGGCCGAAGTCATCGGCTACCTGATGCGGCTGCGGCGCCTCGTGACCCGGCCAAACTGAGCGCGAGTTGCGGCGAGCGGGGAGCGCTGTCGGTGGCAGCGAGCCTTCCGAGCGCGGCATGGCCCGTGAGAATCACGTATCGTCGGTGAAGCTGGGGATACTGCCAATGCGAACTTCGGCCGGGGACCGGCAGACGATGCGCCTCTTGCGCGGGCGGGCCGTAAGGGGCACTGAGGGCGAAACATGACGCATGAGGCCATGTCCACGGACGGCTTCGGTCAACAGGCCAATGGTTCGGCTCCGACGCGCAGCGCGCTGGACCGCAGCGTTGCCGCGGGGCGGGGTGGCAGCATCGTGCTTGTGCTGCTGGTCGCCGGCTTCCTGATCGCCGGAGCGGCCGGGATCGGTTTTCTCGGCCGCGAACGCGCCGAGCCTTATATCCTGATTTTCCTGGCGATTCTGGCCACCGTCGGCGTGTTCGGCCTGTTCGCATTGGCGAGCGGCATGTTGCGCCTGTCGTGGTCGCAATCCGGCAATCCACTCATTAAGGCGGTGCTCGACGGCGCCTTTGACGGCATTGTCGTCACCGACGGCGATGGGCGCGTGATCTATGCCAATGCCGCGTATCTCGATCTGATCGGGGCCGCGGACGCCCGCGACGCACGGCCCGTCGAACGGGTTTTCATTGCCGATCCGGATGCCTCCGAGGCGATCTACCGGCTGCTCAAGGCGGCGCGCGAAGGTCGGCGTCTGCAAGAAGAAGTGCGCATCGCCTCGGCCCACGGCCGGCCGGCGCACTGGCTGCGAATGCGCATTCGCCCGTTGGGAAGCACCGGCCGCAGCCGCAATCTTACGGTCTGGTCGCTCAATGACATCACGCGCGATCGCGAGCGGCAGGAAAACATTTTTCAGGAGCTGCAGCGCGCCATTGACTACCTCGACCATGCCCCGACCGGCTTCTTCTCGGCCGATGCCGCCGGCAACATCGTCTATCTCAACGCGACGCTTGCCAATTGGCTCGATCAGGATCTCGCCCAGGTCGGCTCGGGTGGCCTCAAGCTCACCGACCTTGTCTCTGGCGATGGCGCCGCGCTGCTGACGACACTGCGTGCGACTCCCGGCGAGGTGAAGACGGAGATTGTTGACCTTGATTTGAAAACCCGGTCCGGGCGGACGCTGCCGGCGCGCCTGCTGCACAGGCTGGCGTTCGGCGCCGATGGTCTGCCCGGCGCTTCGCGCACCGTGGTGCTCAATCGCGCCAGTGAAGACGGTAGCGAATTGCAACGCGACGCCGAACGCTTCATGCGGTTCTTTCATCACACGCCGATGGCGATTGCCACGATCGACCGCGACGGCGGCATCGTGCGCACCAATGCGCTGTTCGCCCGGTTGTTCCAGGGCATGATCGGCGGCGGCGCCAGCAGCCGCTCGATCCGCACCATCGTGACCGAGCGCGATTGGCCGCCGCTCGAAACGGCGATTGTCCAGGCAGCGCAGCGCAGGGGCGACATCAAGCCGGTCGACGCCACGCTGGCCGGCCAAGGCGAGCGCTTCGCGCGCTTCTACGTGACCGCGGTCGGCGAGCAAGAACGCGACCAGGAAACGGCCATCGTCTATGCGCTGGAGACGACCGAGCAACGCGAACTGGAGAGCAGGCTCATCCAGCAGCAGAAGATGGACTCGATTGGGCAGCTTGCCGGCGGCATGGCGCACGACTTCAATAACATGCTCAATCTGATCCTGCTGGCGACCGATTTTCTGCTCAACGCGCACAAGCCCACCGATCCGTCCTTTAAGGACATCATGGAGATCAGGCAGAGCGCCAATCGCGCCGCCAGCCTGGTGCGGCATCTTGTGGCGTTTTCGCGTAAGCAAACGCTGCGTCCGCAGGTTCTCGACCTCGGCGAAATGCTCAGCGACCTCACCGTGGTGCTGCGCCGGCTTATCGGCGAGAAGATCGATCTCAAGGTGGTGCACGGCCGCGACCTGTGGCCGGTCAAGGTGGATCAGCTGCAGTTCGAGCAGGTGATCGTGAACCTCGCCGTCAATGCCCGCGATGCCATGTCCAACGGCGGACATTTGGAGCTGCGCAGCGCCAACGTGACGGCGGCGGATTGCACCCGCTACCACACTAAGGGGATGCCGGCAGCCGATTACGTGTTGGTTGAAGTGATCGATACCGGCAGCGGCATACCGGAGGCGATCCGCGACAAGGTCTTTGTGCCGTTCTTTACGACCAAGGACGTGGGCAAAGGCACGGGACTCGGCCTGTCGACGGTCTACGGCATCATCAAGCAGACCGGCGGGTTCGTGTATTTCGACAGTGTCGACGGCAAGGGCACGACATTCCGCATTTTCCTGCCGCGCCATGTGCCGACGGCCCAGGAGGCTGCCGCGCCGGTCGTGACCGCCGAGGTCCGGCAGATCACGGATCTGACCGGCGAAGGCACGATCCTTCTGGTCGAGGACGAGGAGGGCTTGCGTGCGCTCAACGCGCGCGGTCTTGCCTCTCGCGGCTACACGGTGCTGCAGGCCGGCAATGGCGTTGAGGCCATCGACGTGCTGGAGAAAACCGGCGGCAAGATTGACCTTGTCGTCTCGGACGTGGTGATGCCGGAGATGGATGGCCCGACGCTGTTGCGCGAACTGCGTACGCGCGATCCGAGCCTCAAGATCATCTTCGTCTCCGGCTACGCCGAGGATGCCTTTCAGAAGCATCTGCCTGCCGACGGTCAGTTCGATTTTCTGCCCAAGCCGTTCACGCTCAAGCAACTCGTCGCCAAAGTGAAAGAGACAATGGCGGCGTGAGGCGCCGGGCGAATCTCGCTACGGCGGATTGTCGCGCACGGGTTTGCTTGGCACGATTGTCATCTCATAATGACGGTGCTGGTCCGGTGCGACACTCGCGCGCGCGGCGGTTTGCGCAGTGACCCGTCGGCAACGCGGCGCGTACTAAGTGAGCGGCAGCGCGCCTTGCGGGGGTGCGTCGCAGATATGGGCTTCGGAATCTCTGCAGCCAGAGCCATGAGGAGGCAACATAGCAGCCGTGTCATCCATTCACTGGGTTCGGTCAGTCGCGAGACTTACGGCCGTCTTGGCACTGCTGTTTGGAGCAGATGATTTCGACGTGCGAGCGGCGAACGGATTGAACTACGGCGGTGGCTCCAGCGCCTTCTTCATCTCCATTGCCGACGCTGCAACGGTCGCGACGCCGGACACTCGCGCCCAGGCCGCGCTGCCTGCTAATTCGGGCGGCACGCTCAGCGGATTGTTCAGCCGCGGCGGATGGCTTGGCGGCTTTGCGGCCGGCTTCCTTGGTTGCGGCGTGCTTGGCGTGCTGTTCGGGCGCGGCCTGATCGGCGGATTGGGCGGAGTGGCATCGTATGTCGGGTTACTGTGCCAGATTGTGCTGCTGGTCATGTTGTGCCGGCTGATCTGGACACTGTGGCGTGGCGGTGACACGGCCGGTGCTGCCGCGCTGTCGCCTCGGCAATTGGCGGATCCGTATTTGCGCTCGCGCGACGACCTGCACTCTGGTTTCGACGCAGGCGGCGGTGGCGGCCCCGCAATAGAGAGAGAAACGGGCGCCTGCTCGGCCGAATCGGAAATCACCGCACCTCGTGGTGGGCACGGCTGAGAAAGCTCAGCTGATTGTAAATTGAGCGGCGGCTGAAATGTCTCCGCGAAATGACTCGGGCGGTCTTACTTTGACGGCCCGCCGCTATCACAGGCATGCGGCGAACCCCAATGGGTGAAATCCGGCACGTCACATTTGCTGCAGGCGCCCAACGCTAAGCCGAGGCCGATCAAGAGAACGAGCCGGGCGGCGGCGGTCATCCGCCGATTTGCCGGAATAATACGCAACACGACTTTTCCCATTACCCGTCCCAATTGCCCTTGGGGCTCCACAATACCCTGTCGGACCTTAAGCCATCAATGTGTTCGGCAAGCGGTCGGGCCAGAGTATCGGAGCATAATTTCGGTTATCTTACCGGCGACACGGCCCGGCACGGCGTGCATCTCCAGGCGTCGTCGGGTCTGTGAAGGAGACGCAGCATGGAAATCCGTTCGAGCGGCTCGGCGCCCTCGCGCCGCGGCCCGGCACAGTCGTTCACCGGTACGGTCTGGCAGGATCCGATCATCGAGGCGCCGGAACCAGCGCGGCTGCGTTCCGGGCTTGTGCGTTTCGAGCCCGGCGCTCGCACCCATTGGCACACCCATCCGCTCGGACAGACGCTGTTCGTCGTCTCGGGCAGTGGCCGCGTGCAGACTTGGGGCGGCCCCGTGCAGGCCATCAGGGGCGGCGACGTTGTCTGGATCCCGCCGAACGAAAAACACTGGCATGGCGCCGCTCCGAACACGGTCATGGAGCATGTGGCCATGCAGGAAGCGCTCGACGGCAAGCACGTCGAATGGCTGGAGCCGGTCAGCGACGAGCAATACAAGGCAGCGGGCTGACCATGCGCTACGAACTTTATTACTGGCCGACCATTCAGGGCCGCGGCGAATTCGTTCGCCTGGCGCTTGAGGATGCCGGCGCTGACTATGTCGACGTGGCGCGCCGCGGCAAAAGCGGCATGGCGGCGATGATGAAAATTTTGCAAAGCGAACGGTTGGCGCGCCCGCCTTACGCGCCGCCGTTCCTCAAAGCCGGCAAGGACATCATCGGCCAGACGGCGCTCATTTTGTTTTATCTCGGTCCGCGGCTCAACCTTGCCCCGCGCGACGAGGCGGCCCGGCTGTGGACGCATCAGCTGCAGCTCACCATCACCGATCTGGTGGTTCAGATTCACGACACCCACCATCCGATTTCCGGCTGGCTCTATTACGAGGAGCAAAAGCCGGCGGCGAAACGGCGCACGGCCGATTTCTGGCGTTATCGCGTGCCGAAATTCTTGGGCTATTTCGAACGCGTGCTGCGGCACAACGGCGGCCAGTACATGGTCGGACGAAGGCTCACCTATGTCGACCTGTCGCTGTTTCAGATCGTCGAAGGTTTGCGCTACGCCTTTCCCAAGCGGATGAAGCGGTTTGAGAAGAAGGTACCGCTGCTCGTGACGCTGCACGATCGCGTCGCCAAACGTCCGCGCGTCGCCGCGTATCTCGCCTCGAAGCGCCGCATCCCATTCAGCCAATGGGGCATCTATCGGTATTTCAAGGAATTGGATCAGTAGGGTGGTGAGCGCGTACGCTTAATGCGGCCACACTGGCGCGTGCGTTCCGAGTGGAACGCTTTGCCGCGTCCAGCGCGGCGGCGTTTCGTTCATGGTGGCGGCGTGGCGCACCGTTGTGAGCCGGCCGAACCCGGAGGGTAGCTCCTCCAACAGATCGCGCACGTCGGCGGATCGCGGATTGGGACAACTCATGCCGTCGATGCGGCCGAGCGAGCGCAGCCAAAAGCCGGTCTGTGCCAGCGAACAGCGCACGTGCCAGGAACCGCCGCGCTCGGCGCGGCGCCTGAGCGCCGTCATCGCGGCGAAGGCGAGCAGATAACCGGTCGCGTGATCGAGTTCCTGTGCGGGTAGCTCTCTCGGTTCGGCCTGGCCGAACGCTTCGGCTTCCGCTGCGTTGAAACCGCCAGCCGTTTGCACCAGGGAATCGAAGCCGCGCCGAGCGGCCCACGGACCGGCGTGGCCGTAGGCGCAGAGCGACACGTAGACGATCCCGGGCCGGATCCTGGCGACGTCTTCCGGGCCGAAGCCGAATGCGGCCACTGCGCCCGGCCGATAGCCTTGGACGAAGATATCGGCGTCGCGAAGGAGGGCGGTTAGAGTTTCGGGCCCACCTGCTTGGCGCAAATCGATCGACGCCGACAATTTTCCGCGACCCGTGTCGATGACGAGCGGCCGCATCGACGGTAGGTGCGGCGCCGTGACAAGCAGCACGTCGGCGCCGTGCGCGGCGAGCGTGCGGCCGCACACCGGTCCGGCAATGATGCGGGTGAGGTCGAGCACCTTGATGCCGGTGAGCGGGCGCTCGGCTGCCGGCAAGGGCCTGACCGGCGCGTCGCCAATCTGCTCAATCGAAAATAGCGGCAGTGTTGCGACCGCGTGTCCCTGTGGATGCGCGTCCCATTCGGCGAACGTGCGGCACGCGGTGACGACGAGGCCGGCTGCTGCCGCGGCATTTTCGAGATTCTCGGCTTGCCAGGTGTCGAGCGTGCGCTGCACCGCGGCGCGATCGTGCTCGCAGCCGAGCAGCTTGAGCAAGCCGCTACAATGGTGCTGCAGGTTGGTGTGCAGCCGGACCCAACGGCCGTCGCCGCAGCGATAAAGTCCGGCGATGCTGTCGTGATATTCGGCCGGAACATTGCCGTCGACACGCAGATAGCGTTCGCTGCGAAATTCGATGGCGGCTGCGCGCATGTCGACGGCAATGCGCTGGCGCCGGCCGCTGCGCAACCGCCACAATTCGCCGGCCGCTAAAGCAGCCGCGGCGATGCTCGCCTGCGCGGCGGTGCCGACCGCGAACGAGGACGGCAGCACCGGCTCCGCGCCGGTAAATTCGACGCTGCTCAATGCCATCTCGTCTTGCTCAGCCAGACGCCACAGACCGGCGAGGACGTTTGTGGAATCGCGACGCGACATTCGATACCGATGGGCGAAACGTACGGCATTGAAATCCAAATGGCCTGCGCAACGCAAGGCCCGCTCGCGAACGCGTTAGACGGTCGTTGCAAGAACTCGCCTCTCGCCGCGACGTGCGATTCCGGCACGCTCAGCTCACATTTGTGACCAGGTTTGGTCGGGCCCAGCTGCGCAAATGTAGCGAGAACATGGCAAACGGACGGCGGAAACCGATGTCATAAAATTATCGCGCCGTTTGCCCATGAAACGTACTCAACGCAGTCTCTTTGTTCGCCGACTCTTTTTTCGTCATCGTGCACGCAATTGCGACATCGTTTCTCGACTGAGACACGACGCCAAGCCCGGATGCTGCGGGTAGCAAACGGAAAATCGCTTTGCGCGGCTATGGCACGCGACTTGCTCAAGCAGAGCGATAAAGTGGCGATGAGCGACCAGACGGAGCGTGAGCGGCCAGAGTCTGGGGGTGCTTGGCCAGGGTTGTGTCGGAATTTGCCGTAGCGGCTCGCGTTTTCGATTCGTCATGGCCGCTTCATCGTGGCAGGTGATAATCGGCAAAAGTGAGGGACGGAATCGCCCGTGGCATCGATTGATTCACGGGAGCTTGTGATGAGCACGCATTCGGTTTCGCCCGGCGCAAATGTTTTGGTGCCCATACGGATATCTTGGCCGTCTCGTCGGTGGTTCGCTGCGGCGATAGGCGAGTGGCGGCGCAGGATCGCG
>DATCBO010000128.1:0-49366 GCA_036511795.1 Xanthobacteraceae bacterium
GCTCGACGAACGAAAGTACCCCAAAGCCGTCAAAATCTCCGATGCTCAACTTGCCGCCGTCAATATCTCTCCTCACGCATTCCACGGCGATTGGAACTACACGATCTTCCCAAACAAACCAAAACAATCACGTCCAAGAAAAACTGTATGACTTAATTATTGACAGAACCTAAGCGGTTTTTGGCTTGGCAGAAGCGCGTTGCGAAGGCTTCTTCTGGCCGGGACTCTCAGTAGGTTTTGTCTTAGACTTGCCAACCTTCATTTCCGAATGCGGCTTCGGCGGCATTCGTAGAAGCGCGCCCATTAGACGTTACGTGTCGTCAAGATTTTTGGACCTAGCCATGGTGTACCTGCCTGAGAATTCAGATACCTTAGGTATCCTCCACACGTTTGCGTTTGGATTAGCCGATCCTCCAGAAATGGGCATTCGCAGCGGCCCCGTATTCAATGTGGCCGAAGCCTTCACTTTGAATCTTGTGCGTCTGAAATCGTTGATGGCCTTTCCAGCTTATTTAGCCGACTTCTCCAGTCATATCCATCGCTTTCAATTAATAGCACATCACGAGGAATTCGACGACTTTGATATTGAGAATCGTCTAAACGATGGCCCGACAGCTAAAAAACTTTTTAAGCGCTTTCAAGAGTTATTCCATGAGCGCACCCAAAGCCTTATCGACATGCAAAACGATGCCTCAAAGTTAGAGAAGCTAGCAAATGATATGGCCGAGAAAGGGGGCGCCATCGCTGTCATTATCTCTATGTCTGCCGCTGCGGCGAACAGCTTTGAATTGGCAATGATGTCTTACATAACCTCAGCGTGGACAATGTTTGAAACTGCCGCCGCAGACTTATGGGAAGCAGCATTAAATTACCGACCGCAAGGCCTTGCGGAGCTAAGCGGAGCAAAACGCTATCGACGGCGCGATGCAAACCGAGCAAAAGACGAAGCGCAAAAACTAGAAAAATCAGTAAAGCTCGACAGCATTCGGGCTCATGAATGGGATACACGTAATAGGATGGGATCAATCCTGCGCGACAAATTTGCATTCACGACGCTCGGCAGAATTCGAGAGGCCTACGAAAGCGCCTTCTACAAGAAGGCGGATGACATCGACAAAGTCATAACAAACGAGTGTTTTGATCGTCTTAGCGCACTGCGCAATGTCATTGTTCATAAGGCTGCAAAAGCCGACGCGGAATACGTGCGCAGATGCAGAGACTTCCCCGCCCTGCCGCAGGTCCAAAAGGGAGACAAAATCACGTTTCATGGACAAATGGTTGCCAACCTTATCTATGATTGCAGCAACGCAACGTGCGCCCTGATTATTGTCGTGGATGCGTGGCTAGCCGACAACGCGATTAACCCGCCCGATGGCGACACTCACACGGCGGTCGATTAAATCAACGAGACGTTCGCCGAAAGCTGTCAACACAAGGCGATCACCGTTGCAGACGGTGCAGACTTCACCGTCAACCATGTCTTCGCCCTTACAGTAATCGCACTCTTTCTCCAATGCGGGAACGTCGCACATTGCGTTTCACCTTCCCTGGCGAAATGCACTCACATACTGACAGCCGATTTGACCTGATCCGGGCGCGCCAGCCTGCCACGAGAGCAGACTGCAGTCGTATAGGATTATAGTCCTTCTTTTGTCAAGTACATAAATGCGATAATATTCCTAATGCGCGTCGCCGCGGTTGAAATTGTCAATCAGCAAATAGACATCTTCTATTGAAGCGTAACCTGTGATTGAGTGGTGGTACGGTGCCGGTTCACCGGCGCCGAAGCAAAAATGCGCGCAAAGCGCATGCTTTTCTGGGCAATGAGGGAGGAACCGCGCGATGAGCTTTCTCGATCGGAGCAACACGATTGCCGGGCCCGGCTTCAACCGGTGGATGGTGCCGCCAGCGGCTTTGTGCATTCACCTGTGTATCGGCCAGGCCTATGCATTCAGCGTATTCAACCTGCCGATGACCAGGCTGATCGGCATCAGCAAATCCGCGCCGGGTGACTGGAGTCTCGCCGAACTCGGGTGGATATTCTCCATCGCGATTTTCGTGCTCGGTTTCTCGGCTGCGATTTTCGGCCGTTGGGTCGAAGAAGGCGGTCCTCGAAAGGCGATGTTCACCGCCGGCCTGTGCTGGGCGATTGGATTTTTGGTTTCGGCGATCGGCGTCTACATCCACAATTTGTGGGTCGTGTATCTTGGCTATGGCCTTATCGGCGGCATCGGTCTCGGCCTCGGCTACATCTCGCCGGTTTCGACGCTGATCAAATGGTTCCCCGATCGCCCCGGCATGGCGACCGGCATGGCCATCATGGGCTTCGGCGGCGCCGCCTTCATCGCCGCACCGCTGTCCGTCTGGCTCACGGGCAAGTTTTCGACTGCGACCCATGTCGGCGTCGCCGAAACCTTCCTCTGTCTCGGAGCGATCTACCTCGTCTTCATGTGGGTCGGCGCTGCGATCGTGCGCATACCGGCGCCCGGATGGAAACCCGAAGGGTACACACCGCCGCTACAAGCGTCGAAACTGATCACGACCAGCGACGTCTACGTCTATGACGCGCTGAAGACTCCGCAATTCTGGTGCATTTGGCTGGTCCTGTGCATCAACGTCACCGCCGGCATCGGCGTGCTCGGCCAAGCATCGGCCATGAGCCAGGAAATGTTCCCGGGCAAGATCACGGCGGTTGCGGCGGCGGGCTTTGTGGGCTTGATGAGTTTGTTCAACATGGGCGGCCGCTTCTTCTGGGCGTCGACGTCGGACTATATCGGCCGCAAGAACACGTACTTCGTCTTCATGGTGCTCGGCCTCCTGCTGTATTGCACCGTGCCCTATACGGGATCGATCGGCAGCGTCCTCGGTTTCGTGCTCTGCTTCCTGGTGATCATCAGCATGTATGGCGGCGGCTTCGCCACGGTGCCGGCCTATCTGAAGGACATGTTCGGCACGCGCTATGTCGGCGCAATCCACGGCTGGCTGATCACGGCATGGTCGATGGCCGGAATTTTCGGCCCGGTGCTGGTGAACTACATTCGCCAGTACAACGTCGCGCACGGCGTGCCGAAAGCGCAGGCTTACAATGTCACCATGTACATCATGGCCGGACTGTTTGTGATCGGCTTCATCGCAAACGCGATGATCAAGGCGGTGCATCACCGCTTCCACATGAAGTCCGCTCGTGAAGCATCAATGGGTCAGATGGCCGTCGACGCGGCCGGCGAACCCGCAGGCGCCTGAGGAGGAAGGTCATGGTTAACGAGACTCAACAAGGCACACAGGGCTGGCAGCTCGCGCTCGCCTGGCTGTTTGTCGGCATTCCGCTGACATTGGGCGTGATCCAGACCCTGATCAACGCGATGAAGCTGTTCCAGTAATTGCTTCACCACTGCGAATGCCAACGGCGCGGCTTCCAAAAGCCGCGCCGTTATTTATTTGGAAATCTTGACAGGTGGGTCACGACGGCTATTTTGCTCTGAGTTGGTGGGGATGGGGTCCCCAGATAACCGCCGCAAGGCTGATGACTCCTACCGGACGCGTCAGGTGTCGTTAGGGGCTATTCCCTCCGCCAAGCCTGTCAAGAATTTAACGGCATGCTCCGGCCGTTCTGCACGGCCGCGGGTTCGCCATTTGACCAGGAGGGAGATCCCTTGAATTTGCTGTTTATCTTAGCCGTCGCGCTTGGCGGCGCGGTCGGCTCCGTGGCGCGTTATCTGGCATCGGGTCTGGAAGACTATTCGGGTTTAACTTTCCATGGGGCACGCTGATCATCAACATTGCGGGTTCGATGCTGATCGGCGCGCTCGCCGGACTGTTTGCGTTCAAATGGGATTTGCCGCAGGCGGTGAGGATATTCCTGACAGTCGGCGTCTGCGGCGGCTTCACCACATTCTCGACCTTCTCGCTCGACAGCTATTATCTGATCGAACGCGGCCAACTGGCAGCTGCCGGGCTTTACATCGCCAGTTCAGTAATTCTTTCGATCGCCGGTCTTGTCGCGGCGCTGCATTTGATCCGCGTGCTGTCGTAACTCGCTTATCGCCATAGCTGAAACGGCGCGGTCGAAAGGCCGCGCCGTTTCTATTGCATCGACAGAGCAGCCGCGAGACTACGCCACCTTCTCCTTCAGATGCGGGAACATGGCGTGGAGCGATTCCTGGTCCATCTCGGTCTTGAATTTATGACGGTCCTTGAGCGCCGACGCCTTTTGCGCCGCGGGTCGCGCGTTGATCTCGTCGACCAGCCGCTTGACGTTCTTGTACTTGTCCCAGGCGCCCTCGCCGACCACGTTCGGCAGCATCCGCACCCAGCCCCACACATTCATGTCGGCGATCGTATAAGTATCGCCGAGCATGTATTTGTGCTTGCCAAGCCGCGCGTCGAGGATGGCGGCATGGCGCTGGCCCTCAAACACATAACGATTGATGGCATAGGGCAGTTTCTCCGGCGCGTAGTTGCGGAAATGCACCGCCTGGCCGAAATACGGACCGACGCCCGAAGAGACGAAGAACATCCACGACAATAGTTCGCCGCGCGCCTTGTCGGTCTTCGCCGGCAGAAACTTGCCGGTCTTCTCGGCGAGATAGAGCAGGATCGCGCTCGAATCGAACACGGTGACGTCGCCGTCGACAATGGCCGGCAGCTTGGCATTCGGATTGATCGCGAGAAATTCCGGCTTGTGTTGCTCGCCCTTGCGGGTATCGACCGGAATAGCGTCGTAGGGCATACCGGTCTCTTCCAGGAACAGCGCCACCTTGGTCGGGTTGGGCGCGCCGCTATAGTAGAATTTCAGCATCGTTCACTCCATTTGTTGCGTCATTGCGAGGAGCGAAGCGACGAAGCAATCCAGACTACAAGACCATCTGGATTGCTTCGCTTCGCTCGCAATGACGATCAGAACAAGCCAACAATCTTTCCGTCCGGCCCGACGTCGATCGAATCCGCGGACGGCACGCGCGGCAGGCCCGGCATGGTGAGAATCTCGCCGCAGATTGCAACCACGAACTCGGCACCCGCGGACAACCGCACCTCGCGCACCGGAATGATATGGTCGCTCGGCGCGCCTTTCGCATCCGGGTTGGTGGTGAAGCTGTATTGCGTTTTAGCCATGCAGATCGGGAACTTGCCATAACCCATCGCCTCGTACGAGGCGAGCTGGTCGCGCACCGGCTTGTCGATCGAAATGTCCTTGGCGCGATAGACCTCGCGGCAGATGGTGCGGATCTTCTCGACCAGCGGCATATCGTCCGGATAGAGAAATTTCAGCTTGCTCTTGCCGCTATCGGCGATCTTGACGACCGCGCGTGCGACATCGGCCGCACCGGCGCCACCCAGGGCCCAATGATCGGCCATCAGAGCTTCGACGCCGAGCGCCCTGCATTTCTCCTCGACCAGCTTGATCTCGGCGTCGGTGTCGGCCGAGAAGCGGTTGATCGATACCACCGGCTGGACGCCAAACTTCTGCATGTTCTCGATGTGACGCTGCAGATTGCTCATGCCGGCCTCGAGCGCCTTGAGGTTTTCGGCCTTAAGGTCTTCCTTTTTGACGCCGCCGTGCATCTTCAACGCGCGAATGGTCGCCACCAGCACGACGCAATCGGGCGCGATGCCGGCCTTGCGGCACTTGATGTCCATGAACTTCTCGGCGCCCAGATCGGCGCCGAAGCCCGCTTCCGTCACCACGTAGTCGGCGAACTTGAGCGCGGTCGTCGTCGCCAGCACGGAATTACAGCCGTGCGCGATGTTGGCGAACGGGCCGCCGTGGATGAAGGCGGGCGTGCCTTCCATGGTCTGCACCAGGTTCGGCGCCAGCGCGTCCTTGAGCAGCACCGTCATGGCGCCGTGCGCCTTGAGGTCGCTGGCGCGCACCGGCTTGCGGTCGCGCGTATAGGCCACGACGATATTGCCAAGCCGCTTCTTGAGATCCTCGATATTGCGGGCAAGGCAGAAGATCGCCATCACTTCGGAGGCGACCGTAATATCGAAACCATCCTCGCGCGGAAAACCGTTGGCGACGCCACCGAGCGAATTGACGATCGAGCGCAGCGCCCGATCGTTCATGTCGAGCACGCGCCGCCAGGCGATGCGCCGCGCATCGATGCCGAGTGCATTGCCCCAATAGACGTGGTTGTCGAGCAGTGCGGCAAGCAGATTATTGGCCGACGTTATGGCGTGGAAATCGCCGGTGAAATGCAGATTGATGTCTTCCATCGGCACGACCTGCGCATAACCGCCGCCGGCGGCGCCGCCCTTCATGCCGAATGACGGGCCGAGCGACGGCTCGCGGATGCACAGCATCGCCTTCTTGCCGATGTGGTTGAGGGCATCAGTCAATCCCACCGTGGTGGTGGTCTTGCCCTCACCGGCCGGGGTCGGATTGACGGCAGTGACAAGAATGAGCTTGCCGTTCGGCCGGCTCTGGATCGATTGGATGAAATCCATCGACACCTTGGCCTTGTAGTGGCCGTACGGTTCAAGATTCTCCGGCCCGATGCCGAGTTTTTCGCGCGCGATGTCGATGATCGGCCGCTTCTTGGCGGCCTGCGAGATTTCAATATCCGATTTGGGCGACTGGTGCTGTGAGGCGGGCATGGACAATCCTGACAAGCTTGAGTGAACGAATTTTCGGTCTTTCAAATTGTCATACCCGCGAAGGCGGGCATCCAGTAACCACCCATTTGCCCGGTGATTACTGGATCCCCGCTGGCGCGGGGACGACAGCGGTGGGTCATGTGAATCTCGCCTTGACCTGGATGTTTGCGGTTTTCGCCCACTCGGCGGCTTCGATCTTCTTGCCGTCGGCGGGCTGAACGCGCGTTATCTTAAAGCGCCCATCGGCGCACACCACGGTGAAACCATCGGCATCCACCACGGCAATCTCGCCAAGCTTGCCGCCGATGCCTTTGGGGTCTTTCGCCGGCAGCGGCGCGGCGTCGAAAATTTTCAATTGCGTGCCTTCGAACGTCGTCCACGCGCCCGGCGCCGGATTGCAACCGCGGATGAGCCGATCGATCTGCTGCCACGGCTTGCCCCAGTCGATCTTGGCGTTCTCCGCGCCACACCGGCCCTCGTAAGTCGCCTTCGATTCGTCCTGTTTGATGCGCGGCGCCTTGCCGGCTTTGACCAGATCGACCGATTCCAGAATCGCATCGACGCCCATCGGAAACAGCCGATCGAAATAGACGGTGCCGAGCGTGTCATTCGGGCCGATCGGTGTTTTCTTCTGCAAAAGGACAGCGCCGGTATCGAGTCCGTTGTCGGGCCAGAAGATTGACAGACCGGTTTCCGTCTCGCCCTTGATGATCGGCCAGTTGATGGCGCTGGCGCCGCGATAGGCCGGCAAGAGCGATGGATGATACTGGATCGAGCCGTGCGTCGGGATGTTGAGAAACTCTTCCGGCACGAACAGCGTGACGAATGCCATGACTTGAAGATCGGGCTTGAGCGCCCTGAATTCTTCCCACACTTCCGGTTTCTTGTAGGAGTCCGGCTGATGCACCGGAAGCTTGGCGGCAAGCGCCGCTTCCTTCAGCGGATCGGCCTTGGCGCCGGGCTTTTCCGGCGCGACGTAGACGGCCACGACATCGTCGCCGCGCTTGAGCAGCGCCTCAAGCACCGCCTTGCCGAACGCCTGCTGGCCGTGAACAACAATACGCATTCGTTTTCCTCTCCCTGAAGACCATCTCTCCCCGCCGTGCGGGGAGAGGGAGAAACCGTTACGCCGCGGCCGCTTTCGCCGGCTTCTCCGGCGCCGTGATGGCGCCCGACACCTGGATCTCAGCGACTTCCTTGTCGGTATAGCCGAGTTCCTTGCGCAGGATTTCCTCCGTATGCTCGCCCAGGAGCGGCGAGCGCCGCACATCGGCGGGTGAATCCGACAACTTCACCGGATTGCCCACCGTCAGATATTTGCCGCGGATCGGATGATCGACTTCGACCACGGTGCCGGTTGCGCGCAACGACGGCTCCTCGGCGATCTCTTTCATCGACAAAATCGGACCGACCGGAATGTCGTGCTTATTGCAAGTTTCCATGACCTCGAACTTGGTCATGGTCTTGGTCCACTCCTCGATCGTATCGAAGATGTGGCGCAGCCGCGGCAGCCGCGCCGGCGGCGTGGCGTAATCCGGATCGGTCTTCCACTCGGGCTTGCCAATCAGATCGCAGATCGCGCCCCACACCGGCGCCTGGGTGATGAAATAGATGTAGGCGTCGGGATCGTTCTCCCAGCCTTTGCATTTGAGAATCCAGCCAGGCTGGCCACCGCCGGAATCATTGCCGGCGCGCGGCGTCGCATTGCCGAACGGAATGTTCTCTCCATACTGGCTGTATTCGGCGAGCGGGCCGTGCTTGAGCCGCTGCTGATCGCGCAGCTTCACACGCGCGAGATTGAGCACGCCGTCCTGCATGGCGGCCAGCACCTTCTGGCCGCGGCCGGTACGAACGCGCTGATAGAGCGCGGTGACGATGCCGAAGGCGAGATGCAGGCCGGTGCCGGAATCGCCGATCTGCGCGCCAGTGACGAGCGGCGGGCCGTCGCGGAAGCCGGTGGTCGAGGCCGAGCCGCCGGCGCATTGCGCGATGTTCTCGTAGACCTTGCAGTCTTCATACGGGCCGGGGCCGAACCCCTTCACCGAGGCAACGATCATGCGCGGGTTGGTCTTGTGGATGTAATCCCAGGTCAGTCCCATGCGGTCGAGCGCACCGGGCGCGAAATTTTCCACCAGGATGTCGCAGCGCTTGATGAGCCGCGCCAGGATTTCCTTGCCCTTGGGGTTTTTGCTGTCGATCGTGATGGAGCGCTTCGAACCGTTGAGCATGGTGAAATAGAGACTGTCTGCGCCTTTGACGTCGCGCAGCTGGCCGCGCGTGACATCACCGGCGCCAGGCCGCTCCACCTTGATCACGTCGGCGCCCATATAGGCGAGCAGCTGCGTGCAGGTCGGCCCCGACTGCACGTGGGTGAAGTCGAGGATTTTGACGCCTTGCAGCGCCCTGCCCGCCTCGCCCCACGGCTTTGTCGAGGGCCGCGCCAACCCGTTGCCGATTGCAGCCTTGGCGGCTTTCGCGGCCGGTTTCTTGACCGCCTTGAGCTTCACGACTTTCCTGGTTGATTTTTTCGCCGCGCCCTTTGCTTTTGCCTTGGCGGGTTTCTTTCTCTTGGCCATCGCTGTCCTCTCCTATTCCACTCTGGGCGGCTATGAGTCGCTGACTTGTCCGGCGGATTTTTCGCCGGTTATTTCTTGCGGACGGCACTCTTTGGATTGAGGTTGCCGATGCGGCCGCTTTCGCTGCCGGCTGCCGAATCGATCACGGCGTTGATCAGCGTCGGCGTGCCGGAATCCATCGCCGCGTTAACGGCGCGCCTGAGTTCGTCCGGCGATGTCGCGTTGACGCCGGCGCCCCCGAACGCCTCGATCAGCTTGTCGTAGCGCGCGCCTTTGACAAATACCGTGGTCGCGGGATCGGAATTGGCGCTGTTGACGTCGGTACCGCGATAAATGCCGTCGTTGTTGAAGATGACGACGCAGACCGGCAGCTTGTAGCGGCAGATCGTCTCGATCTCCATGCCGGAGAAGCCGAACGCCGAATCGCCCTCGATCGCCAACACCGGCTTGCCGGTTTCGATCGCCGCCCCGATGGCGTAGCCCATGCCGATGCCCATCACGCCCCAGGTGCCGACATCGATGCGCTTGCGCGGCTGATAGACATCGATGATGCCGCGAGCGAGATCGAGCGTATTGGCGCCCTCGTTGACCAGCATCGCGTCCGGCCGTTCCTTGACGATAGTGCGCAGCACGCCGAGCGCGCCGTGATAATCCATCGGCGAGTTGTTGTTCATGAGCCGCGGCGCCATCTTGGCGATGTTCTCGTCGCGCTTCGACGTCACGCTCTTGATCCAGTCCGCGGGCGGCGCCGGCCAATGGCCGCCCATGCCGTCGAGCAGCGCGGTGACGACCGAGCCGATATCGCCCACCACCGGAGCGGCGATTTCGACATTCGAATCCATTTCTTTCGGCTCGATATCGACCTGGATGAATTTCTTCGGCGCATCGCCCCAGGCCTTGCCTTTGCCGTGCGACAACAGCCAGTTCAGCCGAGCCCCGATCAAGAGCACGACATCGGAATCCTTCAACACCGTCGAACGTGCCGCGCCCGCGCATTGCGCATGCGTGTCGGGCAGCAGGCCCTTGGCCATGCTCATCGGCAGGAATGGCGCGCCGCTCTTTTCGACAAAACTGCGGATCGCTGCATCGGCCTGCGCATAAGCCGCGCCCTTGCCGAGGATGATAAGCGGGCGCTTGGCGCCTTTGAGCATGTCGAGCGCGCGCTTGATCGCCTCGGGCGCAGGAATCTGCGCCGGTGCCGGATCGATGACTTTGACCAGGGACCGTTCGCCGGCGGCCGCATCCACCGCTTGACCGAACAGTTTGGCCGGCAGGTCGAGATAGACACCGCCCGGACGGCCCGAAACCGCCGCGCGAATCGCGCGTGCGAGCCCAATGCCAATGTCCTGTGCGTGCAGCACGCGGAACGCCGCCTTGCACAGCGGTTTGGCGATGGCGAGTTGATCCATCTCTTCGTAGTCGCCCTGCTGCAGGTCGACAATCTCGCGCTCCGAGGAGCCCGAGATCAGAATCATCGGAAAGCAATTCGTCGTCGCATGGGCGAGCGCGGTGAGCCCGTTGAGAAAGCCCGGAGCCGATACCGTCAGGCAGACGCCCGGCTTCTTGGTCAGGAAGCCCGCGATGGCGGCGGCATAGCCGGCGTTCTGTTCATGGCGGAATGAGATGACGCGGATGCCCGAAGCCTGCGCCATGCGGCCGAAATCGGTGATCGGGATGCCGGGCACACCGTAGATGGTATCGAGGCCGTTGAGTTTGAGTGCGTCGATGACAAGATGAAAGCCGTCCGTCAGCTCCGGCTGCGCGTCGGCTGCGTTTGCATCTTTGGTTTTTACCGCTGCTTCAGCCATGGGATTCTCCCTGAACTTTGCGTCTCTCGTTGACGTTCAATCCAAATATTCGGCGTATTTCGCCACGTGTTCGGCGAGGCCAAGCGCATGGTCGCGCACCAGGCTCTCGGCACGCGCGGTGTCGCGCGCTTCCAGCGCTTGGATGATGTGCATGTGATCGCGGATCGAACGGTCGGCGCGATCCTGCTCGCCGATGGTCTTGCGGCGGATCATGCGCATGTGCGTGAACAGGTTTTCGGCGAGATTGATGAGCGCGTTGTTGCGGCTCATGCGAATGATGGTCTGATGAAACTCGATGTTGACGTCGGAATATTCGTCGAGGTGCGCGCGGTGCTCGCCGACGTGAAAAGTCGCGAACATGCGTCGCAGCGAAGCAATCTCGTCGTCGGTTGCGATCTGGGTGATCAACCGCGCCGCCATGCTTTCGAGCGCCGCCCAGGCGGTGATCAGCTCGATCACCTCGCGCCGGTTCTTGCGCACCACATAGACGCCGCGCCGCGGCTCGGAGCGCACGAAGCCCTCGCGCTCGAGTTGGGCCATCGCCTCACGCACCGGCGTGCGGCTGATGCCGAAATCGACAGCGAGCCGCCGCTCGTCGAGCCTGATCTCGGCGCGGCTGCCGTAGATATCCATGGCGGCGATGGCGTTTTTCAGCGCCGTGTAGGCTTGCTGCTTGAAACTCGCCGGGCTGGTGAGCGGATCGACGGCGACACGCCGCTCTCCGACTCGGGAGGCGTCATCGGAAGTCTCGGTGGCACTCTGGGCGCGATGCAGCACGGAAAGGCTTGAACTCATTCTGGTATACATTATTCCAGTGCGCTGGACGGTGCAAGGGCGCCGAGTAACCGACCACAATTTTTAGGCCCGCCAGTCGACGAAACTGGCAGGCCCAAATCTCGATGCTCGGGAGTCTCGCCGGGAATCAGCCGTCAGGCTGATTCCTCCCTCAACTTGTCGCCAGGAACCGACTGCGCATCGGCTTGAGCACGAACAACGCAAGCGCCACGACGACGAAGTTCATGATCGCGGTAATGACGAACACCATGTGCCAACTGCCGGTGTGCGACTTGATCAGGTTGGCGACCGGGACCAGGAACGCGGACGCACCCTTGGCGGTGTAGAGCAGACTGAGATTGACCGTCGCGAACTTGGTGCCGAACGTATCGGTGCATGTCGACGGGAACAGGCTGAAAATTTCGCCCCAGGTCAGGAAGATCAATCCGGCGAACAGCACGAATGCCCATGGTGCGTAGCCAAGCGAACCGAGCAGCCAGTAGGCGACGCCGCCCAGGCCGAAGGCCAGCGCCATGGTGTATTCACGGCCAATGTGATCCGACACCCAACCGAACAGCGGCCGCGCTCCGCCATTGCAGACGTTATTGACGATAAGGGCCAAGCTGAGTGTCGATGCGCCGAACAGCAGCACCGCGTTGCCGACGTTGAAGTCCTTGGCGATGGGTGCGATCTGCGCGGTCGCCATCAGGCCGGACGCCGACACCATGATGAACATGATGTAGAGCAACCAGAACACCGGCGTGCTCAGAGCTTCCAGCGGCGAGTAGTTGCGTGAGTTCTGCGCGACCTTGGGCGCGGGGGCGCCTGCCATTTCGCCCGGATCGGGAGCCCGAACGAGCCATGCCACGAGGAATACGATGCCGCCCTGGATCAGACCGAACCAGAAAAAAGCAGCCTCGTAACCGGCAGAGGCGATGACCGCACGGATTGGAATGACCGAAAGCGCCGCTCCGGCGCCATACCCCGCCGCGGTCAAGCCGACCGCGAGACCGCGCCGGTCCGGAAACCACTTCACCACTTGGCCGACGCAGGTGGCGTAGACCGCGCCGCCTCCGGTGCCGCCGACGACTGCACCAAGATAAAGCATGCCCAGCGATTGAGCGTAGGAATTGATGATCCAGCCCAGCCCCACCATGATACCGCCGAAGGCGATAACCAGCTTAGGCCCGCGGCGGGCGCCGAGACTGTCGACGATCCAGCCCTCGATCGGCGTCAGCCATGTTTCCAGCGCGATGAAGATCGAGAAGGCAAACTGGATCGATGCCAGCGACCAACCGTGCGCTTTGTTGATCGGGTTGACGAAAAGCGTCCAGCCGTATTGCAGATTGGCAATCAGCACCATGCAGATGATGCAGAAAATGAGCTGGGACCACCGTGTCTCCGGACCGGCCACCGCTCGAGACTCGGCCATTGTGGAAGCGCTTGTCATGCTTTCCGCCCTATGTAGTTTTTCCTACGTAGTTTTGTGTCGCCTTTGCAGCAGATTTAGATCATTTTCATGTTGCATGGGAAATGAAATACACAGCGCGGCTGACGGCGAATAGTCGCAACCCGCCGGGACGCGATCCAACAGTCAAATCGATACAAATAATTCGATTCAGCGCCGGAATATGGAAAATTTAATCCAAGAGCCGGCGCGAACTCTTTGCCCATAAAGCCCAGGCCTCTTCACACGTAAGTGTGCACTGCAAAATAAGATACTCCCGGACCTAACCCGGCGCTCGTGCGTTTGCTCGGCGAGGAGCAATTTCATGACTGCCAATCCAAGCTTTCCGGCGTTAACAATAGTCGCTGTTCTCCTTGGCGTTACAGGTGCATCGGCCCAGTCGACCGGCCCGGTCGAAACCATCGGGCCGGATGGCGCTGTGACCCAGCCGATGGGGCTCACGTCAGTTCAGCGGAACACGCTCTATAACGCCGTGACCCGGCAACGCGTTCGGGCCGCTCGCAGCGACATAACCGCCGCGACCGGTGCGCCGGTTCCACCGTCACTCGAACTAGGCGATCTGCCCTACGTATCGGTGTTCGGCGATGCCGATATCCTCAAATACGCCACGGTGGAGAGAGACGTTGTGGTTGTCGATCCGATCCGCATGCGCGTCATCGACGTCATCCATTCCGGCGCGGGTCCGTAAGCAGTACGTGCCGCCGATCGCGTTTGCGCCGAGCCCGCGGTCATTCTGACATCGCCGGCACGGCGTCGTTTCAGCGTTGCGTTCAGTCCGGGCACTTCAGTCCGGGCACTTTGACAAGACCGCGTTTTGACAAGACCGCAAGACGATCAGGCCGCCAGCCATGAATCCGCAAACATGAATCCGCAGAAGAGCGCCGTCCAGATAGTTCCACTCGAAGCGCCCGAGGAAACGCCATTCTATATCGCGGCGACGCGAGCCGCCGGCGGGACATCGCGGACACTGAAATACGGCGATACCTTCGCTGTCATCGATAGCCGTGGCGACATCGCGGCGGCATCTGGCCGCTCCGCTGGACTGTTCCACCTCGATACCCGCTACCTGTCGCGCCTCGAACTGTTCGTCAACGACACCCCGCCGCTGCTGCTCGGTTCAAATCTGCGCGACGACAACTCCGCGCTCTTCGTCGATCTGACCAATCCGGACATCATGTCGGACCAGCACATCGTTCTGGAGAGAGACAGCGTGCACATTCTGCGCACGGTATTTCTCTGGCGCGGCACCGCCTACCAGCGTCTGCGGCTGCGGAATTACGGCGAGCGGGCCGTCGACCTGCGGCTGTCGTTTCGGTTCGAAAATGATTTCGCCGACTTGTTCGAGGTGCGCGGTGCGCACCGTGCACGGCGCGGCACCGCCACCGCCAAGCTGCACGGCAACGACGAGGTCGTGCTCAGCTATCGCGGGCTCGACGCCAAGCTGCGGCGTACGGCGCTGACATTCGATCCGCCGCCGGCACACCTGACGGTCGACAGCGCCGTCTACGACGTCCGGCTCAATCCCAGCGAAAAGCTACCGATCTTCATCGCCGTGAGCTGTGATCCGACGCGGCCCAGGCCGCTGCCGTTTTTGCGCGGCCTGATCGCCGCGCGACGCGAACTGCGCGATACGGCGCGCGACCGCACGGCGGTCGAGACGTCCAATACGCGATTCAACGAAATGCTGTGCCGGTCGGCGGCCGATCTCTCGATCCTCATGACCGACACGCCGCAAGGCCGTTACCCTTACGCCGGAATCCCATGGTTCTCGACGACGTTTGGCCGCGACGGGTTGATCACGGCGCTGCAGATGCTGTGGTGGAGTCCGCTCGTCGCAAGAGGCGTGCTGCGCCGGCTTGCATACTACCAGGCGAAGACTACCGATCCCCGCGCCGACTCCGAACCCGGAAAAATCCTGCACGAGATGCGCGGCGGCGAAATGGCCGCGCTGCATGAAGTTCCGTTCGGCCTTTATTACGGCAGCGTCGACTCGACGCCGTTGTTTGTACTTCTTGCCGGGCTGTATCTCGAGCGTACCGGCGACCGCGAGACCATCGCCGAGCTGTGGCCCAACATCGAAGCGGCCCTGGCCTGGATCGACGGTCCCGGCGATCCGGACGGCGATGGCTTCGTTGAATATCTGCGAGCGAGCGAACAGGGTCTCGCCAATCAGGGCTGGAAAGACTCGCAGGACGCCATCTTCCATGCCGACGGACGGCTGGCCGAGGGCGAAATCGCGCTCGTGGAAGTGCAAGCCTACGTCTACGCCGCCAAGCGCATGGCGGCGCGCTGCGCCCGCCGGCTGGGACGCGACGCCAGCGCGGAAAAACTCGATGATGAGGCGCAAAAGCTTGCCGAACGTTTTGAGGCGGCGTTCTGGTGCCCGCAAATCGAGACGTACGCGCTGGCGCTCGACGGCGACAAAAAGCCTTGCCAGGTACGCTCCTCGAATGCCGGACAGGCGCTGTTCACCGGCATTGCGGCGCCGGATCGGGCGACGCGCGTTGCCGCCGGACTGCTTCAGCCGCGTTTCTTTTCCGGTTGGGGCATCCGCACCATCGCCGCCGGCGAAGCGCGCTACAATCCGATGTCGTATCACAACGGCTCGATCTGGCCGCACGACAATGCGCTGATCGCGCTTGGCTTGGCGCGCTACGGCGAGAAGCAGGCGATCGCCGAGCTGTTTGCCGGCCTCTCCATGGCGGGTACTTATATGGATCTTCGCCGGCTGCCGGAATTGTTCTGCGGTTTTCGCCGTCAGCAGGGCCACGGCCCGACGCTCTATCCGGTCGCCTGCGCGCCGCAGGCGTGGGCCAGCGCTACGCCATTTACGCTCCTGGAAGCGTCATTGGGATTACAGTTCGATCCGTTCAACAACGAGATCCGTCTGTGCAATCCAATGCTGCCGCCGTTCCTGGATGAAGTGATGCTGCGCAACCTGCAGCTCGGCGCCGGCAACGTCGATCTGCGCGTGCGCCGCCATCGCAACACCGTTTCGCTCGACACCCCGCGCATCAGCGGCGACATCCGGGTTTCCGTGGTTTTTAGCTCCTGATCGGCGCATCTCGCGCATGATGGCGACGTGGAACCGGCCGGGCCGGTTCCGATTTAGTCCATTTGGGAACTTCATCAGCCTTGCTGGAGGAGCTATGCACGGAGATCGGCGAATAACGGCCAACACTGTGGCTGCAACCGCGGTCGTATTCTTGGGGCTTTCGATCGGCGCGACCGCGCTTTGCGCGGATAATTCCGGTGCCGCCACGAGCGCCGCTCCAAAAGCGGCCCCGCAAGCGAGCCCACAAGTCACCCCTAAAGCGACCCCTGAAATCACCGTGCTCGACAAGCACGAAGTCGAAGGCATTCTCGGCCGCCAAGTGCGTAGCGCGACCAACGAGAATATGGGGCGGATCGTTGACGTGCTCGTCGATCCCAACGGCCAGGTCCGCGCCGCCATTATCGACTTCGGCGGTTTCCTCGGCGTCGGCAGCCGCAAGATCGCGGTCGATTGGGGCGCGCTGCACTTTCCGCCCCCCGGCAAGTCCGACGCCTTTGTCTCGCTCGAACTCACGCGCGACCAGGTGAAAGCCGCGCCGCAATACCAGGACGGCAAGCCTGTCGTCGTTCTCGGTGCACTCGGCAAACTCGAACCCCTTCCGGAATAGCACGAAAAGCAGCGAGCCCTCCCCGGCTTTTGTGGCGCCTGGCAGTTACGTTTGGAATCATGGAGAAGGACACTGCCAGCGAACCCGCCGCACCGAGCAAGCGACCAGCCGGAGCCGCACGGCGCCATCCCCCGCGAGCAGATGCCGGCCCCGCAACAGCCTGAGCAGGGCATGCCGCCACTGCGGCCGTCACAGCGCAGCCTGCGCGGTCTCGATTGGTTCATCTTCTTTGTTGCCGACGTGCAGACCGGTTTCGGGCCGTTCGTGTCGGTCTATCTTACCACGCAGCATTGGACTCAGATCGACATCGGACTCGTGCTGTCCGCCGGTGGATTCGTTGCGCTGATCGGACAGATGCCGGGCGGCGCGCTGGTCGACGCGGCGCGCTCGGAACGCACGGTCGCCGCGATCGCCATCGTGGCGATCTGCATCAGCGCGCTCGGCTATGCGGTCTTGCCGATCTTTCCCATGGTGCTGTCGGCGTCGATCCTGCACGCCCTGGCGAGTTGCGTGCTCGGTCCGGCGATGGCGGCGATCAGCCTCGGTCTCGTCGGCCACGCCGCGATCAGCTCGCGGTTCGGACGCAATGCTCGGTTCGCCTCGGTGGGTAATGGCCTGGCGGCGGCGGCGATGGGCGCCTGCGGCTATTTGATTTCGGCGCGCGCGGTATTTGTTGTCACCGTGTTGCTGCTCGGCCCGGCGCTCGTCGCGTTGCGCATGATATCGCCGGCCGAGGTCGATCCGGAACGCGCGCATAGTGCTCCACCGCCGACCGACGACGCACGCGCCCAGCGCGCTCGGAGCGGCCGCAGACGCGCGCCGATCAGGCCCGGCTCGCTGATGCAGAACAAAGCGCTGCTGATCTTCGCCGGTTGCTTGCTGTTGTTCCATCTCGGCAACGCCGCCATGCTGCCGCTGATGGGCAGCGTACTCACCATGCGGTCGAGCCAGTGGGCGACGCTGCTGATCGCCGCCTGCATCGTCGTACCCCAGATGCTGGTGGCCGCGGCCGCGCCCCGGGTCGGCATTCTCGCGCAGCGATGGGGCCGGCGGCCGCTGCTGCTGGTCGGGTTCGCGGCGCTGCCGCTGCGCGGTCTATTGTTTGCACTCTTGTCGAGCCCGGTGCCGCTGGTCTTCGTACAACTGCTCGACGGCGTGACCGCAGCCGTGTTTGCCGTGATGGTGCCGCTCGTGATTGCCGACCTGACGCGCGGCACCGGTCATTTCAATCTCGGCCAGGGGATTGTCGGTACGTTCATCGGCATCGGCGCGTCGATCAGTTCGACGCTCGCCGGCTATCTCAGCGATCGCTTCGGCAGCCCCTGGGCATTTGCCGGATTGGCAAGCATGGGGCTCGCAGGGTTCTTGGCGGTTCTGCTGCTGATGCCGGAGACGACACCCGTGGAAGAGTTGGCGAAGACCAACCAGCCGGCTTGAGCGAAACGCGAGCAGTCGCTCGCACCGGGGTGAGTT
Source organism: Xanthobacteraceae bacterium (assembly GCA_036511795.1). Lineage (GTDB taxonomy): Bacteria > Pseudomonadota > Alphaproteobacteria > Rhizobiales > Xanthobacteraceae > BOG-931. The sequence goes on from DATCBO010000128.1 coordinate 18,356, forward strand.
TCGCGTGCGTTCGACCCGCCCCCCGCGCGCTGCAAGCTCACAAAGCCGGCGCATCGTCTGCGACGAGCCGCAGCCGCGGCGCGATGCGATCGGCGAGGTTGCGGTAGACCGAGAGATAGTCCTGCGCCATGCGCCGCGCCGTAAAGCGCGCCTCGAACTGTTTGCGAATTTTAGTGCGCGACAGCAGACCCAGACGGTCCACCGCGCCGATGGCGCCATTTTCATCCTCGACGATGAAGCCGGTAAGGCCGTCATCGATGACTTCCGGCACCGAACCGCGATTATACGCGATCACCGGCGTGCCGCACGCCATCGCCTCGATCATCACCAGACCGAACGGCTCCGGCCAGTCGATCGGAACCAGCAGCGCGATCGCCCCGCTCAGAAATTCCGACTTATCTTTATCGCTGATCTCGCCGATATATTCGCTGTGCGTTTCCTTGATCATCGGATTGATCTGTTCGTCGAAATATTCGCGGTCGGCGCGATCGACTTTCGCGGCGATCTTGAGCGGCACGCCGCAATGGTGCGCAATACGAATGGCCCGGTCGCAGCCCTTCTCGGGGGCGATCCGGCCGAGAAACGCAAAATACGACGGTTTGACCGGTTTCGGCGTCAACAACCGCTCGGGCAAGCCGTGATGCACGGTGCGCACCCAGTGCGCCTGCGGCAGGGGCCGCCGCTGTGCGTTGGAAATCGACACCACCGGCACCGACGAAAACGTATCGAACACCGGTTGATGCTCCGGCAGGTCGAGCCGGCCATGCAGCGTCGTGGCGAACGGCGTCGGCTGGCGGGAGAACAACGAAAATGGATAATAATCGAGGTGAAAATGCAGAAAGTCGTATTCGGATGCGTGCCGATAGACGCGCTCCAGCATCAGCATATGCAGTGCGTTCGGATCGCGCACCGCGCCGTCAAGCCGCAGCGCTCGCGGCCACACCGCGTCAAGCCGTGCCGAAGTCTCGGAATCGCCGCTCGCGTACAGCGTCACTTCGTGGCCGAGCGCGATCAGCTCTTCGGTAAGCCACGACACAACGCGTTCGGTTCCACCATAAAGCTTCGGCGGGATCGCCTCCGTGAGGGGGGCGATTTGCGCGATATGCATCGGATTGACCTTTCTTGTTAGGACTTCCCGTGACGGCATTTGTTCCCCGGCACTGCAACAACTGCGAACGGCAAAATTCGCTCAAAAACGCGACGGAACATATTTTTTATGGAACTTGGAACTGTGAACAATGTTCAGGCGTCGTCATCGATGCACCAAAAACATACCAAAAAGCTTCTTGACCGGATTCTATTGACGCGCTGAAAGTTCAAACATCCAAAAACCGACACGGAGTTGCCGCGCCAACGCCGCGGTTCCACGGCGCACACTGCCGGATTGAAACGAATTTTTACCGGCACACCGGCGTCGATTTTCCGCCCTTCGCGTTGAGATGCTGTGGGAACCTCCCGGGTGGGGGCCCGCTTGTTCGCTGGCGGAGACCAAAACAGCATGGACGACCTTTGCAGCTACGCAAACCGCCCTCTTGCTTTCATCTTCCGTTATCTACGGCTGCGGCCGTTCTCGCATTTCGCCATTCTGGCCGCCGTGCTCGGCGCCGTGACCTGCTCGGTGGGCACGCAATACGGCGTGAAGTTTCTGGTCGACACCCTGTCGCAAGGCGCGGGCGCGGACGTGTGGGAGGCATTTCTCCTGCTCGTGTCGCTGATCGCCTCCGATAATCTGTTGTGGCGGATAGCAAGCTGGATCGCGAATTGCGCTTTCGTCGGCGTGACCGGCGATCTGCGGCGCGATCTGTTCCGTCATCTCACCGGGCATTCACCCGGCTACTTCGCCGACCGGCTGCCCGGCATGCTGACGAGCCGCGTGACCGCGACCTCGAACGCGATATTTACCGCCGAGAACATGTTCATCTGGAACGTGCTGCCGCCCTGCGCGGCGACCATCGCGGCGATAACCCTGGTCTGCACGATCAGCCTGGCGATGGCCGGCACACTGGCGCTGTTCGGCGGCGTCATGGTGTGCGTGATGTTCCGTTTGGCCGCGGCGGGCCGGCCGTTGCACCACGATTTCGCCAGCAAGGCTGCCGCCGTGGACGGCGAAATGGTCGACGTGGTCAGCAACATGCCGTTGGTGCGCGCCTTCGGCGGCCTGCTGCGCGAACACCGCCGCTTCGATGCCACCGTCGACCGCGAGCTCGACGCGCGCCGGCGGAGCCTGTTCTATCTCGAAAAGCTGCGCATCTTTCATGCCATCGTGACAATCGTCCTCACGCTCGGCTTGGTCGCCTGGGCGATCGTGCTGTGGAACGAGGGAGCCGCGACGACCGGCGACGTGGTGCTGGCCTGCACGCTGTCGATTTCGGTGCTCAGCGCGACCCGCGATCTCGCCGTGGGGCTGGTCGACATCACCCAGCATTTCGCACGCCTTGCCGAGGCGCTGTCGACGCTCCTGGTGCCGCATGAATTGCGCGACCACCCGCAGGCGCAGCCGCTGGTGCGCCGCGGCGCCAGCGTCAAGTTCCAGCACGTCACTTTCCGCTATGGCGACGGCCAGCAGATCCTGGAAGATTTTTCGCTGTCGTTCAAACCGGGCGAACGCATCGGCCTGGTCGGCCAGTCCGGCGGCGGCAAGTCGACCCTGTTCGCGCTGCTGCAGCGCTTCTACGATGTGCAGCGCGGGCGCATTCTGATTGACGGCCAGGATATCGCGCGCGTCACGCAGGCGAGCTTGCGCGAGGCCATCGGGATCGTGCCGCAGGACATCTCCCTGTTCCAACGCTCCGTGTTGGACAACATCCGCTACGGCCGGCCGGATGCCTCCGATGACGAAGTGATGGAGGCGGCGATCGCCGCGCGCTGTGATTTTGTTGAAAAGCTGCCCGAAGGCATGCGCACCATCGTCGGCGAGCGTGGCCTAAAACTGTCGGGCGGTCAGCGCCAGCGTATCGCCATCGCACGCGCCTTCCTCAAAGATGCGCCGCTCCTCCTGCTCGATGAAGCGACGTCGGCGCTCGACAGCGATTCCGAGGAGATGATCCGCGACGCACTAAGCCGTCTGATGCATCATCGCACCGTGATCGCCATCGCTCACCGGCTTTCTACCGTGCGGAATTTCGACCGCATTGTCGTGCTGCAGACCGGCCGGGTCGTCCAGGACGGCGCTCCCGATCAGCTCATGCGCCGCGATGGCCTCTACCGCGAACTGGTGCAGCGCGAGATGAACCGCCTCGCCCAGCAGGCGGCGTAGACATACGCATTAAGCCGCATTCGCCGGCGGCAGCATCGGCGCGCCGGCATCGCTCCTTGCCGATTTTGTCTTTTCCGGCTAATATGACCACAATAGTCACGGGCAGGAAACCATGCGCAAAATCCAGTTGCGGGACGCCAAAGCAAACCTGTCGTCGGTGGTCGATCAAGCCACGCGCGGCAAGCCGTCCGTCATCACCCGTCACGGCAAGCCGGAAGCGGTCGTGCTGGGCTTCAGCGATTGGCAAAGACTGTCCAATGTGCCGTCGTTCGGCCGGCTGTTGATGTCGGCGCCGCTCGTTGACGGCGACCTACCCGAACGCGGCGCCGCGCCGCTTCGCGATTCCAATCTGTGACGCGATACCTGGTCGATACCGACATCATCTCGGTAACGTCGCCGGCCAGGGCCCTCCCTCGCGCTGACCTGGCAGCGTGGATGGATTCGCATTCGTCGGATCTCTTCGTGTCGGCCGTTACCATTGCGGAACTCGCGAGCGGCATCGCCAAAGTCAAACGCGAAGGGGCAAGGCGCAGGGCAGCTGAGCTTTCGGCGTGGCTGCAGACATTGCTGCATCTTTACGGTGATCGGGTGTTGACGTTCGACATTGCGACCGCCGAGATCGCCGGAGCGTTATCCGATCGCGCGCGCGGCCGCGGGCAATCGCCGGGCTTTGCGGACATCGCCATCGCCGCTACAGCACAGCGGCATCATCTGACCCTCTTGACCGGCAACACGCGGCATTTCGCGCCGCTGGGCGTGCCTGTCGTCGATCCGCTTCAGAAACTTCCGGACGAGAAATAGCAATAAATCGAGCCGCTATTCCGCGGCGCGGCCGAGCGCAAGCTGGCGGCTGACAAGTTCGGCATAGAGGCCGCCGCGCGCCAGCAGTTCGGCGTGGGTGCCGGCTTCGACCAGGCGTCCGGCATCGAGCACGGCGATCATCTCGGCATCGCGCACCGTAGAGAGGCGGTGGGCGATGACGATGGTGGTACGGTCGCGCATCAGGTCGGTCAGGGCCTGGCGCACCTGCGCCTCGCTGATGGCATCGAGATGCGAGGTTGCCTCGTCGAGGATCAGTACCGGCGCGTTTTTCAGAAACGCGCGCGCAATGGCGACGCGCTGGCGCTGGCCGCCGGAAAGCTGGACACCGCGCTCGCCGACCTTGGTATCGAGCCGCGCCGGCAGGGCGGCGACGAACTCGCGCAAAGCCGCGCGCTCCAGCGCCTGCATGATCTCGGCTTCGCCGGCGCCAGGCTTCGCCAGCGCCACGTTGGCGCGCAGCGTATCGTTGAACAGATATGTGTCCTGCGCGACGAGCGCGATGCGGCCGCGCAGATCGTCGAGCCGGTATTGGCGCAGATCGGCGCCGTCGAGCATGACGATGCCGTGCGTCGGATCCCAAAAACGCAGCAGGAGATTGGCGAGCGTGGTCTTGCCCGAACCTGACGGGCCGACGATGGCGAGCGTCGCACCGGGGCGAATGGCGAGTTCGACGCCGCGCAGCACCGCGCGCTCCGTCCCCGGATAGTTGAAATCCACATGCATGATCTGGATTGCGGCGCCCGTGTTATGCGCCGTCGCCGGCGCCGAGGCCGGCACTCCCCGGCCGTCCGTCACCAGAACGGGCTCCTCATGCACCGCGCGCAGCCGATGCGCCGAGGCAAACGTATCGGCGAGCTGGCGGCTGACATGGGCAATCTCGGAAATCGGCAGGAAAGCCGAGGTGGCGAGCAAAGTGAGCAGCGGCAGAAACACGCCGTTGAATTGCCCGCCCGCCGCCAGCAGCCCGCCGGTCAACGCCACCGCGAGCCCGCCGAACGCGGTTGCGGTTTCGAGCTGCACGTCCTGCAGCGAAATGTCGTGCAGCACGTTGAGCCGCAGCATGGTGCAATTGCGCACAAGCCTCTGGAATTCGCCGCGCCGCCGGCCGAGCGCTTGGAAGGCGGTGAGTTCGGCAAGTCCCTGGATGGTGTCGGCAACGTGCGCATTCAGCATGCCCAAGGCCTCGCGCGCGGCGGCGCCAAGCCCGTCGATCCGTTGCCGCAGCAGCACTGGCGCCAAGGCCGCGAACAACAGGAACGGCACGAGGGCCAGCGCGGCTGGCCAGGCGAATACGGTCAGCGTCACCAGCACCGCTGCCGGCACGATGATCGCAACGATCGCGGGACCGACCGTGTGGGCATAAAAATATTCGACCGTTTCCACATCCTGCGTCGCCAGCGCCACCAGATCGCCGGAGCGCCGGCGCAACAGATAACCGGGCGCCAGCGCATCGAGCTTGCGGAACAGCGCGATGCGCATGTCGGCCAGCAGATGATAAGCCATGGCGTGAGCCTGCCAGGACTCGGCCCAGTGCAGGATACCGGCAAGCGGCGCGATCACCGCTAGCCAGATCAGAAGATCGCCAAACGGCCGCCCGGTCTTCAGCGCAGCAACGATGAGCGCGCTGACAACGGCGACGCCGATATAGGCGGCGACGCGGGCCGTCCCAGAGACAATGACGAGCATGAGCCGCCGCCACCACGGCGCAATGAAGCTCAGCAGCGCGCGCGTGGTGCGGCCCCAATCCATGCGCTCGACGCGCAGGATGGAACCGTCGGCGGTTAGGCCCTGCTCCGTCGGCACCGCGTCCGCAGTCGCCTCGGCATGCGCGGCGGCCGGCGGCGAAAACGGCAGCGTCATGTCGCCGCGCTCCTCGGCCTGCGCGCCCATCAGTTGCCGATAGGCTCCGCCAAGCTGCATCAAGTCGCGATGCGTGCCGCTTTCGACGACGCGGCCGTGGTCGAGCACCAGGATGCGGTCGGCATCGATGACACTGGAGAGCCGGTGCGCCAGGATCAGCGTCGTGCGCCCGGCCATCAGGCGGTCGAGCGCGCCCTGGATGATGGCTTCGTTCTCGGCATCGACCGAGGACAGCGCCTCGTCGAGAATGAGGATCGGCGCGTCGCGCAGCAGCGCCCGCGCGATCGCCAGCCGCTGGCGCTGTCCACCCGAGAGCCGCAGGCCGCGCTCGCCGATGAGAGTGGCGTAGCCCTGCGGCAGCGCGGCGATGAAGTCGTGCGCATTGGCGGCGCGCGCCGCCGCGGCGATCTGCGCCGGCGTCGCGTCCGGCTTGCCGAGCCGCAGATTGTCCTCGACCGTGCCGTAGAACAGATACGTGTCCTGCCGCACCACGGCGATCTGACCGCGCGCCGCGTCCGGATCGAGCGAGGCGAGGTCGGCACCGCCGATGCGCACGCCGCCGGATTGCGGATCGTAAAGCCGCAGCAGCAGCGCCGCGACGGTCGACTTGCCGCTGCCGCTCGGCCCGACGATGCCGACGCGCTCACCGGCTCTGACGTCGAGCGACAGCCCACCGAGCGCCTCGCCGCGCCCGCCCGGATAGGAGAAATGCACGTTGTCGAAACCGATAGTCGGGGCGAGCGGCACCGCGGGCCACGCGCCGCCCTTCGGCATCGGCGCCTTCGCCTGCAGCAGCGCGTTGATGCCGAGCGCCGCCGCCTGCCCGACCATGCCGTCATGGAGGACAGTACGGAAATCGCGCAACGGGCGGAAAATCTCGGTGCCCGCCATCAGCACGATGAGCAGCGCCTGCAAGGTCATCATGCCGTGGGTGACACGGTAGGCGCCGAGCGCAATCGTCGACGCGGCGCCGACGCCGATGCCGACATCGATGATGCCGCGCGTGATCAGATTGGTGGCGAGCATTCGCATCGTCGCCGCGGACAGTTCACGCGCCTTGCCGCCAAGCATCCGGCCGTAAGCCGTGCTCTGGCCGAACGCCTTAAGGGTCGCCAAACCCTGGATGGCGTCGAGAAACTCGGCGCCGAAACTTTTCAGCGAGGCGCGGTGCGCGAAGCTGACTTTTTGATTGAGCCGGTTGAACACCGCCGGCAGCACCAGACAAACCAGAGCGAAGCACAACATCAGCGCCGCGACCGGCACATCCCACCAGCCGATGATGGCGAACATGGCGAGCGGGGTGAGCGCCGCGATAGCGAGCTGCGGCACGTACTGGCCGAAAAAGCTCTGCAGCTGCTCGACGCCGTCGACCACCGACAGCATCACGCCGCCGGTGCGCTCGCCGGCGAACCAGGCCGGCCCGAGTTCGGCGACCTTGTCGTAGAGCTTGAGCCGCAGCACCTCCTGGACGCGCGCCGCGGTGCGATGCGCCACCATGGTGCGCTCGTGCTCCAAAAAGGCGCGCACGAGCACCACGGTCGCAACCGCCGCCGCCGGCAGTATGAGCGCCGCGCCGGGCGCGCCGCGATAGACCAGCGCAATGAGCGTACCGAGAAACACGAACCGCGCGACGCCGACGATGGCCGCAATGAGCCCCATCAGCACCGTGGCGACGATGCGCCACCGCATGCCGCGGGTCAGCTGCCAAAGGCGAAGATCGAAATACAAAGGCGTTTCCTTTAACGCCTTAGATACAGGCATCCGCCCGCGAATGCGATGTCATAATATGACTCGGATTCATATGTCTTGGATTAGCCCACCAAAGCTTAAACGCGCCGGGTGAGCATGACCGTCCAGGGATGAACGCGACGGCGAACAAGGCTCGCTGAGCAAGTGCGCAGTTGATCTTCGAGGGCGCACCGTTCGCCATCGCCAAGCTGCGAGGCTAGTCGGCAGCAGACTCCAAGAGTTCCACATCCGTATAAGTATCGGCGGCTATAATTCGGACCGGCAATCCGCTTGTCGTGAACACCAGCTCTCCATCCACCACGCTCAAGCCATCCGCAGTAACAGTCACCGACTGATTATTGCTTCGGCTCACGCGCCACGAATGTTGAGCCTTGCCCTTAGTCTTCCGTGCTTTAGTAGCCACGCGCATCCCTCGCTTGTGTTGTACCGGCGGCACTCATATGACCTTCTCCGTGAAACAGCAACAGCGGCGCCGCGATGCTTTCGCGCGCGAAGCCGCCAAAGTGTGGCGCGCCAAACTGATCATGCTTATCCACTTGCCGTTGGATCGGTCCTAATCGATTGCGCGTTTCAGGTCTTCGTGCTCGAAGGCCGAGGCCATCCGGTCGATTTCGGCGGACGATAAGCCAACCGATTTTGCCGTGTCGCGCCACCGCGCTACGGCCGTGCCTACTTCGCGCGCTATCGCTCGCGCCTGATCGGGCGTCAGCTTGTAATGCGCGGCCGTTTCCAGGGCGAGGACGAGCGAAGCGGTGCCGTCCACTTCATCGATCGCGGTCGTGAGCACGCGTGGCTTGATGTCGAGCGGCACGGGATTGAGGTCATAGGCGGGCGCGAGGCGCCAGCCGCCAGGCCCATAGAGAAAACCATGATTGCGCAGATGATCGTCGCTGTTCGAAATAAGAATGTTGAACACAACGCGGCGCCAGAGTTGCGCGCAGTCTTCTTCGGCGCTGGCTCCGTATTGGCGGATTGCGTCGTCGAGATAGCTGCGCGGATCGCCGTCGAGTGCATACACGATCGCGGATGCAAAGCGCTTACGTTTGCTCTGCGTAGTCCCATCGCGACGTTGCCGATGAATTTGCTGTCAACCGCGTCTTCAGGAAATCAAGCTCCAGAAGCCGCTCTTGCGGGCGTGCTGGGCTTTTAGCCGGGCAGCATACGCTGTGTGCGTCTCAAAGGCGCCAAAGTCCTTGATTGTGGCTGCGAGGCTCTCGCACTCCATGAAATGCCGCGCGGCATGGCGATAACGGCTCGACCGAGCCTTGGTCAGTGTAAAGGCGATCATCGCGCGCAGCGCCAGGGTTGCGGCGAGCGGGTGCTTGGCGGCCAGCGCATCGGCGGACGGCGCGAGCATTTCGTAGTAGTCGCCGTCGAGTTCCGCCGCTCGTGCGGTCACAACGCGCGCGGCTCGATCCAATGCGGGCCACGACACCAGGAACGCTAGCGCCTGAAGCAGGCTGCTGTAGCGCCCCGCATAATCGAGCGCCCGCGCTTCGGCCTCGACGTCCTCGAATTCGGGCAGGCGCTTGAGATAGGCGCGCAGATGCTCCGCGCTGAGCGCGCGCTCGAAGCATGACCAGCGGGCGGCCTGAGCCTCATTGGTCCGGCCGAGCGCTTCGAGCACATCGATCTGTGCGTCCTCCCAATCAAAATCCGGCCAATCGCTTCGCCTATGGTCGGCCGCTTCGAGTGTCCGCAGGGCATCTTCTGCCCGCCTTGCCGCCAGCAACCGACGGGCAATCTCCGCTGCGATTCTTGGGACCTTTCTGGTCCTCTCGTCGTACTGATCGATGAAGGCGTCGACGTCGCCCTGGACGTCCGCGATCTCCCGCAGAGCGAGGCGGACGGTACTTTCGCGGCGACGCGCCTTAATCTCGTCCTCGTAAAGCGGCCCGCCCGTGCCCCAGCCGATGACCTTGCGCTTCTCCGAGGACGGTCTTTCGACTGGCGCCCTCGCTAGCTCGGTAAACCGCCGTTTCAGATGGTCGAGTCCCTTGGCTCCCAAAGAGGGGCGGAGCGTCTCGATCAAATGATCATACTGGCCATAACCATTCTCATTGAGTGCAGCAAAGACGCGATCGGCCAAAGCGACAGGATCGGGCTTCGCCGCCTGCGTGAGCGGGCCGAGATCGCGGCACGCGTCGCGAAAGACCTCGCCGACCGCCCCGTTACTGTCATCGCAGCGCCCGTGCACGGTTTCGGCCATTTCCATGAAACGCCACGTCAGCTCCAGTGCCTCGGCTGCATCGATCTTCGCGACCTTATCGATAATCGCGCGGTGCTGCGCTTCGAGATCGGCGGCGAGCTCGCGCACCCGACGCCAATCCGCGAAGGAGCGCGAGCGGGCGATCTGGGTAAGCCTCTTGCGCACTTCCGCCGCCATAGCTTCGGGTGCCTCCTGCGCGGTGAGTTCCAGCCTCAGTCGTCGCTTCGTCGCCCCATCACCCTCGGCGATTTCCATCAGCAGTTGAGCCAAGCGCTGCGTACCCAGCGCTTCGAGATTTTCAGCGTTCAATGTCGTTTTTGAAGCCATTGTTGACGGGATGTGCCGGATAGAGAATGGACGCGTCGAGGAAGGCGGTAAAATTGCCCAAGGCTCAGTATCCCATTTTCACGTCCTGAGCTTCCGCGGCAAGCTGATCGAGCACTTTGCGTCGATCCGCATCGATGTTCTCCTTGAAACGCAGAACATCTTCGAACCGAATGCGCCGATGAGTACCGACCGATCGGAAGGGCAGCTTCTTCTGCTCAAGCAGTTGCACGAGGAACGGCCGCGAGACGTTTAAAAAGTCCGCCGCTTGCTGAGTGGTGAGCTCGGCGTTCTGGGGAACAATCGTCACTGCGCGACCCGCTGCCATATCTTCCAAGATAACCTGGAGGAGCTTCACGGCGCCTGCCGGCAACTCAATAGTCTCTTCCTGGCCGGCATCTCGGACACGGAGAGTGAGAGGATGTCCTCGTCGCGCAAGCGGCGCGAGCCGCTGTCCCGAGAGGCGGGCCAGCGCGATGTCCTCCTTGGAAGGGGACACGCTCGTTAGTTCTGCGGTTGCCATAGCTTCGGTCTCCTCGCATTCCGCGACACCGAGACTATAGGCATCATGGATCACAAACGCAATATCCGAAACAAACGAAACTATCGAAAGCGCGCGGGAAATAACCAGAATCCAGCCTGATCGGCGAGCGAAAAGCCCTTGCAGGATTCAGGTTTCACGAGATGCACAAACAGATGTGGCAGCGAAACCTGGGATTGAATGGCATCTTCACGCCAACTCGCTGATCTGCTTAGGACTTCCTGTTCTCTTGCTTCCACAGTGCTTTTAGACGCGGGACTGCGACATCATCGCAAAAATCAAAACGCCGCCAAGTCTTTGACTTGGCGGCGTAATTTGGTTGCGGGGATAGGATTTGAACCTATGACCTTCAGGTTATGAGCCTGACGAGCTACCGGGCTGCTCCACCCCGCGTCAAAGGGCAAAAGTATCGGCATGCATGTAGCAAGCGGTCCCCGATAAGGGAAGTGCGCGCGGGCGGATATTTCGCCATAGTGTCACTATTCTCCCATCCGATTGTTACCTTCGCCCCGCAATTACCATGCACGGTCCGGTTAACCCGAAAATGGGCAAGAAATCCGCCCTGAAAAAACCTGCCCTGCAGCCCAGCGCAGCGATCGGTCCGGTGGTGCGCGGCATCGCGGGGCACATTCTCGCCGGCGCGCGCGCCGTGATGACCGATCCGGAACGCTCGAGCCAGGACGCCGTGCACGAATTCCGCCGCGCCATGAAGGAATGGCGGGCGCTGATGCGGCTATTGGCGCCGTTTGTTGCCGATGCCGAACGCTGGCGCGTCGAGGCGCGCGACTACGCCCGCTCGCTGGCCCACGCCCGCGACGGCCAGGCGGCGCTCAACGCCTTCGACGATGTGCTCAAGCGCGGCGTGGTGCTGTCCGAACGCACGCAGCAGACGATACGCGGCCGCATCGAGCAATTGCGCGGCAGCGAGGAACGCGCCGTGCTCACGCCGGACTTGCAGGCAACGATCGTCGGCTGGATCGACGGCGCGGCGGCGGCAGTCGAGGCATGGCCGCTCGATCCATTCGATTTCTCCGCCATCGCGGCGCAGCTCGCGGTCGGCTATCGCGATGCGCGGCGCCGTATGCCGTCCGATTGGTCGCTGGCGAGCGACGCGGAGCTGCATGCGTTTCGCCAGCGCGTCGTCGTGCATCGCTATCAGATGGAGCTGGTCCAGCCGCTGTGGCCGCGCTTCGGCAAAATGTGGACCAACGAAGCCGAGCGGCTGCGCGATCGCCTCGGCAAGTGCCAGGATCTCGCCGTGCTGGAGCGGCTCACCGGGCCGCGTCAGCCGCTGGCGCACTGGCGCTCGCGGCTCACAGCGGCCTGCGCCGAGCGGCGCCTGCAGCTCACTCATCGCGCCGCGCGGATCGCGCGCCGGCTGCTGGCCGAGCGGCCGAAGGCATTCCGGCACCGGCTGGAAGCGCTGTGGGAGGAAGGACGGTAGGCCGGGAGCCGCGCTCGGCACGGTCGCCTCCAGCCCTCTCGTCTTGCCGCCGACCGCTTTATAGTGAGCACGTTCAATTCCAACGCGCGCCAAGAGGAACGCCCCATGCCCACCAACCGCGTCTACAGCATTGCCGTCATACCCGGCGATGGCATCGGCAAGGAGGTCATGCCCGAAGGCGTCCGCGTGCTCGAGGCCGCGGCGAAAAAATTCGGCTTTGAACTGCGCCAGGATCATTTCGACTTTGCCTCGTACGATTACTACGCCAAGCACGAGCGCATGATGCCGGAGGACTGGAAGGATAAGATCGGCCGCCACGATGCGATCTATTTCGGCGCGGTCGGCTGGCCGGCGAAAATTCCCGATCACATTTCGCTGTGGGGCTCGCTGATTCTGTTCCGCCGCGAGTTCGATCAGTATGTGAATTTGCGGCCGGTGCGGCTGATGCCGGGCGTGCCGTCGCCGCTCGCCGGCCGCAAGCCCGGCGACATCGATTTCTGGGTGGTGCGCGAAAACACCGAAGGCGAATACTCCGCCATCGGCGGCCGCATGTTCGCCGGCACCGAGCGCGAAGTGGTGGTGCAGGAAACCGTGATGTCGCGCACCGGCGTTGACCGCGTGCTTAAATTTGCTTTCGAGCTCGCGCGCAAAACGCCGAAGAAGCACCTCACATCGGCGACCAAATCTAACGGCATCGCCATCACCATGCCGTACTGGGACGAGCGCGTCGAAGCGGTGGCGAAGAATTTTCCCGACGTTAAATGGGACAAGTATCACATCGACATTCTGTCCGCCTTGTTCGTGCTGCGGCCCGACAAATTCAATGTCGTGGTCGGCTCGAACCTGTTCGGCGACATTCTGTCCGACCTCGGGCCGGCCTGCACCGGCACCATCGGCATCGCGCCGTCCGGCAACATCGATCCGGAGCGCCGGTTCCCGTCGCTGTTCGAGCCGGTGCACGGCTCGGCGCCCGACATTGCCGGACAGGGCATTGCCAATCCGATCGGCCAGATCTGGTCGGGGGCGATGATGCTGGAACATCTCGGCGAGGCCGACGCCTCGGCCGCGATCGTCAAAGCGATCGAGCGCGTGCTGGCCGATCCGAAACTGCGCACCCGCGATCTCGGCGGCGCGGCCAATACGGCGGCTTGCGGGAAAGCGGTGGCCGACGCGCTCGCATAGGAGCGTCGGCGCGCCTTCCTGTGGCGGGGAGGTTCCAAGCATATCTGTCTCCAGACGGGCCCGGCATGTCACACGGGACCACGCTGCCTCGTCTTAGGCGTACGAGCGATGGCAGGCGGACGGCCACGATTTGGGCCGCGCCATACCGTCGCGCACGCATAACAAGGAGAGCCGCATGAGCGCGATCCTGGATCAAGGCGTCGCGGCGTTCGAGGCGCATCGCCACGCGCTGACAGGCCTCGCCTACCGCATGCTCGGCTCGCGCGCCGAGGCCGAGGATATGGTGCAGGACGCGTATCTGCGCTGGCACAATACGGATCGCGCCGAGGTCGAGGAGCCGCGGCGTTATCTCGGCACCGTGGTGGCGCGGCTGTGCCTCGACCGCATGAAATCGGCACAGGCGCGGCGCGAAATCTATGTCGGGCAGTGGCTGCCCGAGCCGGTGGTCGACGAAAATTTTGACGACGACTGCGCCGGCGATCTGGCGCATGACATTTCGGTCGCCCTGATGCTGGTGCTCGAACGGTTGTCGCCGCTCGAGCGCGCTAGCTTTCTGCTGCACGACGTCTTCGGCCTCGAGTTTGGCGAAGTGGCGCGCACGCTCGGCCGCGGCGAGCCCGCCTGCCGCCAGCTCGCAGCGCGCGCACGCGCTCATATTGAAGCGGGGCGGCCGCGGTTTTCGCCATCGCCGGAAGAAGGCCGCCGGCTCGCGACGGCATTTCAGGCCGCGATCACCTCCGCCAACCCGGCGGCGCTGACGCGGCTCCTTGCCGAAGACGCCGTGCTCTATACGGACGGCGGCGGCAAACGTACCGCTGCGCTCAAGCCAATCTACGGCGCCGAAAAAATCATGCGTTTCTTCGAAGGTATTGCCCGCAAGAACCCGGGCCTCGCCTCCATCGCCGCGCGTCCCGCCACGGTCAACGGACTGGCGGGCTTCGTGCTGCACGAAGACGACGGCTCGATCGAGACGATGGCGTTCGAGCACCACGACGGACGCATCGTGGCGATCTACGTGGTGCGCAATCCCGAGAAGCTGCAGCACGTGCGCTACTGATCGGCGGCGTGGCCGCCGTTCGGCGGCTCGCGCCTGCGATTCCCATCGCGTAGAATGATCCGCGGACGCGCGAATGGGGAGCAGGCCATGAAAGTCGGCATTGTGGGTCTCGGGCGGATGGGCGGGGCGATCTCCGAGCGCCTGCGCCAGCAGGGCTTTGAGGTCGTCGGCTGGGATCAGAACGCCGAAACAAACCGCAAGCTGGCGGCCGGCGGCCTGCGTGTCGCCTCCGGTCCGCGCGACGTCGCCGCCGCCTCCGAGATCGTCATCTCCAGTATCACCGAGGACAACGGCGTGCGCCGGATCTTCACCGGCGCTGATGGTTTTCTCTCAGGCGATGTCGGCGGCAAGCTGTTTATCGAGATGAGCACGCTGCAACCGATGACCGGCCGCGAGCTCGCGCCGCTGGTCGAGGCAAAAGGTGCACGGTTGATTGAATCGCCGGTGCTCGGCACGATTCCGCAGGTTAGGGCCGGGACGCTGTTCGCCATGGTGGGCGGGCGCGCCGAAGATTTGGCGCGCGGGCGCGTCGTCTTGGAAAAGCTGACGCGGCGCATTCTGCACATGGGCCCGCATGGCGCGGGCTATGCCATGAAGCTCGCCGCCAATGTCGGGCTTGGCGCCTACGTGCAGGCGATCGCGGAATCGCTCGCGCTCGGCGCCAGGCAGGGGCTCGCGCTCGAGGCGATGCTCGACGCGCTGTCCGAAAGCGCCACGGCGACCGGCTGGCTCAAGGCCAAGACCGGCGTGCTCAAGGGCGAGGCAGGCGACATGACCCTCGATATCCGCACCCTGCGCAAGGACATCATGTCGGCGGTCGCGACCGGTGCGCTTACCGGCGTGCCGATGCCGCTTTCGGCTGGTACCTTGGCGTCGCTGTCGGCCGCGGTCGACGGCGATTACGGCGCGGGCGACATCGCCGAGCTGCCGAAATTTTTCCGCGACGCGATGCTGCAGAATTTTTGAATGCTGTCCCGACCATGAGCGAGCAACCCGCGCCGGCGCAACAGTCGGCCGCCGACGTTCTCGCCTTCTGGCTGGTGGCTGGCCACGAGCGCTGGTTCGCGCATGACGAGGCGTTCGACACGGCGATCCGCGATCGATTTGCCGCGACCTACAAGGACGCCGCGGCAGGACTGCTGAGCGCGTGGGAAAATTCACCCGAAGGCGCGCTCGCGCTCGTCATCGTGCTCGATCAATTCCCGCGCAACATGTTTCGTGGCACCGCGCGGTCCTTCACCGCCGACCCCCTCGCCCGCGCCGTGGCGGAGCGAGCCATCGCCAGGGACTTCGACCAAAAGGTCGCCATGCCAGGGCGTGTCTTCTTCTACCTGCCGTTCGAACATTCGGAAGCGCTCGCGGACCAAGAGCGATCCGTCGCGCTTATCGCTGCGACCGGCGACACCGATACGCTGAAATGGGCGGAGCTGCACGCCGACATCATCCGGCGCTTTAGGCGCTTTCCCCACCGCAACGCGCTGCTCGGTCGCGCCTCAACCCCGCAAGAGCAGGCGTTTTTGGATACCGGCGGATTCGCCGGCTGATCCAAGCTTCATAAGCGCCGGGCGCCAATGAGAAGCACCAGTCCGACGAGCGCTATAGCGCCACCGTAATAGATCCACTGTGACGCACCGATCATGAAGCTTTCGGCCGGATACGGAAAAAAGCGTGAGCCCTGACCCATGAAGACGAGCCCGGACAACAAGAGGACGATGGCAACAACTGTCAGAAGCATTTTCATGAATCACTCCGCCGCCTGCGCCATGGCGTGCTGGCGGAATTTCGGAAACACTTCCTGCGCCAACAGCCGCATCGAGTTGCGTTCCCAGTCGCGGTTCGGCCCGCTCCAGTCGAGGCCGGTCATAAGCAATGTACCGAACGGCCCGACCTCGTCGCGCAACGCGATCAGCTTGTCGAGGAACGTCTTGGGCGAACCATGGATGGTGCAGCCTTCGGTGATCACGTCGACCGTGGCCTCGTCGTCCGGCATGTTCGGGTCGGGCTTCATCACCGAAAGAATGCCGACGCGCGACAGCACTTCGCGCATGTAGCTGTAGAAATAGCGGTTCGAGCCGTCGGCCGCATAGATACGATCGTGCGCCTCGGCGTCGCTGTCCGCCACCATGACGTTGCGCGCCACGCGCCAGTTTTCGCCACGCGCCCGCCTGCCGGCCTCCGCGCTTGCCTTGCTGTAGGTCTGCCAGTGGGTCGCCACCGCGCTGGCCGGGACGTTGTTGCCGGACAGAATCGCCCAGCCGCGAAGGCCGGCGACGCGCGCCGTCGCCGAGTTGCGGCTCGACACCGACATGGTGATGGGCGGTCCGCCCTTCTGGAACGGCTTCGGCATAGTGCCGATGCCGAGATGCGGAATGATCGCGTCTTTGATCTGCACCGCGCGAAATTCGCCGGGCAGATCGTAGGGCGGATCCTGCGCCCAGATGCGTTCGATGGTCGCGATGGCTTCCATCGCCTTGCGGCCACGTACGCTGCGGTCGGCATTGCCGAACAGCTCGAAATCGGAGAGCAGCCCGCCCGGCCCGATGCCGAACATGAAGCGGCCGCGGCTCATGTGATCGAACTGCGCGACCTCGGCGGCGACGATGGCGGGATCGTGGTTCGGCAGACAGATCACGCCGGTGCCGAATTTCAAGTTTTTGGTGCGTGGCACGAGGCTCGCCATGAACATCAGCGGCGACGGAATCGGCTCGGTGGTCGCGGAAAAATGCTCGCCCAGCCACATCTCGTCGAAGCCGAGCGCGTCGGCGTAAAGCGCCTTCTCTTCGTCCTCGGCAAGCGTGTCGGTGAACGAGCGCGCTGGCGGATGCACCGGCATCATGAATATTCCGAGGCGCATCTTATTTGCTCCAACCTAACTTCCTCATCCTGAGGCGCGAGCCAACGGGACCGCGCGAAGTCGCGCGTCCCGATGACAGGCTCCGCGAGCCACGAAGGATGCAGGCCCGGGCGCCTCGGCCTCGCCCTTCGAGGGCCGCTTCGCGGCCACCTCAGGGTGAGGTTTAGACTTCAATCAGGCCGCCACCATATCAGGATCGCGCGCCGGCACGAGACCGGCAAGCTTCGGCGCCACGTGCTCGACGAACAGCGACATCGAACGGAACACTTTTTCTTGCGTCGCCCAATTCTTGCCGGTCACGATCAACAGCGTGCCGAAGCCACCCGACTCCTCGTAGAACGAGCGCAACTGTTTGGCGACGCTGTCCGGATCGCCGAGGAAATAGACACCGGCGTCGGCCAGCTGATCGAAAGTGACGTCGTCGCCCTTGATGCCGAGATCGTAGTTCGAGGTGATGATGCGGATGAGCCCGCGCGCCTTCTGATAGCCGAGTTCATAGGTGATCGACGGCCGCAGGTCGTCCATCGCCTCGCGGCGGCTGTCGGCGAGATAGACGTAGCGCGCGACAGTGACGTTCGAGAGCGGCTTGGCGCGGCCGGCGGCCTTCGCGGCGCGCGCGTAGCGATCCGCCTTCTGCCGGATCGATCCGGGCGGTTCGAGCTGCGCGCGCAGCAGCGTATAGCCGCGCGCGCCGGCCAGATCGATCGTCTCTTCGGTGTCGGTCGCGGTCGCCATCGGCATGTGCGGCAAGGTGAGCGGCCGCGGCGTGGCGACGATGTTCTTGCCCTTCCAATATGTGCCGTCCCAGTCGAACGGCTCCGGCGCCGACCAGCACTTGAGAATGAGATCGAGCGACTCGCGCATGCGGCCGTGCCGGTCGGTGTGCGATAAACCACGCTCGCCGGCGAACAGCGGATTGGGGAAGCCTGAGCCAAAACCGAAGATGAAACGGCCGCCGCCGACCACGTGGTCGGTCACTGCCGTCTGGATCGCGGTGTCGACCGGATGCGCGAGATGAATGAGCTTGACCGCGGCGCCCATGCGGATTTGCTTGGTCAGCGCCGCCGCCTTGCACATCAAAAGTTCCGGCACCGGCAGCGTATCGATCTTGTCGATATAGACCGGCTCGCCGTGATGCTCGCTGATGAAGGCGTATTTGAAGCCGAGTTTGTCGGCGTGGACGATCTCTGCGAGGTCCTCGTCGTAAGTCTGTGCAGCGGTGGTGTGCGGACGAAAGCCGTTGGAAAAAATGCCGAATTCCATTGCGATTCCTCAAATGTGGGCCGGGCACGTTACGATTCCGCGTGCAGCTTGACAACGCCGCAACGGTCTCGCCTAAGTCGCGGAAAATAGGGACAAAAGGGGCGTCATGTCCTCGCTGCGCATCTACGGCATCGCCCGGACCCGCGCCTTTCGTGCGCTCTGGATTGCCGAAGAACTGGGGCTTGCTTACGAGCACCTGCCGATCGAGATCGGCGAGGCGGGCGCGCGCGCCTCGGAATTTCTGGCGATCAATCCGAACGGCCGGCTGCCGTTCATCGTCGATGACGGCTTCGTGCTGTTCGAGTCGCTCGCGATCACGCTCTACCTCGCCAAGAAACATTCGCTCGGCAAACTTTACCCTGCGGCACTGCAGGACGAAGCCAAGGCCTGGCAATGGAGCTTCTGGGCCATCGCCGAAGTCGATCGCGGCGTCAATATCTGGTCGCTGCATGCCGTGCGGCTGCCGGCGGCCGAGCGCGATGCGGCCAAACGCGACGAAGCGCTCAAGGCCATTGCCCCGCCGTTCCGGATTTTGGACGCTGCCGTCGCGGCGCAACCGTATTTGCTCGGCGGTGATTTCACCGTGGCGGACCTCAATGTCGCTGCCGTCATCAGCCGCGCCATCGATATGGACCTCTCGGCGGTCCCTAACCTCAAGACCTGGCTGACACGCTGCCTTGAGCGCCCGGCGGCGCGCGCGGCGCTGGCGCTCAAGAACAAGGCCGACGCGCAAACGCCGGCGGATGTCATCCGGCGCATCGCCCAGATCAACCGGCTGTAGCCATGGCAGCGCCGTTCGACATCAATCAATCGTTTCACGAGGCAGTGACCCTTCAGCGTCAGGGCAAGCTGCGCGATGCCGAGAAGGTCTTTACCCGCGTGCTCAAGGCGGCGCCCGATTATTTCGAGGCGCTCAATCAGCTCGGCACCGTCAAGGCGCAGCTCGGACGCATGGGCGAGGCGCATCGCCTGTTGTCCGCCGCGGTCAAGATCAATCCGCGCGCGGCGGGCGCCTGGGCCAATCTCGGTCAGGTGCAGCACGCGCTCAAGCGCAACGACGAAGCACTCGCATGCCTCGACAAGGCGCGCGCGCTCGATCGCAACGACCTCGCCATTCTCAATCAGCACGCCAACGCGCTGCTCAGCCTCGGCCGCGCCGAGGAGGCGCTCGCCGAATTCCAGGAACTTTTGGCCCGCGCGCCGCAGCATGCCGAGGCGCGGCTCAATTGCGGCCTCGCCCATGCGGCGCTCGGCCGTCATCAGCAAGCCGTTGCCGAATTCGATGCGGCGCTCGCGGCGATGCCCGGTCATCCGGGCGTGCACTATAATCGCGGCCTGGCGCTCTACGAGCTTGGCCGCTATGCGGCAGCTCTTGAGGCGCACGACCGCGCACTCGCGTCCGCGCCCGAACATGCCGGCGCGTGGCTGCATCGCGGGCGCGCGCTTGCCGCGCTCAACCGGCTCGACGAGGCGGTGAAAAGCTATGGCAAGGCCAGAGCCGCCGGCAAGGATCACGCCGATATTCAGTTCAGCGAGGCGCTGGCGCTGCTGACGCTCGGCGATTATCGGTCCGGCTTTGAAAAATATGAATCACGCTGGCGCCGCAACGGCATGCCGGCGCCGCAGAGCCGCAGAGGACCGCTATGGCTCGGCGACTATCCGCTGGCGCGCAAGAGCGTGCTGCTGCACGCCGAGCAGGGCCTGGGCGACACGATTCAGTTCGCCCGCTATGTGCCGCTCCTGGCCGCGACCGGCGCCAAGATCGTGCTCGAAGTGCAGAGCGAACTGACCGCGCTGCTGACGCGACTCGACGGCGGAGCCGCGATCATCGCGCGCGGCGAGACGTCACCGTCGTTCGACGTGCATTGTCCGCTCGGCAGCTTGCCGCTGGCGCTGCGTACCGAGCCCGACACTGTGCCGGCGCAGATCCCCTATCTGTCCGCCGATGACGCGTGGCTCGCCGAATGGTCGGCGCGCATCGGCGCGCTCACCCGCCCACGCATCGCCATCGCCTGGTCGGGCAACGCCAGCCACTACAACGACCGCAACCGGTCGCTGGCCTTCGCCCGGCTCGCGCCGCTCTTCGCGCATCCCGCGGCGAAGGCGGGAGGCGGAGCGCGTTTCATCAGCATTCAACGTGATGTGCGCGCCGAGGATGCATCGGCGCTCGCTGCGGAATCGTGCGTGACGCATGTCGGCGGCGAGCTTGACAATTTCACCGACACCGCCGCCGTGATCGCGTTGTCCGATCTCGTCATCGCCGCCGACACCGCGGTCGCGCATCTTGCGGGCGCCATGGGCCGGCCGCTGTGGGTGCTGGTCCCGTTCGCGCCCGACTGGCGCTGGACGCTCGCCGGCGAGGCGAGCCCCTGGTATCCGACCGCCCGCCTGTTCCGGCAGACGGCGCTTGGCGACTGGGACGGCGTGATCGCGCGCGTTGCCGCGGAGCTTGCGCGCTTTGTCTCGTCGAGCGGATAGGACGTGTCAAAGTCGCCATCCATGCTCGCACGCTCGACACCGCACGCGGTCATTCAACCCAAGCCCGGGATTGGCGATGTCATCTGGCACCTGCCGTTCATCCGCGCCATCGCTGCCGTATCGCCCGGCGGCCAGGTGACATTTCTCGCGCCGCCGACCAGTGGCGCACGCGAACTGCTCGTGGCGGAGCCCGCCGTCGCCGAGATCATCTATTACAACCATTCGGGTTCGGAACTGCAGCGCGGCGTCAATCTGATCCGGCTGGTGGCGCTGCTGCGCCGACACCGCTTCGGCAAGATTTGGATTCTTGACCGTACTATTCGCCCGGCGCTCGCCGCATTCCTCGCCGGCATCCCGGAACGTATCGGCGTCGGGCTCACCGGGCAGCGCCGTTTCATCACCAACCGCGGCATTCCGCAGAGCCATTTCCACAACTTTCCCATCGAGTGGCTGGTCAAACTCATGGCAGACATGGGCGTGCCATTCACGACGACCGAGCCCGGCCTGCAGATACCGAGCGAACCGTTCGCCGCAATCGGCGAAAAGTTTGCAAGCCTGGCGCGGCCTTGGCTGGGGCTCGGAATCGCCGCCTCACATCTGGATAAAGATTGGCCAGCTGCCTATTGGCAGGAATTGATCGGCCGCTTGCGCGAATTAACGCCCGGCACGGTCTTTTTGATTGGGGGCGCCGCAAATGTCGCGCGTGCCGACGACCTGATCGCCGCCACGGCCGGCGCCGGCGCGGTCAACGCCTGCGGCCTGAAATTGATGGAGGCGACCGCGCTCCTCGCCCACGCCGATCTGTTCATCGGAACCGATTCCGGCCCGCTCAATCTCGCGGCCGCCGCCCGCACCGACGCGTTCGGATTCTTCGGCGGCACCCCGGTGCTGAAATACTCGAAATACATCCACCCCATCGTGCCGGATGGTGGACCGGCGCCGGGCGGCATGCAACGCATTCTGCCCACGCAGGTGCTCGAACACGTGCGCCCCTATCTTTCGCGCCGCAAGCAACCGGCGTAAGCAGAGGCAGCATGCAGACGATCTCGGCCTATATCATCTGCTTCAACGAAGTGGCGAAGATCAAAGCCGCCGTCGAAAGCGTGCTGTGGGCCGATGAGATCGTCGTCGCCGATTCCAACAGCAGCGACGGCACTGCCGAGATCGCGGCCGGCCTCGGTGCGCGCGTCGTGCAGGTGCCATTTCAAGGGTTTGGCGACTTGCGCAATCGCGCGGTGGAGGCCTGCCGTTACGAATGGATTTTCAGCCTCGACTCCGACGAACGCTGCACGCGTGAGGTGCGCGACGAAATCCTCGGCCTGCTGGCGGGCGAACCGCCGCATGACGCCTACCGCGTGCCGCGGCGCAATTACCTGATGGGCCGCTGGATTCGCGGCTCCGGCTGGTATCCGAATTTTCGCCAGCCGCAATTGTTTCGCAAAGGCAGCATGCGCTACACCCTTGAGCCGGTACACGAAGGCTACGAGGTGCTGAGCAACAAACCGATCGGCACATTGCAGAACGCGATCTGGCAGTTTCCGTTTCGCAATCTCGGCGAAGTATTGCGCAAGGCCGACCGCTATTCGTCGCTTGGCGCGCCGAAGCTCGCCGGCAAGCGCGTATCGATGGCGAGCGCGGTCGGCCACGGCGCCTGGGCGTTTCTGAAACATTATATCTTCAAGCGCGGCTTCATCGACGGCTGGGCCGGCTTCGTCATCGCCTTCGGCAATTTCGAAGGCACCTACTACCGCTACGCCAAACGCTACGAGCAGGGCCAGAACTGGGAGCCGCCGCCGAGCGAGCCGCTCCGGCGCGACGATCAACCAAAACAGCGGTAGCGGGCGGCGTCTGCTCTGGCCAGGACTGGCGCCCGATGTCGCACTCTGGATGTCACACTGTCGTGCGACGGGTGGATGGCGTTGTTCGGATTGGGCGTCGCCATCTATTTCGCGCTCATCCGTCACGTCGTGCGCGGTCCGATGCTGTCGCAGATTCTCTCGACTTTCGGCTTGGCGCTGCTGCTGATATTCGGCGTTCTATTTTTTCTCGGCAAATTTCGTGTCGCTGCCGCAGACCTCGCTGTCCGGCACACTCGATCTCGGCGGCATCTACCTGCCTGTTGCGCAGCTTTTCCGCTCGCGCTCGGCATCGCCGATTATGCTTATGTGCTGCAGACCGGCCGCATCGCGCTGCAAGGCAAGGCGTCGGACCTGCAGCGCAACGAGCAGGTGCGCGAGATTTACTTAGGTCTTGCGGCCCAGGGGTCGGCTTGAGACTCACCCGCAGTGTTGCCGAACGCCTCGAATGCCTCGGCGAGGAGGTGCAGCGCGGCCGCCGGATCGGTCGCGGTGAGCACGCGGCCGCGCTGTGCTTTGAGGAGATCGTCGGGCGCGCCGCTGCATGCCGCCGCCGTGTCGAGCGCCCAGCCGAGGTGTTTGCGCGCATGGCGCAGGCCGAGTTCGATGCCGTAGAGGCCGAGCATTTCGCCGTAGAGCGCGCTGGTGAGCGCAAGCTGTTCGCCGAGCGGCGGCGGCGATGCACGCTCGCCAGTGGCGAGATAGCGCGCCAACTGACCGGGAAACCACGGTTTTCCTTGCGCGCCGCGCCCGACCATCACGGCGTCGGCGCCGGACGCCGCAAGCGCCTCGTCGGCATCGTCAAAACTTTCGATGTCGCCATTGACGACGACCGGGATGGAGACTGCGTCCTTTACCGCGCGGATCGCCGCCCAATCGGCGCGGCCCTTGTAGAACTGGCAGCGGGTGCGGCCATGCACCGTAACGAGCCGCACGCCGGCTGCTTCCGCGCGCCGCGCCAGTTCGGGCGCGTTACGCAAAGCATCATCCCAGCCGAGCCGCATCTTGAGAGTGACCGGCACCCGCACCGCGCCGATCACCGCCTCGATCAAGCTGAGCGCATGATCGAGATCGCGCATCAGCGCCGAGCCGGACTGGCCGCCGGTGACGTGGCGCGCCGGACAACCCATGTTGATGTCGACGATGGACGCGCCGGAGTCTTCGGCAATGCGCGCGCCCTCCTCCATCCAGCGGGCCTCGCAACCGGCGATCTGCACCACATGCAGTCCGGCACCGTGATCCTCGATCCGCCGCCGCGCCATGCGCGCCTGCGCCGACCGCCCGGCACTGGCGAGCGCCGCGCACGCCGTCATTTCCGAGACGACCATGCCGGCGCCCAGCGACGCCGCCAGTCGCCGGAACGGCGCATCGGTGATGCCGGACATGGGCGCAAGAAGCACCGGATTGGGGAGCTTGATCGGGCCGATAGAGAGGGGCTGCACGGGCATTTGCAGGGCGGGTTAGCCGAACGCGCAACCCGCCGCAAGACTTTCCGAAAATAGCGGATTACGCTTTGCCGACCTGCCCTACGCGCTACTCCAGATGTATATTCAAACTCTTGATGATCGGCGCGAAGGCGGCGTGCATGGTCGTCATTTCGCCGGCGATCTGCGCCGATGTCATCGGCGTCGGCTCGAAGCCGATGCGGCGGAATTTTTCGCCAATGCCAGGCTCGGCCATGACCTTGCGCAGCGTCGCATCGAGCAGATCGACGATCGGCTTCGGCGTCGCGGCCGGCGCAAACAGCACGAAATGCACGCTGCCGAGAAGTCCGGGATAGCCGAGTTCGCCGGTGGTCGGAACATTCGGCAACAGGCTCGAACGCGCGTCTTGCACCACGACCTGGGCGCGCAGCTGGTGGCTTTCGATCAGCGGCTTGGTGGTGCCGGCGAGCAGGCTGCCGAAATCGATCTGGCCGGCCACGACGTCCTCAACCATGGTCGCCGCCACCTTGTAGGGCACCAGGATGAACTTGGCGCCGGTGAGTTGCGCGATCTGCTCGACGACAAGATGCTGCTGCAAGCCATAACCGGACGTGGCGAAAGTCAGCCCGGCGGGCCGCGATTTGGCGAGCGCGATCAGGTCTTTCAGGCCGTGCGCGGGGCTTGCGGCGGCGCTGACCAGCACGTTCGGCGTAGCGCCGAGCCCGCCGATCGGCACCAGATCCTTGAACGGGTCGTAAGGCAGGTGCGGAAAGCTCGTCGTGAACGTCGCGATGGCGGTGGCGTTCATCAACAGCGTGCAGCCGTCCGCCGGCGCCTTGACGACGTCGAGCGTGCCGATGTTGCCGGTGGCCCCGGCGCGGTTCTCGATCACGATCGTCTTGTTCAGCGCGGCCGAGAGCCGGTCGGCGACGGCGCGGGCGCCAATGTCGGTTGCGCCGCCGACGCCATAAGGCACAATCAGCCTGATCCTGCCGCAGGAATAGTCCGCAGCGACGGCCGGCGCGGCGAAAGCGCACGCGACCAATCCGATGCCGAGCAAGACTTGAAGCGTTCGCACTGTCGTTTTCCTTCCCTGATTTTTATCGCTTTATCGTATTTGCTGGTGACTCACGCGTCCGGCCATGCCTCGCGGGCGACCCCGACCACGTGACTTAGCTTGCCGTATTGCTGGTCGATGGTCATGGCGGTGTTGCCGATGTTGCCGGAAAAGCCGCATTGCGTGCTGAGCCCGAGGCGCTCCATCGGCACATAACGCGCCGCCTCGCGGATGCGGCGAAGTACGGCATCCTTCGGCTCGAGCTCGGGATATTTGGTGCTGATGAGGCCGAGGATGACGGTCTTGCCGTCGGGCATCGCTTGCAGGGCATCGAGCGGACCGGCGCGCGGGCTGTCGAATTCGAGGAAATAAAACGCCGCGGCAAGCCGGCGAAACAGTTGGTCGGCCATGAACTCATAGCCGGCATCGGCCTGCCAGAACCCGCGCCGATTGCCGCGGCAGACGTGGATGCCGACCGTGATCGCAGGCGGCGCCGCCGCGATCACCGCGTTGAGCACCTCGACGTATTTTTCGACCGTGGACTTCCAATCGTCGCCGCGGCCGGTAAGCGTGGCGCGGATTTCCGGATCACCGATCTTGACGATCGAGGTCTCGTCGATCTGCACATAAGTGCAGCCGGCTTTCGCCAGCGCGGCCAATTCGGCGCGATACACTTCGACAAGGTCGGTCCAGAACTCATCGGTCGACGCATAGGCGTCGCCCAGAATCGCGCCGTCGCCGCCGAGAAAATGCAGGATGGCGGGCGACGGCAGCGTGATCTTCGGCGTGCGCGTCGTGAGCGCGCGGACGAAGGCGAAATGCTCGGCGAAAATCGGCCCGCGCCAGCGCGCCTTGTCGCGCACCATCAGTTTTTCGAGCACGACGCGGTCGCCCTTTTCGTTCTTGTGGAAGAACAAGCTGTCCTCGAAGCCGAGGCCGTCACGCCCGAGCGCTTTCTGAAAAAAGTCGATGATGTAGCTCTGGCGGCGGAATTCACCGTCGGTCACCGACTTGAGTCCGATCGCTTCCTGCACCGCGACCACGTCGCGGATTGCCGCGTCTTCGATGGCGCGCAGTTCGGCGTCCGGCATTTCGCCTGCGCGGTGGCGCTTACGCGCTTCGACGATCTGCGGCGGACGCAGCATGCTGCCGACCTGATCGGCACGGAACGGCGGATTGAGTGCAGACATGATGACCGGCTCGTTTTCAGGGGAGCGTGCGAGATGGCGAGACGGTCGTGATAGCAAATTCGCATCGCTTGCGCCCAGCCGTCAAACGTCAGGCCAGCATTGCGGCGCGGCCCGCCACCCATGCGGCGTTGCTGCGATTGAGCGCCGCGCCGCACTTCGATAGACAGCTTTCTTGCCCGACGGACGCCGGACGACGCCGGCGATAACGGCAGTCCGCTGCGGGCGCTAACCCAAGAAGGAGAAGCTGGAATGAACCGTCTGACACGTCTCGCCGGCATCATGTGTTGTCTCGCCATTGCCTGCGCCGCCGCGCCGGAGGCGCGCGCCGCGGATTATCCGTCGCGGCCGATTCATCTTGTGATCTCCTATCAGCCCGGCGGCATTGTCGATTTTGCCGGGCGCGTGCTGGCGCAGCAGCTCGGGGCGGTGCTCGGCCAGACGATCGTCGTCGACAACCGGCCGGGCGCGGGCGGCATCGTCGGCGTCGATTCGGTCGCGCACGCGGCGCGCGACGGTTACGACCTGGTACTGATCGATCCGTCGATCGTCACCAACCCGGTGCTGCACAAGAAGATGCCGTACGACGTGTTCAAGGATTTGGCGCCGATTTCGCTGGTCGGCTCTTCGCCGGACGTGCTCGTGGTGGCGCCGCAACTGCAGATCACGAGATTCGCGGCGCTGGTCGCCTACGGCAAGGCCAATCCGGGCAAGCTCAATTTCGCCTCGCCGGGTATCGGCACCACTGGGCATCTGGCCGGCGAGATGTTCAAGCAGCGGCTCGGCATAGACGCCACCCACGTGGCCTACAAGGGCGCGGGCCCCGCGTTTGTCGATGTCATGAGCGGCAAGGTGCAGATGCTGTTTTCCAGCATCGCCGGCGCGCTGCCGTTCACACAGAAGGGCAGCCTGATCCCGCTGGCCACCACGGGGCACGTCCGCTCGCCGGTCTATCCCGATTTGCCGACGGTCGAAGAAGAAGGCCTGCCCGGATTTGTCGCCGACACCTGGCTCGTTCTGTTCGCACCGGCCGGCACGCCGCCCGATGTGCTCGCGACGCTCAACGGCGCGGTCGCCAAGGCGGTGCAGGCCGATGCGCTGAAGACCGCGTTCGCCAAATTCGGCGTCGAACCGCGCCGCAGCAACATTCCGGACACCGGAGCGTTCATCAAGGACGAATACGGCAAGTGGAAAAAGGTGATCATCGACAGCCACATTTCGCTGGAGTAAGGCCTGTAGGATGGGTTGAACGAAGTGAAACCCATCACCTTGACGCTCTTGTTGTATCCGAAAATTTGATGATGGGTTTCGCTGCGCTCAACCCATCCTACACGCTATGCGCCGCGCCGGAAAATGACGCTGAGATTGTTGGCCGGCATCGGCACGGTTTCGGCAAGCACGAAGCCCTGACGGGCGGCGAGCGCGGTGACGTCGTCAAGGTCGCGTATGCCCCACGTGGGGTTTCGCCCCCGCAACTGTTCGTCGAAGGCGAGGTTGCTGGGCGCGGTGTGTTGACCGCCGATCTTGTAGGGACCGTAGAGATACAGCAAACCTCCTGCCGGCAGAACGCGCGCGGCGCCCGCGATCAGCCCTTCGCATGCCGCCCACGGCGCGATGTGGATCATGTTGCAGCACATCACCGCGTCGGCACGCTCGAGCGGCCATTGCGCCGCCGTTACGTCGAGACGCAGCGGCGCCAGCAGGTTCGGCAAACCGGCATCGGCGCAATGCGCCGAAATACTCGCCAGCGCCTGCGCGTCCGGATCGGTCGGCTGCCAGTCGAGCGCCGGGAACTTGGCCGCGAAATAAGCCGCATGTTCGCCGGAGCCGCTCGCCACTTCGAGCACCAGGCCCTTGCCCGGCAGCACGCGACGCAGCACATCGACAATGGAATCGCGGTTGCGCGCGACGTGCGGGCGGTAGATGCGGGGGTCGGATGTTTCGGACATTCGGTTCAGCCGAAAAGATCGGCGTGGGTGCCGGTTCGGATCAAGAGCACTTCCTCGTCCGTAACCGCGTAGATCAACAGCCAGTCAGGTTCGATATGGCATTCCCAAACGCCGCGCCACTCGCCGGACAGTTTGTGCGGGCGATATGCAGTTGGAATCGAACCTTCCTCCGCCAGCAATTCGATCGCCGCGATAAGCTCTTCGACGTCCTTGCCGCGGCGCTTTTGCCGCTTGACGTCATTGCGGAACTGTTTTTGCTGCGCAACGCGGCGCATGAGCCGGCTCAAGCCGAACGCGTCGCCTTGGCCCAAGCCGCCACAGAGTCGAAGGTCTCGATGGTCTTACCGGTGCGGGCGTCTCGGAGAGCTCGCCGCGTGGCCGCATTCGGGATGCGCACCGGAAAAGGCAGGCCGCGATACAGCGTAACCTGCTTGTAGAACAGCGTAATCGCCTCCGTCGGCGTCATGCCGAGCTTGTCCAGCACGGCCTCGGCATCGTGTTTCAGCACGGGCTCGACACGCGCCCTGATCATCTCACTCTTGGCCATGGGCAGCCTCCAAGTTCTGGATAATGTACCACAGTTGGGGAACAAATGAAAGACCGTCGGCTTCGCCGGATTTCGCTGCCGCTCAATCCAGGTTAGGCTTGCTGCCGCGCTTTCCGGATATCCTTAAAGGTTAGACAAAATGACCGAACGTGTGGCCCTGATCACGGGAGCCGGGCGCGGGCTCGGACGCGTCATGGCGCTGGCGCTGCTGCGCGCCGGGCATCGCGTCTTTCTCGCGTCGACGGACAAAGCTTCACTGGAGGAGACGCAACGCGCCAGTGGTGCGGCTGAACGCACGGCGATCGCGACGGCCGATCTTGCCGACGAACGCAGTCTTGCGTCGATCGTCGACGGGGCGGAGCGAACGTTCGGCCGCATCGATATTCTCATCAACAATGCGGGCGTGCCCAATCCCCCCGCGCGGCAGCCGCTTGAACTCGGCCTCGATCAAATCCGGCACGTTTTCGATATCAACACTCGCGCCGATCAGGCTGACCCAACTGGTCGTGCCCGCAATGATCGAGCGCGGCTGGGGACGCCGTGTTCATCAGCACCAGCCTGGATATCATGATGGCGCCGGCCTTCATCGCGTACGGCATGAGCAAGGCTTGCGACGAGGCGTACGCCGCGGCTCTGGCGGCGTCGCTGCACGGGACCGGGGTGACCGCAAATGTGCTGCTGCCCGGCGGACCGGTGGCGACCCGCATGGCCGATCCGGCCGGCACAGCCAAAGGGCTGCTGCCGCCCGACGTCATGACGCCGCCGATCCTATGGCTGGCGTCGGATGCCTCCGACCAGATCACCGGCCGCCGCTTCATCGCCGCACGGTGGAATTCCGCGCTGACCGACGCACAGGCCGCTCAAGCCGCCGACGCGCCCGCAGCCTGGGGCGGCAGCCGCGACTCAAGCATCCGGCCGCCGGACTGATGCGGCTGGAAGCTTGCTTCACCGCTCACCGCTTCCAGATTTCCAACGAGATTTACGGTCGCTATTTTCCAGAAGGCCCCTCAGGGGCCTTCGCCATGCGGCTTGTCGGCGGACGGCAGCTGATTTTTGACTCGCCCACCAGCGATAAGCCCGGCGACAAGACCGACGATTGCGCCCGCCGGCCCGATGGCAAAAATCGCGGTCATACTGGCTTCGATGGACCGGTCAAATCCATTGCTGGAAAACAGTTCGATGGCCCAATAGCCGATGAAGGCGAAGACCGGATAGCCGATAATCAATCCCAGCAATGCAAAAAGGGTCCGGCGCACCGGTATCGTCCTTGCCCAAAGTCAAATAGCAAAAAAGCCCCGCGGTTTCCCGCGGGGCTTTTGATTCTGAATATCGTTGAAGAGGATTTTGCGTTCCGTCCTTGGCAGGCCTGGCGGCGACCTACTCTTCCAAGCCTTAAGACTTAGTACCATCGGCGCTGAGGACTTTGACGGCCGAGTTCGGGATGGGATCGGGTATAGGCTCCTCGCTATGACCACCAGGCCGGCGAAGGACGGAACAGATTCCATTCGTTGTCATGCCCGCGCAGGCGGGCATCCAGTAAGCACCGATCAAACGGTGACTACTGGATCGTCCGCCTTCGCGGACAATGACAGCAAGGGAATCGAAGCAAACTGGCTTTGTCATCTGGTTTCAGGCCAGCGATCTGATTTCCGATCGCTGATACCTGATCCCTGATGCGCATTGACTAATGAGAGACGATCAAGCCGATCGAGCGATTAGTACCGGTAAGCTGAACGCGTCACCGCGCTTACACACCCGGCCTATCAACGTGGTGGTCTACCACGGCTCTCAAGGGAGAACTCGTTTCGAGGTGGGTTTCCCGCTTAGATGCCTTCAGCGGTTATCCCGTCCGTACATAGCTACGCTGCACTGCAGCTGGCGCCACAACAGCTCCACCAGAGGTACGTCCATCCCGGTCCTCTCGTACTAGGGACAGATCCTCTCAATTCTCC
>DATCBO010000129.1:0-12365 GCA_036511795.1 Xanthobacteraceae bacterium
AGCGCAAGCGGAAGGGCTGCGGCCAGTACTACCGCGAGCGCCGCAAGGCGGCGGATAATCCGGGTCATAAGATTGGCTCCTGCTGCATGAGGTCAAGACTGCAAACAGGCGTCGGGCCCGGACTTCCCGTCCACCTGCCAAACAGGCCGGCGTCGCAACGCCGATCGTCGACATCGCGCACCCACATGCGCGACACGGTGAAACTAGTTCGGATCAGTGTTGCCAACCAGTGCCGATTTTTTGCTAGAGTGATGCCAAATTGACATCACTCGCAGCGCGTTCATGAAGCACCTTCGAATTCTCAACTATGTCGATGAAGTGGCGCGATCAGGCTCGATCCGCCGGGCCGCCGAACGGCTCAACGTTACGGCGTCCGCCGTCAACCGCAGGATCGCCGATCTGGAGAGCGAACTCGGCGCTCCGCTGTTCGACCGTCGCCCTCGCGGCGTTCGCCTGACCGCCGCCGGCGAGGTCTTCGTCCGTTATTTGCGTGGCAATATGGGCGAAATCGAACGCATGAAGTCGCAAATCGAGGATCTCAAGGGGCTGCGCCGAGGAACGGTGCGGATCGCCTGCAGTCAGGCCCTGGCGCTCGACTTTCTGCCGCGACAGATCGCCGAATTTCGAAAATCCCACCCGTTGGTCTCGTTCGATCTGAAAGTTGCCGACCATCAATGGGCAATGGCGGCGCTCGCCGCCTACGAGGTCGACCTGGTAATCGTCTTTCGTCCGACTTTTTTGGCCAACTTTCGGCCGCTTATGACGCTTGAACAGCAATTGGTGGCAGTCATGGCCAAGGATCATCCGCTTGCCGCCCGCAAGACGCTGCGCCTGTCCGATTGCGCCGCCTATCCGGTTGCGATGCCGGAGCGATCTATCGGCGGCCGGCAATTACTCGAGGATGTCTTCGCCCGCACCGGACTCACGTTCAAAATCGCCGTCGAATCAAACTCGTTCGAGATGCTGCGCGGCCTCGTCATGCATGCGGGACTAATCTCTTTTCAGATCAAGATCGGAACGTTGCCGCCCGGAAACAAATTAGGCGTTATTGCGCGGGAGATCGACGGCCGCGATGTGCCACGCGCTAATTTGGTCATCGGCCATCTGCGCGGACGCAATTTGCCGGTCGCCACTTCAGTCTTTGCCGAAACAATGGTCCGCCAGCTTGAAGCGATGCGTGGAAGCGAGCCAGTCGCCGCCGCTCGCCGTGGCGCATCGCGGCCGGAGGGCGAAAAACGGCGCGCTAGCGTCTGAATGACCCTGAACAATAGCCAAACACGCCACAATTTCTGTGCCGGGTTATTGCGCGCAGGGCCGCGATTTGCTATATAAAAAACGTGGCCAGTCGATTTCTGAGGCGGCCGCAAACTTCGAAATTTGCCCGTCGGGCCCGCCCTTAGCGGCGGGCCGATGGCTTTTTGGATTCGACACTTTTTGGATTCGACAAATGAATCGCCCGAACCGAACCGACCACATCCGTATTACTTCGCATCCTGAGCCCGGCGGCAAGCCGCGCTTCCCGATTCATTGGGGCGCACCGACTGCGCGCGAACGCGGCCCGATCATCGGCACGGTATCGCGGCCCAGCGACCGCAATGCTATCGGCAGCCATGGCGGCTCCTACGCGCTCTATCGCGCGCTCGCGGTGTCGTCGGGCGCGCTCGATCCGATCCGCCGGCCGGACCTGACCAACACCTACCCCGCCGTGAGCATCGGGCCGTTCGCGCAATGGAGCGAGCCGGGCAAGATCGTCTCGCTCGATCCGTGGGGCCATCTCGCCGCACAAGCGTTCAAGACTGAGATCGCCGAGGGCGTCGACATTCGTCCGACCATCGCCGTCACCAAAGCACGGCTCGACCTGCACGAGATGCAGGCGGCGCTCGCCGCCGGACGGCTCAAGGCCGACGGCGATCTGGTACACGCCAACGGCAGCATCGCGGTTTCCAAGGTCGCCATCGATCCGGCCTGGTACCTGCCCGGCATTGCGCAGCGCTTCGGCTGCGCCGAAACCGTGCTGCGGCGCACCTTGTTCGAACAGACCGCCGGCATGTTTCCCGAACTCGTCACGCGGCCTGACATGGACGTGTTCCTGCCGCCGATCGGCGGCGCCACGATTTATCTGTTCGGCGATATGGCGAAGCTTGCCGACCCAGCAACCAAAATCACCTGCCGCGTCCACGACGAGTGCAACGGCTCCGACGTGTTCGGCTCCGATATCTGCACCTGCCGGCCCTATCTCATTCACGGCATCGAGGAATGCGCGCGCGGCGCCCAGGAGGGCGGCCTTGGCATCATCGTCTATAACCGCAAGGAAGGCCGCGCACTCGGCGAGGTCACCAAATTTCTGGTCTACAACGCGCGCAAGCGGCAGGAGGGCGGCGATCTGGCGAGCGCCTATTTCGAGCGCACCGAATGTGTCGCCGGCGTGCAGGATGCGCGCTTCCAGCAGTTAATGCCCGACGCGATTCATTGGCTCGGCCTGCGGCGCATCGATCGCTTCGTGTCGATGAGCGATATGAAATACGACGCGCTGGTCAGCCAGGGCGTAGAGGTGGTGGAACGCGTGCCACTGCCCGACGAACTGGTGCCGGCCGACGCCCATGTCGAAATGGAAGCCAAGAAGGCCGCCGGCTATTTCACGCCGGTGGCGCAAGCAGCCGACGCGGGCGACACGACTGGCCGCGCGCTCGATAAGTACTGAGCGTCGGCTTTTGCCTCGGCACAGTTATGACTGATGATACGGCCGCCGCCCTCTCGCTTTTGAACGCCGCAGCCGTGCGCACGCGAGCTAAGCGCATGCTGGCGCTTGGGCTTGACGATAAGCTGCCGCATTTCCGCATCGACCTCGCCCAGCTCGACCACGCTGCCGATCTTGTCGCCGCAACGACGCAGAAGAATTATCCGACGCTCGACGTGCCGTTTCATTCGCGCTGGCGGCATTTCACGGTGAACGGCAACGATCGCGCCGAAATTCTCGCTCAACGCCTCTCCGACCGACGCGAACGGGCGCGTGCGGCCTTCGACCTCGTCATCGTCAGCGTCTTGCTCGATGCCGGCGCCGGGCCGCAATGGCGCTATCGCGATGCCGCGACGAGCGAAAGCATCGGCCGCTCCGAGGGACTTGCGCTAGCGAGCCTCGATATGTTTGTGCGTGGCGCGTTTTCCTCCCAAGCCGACAAGAGTCCGCTGCGCGCCGATGCATCCGTATTAGCACAGGTCGATACGGCAACTCTTGCGCAAGGTTTTCAGATCGCCCCCGGCAATACGCTCGTCGGTCTGGAAGGCCGCGCGACGCTGTTGCGGGCGCTGGGCGAACTCGCCGCGTCGCGGCCGGCGATTTTCGCTCGTGAAGACAGTCCACGCCCCGGCGGCTTTTTCGATCATCTCGCCGCCAAGGCCGATAACAACACAATATCCGCGCCATTGATCTTGTCCGAATTGTTGCGGCAGTTCGGGCCGATCTGGCCGTCGCGGCTTACACTCGGCGGTGTGCCAATGGGCGATTGCTGGCGGCATCCGGCGCTGGCAAGTGACGACGCCACAAGCGAACTCGTGCCGCTGCACAAGCTGTCGCAATGGCTCGCCTATTCGCTGATCGAGCCGCTGCAGCAGGGAGGCTTTACCGTAACCGATATCGACGGACTGACCGGCCTTGCCGAATACCGCAACGGCGGTCTGTTCGTGGATGGCGGCGTGCTGGTGCCGCGCGATCTGGCTGACGCCGCGCGCGCGCATGAGGTCGGCGATCCGCTCGTCGTCGAATGGCGCGCGCTCACCGTGGCGTTGCTCGATCGCCTCGCGCTCGCCGTGCGCGCCAGACTGAACCGCGGCGCGGCGGACCTGCCGCTTGCAAAAATCCTGCAAGGCGGTACCTGGGCGACCGGCCGCGAGCTCGCGTTTGCACGCCGCGCCGACGGCAGTCCGCCGCTCAAAATTATCAGTGACGGCACGGTGTTTTGAAGCAAAAATCCGCGCCGGGGAGAACAACCATGCAAGGCGTCAAGATCGTCGATCATCCGCTGGTGCAGCACAAGCTGACGCTCATCCGCGACAAGAGCCGATCAACCAAATCATTCCGCGAGCTGCTCAAGGAAATCGGCATGCTGCTGTGCTACGAAGTCACGCGCGACCTGCCGCTGACGACCGTCGAGATCGAGACGCCGCTCGCCAAAATGATGGCGCCGCGCCTTGCCGGCAAAAAACTGGTATTCGTGCCGATCCTGCGCTCCGGCCTCACCTTCGCCGAAGGCATGCTCGATCTTGTCCCGGCTGCACGCGTCGCTCATATCGGACTTTATCGCGAGCCGGAGACTTTCACCGCGGTCGAGTATTTCTTCAAGGCTCCGAATGATCTGAGCGAGCGTCTGGCGATCGTGGTCGCGCCGGTGCTCGCCACCGGCAATACCGCGGTTGCTGCCGTAGACCGCCTTAAGGAACGCGGCGCCAGGGACATCAGGCTGGTGACGCTGATCTGCGCTCCTCCAGGCATCGAGCATATGCGCGGCCTGCATCCCGATGTCACGATCTGGACTGCGGGGGTCGACGACACGCTCGACGAGCACGCCTTCATTGTTCCGGGCCTCGGCGACGCCGGCGACCGGGCCTACGGGACGCGGTGATTTCGTCCGCGCCGGAAAATCGAAGCCCCGATCGCTGCGCCCTCGCCTCTTGCGGGAGAGGGCACGGCATGGAACGCCGTGACGCCCCGACCTATTCTCGGGTAAACCAGCGGAGAGCCAATCATGCGACGCTTCGCTTTCGCCTCTGCACTTCTGTTTCTCAGCTTCACCGCCGCGGCGCATGCCGAGCCGCAATGGCTGACGCTGCCGCCGACGCCTACTCTGCCGACCGCGGCACAGAGCGGCCTCGCGCCGGTCAATGGCATCAAGCTCTGGTACGCTGAGTTCGGTCAAGGCGCGCCGGTGATCCTGCTGCACGGCGGCCTCGCCAATTCCAATTACTGGGGACTTCTGGTGCGGGCGCTTGCGCCGCACTACCGCGTCATCGTCGTGGACAGCCGTGGCCACGGCCGCTCGTCGCGCGACGCGCGCCCCTACGGCTATGACCTGATGGCCGACGACATTGTGGGACTGATGGACTATCTGAAAATCGACAAGGCGTCGCTGGTCGGCTGGAGCGACGGCGCCATCATCGGCCTCGACATCGCGCTGCGCCATCCGCAGCGGCTATCGAAACTGTTCGCGTTCGCGGCCAACTCAGACCCGAGCGCGGTGAAAGACGTGGAGCACGATCCGGTGTTCAGCGCTTTCATCGCCCGCGCCCGCGGGGAATACGAGACGCTGTCGCCGACGCCGAAGGAATACGATGCCTTCCTCAAGCAGATCGAAAAAATGTGGGAAGGCGAGCCGCACTGGACCGCCGACCGGCTGCACGGCATCGAAGTACCGACCTGGATCGTCGACGCCGATCACGACGAAGCGATCAAGCGCGACAACACACTGTTCATGGCCGACAACATTTCCGGCAGCGGCCTTCTGATCCAGCCGCAGGTCAGTCACTTCTCATTTCTGCAGGACCCTGCACAGTTCAATGGCGATGTGCTGCATTTTTTGCAGAATGTGCAGGGGAAATGAGGCGCAGCCTTCGCTGCGACGTCCACGTAATTGCGAGATCGGCGAGTCGCCTTAAGACGCTGAGCGCGCTGTTGCCCTAGCGAAAGAGTACGACGCTCGCCAAGGAAAGCACGGAAAACGCGCCGATAATGACAGTCCAGATGAAGAGCGCCCGCCAGTCGAGTCCATAGTTGAGCAGCCTCCGCACCTGGTAGTCCCGCATGCGCGGCCTGAGCGCGTTCCGCTTCCGTGTCACCGAGGCCCGTAACCGCCGTCTGATACTTTTCGAGCGGAAAATTGGGGAGGCTAACCGATAGGCGATACGCTGCGCCCACGCCTACATGCAGGTTCTCACGGCTGGGTGAATACGAAAGCGCCCGCATGTCCTCTGGCGCATGGAGATACAGGCAATGCGTCTAGCGTCTGAGCCACCCCTTGATGCGCTCCGCCCTTGTCAGGTTCCTGTCAGGAAAGTGGAACAGGATGCAGATGCGTTAGCTTGCGAGCATCGGAAATGTAGTCAATTGACGGAAGTAACGGGCGCATTCAATGATGAGCGTTTTGCGCCTTGGCCCGGCTACAGCTTCCGCGCTGAGCTTTTTGCTGATAGCGCTTTCCAGCGGAGTAAGCCACGCAGGAAGCAGGATCGAAGTCAGTTACGCTGTAACTTACCTTCACGTAGCAATCGGTGCGGGCCGCTGGTCGCTCAACACGAGCGGCAATCGCTATGCCACCACGGCTTCGGGGGAAGTCAAGGGAATGATGAGCTATCTCATCAACGGAGAGGGGTCGGCTCATACCGACGGATTAATTACGCACGGCAGCCCATCGGCAAATCGATTCGCAGCTCATGTCGTCAGCACCGCCGAGATGGATGACATTACGATTATCTTTCAGAACGGTGCTGTAAGGGACCTCCACGCGACGCCTCCTTTTCCGCCAATCCCGACACGGGTGACCGTCAGTGCAGCGGATCTTGTGGACGTACGCGATCCGTTAAGCGCAGCGCTTGCTTTCATGGGAGGAAGAAACGTTCTCGACTCGAGCCTGTGCGATCGGCGGCTGCGGATTTTTGATGGACGTAGGCGGTTCGATGTAGCGCTTTCGTATAAGCGCACAAAAAGCCTACGCGTGCCGCCGGCCTTCGAGGGCACTGGAACAGTGTGTGCGGCACAACTGTTTCCCATTGCGGGCCAGCAAGTGAAGAACTCAACCCTCAAATACCTCGTCGAGAGCAAAAACCTTGAGATCGAATATGCCTTGATCCCTGAAGCTGGCGCTTACATACCGGTGGCTGCCGCACTTCCGACGTTGATCGGGACGGTGCACGTGAATGCTGTCGGCCTTACGATCACCGACCCCGACCGGAAGGATTAGCGCATCACAGGTGGTCAGGGTGCCAGGGTCCACGAGGTCGCAATTTCATCATGATTGAACCCACGGATGAGCCGATTTTGGGGTGAGGCATGCGCATCCTGCTCATAGAGGACCACCAAAGGCTGGCCCAATCGATTGTTGAGGGATTGGCTGGTTTTGGCTTCCGCATCGATTTCTTCGAGACGGCGGGAGACGGGCTTGCGGCTGCCAAAAGCATGACGTACGACGCGCTTATTCTCGATCTCGGTCTGCCGGATCGCGATGGCCTTGAGCTCCTACACGAGCTGCGCTCTGCCGCGAGCCGACTGCCCATACTTATTCTAAGCGCCCGCGACGGCATTGATGACCGGGTGGACGGTCTCGACAGCGGCGCCGATGATTACCTGATGAAGCCGTTTGCGATGAAAGAACTGGCGGCACGCCTGCGGGCGCTGCTCCGCCGACCGGGTGGGCCGCTGGGAAGCACGATCGACATTGGCAACATCACACTCGATACCACGGCGAGGCAGCTTAAGGTCGGCGGCCGGACCGTAGCCATTCCACCACGTGAACTGGACGCGCTTGAGCTGCTGATGCGCCGGGCCGATCAGGTTGTACCGAAGCGATTGTTCGAAGATTCGGTTTACGGCCTAAGTGATGACGTCGCGCCTAACACAATCGAAGCCCTGGTTTCGCGGCTGAGGCGGCGATTGGAGACTATTGGCGCAAAAGTTTCCATTCACACGCTGCGCGGCATCGGGTACCTGCTGCAGGAATGAGCCAGCGTACGATGTCCCTCGCGAAACGCATCATCATACGGCTGTCGATCACGGCGTTGCTGGCCGGAGCCGTGGCCTATGGCTGGCTCTATATCAAGCAAAGCCGCGTCGACGCCTATCTGCGCGAGCTAACGCTCGTTCGACAAGCGCAAGAGGTTTCGAGTTTCATCCGAACGAGCGGCGACGGCTCGATCTATCTCGACCTGCCGGCGAACCTCTCGGAGGCCTATAACAACCCCGGTAGCCGGTACCGATTTGCCGTGCGCGACGAGGCAGGCCGAACCATCGCGACGTCCGGGCGGCGCGTCGGGCCGCTGCCGGAATTTCTGGAGTCGCAGGATCGGCACATTTATCGATACCCGGCCAACGGCAGCAGTCCCGCAACGATCGGCGTCGCCGTACGGAGCACGATCGGAAACGACGCGGTGTTCACACAAGTCGAGCAGACACTGCCGATGACGCAATCGCTGAATGCGGCCGTGTTCAACGAGTTTTTCATGGACGGCGGCTGGCTTGGGATTCCGTTTCTGGTGGCGCTCCTCGCGATCAGCGCGTTCACGGTTCGGAAGTCGCTTTCACCGCTAAAAAACCTGGCCGCCCTGTCGGCGCGGATCGATCCCGGAAATTCGGCATTGCGATTGCCCACGACAGGAATACCCACAGAGGTTTCTTCACTGGTCAATGCGGTCAACAATGCGCTGGACCGCCTCGACGAAGGCCTGAGACGCCAACGCGAGTTCAATGCCAATGCCGCGCATCAATTGCGCACACCGCTGGCTGTCTTGACGGCTACCATTGACACGATGACCGATAGCGGTGTCGCCGAAAAGCTGCGTTACGATGTCGACGTCATGACCCGGATCGTCAACCAGTTGCTTATGGTGGCGCGGCTGGAAACATTGAATATCCGACTCGATGAACCGATTGATCTTTGCAAAATCGCTCGCACAGTGGCGGAAAATCTCGGGCCGCTCGCCATTTCGGCGCAGAAGACTCTGGAGGTGGAAGAGCCCGAAGCGCCAATCATGATACGCGGCAACGATTTCGTCGTCTCTGTTGCAATCAGCAATCTAATCGAAAATGCCCTCCATCACACTCCGCCCAAAAAAGCGGTGCGGGTGCGGGTTACATCCGGCCCGTCTGTCGAGATTTGCGATTCAGGTCCTGGCGTGCCGGCGGACCTGAGGCAAAAAATCTTCGAGCGATTTTGGCGCGCCGAAACCGGCAAGGAGGGCGCCGGTCTCGGGCTTGCGATCGTCCGACGCATCATGGAAGCCGTCGGTGGAACGGTATCGGTGTCGGACGCACCGGAGGGCGGCGCGCAATTCACGCTGTACTTTCCGGGCTTGGATGTCGGTCAACCGTTAAAAGCTTCTTAATGAGTCCCGCCACAAGCCGGCGCGGGTTGTCGGCGTAATATTCGCCACAAGATTTGTCGGCAAGACGCCACGAAATCCGACGAATTGGCGCGAAATGCCCTTTTCTTGCCTTTGACGTCAGCAAGCCGTCAGCGAAGCAGTCCACTACGGGATCCTGTCGGGTAAGTTCGGGGATAGGGTTCTCCAATGTTCATTATGGTTTCGCGACATGGTCGCCGGCGTTCGGCTGTCGAAAGTTTAATTCGGCAGCTCTATTGGACGCGCTATCGCGCTATTCCGTCTTTTGCCTCCACCTTGGTCGCCGAGTTGGACCACGCGGGCCACGTTGAGTGCGCGGCCGGCATTCGGTTCAGCAAGGAGCCGTTTTTCTCGGAATGCTATCTTGATCGTCCGATTGAAGACGTGTTGGGGACGCGGCTCGGCCGTAATGTGCATCGCGATCAGATCGTCGAAGTCTGCCATCTGGCGGGTAACAAGCCCGGCGGATCGCTTCCCTTCGTCGAGAAGGTTATCGATCTACTGCGGGGCATGGACAGCGAATGGGCGATCTTCACCGCGATTAAACCACTGCGAGACTTGCTGCGGCGAAACCGCCTCGCGATGGTGGAACTCGGATTAGCAGATCAGCACCGAGTGCCCGACCCAGATAATTGGGGCAGCTACTTTGAACATGACCCTCGCATTATGGCGGTGAGTCACAGCATCGCTTTTGGCTCGCGGCATTTTCCTGTCTTTTGCTCCGTTACGCCTTCGGACACCGATGCGCGCATTTTTTGAGCGCCTTGCGTGGCGCGCTGCCACGGATGGTGCATCGGCAGCGCTTGTAGCGCCCGACCGTACGCTTTCTTACGCAGCACTGGCCGACGAGGTTTCGGTCCGCGCAGGCGGAGCGAAGCGTCTGCCCGGGAGGGTCGGATTGCTCTTCGCGAGCCGCCAGGAATACGTCCTTGCCGATCTCGCGCTGAGTTTCGCCGGTAAGGAGCTGGTCCCTCTTCCCGACTTCTTCTCCGATGCCCAGCTTGGGCACGTTATCGAGGCGTCTGGGCTCTCCGCTGTTGTTACGGACGACGCATCAGTCGAGCGGTGTAGGCGGCTTGGGCTCAGCCTACACGCCTTAGAGAAATCCGAAGATGCCTTGGGAAGCCCGGTGGATGGCTCAGCGCGGATCATTTTTACCTCCGGCACGACCGGTGCGCCAAAAGGAGTGCGGATCGCTGAGAATCAGCTTCTAGCGAGCGTGACCAGCCTCGCAAAAGCGACAGGGGCCGACGCCACGGATCGTTACTTGTCCATTCTGCCGCAATCGCTGCTGCTGGAGCAGGTTGCAGGTATCTACCTGCCGCTCTTTGTTGGTGCATCCATCTATTTGCCGGCCCCCCCAGCCGTTTCGCCTGGCCAGCACATAAAGTTCGCGGCGGAGGAGTCGGAGGCTACGGCGACGGTGCTTGTGCCCGAGTTGCTAGCCGCATGGGTGAAGGAGTTGAGGGCGGTAGATCGGCAGGCGCCGAGGTCGCTGAGAGTCATTGCTGTCGGCGGCGCGCCCGTTTCTCTTCAACTCTCAGCCGCGGCCTGGACACAGGGGCTGCCCGTCTATGAAGGATACGGTCTGTCGGAATGCTGCTCTGTTGTGTCCCTGAACCGCCCTGACACACGACGCTCCGGCACGGTCGGGCATCCTTTGCCCGATATCCAAGTCACGATCGAGACCGGCGAAATCGTTGTTCGTGGTCCGACCGTCATGTCGGGTTACCTCGGCGACATGCCGGTCTCAGGGGTGTGGCGAACCGGCGATCTCGGAACGTTCGATCCCGACGGATATTTGCGCGTGACCGGTCGCAAGGACAACGTCATTGTCACTGCGGCAGGGCGCAATGTCAGCCCCGAGTGGATCGAAGAAGTCTTGACGTCTGATGCTCGGATCAAATTCTGTGTTGTTGTTCCGCACGCGCAAAGCTTAGCCGCCCTCATCGTCACTGAGGGACATCCCCCCGCGTGCAAACCTGACGCGCTAAAGGCCGCACTGATTTCGGCCTCGCAAGCGCTGCCGCCTTATGCAAGACCGCAGAGTTATGTGGTGATCTCCGAACAAGAACTGTTCGATCAGGACTTACTTAGCGCCAACCGCAGACCGCGGCGCGACGCCATTGCAGAGCTAGTCTCAAAGCGTTCGCTCGCTCTCGATTTCGAACAGGTGTCAGCATGACGTCTGCGTTTCAGCGGCTCATGCGGGAAACGACTGGCCCGCGTGAGACTTTCGTCAATCTACCGCTCATCCGCGAGGTTTTACAGACCGGCGCATCTCGCACTCTCTATCTCGACTTTCTTGGTCAGGCGTACCACCACGTAAAACACACCGCACCATTATTGGCGCTGGCAGCCGCGCGTTGCGGAGCAAACGACTACGTCTATCAGTCTGCGCTATTTGAGTATATCGAAGAGGAACGCGGGCACGAATTATGGATCCTCGAAGACATCAGTGTACTTGGCGGCGACCCTGACCAAGTCCGCGGAAGGATGCCACGCCTGCCATGCAAGGTGATGGTCGGCCACGCCTACTACGTCGTCGATCACGTATCTCCGTACGGTCTTCTGGGCATGGTCCACGTGCTGGAGGGAATGGCTGTTGCGCTCGGAAGCAAGGCCACGGCATCGCTGCAAGCCTCGCTGTCGGTTTCCGGCGATGAAGGGTTCAAATACCTGACCACTCACAGCGGTCTTGACGTGAAGCACACCGAATTTTTCGAGGACCTTTTCAATCAAATCGGCGACCGCTGCCTTCCGGTCGTGATCGAAACAGCAGCCGATTTCTATAAATTATACGGCGATCTCTTCCGCGACCTTGACGAGCGCCGCAGGGGGGAACGGTCGTGACCCTTGCAAACAGGCGCATCGTTCTGACCGGCGGAACGGGCGGCCTCGGACAATGCGTCGTGACCGAATTACTCAGACGAGATGCCGAAC
The DNA here is from genome assembly GCA_036511795.1 of Xanthobacteraceae bacterium. Lineage (GTDB taxonomy): Bacteria > Pseudomonadota > Alphaproteobacteria > Rhizobiales > Xanthobacteraceae > BOG-931. The sequence goes on from DATCBO010000129.1 coordinate 12,049, forward strand.
TGCTCGTGTTGTCCCGCAGTCGGTCCGTCTACGAAAATCGTCGCATCCGTCATGCTGCCGTCGACCTCTCTACGGCGCCCGGAATTGCGGATGCTGCACGGCTGATTACGAAGGAAGAGCCGGACATTCTCATCAACATGGCCGGCGTGCAACATTTCGGCTTGGTCGAGCATCAATCGATCGAGGCGATGCAGGCGGGCTATATGGTCAACCTAGTGGCGCCTGCTACGCTGAGCAGAGCCTGCCTGCCTTTCATGAAACGACGTGACGCCGGCCAGATTGCGAATATCGGCTCGATACTCGGCTCCCTGCCGTTT
>DATCBO010000130.1:0-16140 GCA_036511795.1 Xanthobacteraceae bacterium
CAGCGCAATCAGCTCTTCCCGCGATGGCTCGGCCGGCGAATCAGGATTCATCGAATCCTTGAATCGAACCCCGATTCCGATGTCCAGAAAAATCTACGGGCCCGACTTCGCCAAACCGCCTACCCAACCTGGGCAGAGACGTCTTTTGTTTCTAACATTCGCATCAGAGGACCGGATCGGTCAGCTCTGGCCGCCGGCGGGTGGCCTGCTTGGTCTTTTTCTTGCCAGGTCGGGCCGCGCCAGCATCTGGCGCAAATATGCGACGTTCGCGGCGGCCTGATCCGGCGGCAGATCGGCGCGGGCGATGGTTTCGGCTTCGGCGAAGCGACCCTGTAGTCCGACGACCAGCGCCAGATTCTGGCGCACACGTGGATCGACCGGATTCTGTTCGGCGGCCTGGCGCAGCACTTTTTCGGCGTCAGGCAGGTCGTGTGTCAGGGCGTAAGACAGGCCGAGGTTGGAAAGTACAGATGGCTCGTTGGGGATGATCTTGAGCGCCGTGCGATAGTAGCGTTGCGCCTCGGCATGACGTCCCATCTGGTCGAGCACCGCGCCTTGCGCGGAGAGAATGCGCCAACTGGGCTGATCCTGCGAATGGGCGCGGCCCAGCACGTCGTAGGCTTGCTGATAGTCGCCGTTCTCCGCGAGCGCTCGGCCGTACTCGGCGAGCACGGCTTTGTTGTACGGGTTTTTGATCGACAGCCGCTCCAGTACGGCGAGCGCCTGGGCGTGTTGGCCGCTGCCGCGCAATGCTTGCGCATAATGCAGCGCTACATCGACATTCGATGGATTGGCACGATATTGCTGACCGTAAGTGTCGACGTAGCGCCGCCAGTCGGCAACGGGTCGATCGTCGGGCGGTGTCAGCGCCAGCGAACCGGTTGTGGCAGTGCTTTGCGTTGTCTGGCAGCCGGCCGCAACCGCGGCGACGACGGCGAGGATCGCGGCCGAAGTAAGCAAGCGTGCGGGGCGGGATCGGCTTGAACGCATCTCGATGGCTGCAATATCGCTGCCTGAACCCATACGGGGCCTGCGGCAAACACTGCTGCAGACGGCGCGGTTCGCGCCGCCGCAGGGGACCGCTCAGCAATAGAGCGTTAACCCTAACGCGGCGTTAACGGCGCAGGTGGGCGCAAATCACAGGCGGGGACAAAAACAAGATAAGTCAATCGGTTAGCCGACGAGTCGCTGAAATAGTCGCGGCCGACGATCAGTCGTACACCGTATCCATATAGTGCTCGGAATCGACGACGGCCTCGATCACCGTCGGGCCGCGCGCCGCGAGCGCCGCCGTCACGGCTTCCTCGAGTGCCGCGGCGCTGCGCACCCCGCGGGCCGGCACGCCGAAATAATGCGCCGGCGGTTCGCGATAATCCTCGTCCTGGAGAGCCGTGCCATAGAGCGGAAGCTGACGGCGTATTTGCTTCACCTTGATCAGCGCCAGCCACTTATCGTCGAGCACGACGATTGGGAGTGTGATGCCCAGGCGCTTGGCTGTCGCCACCTCGCCGCATGTCATCTGAAAGCAGCCGTCCCCGATCAGGCAGACGACGGGCAAATCCGGCCGCGCCAGCTTGGCGGCGATCGCGGCGGGCAGGCCGAAGCCCATCGACGACCAGCCATTGGTGATCAAGAAAGTTTTTGGCGCATGGGCGGTCCATTGGCTCGCGATCTGATGCGTGTGGGCGCCGACATCGAACGCGAGCACGCCGTCGCCGGGCAAGGCGCGGCGCACGGCGTCGATGGCCGCGTGCGCGGTGAACGTGGCGCTGGCCGGCCGCAATGCTGCCTGAAACGCGCTGCGGTGTGCACCGATCTCAGACATGCTCCATCGCGGCGCTGCGGCTGCGTGCGCCGCCAGCCGGCGCATTGATGAATCCAGGTCGCCTGTCACCTGATGGATCAGCCTGACCGAAGTCGCCACATCGGCCGGCTCGATATCGATCTGCACCAGCGGCACATCGTCGATCCAAGCCTCGTATTCGACTTCGATCGTATCGTAGCCAAGACCGACGATCAGATCCGCGGAATGCAAAAGCCGCCGTTGCACCTGGCGGCTGGCGCGCTCGATGCAGCCGAGCGACAGCGGATGCGTTTCGTCGATGAGGCCCTTTGCCATCGTGGTGGTGGCGAATGGCAGATTGAAGCGCTCGATTGTTCGGCGCAGCAGTGAGGGATCGCGCAGCCGCATCGCCGACGCGCCGATCACCGCGATTGGCCGCGCTGCCGCACCGATCCGCGCGGCGGCGCGCGCAATAGCATCATCCGCGGCCGTGGCGATCCCGGAAAGGGCGGCGAGTACGGGGACAGGCTCGTTCGTCGCGGCCACCGCGACGTCCTCCGGCAGATCGAGATGGACCGGACCCTGCGGCTCGCTCAGCGCGATCCGGATTGCTTCCGTGAGCGTCGCGGCGATCTCGCCCTTGCGCAGCGGCAGCGTCGCCTTGGTGATCGGACGGAACAGCGCATGATGGTCGATCCACATCTGCACGCGGCGCCCATGCTGATCGGTGTTGAGATTGCAGGTGATGGCGATGAGCGGCGAGCGGTCAAGCCAGGCGTCGCCGATGCCGGTCGCGAGATTGGTGGCGCCGGGTCCGAGCGTCGCGATGCACAGGCCGGGCGCGCCGGTGAGCCGACCCGTCACGTCGGCGGCAAAGCCCGCCGAGCCCTCATGCGCGGTGAGTACGAAATCGAGGCCGCCCGCGCGCATCGCTTCCATCAGGGGCAGGACGTTGCCGCTGGGGATGCCGAAACCGCGCGTGATGCCGGCGGATTTGAGCGTGGCGACGATCAGGTCGGCATTGTTCATGCGAGGCGGGATCCTGCGGCGGGACGTGCGCGTTATGGCACACTTCCGAGCGCCGCAGAAAGTTGCTAAGCGTCAGGCCCCGTTATCGTTGGAATTTCATGCATGGCTGCCAAAACGCCTTCGCGTCCATCAGCGGCGCGCCGCAGGGCGTCGTCACCCCCAATGGACCGCGAACTGGTCGACGACCTCGTCGCGGCGAACCGCACGCTGGCCCGGCTCGGCGTGCTCGACGCCTTCGGCCACATCAGCGTGCGCGATCCAAGCGATCCGCATCGCTATCTGATCTCACGGTCGATCGCGCCTGAATCGGTGTCCGCCGCGGATATTCTGCGGCTCGATCTCGACAGCCAATCCGTCGATCCAAAAGATGAAGGCAAGCTGCTCTATCGCGAGCGCTTCATCCACGGCGAGATCTATAAGGTGCGGCCGGACGTCAACGCGGTGGTGCACAGCCATTCGCCGACCGTGGTGCCGTTTACCGTGACCCGCGCCAAGCTGCGGCCGCTGCTGCACAATGCCGGCTTTCTTGGCCTGGGCGTGCCGCTGTTCGAGATCCGCAAACATGCCGGCGACGGCACCGATCTGATGATCCTGACCCCGAACCTTGGCAAAGACCTGGCGCAAAAACTCGGCAAGGATGCCGCCGTCATCTTGATGCGCGGCCACGGCGATTCCGTCGTCGCGCCCTCGCTGCCCAACGCGGTGTTCCGCGCCTACTACACCGAGATTAACGCGCGCCAGCAACTCCAGGCCATCACCATCGGCGGTCCGATCAATTTCATGACGCGGGCCGAAGCGCTCACGTCCAGCGACGCCATGCTGCGCGCGTCGACGCGGCCGTGGGCGCTGTGGCGCAAGCGCGCTCTGGCGGAGCAGTTGAGCTGAAAGGGAGAACGGCGATGAAACGCGTCGCAATTGCGCTCGTCCTGCTGCTGTCGGCCGTGTCGACAGCGGCGGCCGACCCGATCGCCGATTTCTACGCCGGCAAAACGCTGCGCATGCTGGTCGGTTACGGCCCCGGCGGCGGCTATGACATCTACGGTCGGTTGGTCGCCGAGTTTTTGCCGAAATATTTGCCGGGCCATCCGTCGATCATCACCGAGAACATGCCGGGCGCCGGCAGTTTTGCGGCGGCGAAATATATTGCCAACGTGGCGCCGAAGGACGGCACTGTACTCGCCAGTCTGGCGCAAACCTTTGCTCTCGACAGCGCGGTCGGCGGATCGGGCAAGACCAATGCGGGTGATTTCCATTACGTCGGCCGCGTCACCACCAATATCGACATCGGTGTAGCGCGCGCGTCCTCCGGTATCAAATCGATCGCCGATGTTCGCACCAAACAATATACCGTGGGCGCCTCGGGGCGCGGTTCGACCACCGACATCTATGCGGAGGCGCTCAACGCCTACGGTGGCACCAAGTTCAAGATCGTGCTCGGCTACAAGGGCACGAGCGAAATCCTGCTCGCCATGGAGCGCGGCGAAGTCGACATCGACGGCGCTTACGGACTTCCCGGCATGCTGGTCTCGCATCCGGACTGGATCAAAGGCGGCGCGACGCTGCTGTTTCAGGCGGCGCTCAAACGCAGCCCGCTGTTGCCCAATGTGCCGTCGCTGGCCGAACTGGGAGTTTCCGACGAGGGCAGGGCGATCCTGCGCGCCATCGCCTCGACGGCGGAAATCGGCCGCTCGATCATCAGCGGGCCCGGCGTGCCGCCCGAACGGCTGGCGGCGCTCCGCCAAGCCTTTATGCGAATGGTAAAAGATCCCGCCTTCGTCGCCGCCTGCGACAAGCGTCACTTGATGCTCGACCCGGCAAGCGGCGAGGATATGGATGCAATCGTGAAGGAAACGTTCGCGCTGCCGAAGCCGACGCTCGCCAAGATCGGCGCCATGCTGACCAGCAAGTAATTGAACGTCACGCGGCAGCGTTTTTCCCGGCCCGCGTCCTTTGCGGCCGCGGCCAATTGGCAGTCGATTTGGCGACCGCGCGCGCACATTCGAGGAATCGTTCTACGATCGGGCTGAGCGTCCGGTCTTTCAGCGTGACCGTGAGCACTGGCCACGCCTGAGGCGGCAGATCGACCGGCAGCACCTTGAGCCCGTACCAATCGGCTACCGACTTCGGAATCGCCGTGATGAAGCGGCCGCTGGCAAGCATGTGATTGCGAATATGGACCGACACGGTGACGATCCTGGCGCGGGGTACCTCGAGTCCACGGGATCGGCAAATTTCAGCCAGGCGTGCGTGCGCCCACGTGTCGGGAGCCGATAGAAACCAGTTCTCATCAATGGGTCGCCAAGATTGATCTTGCGGCGGGCGGCCCATCGATTACTGGCGTGTGTCGCCACTACCATCTGGTCATTGAACAGCGTCTCGATGTTGAAATCGGCCTCGTCGCTGGCGGGCGCGACGGTGCGGACCACAATGAGATCGTGCTTGCGGGCGCGCAACACTGAAAGGGCGGTTGACGGCACGTCGTCGATATGGAGCACGACGCGTGGATACTGCTGATTGAACCGTTCCAGGATTTTCGGCAGCACCGCGGCCGCGATCGATTCCGCGCATCCGATCCGAAGTTCGCCGACGTTCGGATCGGCCAAATAGGCGATGTCCCTGGTGCTTTGCTTTAATTCGTCGAACGCCGCGATGCCGCGCTTGAGCAGTGCGCTGCCGTACATTGTCGGCTCGACGCCCCGCGCCCCGCGATCGAGCAGCCGCACGCCGAACGTATGTTCGAGGTCGCCAATGATTTCGGATACGGTCGGCTGTGCGACGCCAAGCTCGGCGGCGGCCTTCGCCATGCTGCCGCACTGCACGACCGTGAAATACACATGCAAGTCGCGGAGCTTGAGCCGACGGCCGATCCGAGCTTCCCAATCGATCTTTCCAGCCATAGGTCTGTTCCTAGATGGCTAGAGGAAAATAGAGGCTACTCCTATATGTCACACAGCCTAGAATTGCAATGGACGCTCGCAATCAGACGGTCGGAACCGATTGTCATCACCTTCAGATCGAGGAGCATGACCATGCAGCGCTATTGGAAGCAGGTGTGTTCGGGGCCGGCAGCGGCTCTCGCCTTGTGCGCGGCACTTACCTTGCCATCGCCAAGCCTAGCGCAAAGCGCCACTCCTTATGTGATGAAGCTCTCGACCGCCACAGTGAACGATCACCAGCACGAATGGCTGAAGCGTTTTGCCGCCGCTGTCGAAAAAGATTCCGCCGGCCGGATCAAGCCGGAGATTTATCCGGCAAGCCAGCTCGGCGCGATCCCCCGCCAGATTGAAGGCACGCAGTTCGGGTCGATCCAGGGTTGGATCGGGCCGCCTGAATTCCTCGTCGGCGTCGATCAACGTTACGAAGCTCTCGGCGCACCGGGTTTGTTCGACAACAGCGCGCAGGCGGCGCGCACCATCGCCGATCCTGCCGTCCGCGATCTCATGCTCGGCCTGGGAGCGAGCAAGGGCTTGCTCGGGGTCGGGATTTACGGCGTCGGCCCGTCTTCAATTGCGATGCGCAAGCCGGTCCGTCATCTCGCCGAGTTCGCCGGAATGAAGATCCGCGTGCTGGCGTCGCCGTTCCAGCTCGAAATGATCAAGCGAATGGGCGGCTCGCCGGTTGCGATGTCGCTCGGCGATGTCCTGCCGGCGCTGCAGCAGAACACCGTCGACGGCGCGCTCGGCTCGATGACCATCTATACGACGATGCACTACCAGGACGCCGCCAAGTATGTGGTCGAGACCGGTCAGCCCTGGATTAGTGTTGCAGTCGTGCTGAGCAAGAAATGGTTCGACGGGCTGCCGTCCGACCTGCAGAAAATTCTCCGTGACGATTCGGCGGCCGTCACCCAACAGATCGTGCCGTTTACGAGCGACTTTTTTGCCGCCCAGCGCAAGAAATGGGTGGCCAGCGGCGGCGAACTGATCAGCCTTCCGGCGGCCGACGAGAGCGCGATGATCGCCAAAGTTTCCAGCATCGGCAGCGATCTGTCGCAGTCCCAGCCTCAACTCAACCAGGCGATCAAGCTCGTCTTCGCAGCGGCGGCGCGGAATAAATAGCGCGATCGAACGTATTGCAGGCTTCGCTGCAACGCAGACGTAATCGCAACGCATTGGACGAAAGGGTCCGCCTCGATTATTCCGAGGCGGACCCTTTCACCTGTCCGCAGATATTCAACCGCAGGAGTATTTGGAATGTACCGGCTTGTCGTCGCCGACCTGGATTCGCCTTCGTATTTCGTGGCTACGGCGGCCGTCGAGTTGGGTTTTTTTCGCGAAGAAGGCATCGAGGCCGAAGTTGAGCATGCCTACGGCGCGCTCAACGGGCCGGAGCGGCTGCGTAACGGCGAAGTTCATTTCCTGGGCGGGCCGGCCTACATGGCGACCCGCGCTTTTCCCGGTTGGAACGGCGCAAAGCTCCTGTGCGCGCTGGCGCAATACTCCTACTGGTTTTTGGCGGTTCGCGTCGATCTTGACGTGAAGCGCGGCGACCTCGATGCGCTTAAGGGCTTGCGTATTTCGTCGTCCACGGCTTTCCCCGAAGTCGGGCTGCGTCACTTGCTCAAGCAATCAGGCATCGATTTGGAACGGGATAAGGTTTCGATCGTGCCGATGCCGAGCACCAAGGACGAGCATTTCAAGTATCGCGTCGGCGTCGATGCGCTCGCCCAGAACATCGCGGACGCGTACTGGGGCAATGGGATGCGGCTCGCGATCGGGCAAAAACTCGGTGTCGCCGAGGTGCATCTCGATCTGCGCCGCGGCGACGGCCCGCCGGGCGCGCGTTTCTATAACTTCGCGGCCCTGACCACGACCGAGCGGCTGATTGAGCAGCATCCGGACGTCGCCGCGGGCGCGGTGCGGGCCATCGTCAAAGCGCAGAAAGCACTTCATGCCGATCCGTCGCGCGCAACGGCGATCGGCGAGCGGCTGTTCGCGCCGGAAGCGGCTGCGCTGATCGCCGATCTCATCGCGCGAGATGCGCCGTTCTACGACGCAACGATCGCGCCGCAAGCCGTCGACGGTATCAACGCATTCGCGATGGCCAATGGGCTGCTCGCCGAACCGATTGCTTATGACCGCCTGGTGGCGACGCAATTCAGTCAGTTCTGGACGGGCTAACCTTCCCCGCTCATTCGCGGATAACCGGGAAGCCAGCGGCCAGGTCCGCGTTTTCGCGGGCGCGAGTGGAATCGAAACTTAGGGAACTTAAGGAGTGAGCGGCCGGTTACACCGAGGCGTGCGCAACGCCGACCCTCGCTTTCAGCGCGTCGCCCGCGGCTTCATAGAAGTTGGCGTTTTCCGGCAGCACGATCGAGGCCGAGCGCACCGCGTGCGTCGCCGGATCGAGGCCGTCCGGCTCCTCGCCCTTGGCCACTGCGAGGGCGGCCTTGCGCAGCCGCACGCGCGCCATGATGACGCCGTTGTCGGTCGAGACCAGATTCTCCTTGCTGCGATCCTGGATCGGTCCGCAGCTCTCTTGAATCGCCGCATCCTGCATGGCGATGCCTTTGACGCCGCAATACGACTTATGGTGCTTCTGCGCCACGCGGTCGATCATGTAGTCGTTGTCTTTGTTGACCACCGGGCGGAACGAGCCGGGAATGAGATTGACGTGGATGCCGCCGCCGCTGCCCATCACTTCAAGTTCGTGCGCCGATAGCGGCCGCGACGGATGGTGCGTGAAGCACCATGACATGCAGTTCTCGTCGTCGATCGGCACGAAGGCGTGGCCATTGAGCGCGTTGTCGCCGTAGGGCGGGATCATGGTGTGGAATGGCATCACCCATTGGGTGACGCGCCAGTAGAGATTGCCCGGCGTCGCCGGGCGGCGCACGCCGATCACCATGCCGCCCTTGTTCTCGATCACTTCGAAGCGTGCGTCGGTCTCGCGGGTGAATTCGGCGCCCTGGCCGACATGCAACGGATCGCTGCGCAGGTCGTGGCGATGCAGGAACGACACGTGCACCGAATCGATGCCGCCTTCGAGCGCCTGCAGCCAGTTGCACTCCTGCGTCCGTTTGGAGACGAAGCGGTGCGCCGCCGGCACTGTGGCCCATTCGAAATTCGGCTTGGGCGGCGTCTTCTCCGCGGGACCCATATAGATCCAAATGACGTCACCCATCTCGACGCAGGAGTAGGACGCGAGCTTGATCTTCTTGCAGAAGCCGCTCTCGGCCGGCTCCGACGGCACTTCGATGCACTGCCCGTTCACGTCATATTTCCAGCCGTGATACGGGCAGCGCAGTCCGTGTTCCTCGTTGCGGCCGAACCACAGCGAGACGCCGCGGTGTGCGCAGAATTCGTCCATCACGCCGACGCGGCCGGCCGTGTCGCGGAACGCCACGAGCCGCTCGCCGACGAGCTTCAGCCGCACCGGTGGGCAATCGGGTTCCGGGATTTCGGCCGACAGCAGCGCCGGGATCCAGTAGCGCCGCACCAGCGCGCCCATCGGCGTGCCGGAGCCTGTCAGGGCGAGGAAGTCGTTCTGTTCGTGTGTGGTCATCGCGTCATTTTCCCAAGGTTGCGGCTAAAATTGTCCTTCCCGCCGGATCTGTCAATTTGCCGTGCGCGCAGCGCGGCCCTCGGCGCGACGCAGCACTGCGGTATGTGATAGCCTGGAGCCACTTCCCGAAAGAGGCGCCGCCATGACCAAGACACTCGTCCGCAACCATTCCCATTGGGGTTCCTTTCTGGCCGAAGTCGAGGACGGACGTGTCGTCGGCGTGAGGCCGTTCGAGCGCGATCCCGATCCATCGCCGATCATCGAGGCGTTGCCCGATGCGGTCCATTCCAAGACCCGCATCGCGCAGCCATTTGTGCGCGAGGGCTGGCTGAAGGATCGCCGTGGCTCAGGCGGAGGCCGCGGCCGCGAGCCCTTCGTACCGGTGTCATGGGAGCGCGCGCTCGATCTCGTTGCCGGCGAATTGTCCCGCGTCAAGCGTGACTATGGCCACGACGCCATCATGGCGGGTTCGCAGGGCTGGGGCTCGGCCGGAATCTTTCATGAAGCGCGCGGGCAACTGCGCCGGTTCATGGGAATCTTCGGCGGCTTCGTCGATCAGATCTCGAATTACAGTTTTGGCACCGCGCTGGTGTTTCTGCCGCATGTGCTTGGCAGCGCCCAGGCCGTGACCGGTCCGCTCACGTCCTGGTCGTCGGTTGCGCGCCACGCCAGGCTGATGGTGCTGTTCGGCGGCGCCAATCAGAAGAACATGCAGGTCACCAAAGGCGGCATGGGGGCGCACGCCATCGGTCATTCGCTCGCCGGGCTCGCGCGTGCCGGCGTGAAGGTCGTCAACGTCAGTCCGATCCGCGAGGACGGGCCGGCGAGCCTCGCGCCCGACTGGATCCCGATCCGGCCAGGCACCGACACTGCGATGCTGCTGGCGCTGACCCACACGTTGATTGCGAGCGGATTGCACGATCAGGACTTCCTTGCCCGCTACTGCACCGGCTTCGAACGCGTGCAGCCCTACATCATGGGTGAGAGCGACGGCCAGCCGAAGGATGCCGACTGGGCGGCGTCGATCACCGGCGTTTCCGCCGAGGCCATTCGAGCGCTGGCGCGCGAGATGGCGGCAAATCGCACCATGATCAGCGCGTCATGGTCGCTGCAACGCGCCGACCACGGCGAGCAGCCTTACTGGGCGGTGCTGCTGCTTGCCTCCTGTCTTGGCCAGATCGGACTGCCGGGTGCGGGCTTTGGCTTCGGCTACGGCTCGGCCTCTGGCATTGCCGAGCCGCCGCCAGCTTTCCGCGCGCCCGGCATGGAAAGCGCACCGAACCCGCTCAACCGTGCGATTCCGGCCGCCCGCATCGCGCAGTGCCTGCTGCATCCCGGCGAGCCTTACGACTTCAACGGCAAGCGGAGCACCTATCCGGACATCAAGCTCGTGTACTGGGCCGGCGGCAATCCGTTCCATCATCACCAGGACCTGAACCAGTTGCGCTCAGCTTTTCGCCGGCCGCAGACCATCGTCGTGCACGAGCCGTGGTGGACGGCGACCGCACGCCACGCCGATATCGTGCTGCCGGCAACCACAACACTCGAGAGAAACGATATCGGCTCCGCACAGCGCGATCCGTTCGTCATCGCCATGCAAAAGGCAATCGAGCCGGTCGGAGAAGCGCGCAGCGACTACGACATCTTCACCGCGCTGGCGCAGCGGCTCGGTTGCGAGGCGGAATTCACCAAAGGCCGCGACGAGATGGGATGGCTGCGCCATCTGTACGACACTTGGCGCGAGAGCATCCGCAGCAACGCGGCGTCAATCCCGGACTTCGATCGGTTCTGGGCCGACGGCTACCTGGAAATCCCAAAGGGCGCCGACGAATATCTGATGTTCGAGAAATTCCGCGCCGATCCCGCCGCCAACAAGCTCACGACACCGTCAGGCCGCATCGAGCTGTTTTCAGAAAGAATCGCCGGCTTTGGCTACGACAATTGTCCCCCGCACCCGACTTGGATCGAGCCGTCGGAATGGGCGGGCGGTGCGGTAGCGCAAACCTATCCGTTGCATCTCATTTCCAGCCAGCCGCGGCACAAACTGCACAGCCAGATGGATGCCGGCCCGATCAGCGCGCGCGGCAAGATCGGCGGCCGTGAGGCGGTAACGATGAACCCGGACGATGCGCGGTGGCGCGGGATCAAAGACGGCGACGTGGTGCGTATTCATAACGATCGAGGCGCATGCCTAGCCGGAGTTGTCCTGAGCGAGGCGCTGTCGCCCGGCGTCGCCAAGCTGTCCTGCGGCGCCTGGTACGATCCGGCTGGTGCCGAAGACGGTGCGATATGCGCGCACGGTAATGCCAACGTGCTCACCCACGACCGTGGCAGTTCGAAACTGAGCCAGGGGCCGTCGACCGGCACCAACATGGTCGAGATCGAGTGCTGGACCGGTCCGCTGCCCCCGGTACGGGCGTTCTCGTTGCCGCAGATCGCCTCGGGGACTGCCTGAAATCGCCGATAATGCGGCCGCGCGCGTGCGTAGCCGCGTCGAGATTTGATCGCGATCCGCTGCCGAAGCCTGCGTGAATGGCGCGGCGAAAACTTTGATCTGGCTCAAATTGCCCGGGCCGGAAGTTTCGTAGCATCGCCCGAATGAAAACCGAGAGCGGCCGTGAGGAATGTCATTCCTCCGGCGCCGCGGCAGCGTGAGAGGGCGAGAGCAATGACGCAGGCGCGACCAAGCATCATCATCGTTGGCGGTGGCATCGGCGGATTATTCGCCGCGAATGCGCTCGTCGGCCAGGGACTGCAGGTGACGGTGTACGAGCAGGCCCCCGCGCTGGGTGAGGTCGGCGCCGGCGTCTACCTGACACCGAACTCGGTGCGGCAATTGCAGCGGGTCGGATTGGGGCCGGCGGTCGAAAAACGCGGCGCCAAGGTCGGCAATAATTCGCGTTATTTCCACTCCGACGGCTCACCGATCGCGTCGGTCCAGGTCACGGATTCTTCGGGCTGGAACGCGACCTACGGCATGCATCGCGCCGACCTCGTGGATATGCTGGCCAACGCGCTGCCGCCCGGTGTGGTGCGAACTGGGCACCGGTGCGCCGCATTCGAGCGCCATGGCGAACTGGCGCGCGTCCGTTTCGAAAACGGCGTCGTTGCTGAAGCCGATGCCGTGGTCGGCGCGGACGGAATCCATTCCGTGCTGCGGTCCGACGTTTTTTCCTCCTCGCGCCCGGTTTTCTCGGGGACGGTTGCATACCGGGGAGCCGTTCCGTCCGAGCTCGTGCCCGATTGGCCGGCGGAAAGCTGGCTGATGTGGCTCGGCCAGGGCAAGCATTTCCTGGTTTATCCGATGCGCGCCGGTGCGCTCATCAATTTCGTCGGCTTCGTACCGGCGGACAAGGAGATGAAGGAATCGTGGTCGGCTGCGGGCGATCCGGACGCGCTTCGGCGGGAGTTCGCCGACTGGGATCCGCGCATCGGGTCTCTGTTGCGGCAGGTGACCGAGACGTTTCGTTCGGCACTCTATGATCGCGAGCCGCTGCCCTGCTGGACCAAGGGCAGGCTGACTTTGCTCGGCGATGCCGCGCACGCCATGCTGCCTCACCTCGGACAGGGTGCCAACCAGTCGATCGAGGACGGCATGGCTCTCGCGACCATTCTGGCCAATACGGACCGCACCACCATCCTGGCTGCGCTTCTGGTCTATGAAAGGCTTCGCCGCGAGCGGACGGCAGGAGTTCAATCCGGGGCGCGGCAGAACGGGCTGCGCTACGACTCGTTCCACGGTGACATCAACATCCGCGACGCCGAGATCACGGCTCATTCCCAATTCCGCAAGCAGCTTTACGATCATGACGTCGTTCCCGAGGCGCGGGCGGCGGCGTTGGAACTGGTCTAGGCCGCGCCCGCCCACATTGGCGAGGGGTACGTACGGGGGGCGCCGGCGGTGCGCTGACCGTTCGTCGACCGCCTGCGGCGTAGTGCCGGTCCAAGTCGCTCCAGCGTCCGCGGCGTGCCAGCCATGCATTCCACCCGGCTTTGATCCAGATCAAATCGGCTGCCACCGAATTGAGGGAGTTTGTTGCAGACGAAACTATCGTGCGGTGGGAGGCGACAATGTTGAGGAAAGAGCAAAACGATCTTCTAAGCCAAACCGGCCCGAACAAACGAATGGGCCGCCTGTTTCGCAGTTATTGGACGCCGGTCCTGCTCGCCGACGAGCTTCCCGAAAACGATTGTCCGCCGGTCCGCGTCAAGGTGCTTTCGGAGCGTCTCGTCGCCTTTCGCGACAGCCAGGGGCGCTATGGCCTGATCGATGAGTTCTGCCCGCACCGTGGCGCCTCGCTGTGGTTCGGCCGTAATGAGGAATGCGGTCTGCGCTGCCCATATCACGGCTGGAAGTTCGACGTGAATGGGCAATGTCTCGAAGTGCCGTCGGAGCCGGAGGAAAGCGGCTTCGCGAAAAGGATCAAGCTGCAATCGTATCCCCTGGTCGAACGCGGCGGTGTGTTGTGGACCTATATGGGCCCGCCGGAGTTGCAGCCGCCGCTGCCGGAGTGGGAGTTCGCGCTTGTCCCAAGCGAACAGAGGTTCGTCTCGAAGCGATTCCAGGAATGCAACTGGCTGCAGGCCATGGAAGGCGGCATCGATTCAAGTCACGTGTCGTTCCTGCATCGCGGCGACATCGGGTCCGACCCGTTGTTCAAGGGCGCCAAGGGCAATCAATACAATTTGCAGGATGCGCGGCCGGTTTTCGAAGTGGTTGAAAGCGCCGGCGGCCTCTACATCGGCGCGCGCCGTAATGCCGAGGACGGCAATTACTACTGGCGCATCACCCAATACGTTCTTCCGTGCTTCACAATGATCGCGCCGCGCGGTGGTCACACGGTGCACGGTCATTTCTGGATCCCGATCGACGATGAGAATTGCTGGGCCTGGAGCTACGACTATCATCCGACTCGCGCGATCACCGATGCCGAACGCCGGGCGATGCAGGAGGGCATGGGCATCCATTGCCAACTCGTGCCCGAGACCTATCGGCCGCTCGCCAACAAGGACAACGATTATCTGATCGATCGGGACGCGCAACGGCGCGGCGAAACCTACAGCGGAGTTAAAGGCATCGCGATCCAGGACGGATCGCTGCAGGAAAGCATGGGGCCGATCGTCGACCGCACCAAAGAGAATCTGGTCTCGACCGACAACGGCATCATCATGGCGCGACATCGCCTGATGCGCGCCGTTCGCGAACTGTGCGACAAGGGCATTATTCCGCCCGGCGTTGACGTCGCCCACCAGAAAGTCCGCTCAGCGTCGGTGATTCTGCCTCCCGACAAGCCATTCAAGGATGCCGCGAGGGAGGCCCTACGAGTTCATGCCGGGACGGCCCCGGCAACCGTGTAATCGGCGATGAGGAAATTGCTATGAACCAGGACATCCCAGGCACGATCATGTTTGACGGCGACTTGGCGCAAAAGGGTTACGCGCTCAATCGTATGTGCTTCTCGTTCAACAGCGCCGAGAATCGTGCGGCGTTCAAAAAAGACGAGGACGCCTATTGCAGGAAATTCGGCCTCACCGAGCAGCAACGCGCGGCGATCAAGAGCCGCAACGTCCTGCAGCTGATCGAGGCCGGCGGCAACGTTTATTATCTCGCGAAATTCGCCGGCATTTTCGGCCTCGGCGTTCAGGATATCGGTGCCCAGCAAACCAGCACGACAGTCGAAGAATTCAAAGCCAAGCTCGCGGCGGCAGGGAGATAAAGATGGCTCGCATCATCGGCGGCGTCGCCACCACGCACGTTCCTTCGATCGGCAAGGCGATCGCGGAGAACAAGCAGAACGACCCGTATTGGAAACCGTTTTTCCAAGGCTTCGATTACGTGCACTATTGGCTGGCGCGGGAGAAGCCCGACATCGCGGTGGTGTTCTACAACGACCACGGCTTGAACTTCTTTCTCGACAAGCTGCCAACCTTTGCGGTGGGCGCTGCGAAGGAATATCGCAGCGAGGACGAAGGCTGGGGGATTCCGGTCGCGCGCCCGGTCGAAGGCGATCCGGGTCTATCCTGGCACATTATCAACGCACTGGTCGCCGACGAATTCGACATCACCATGTGCCAGGACATGCTGGTGGACCATTCCGTAACCATCCCGATGGCGCTGATGTGGCCCGGTACGAACCGCCATCCGGTGCGGATCGTGCCGGTGTCCATCAATACGGTGCAGCACCCGCTGCCATCGCTGAAGCGATGCCTTAACCTCGGCCGTTCGGTGGGGCGCGCGATCGAGAGCTATCCGCACGATGTGCGCGTCATGGCTGTCGGCACCGGCGGTCTGTCGCATCAGCTCGACGGCAAGCGCGCCGGCTTCATCAACAAGGCATTCGACAAACTGTGCATGGACACCGTCGTCAATGAACCCGACACGCTGGCCCGCTATTCGATTCACGACTTTGTCGAGGAGGCAGGCGCCCAAGGCGTCGAATTCCTGAATTGGATGGCCATGCGGGGTGCGCTCACGGGACAAGTGACCGAGGTGCACCGCAATTATCACATCCCGATCTCCAATACCGCCGCGGCCACCGTCGTGCTGGAGAATCGAACCCGGGTTGAACGCAAGGCAGCGTAAGCCACCGAGCGCGGGCCGAAGCGCAATCGATCGAAATCGGACTGAATCGCCCGTTTTGCCGTCGGGCGGCGATGTGCATGGCTAATTCTTCATTAATCGAAATCACTGCTGTCCGGTTCGTTGAGGGTAACTTTTCAGAATAGCGCTGCGGCATAAGGGTTTTTGGGGTGTATTTTTTGGTGTCGATTTGAAGTCGATTTGGGATTCTGGCGGTAACTTCTTCCCCGATTTCGGTTTTTCC
>DATCBO010000131.1:0-26774 GCA_036511795.1 Xanthobacteraceae bacterium
CACCGGCGCCAGCACCGTCTCGACCTCAGCCGCCACGACCGCCTTGACCTCATCGGCCGAAATTCCTGCTTCGTAGCGGCCGTCGGCCAGCGCCGCGGCGATGCGGTCGGCGGTCGGCACTCCGAGATCGGCGCGAATCAGCACGTCCTCGATCTCCGCAATGGTCGCCGCGTCGAGCTTGCGCTTGGTGACAAGATCCGCAATGGCGCCGCCGAGCGCAGACGAGCTGCGCTTCAGGCCGCCGGTCAGCCGTTGCCACCAGCTTTGCTTCTGCGTCTGTGCGGTCGTGTCATTCATTCCGGTAACACTGTTGGTATCGAGGGGCCCGTGATAGCGGTTTCCCCCATGCAGGCAAACCAGTCAGGCCAACCATGACCTCCGAAGAGATGGTGTCGCGGCTGCTTTATCGCGACGGGCTGATGCTGGTGATCGACAAGCCGGCGGGTTTAGCCGTGCATCAGGGGCCGCCCAACAGCAAGGACCGCAGCCGGGAATGCCTGCAGGACCATTTTGACGCGCTTCGCTTCGGCCTGCCCCGACCGCCATCGCTGGGCCACCGGCTCGACCGCGACACCTCGGGCTGCCTCGTGCTCGGCCGTCACCGCAAGGCGCTGGCGCACCTTGGCAAGCTGTTCAGGAACGGAGCGATCGACAAAACCTACTGGGCGGTGGTCGAAGGTTCGCCGGAAACCGATGAGGGCACGATCGAACTGCCGCTCGGCCGCCTCGACGTCACGCGCGGCTGGTGGATGAAACACGATCCGCAGGGCCAGCCGGCGGTCACGAAGTGGAAAGTGATGGGCCGCGGTTGCGCTGCTGCTGGTGGAGAGAAAATAGCCTGGCTCGCGCTCGAACCGCTGACCGGGCGCACACATCAGCTCCGCGTGCACTGTGCTGAAACGGGCTGGCCGATCGTCGGTGATGCGATTTACGGCAACGCGCCACGATCCGGCGGGCCGATCATGCGCCTGCACGCGCGCGAAATCGTGGTGCCGCTTTACAAAAATCGCGACCCGATCCGCGTCACCGCGCCGGTGCCGGAACACATGCGCGAGCCACTCGCCGCGTGCGGGTGGGATGGGGAAGGCGAGGTGCCGACCCCACGCGTCATTCCGGAGCCCGAGCCAACGGGCCCGCGCTAAGTCGCGCGCCACTTCGGGCCGGACCCCTTGGCGCGATCCGGATGACGGCTCAATAAATTGTTTCTTTGATCCTTGCCGGCGCAGCGCGGTCGTGCTCCGGACCGCCCATCTTACCGTCCGTCAGTTCAGCCAGAATCGACCCGGGTGTCGGCAAGGTCTTACGATCAACTTTGCTCGCGGGGTCCCACAGCTTCGAACGGATGATCGCCTTGGTGCACTGGAAATAGGCGCGCTCGACCGTGACCAGCAACACGCATTTTGGCACCTTGCCGTTCATGGCAAAGCTTTCGGTCAGTTTGGGATCGGTCGAAATGGTGGCGCGGCCGTTGACCCGCATCGTCTCCCCGACCCCGGGGATCAGGAACAACACTGAGATGCGCGGGTCGCGCACCAGGTTGCGCAAGGAATCGATGCGATTGTTGCCGCGACGGTCCGGGATCGCCAGCGTATGTTCGTCAAGCACGCGCACAAAACCGGGCGGGTCGCCGCGCGGCGAGCAGTCGAGACCTTCGGGACCGCACGTCGCTACGACGCAGAACGGCGCGGCTTCGATCAGATTACGGTATTGCGGCGAGATATGGTCGATTTCCTTGAATACCGCCGGACCGTAGGGCGCATCCGAATAGAGCTTTTCAAGCTCCGCGGTCGTCGCGATAGTGTGATCGTGGCCGTTCTGATCCATCGGCGCTCTCCGTAGCGGCGCAAGTTTACCTCACGCAGCCAGTAATTGTCTGCCGTCATGCGCGGCGATTTTCACGTCGACAATTTGTCCTGCGCTGCCAGGCTGAACCAGTTTGACCTTGGTGAATTGGGCGGTGCGGCCCAAGCCTTGCGACTCGATGAGCACGCGTCGAACCGCGCCGATCTCGGCGTCGAGATGACGCTCCAGCGCCAGTGCACCGCGCTCGCGCAGCCGCCGGGCGCGTTCCTTGACCACATCGCGCACGACCTGCGGCATGCGCGCCGCAGGCGTGCCGGGCCGCGGCGAGAACGGAAACACATGCAGGTGCGTCAGCCCGCATTCACCGATCAGATCGAGCGAATTCTGAAACATCGCTTCGCTTTCGGTGGGGAAGCCGGCAATCAGATCGGCGCCAAACACGGTGTCGGGCCGCAGCTGCCGCACCGCGTGGCAGAACGCGATGGCATCGGCCCGTAAATGCCGCCGCTTCATGCGCTTGAGGATGAGGTCGTCGCCCGATTGCAGCGACAGATGCAGGTGCGGCATCAGTCTTTCGTCGCTGGCGAACGCATCGAGCAGATCGCGATCGGCCTCTACCGAGTCGATCGAAGACAGCCGCAGCCGCTTCAGCTCCGACACGTCCTTAAGGATGCGCTTGACCAGCGTGCCCAAGGCGGGCACGCCGGAAAGGTCCGTGCCATAGCTCGTGATATCGACGCCGGTCAGCACGACTTCCAGATACCCGTGCGCGACGAGCCGGCGCACGTCCTCGACGACGGCATCCATCGGCACCGAGCGCGAATTACCGCGGCCGAACGGAATGATGCAGAAGGTGCAGCGGTGATCGCAGCCATTCTGCACCTGCACGAAGGCGCGGGTACGGGCCGAGAACGTATCGATCAGGTGCGCGGCGCTTTGTTTGATCGCCATGATGTCGCCGACGATCGCCTTCGGCACGTTTGTGTTTATGCGCGCAGCGCCGACACTGGCCCAGGCACTCGGAGTAAGCTTTTCCGCGTTACCGAGGACGCGGTCGGCCTCCGGCATCGCAGCGAAGGTCTGCGGTTCGGTCTGCGCCGCACAGCCGGTGACGACGATGTTGGCGGCCGGCCGCTCGCGGCGCAGCGCGCGGATCGACTGGCGCGCCTGGCGCACGGCCTCCGCTGTCACCGCGCACGTATTGATCACTACGGTGTCGCTGAGCCCGGCCTGTTCGGCGTTGCGGCGGATCACTTCGGACTCGGCGGCGTTGAGCCGGCAGCCGAAGGTGACGACCTCCACGCTCATCACGCGGCCCCCGCGCCGGCCAGCAAGGCCGCATTGAAGCGGCCCTTGTGTTCGTATTCGACGGGTCCGGTCATCAGCACATGATCGTCGCCGGCGCGCCATTCGATCACGAGATCGCCGCCAGGCAACGTCACCGTGACCTTGCGCTCGGTGCGCCGCAGCCGCGCGGCAGCGACAGCAGCGGCGCAAGCCGCCGAACCGCACGCCTTGGTCAAACCCGCGCCGCGCTCCCAGGTGCGGATCACCAGATGATCGCGCGCCGGCACGGCAGCGAGCGTGATGTTGGCGCGCTCGGGAAACATCGGATGGTTTTCAAGCAGTGGGCCGAGTTTCTGCAGATCGAAGGCGTCAGGATCGTCGACCCAGAAGATGGCGTGCGGATTGCCCATGCTGACAACCGACGGCGAATGCAGGATCGGCGCACCGCGCGGGCCGATCTCAAGTTCGATCGCCCGCGTATCGGGAAATTCCTCGGCCAGCGGGATTTCATTCCAGCGAAAGCGCGGCCGGCCCATATCGACCGTGAAGCGCCCCTCGCCGGCCTGCCAGCACGCAATGAGACCGGCCGTGGTTTCGAAGGTGAGCGCGGCCTTGCCGGTCGCGGCGCCCACCAGAGAGGCGACGCAGCGCATGCCGTTGCCGCAGGCGCCCGCCTCCGAGCCGTCGTTGTTGTAGATGCGGACCAGCGCATCCAAGCCGGCGCGCGACGGATAGAGCGCCATGAGCTGATCGTAGGGTTCTTGGCCGGCAGCCGCGCGCGCCTCGGCCGCCTCGACGGGGCGCGGCGAATCACGCAAATCGACAATCACGATCTCGTTGCCGAGACCATTCATTTTGACGAAATCGCGATTGGCCAGCGCGCTCATGATAATGCCCGATTATGAGGGACTTATATGAGGACTTGGGCCGCCTGCGCCAGTAGGATCGCACTGGTTGAGACTGGCCGAGGGCAACGAAACCCTACACGCGGCGCCCGCCGGACGCGCCGGTTCGGCACACAAGGAGAGCCTGATGTTCCTGCGCATTGCGCGCTTTAGCGGGACCGCCGCGGCGTTCGCCATGACTGTCGCGCTTGCCGCCGCGCTGACGCTGCCGCAGCCGTCGCACGCACAAACAGCGCCACCCGCGGCCGCGCCAACAACGACGCCGGCCGCCGCGCCGCCTGCGCCTGCACCGGCTGCCAAACCCGAGAGCAAGCCGGCGGAGCCGACGCCTGTCGCCCCCGAAGGCATCACCACCAAGCCGACCGATGCGTTCGGCGAGGACGTGACTCTGACCGCAAAGCCGATCGTTTACATCAAGGGCTCAGGCACCTGGGACAAAGCCTACGTCACCATCAGCGGGGCGTTGAAGAAAGTCGAAGCCTACGTCGCCAAGGCGGGGCTGAAGACCGATGGCCAGCCGATGACGATCTTTCTCGCCACCGACGATCTCGGCTTCGATTACGAAGCCGCAGTGCCGCTCGCGGAGGCACCCAAGGACCCGCCGCACGGCGAAATTTCAGCCGGCGAATCGCCCGACGGCCGCGCGCTCAAATTCGTCCATCGCGGCTCGTATGACTCGCTCGACGATACCTACGAGGCGATCACCAATTATCTCGATGACAAGCGGCTGGAATCGAAGAACGTGCTGATCGAGCAATACGTGACCGACCCGGTGACCGCAGATCCGAAAAATCTCGTCATCAATATTTTCGTGTTGGTGAACTGACCTCGTCATTGCGAGGCGCGAAGCGACGAAGCGAATCCAGATTGGTGAGCTGAAGGCTGGATTGCTTCGCGGAGCCTGTCATCGGACCGCGCGACTTCGCGCGGGTCCGTTGGCTCGCAATGACGCATCCCTTACAGCTCCCAGACCTGCCCCGGTCGCGGCGTGCGGAAGCGCTCGGCCGAAATTCCTGTCGAGTGCAGCGCCTCGGCAAGCGCGACGAGCGGCGCGTCGATGGCCTCGTCGGTGAGCTGAAACGTGCCGTAGTGATGGCCGAGGGCGAACTCGGCGCCGCTATCGATGAAGGCCTGCACCGACTCGGCCGGGTTCATATGGGCGCTGCGCATGAACCAGCGCGGCTCGTAGGCGCCGATTGGCAGAAGCGCGAGGCGGATCGGACCGTGGCGCTCGCGGACGAGGTGGAAATTGCGCCCCTCACCGTACCCGGAATCGGCAACGTAATAGAGACGCCCGCCCGGCGTCTCTATTACGAACGAGGCCCATAGCGACATGTTGCGGTCGGACAGGCTACGCGCCGACCAGTGCTGCGTCGGAACAAGGATGAGCGAAACGCCCGCGCCAACGTCGACGCGATCGCCCCAATCGTAAGCCTCGGCCGCAATCGCCGGATCGCGCCCGCGCATGATCGCGTCGTTGCCGAGCGGCGTGATCACGCGCGGCCGGTGCGTGGCGGCAAGCCGCGACAGCGACGCCATGTCGAGATGATCGTAATGGCCGTGCGACACCAGCACGACGTCGATCGGCGGCAGGTCCTCAAAGGCGATGCCGGGATCGTTAACGCGTTTCGGTCCGATCCAGCGGAATGGCGACGCGCGCCGCGACCAGACCGGGTCGAGCAGGATGTTGCGGCCTGCGGTCTGGATCAGGAAGCTTGCGTGGCCCACATAGGACACGCGCACGGCTCGCCCTTCAACGCGCGCCGGCGGACGGTCAGCGTAGGGCGACGGCGCCCAGTCGGGCCATTTGGCCCGCTTTCCGCGCTGGCGTCGGTCGAAGCTCCAGCGCAACAGGTCCCAACGGCCACGCGACGGGCTGCGCAGCGGGTTGAAGAACGATTCGCCGTCGAAATGATCGGAAACCGGGCCCTGATAGTAGCGCGACTTGGGGGCAATCATGGGGGCAATATAGGCGCGGTGTCGGCCGTGCCGAGCGGTTGACGTAGCAGGCATTCGCACCTATTTTCGCGCCGCTTTCGTAAGTGACTGACGTCAGACACCGCCCGACCGGCCCGAGAGACCGGAGGCAACCGCCCGACAGCGCGATGCGCCCTCGGGCGGCTTTGTGTTTTCTCTTGCTGCATCATTCCGGACTCGCCGCTTCCGCGGCGATCCGGAATGACGAGGAAGATACATGTTCGACTCGCTGTCCGATCGGCTGAACGGCATCCTCGACCGCCTGACCCGGCGCGGCGCGCTGTCTGAGGCCGACGTCGAGGCGGCTTTGCGCGAAGTGCGCCGCGCGCTGATCGAGGCCGACGTGGCGCTCGATGTCGCCCGAGCCTTCACCGACGAGGTCAAAAAACGCGCGGTCGGCGTCGACGTCATCAAGTCGGTCACGCCCGGCCAGATGGTCGTGAAGATCGTGCATGAACAGTTGATCGAGACGCTCGGTTCGAGCGCGCAGCCGATCGATCTCAACGCGGCGCCGCCGGTCGTGATCATGATGGTCGGCCTGCAAGGCTCGGGCAAAACCACCACCACGGCGAAAATCGCCAAGCGGCTGACCGAGGTCGGCAAGCGCAAGGTGCTGATGGCCTCGCTCGACACGCGCCGGCCGGCCGCCATGGAGCAACTCGCGGTGCTCGGCCAGCAGGTCAGCGTCGAGACGCTGCCGATCGTCGCCGGCCAGACGCCAGTGCAGATCGCCGGCCGCGCGCAGCAGGCGGCTCGGCTCGGCGGCTACGACGTGGTGATGCTCGACACGGCCGGCCGGCTGACGCTCGATGAGGCGCTGATGAGCGAGGCGGCCGATGTCCGCCGCGCCGCCAATCCGCATGAAATTCTGCTGGTCGCCGACGCGCTGACCGGCCAGGACGCCGTCAATCTGGCGCGCGCCTTCAACGAACGGCTCGACATTACCGGCATCGTGCTGACCCGCATCGACGGCGACGGCCGCGGCGGCGCCGCGCTGTCGATGCGCGCCGTCACCGGCAAGCCGATCAAGCTCATCGGCACCGGCGAAAAACTCGACGCCATTGAAGATTTTTATCCGCAGCGCATTGCCGACCGCATTCTCGGCATGGGCGACATCATCTCGCTGGTCGAAAAAGCCGCAGCCACAATCGACGCCGAGAAAGCGGCGCGCGCCGCGGAAAAAATGCGCCGCGGCGCATTCGATCTCGCCGATCTGCGCGAGCAGCTGGCGCAGATGAAGACCATGGGCGGCATGAGCGGGCTGATGGCGATGATGCCCGGCATCGCCAAGATGAAAAATCAGATCGCCGAGCGCAACCTCGACGAGACGCTGCTCAAGCGGCAGATGGCAATTATCGATTCGATGACGCCGGCCGAGCGGCGACATCCCGATATTCTCAAAGCAAGCCGCAAGCGGCGCATCGCCGCCGGCTCCGGCACCAAGCCCGAAGACATCAACCGACTGCTGAAGATGCATCGCACCATGGCAGACGTGATGAAGGCGATGGGCGGCGCCAAGCGCGGGCCGATGGCCGGCCTCGCCAGCATGCTCGGCATGGGCGGCGGCATGCCGGACCCGGCGCAGATGGCAAAGCTCGCGGCCAAAATGCCGGGCGGGCTGCCGGCCGGAATGCCCGGCGCGCCGGGCTTGCCGCCGAACATGCCGGGTCTGCCGCCGAATTTCCCCGGCCTGGGTGCAATGCCGAAACTTCCTGGCGGGCTTCCCGGCCTTCCGGGGTTCCCGGGAAAGAAAAAGTGAACGCAATCTCCAAACACCGTCATTCCGGGGCGCCGCCTAGCGGCGAGCCCGGAATGACAAATTAGGAAGGACCAAAATGTCTCTCGTTATTCGTATGGCACGTGCCGGCACCAAGAAGCGGCCGTTCTATCACATCGTCGTTGCCGACAGTCGCTCACCGCGCGACGGCCGTTTCATCGAGCGTCTCGGCCATTTCAATCCGCTATTGCCGAAGGAAAAAACCGAGCGGCTGAAATTCGATCTGGAAAAAGCCAAGGCCTGGATGGCCAAGGGCGCGCAGCCGTCGGATCGCGTGATGCGTTTTCTCGACGCCGCCGGCGTGTTGAAGCGCGAGAAGCGCAACAATCCCGAGAAGGCGGTACCGCGCAAAGAACGTAAGGCCCAAGAAGAAGCCGCCAAGGCAGCGGCAGCTGCGGCTCCCAAGCCCGCCGCAGCGCCGGCTGCCGCTTCATAAGCGCGAGCGATGGCGGCCGGCGCGCGGGTTTGTGTCGGGCAGATCGGCGCGGCGCATGGCGTGCGCGGCCAAGTGCGGCTGCGCTCGTTCACGGCCGATCGGCAGGCGGTCGCGAGCTACGGACCGTTTGAAACCGAGGACGGCCAGGTGGTCGCGATCGAAGCGTTGCGGCCCGTCAAGGATCATTTCGTGGCAACGCTTGCCGGCATCCGCGATCGCGACGCTGCCGCGCGACTGGTCAACGTGAAGCTCCTTGTGCCACGCGAACGACTGCCGGAGATCAACGAGGCGGACGAGTTCTATCACGCGGACCTGATCGGACTTTTGGCCGTCAATCCGGCGGGAGACAGACTCGGCACCGTCGTTGCGGTCCACAATTTCGGCGCCGGCGATCTGATCGAGGTGCGGCTGGACGCCAAGGACAAGACTGAATTGATCGCGTTCAACGAGAGCGACGTGCCGAGTGTCGATCTCGGCGCCGGGCGGATCGTGATCCAACCCTCGCCCGTTGCGGAAGAAGACGGCGGTGCCGAGCCGGCTCTCCCCGGCAAACGAAGAGGCTGAGATGTGGCGGGCCGGCGTGCTTTCCATTTTTCCCGACATGTTTCCGGGACCGCTCGGCCAAAGCCTCGCCGGCAAGGCGTTGGCCGCCGGCGCGTGGGCGCTCGACGTCGCCGATATCCGCGGCTTCGCCACCGACAAGCACCGTACCGTGGACGACACGCCGGCCGGCGGCGGCCCCGGCATGGTGATGAAGGCCGATGTGCTGGCGCGCGCCCTCGATGCCATCGTGCAGGAGGGCCGGCCGCGGCTCCTGATGTCGCCGCGCGGAGTGCCGCTGACCCAGACCCGGGTCGAAGCGCTCGCCGCCGGGCCCGGCGTCATCCTGGTCTGCGGCCGGTTCGAGGGGGTCGACGAACGGGTCATCGCCGCGCGCAGTCTTGAGGAGGTGTCGATCGGCGACTACGTCCTGTCGGGCGGCGAGATCGCCGCCATGGCGCTGATCGACGCCTGCGTACGGCTCCTGCCCGGCGTGATGGGGGCTGCAGAATCCATCTCGGAAGAGAGTTTTGCCGGCGGCTTACTCGAATATCCGCACTACACCCGGCCACAGATGTTCGAGGACCGGCCGATCCCCGACGTGCTGCTTTCGGGCGACCACGCCAAGATCGCCGCCTGGCGCCGCGCCGAGGCGGAGCGGCTCACCCGGGACCGGCGGCCGGATCTCTGCGCAGGCCGTGACGAGAACGTGACAAAGCCTGCGCGGTAGCGTAGAAGCTCGCCCCAACCCGTAGCAACTCAAGCCCGCAACGGCGCGACGCCAGCGCAGCCGATGGAGAATTCGCCATGAACCTGCTCAAACAACTTGAAGCCGAACAAGTGGCGAAGCTGACTGCCGGCAAGGAGATTCCCGAGTTCCAGCCAGGCGATACGGTGCTGGTCAACGTCAAGATCATCGAAGGCGAGCGCAGCCGCGTACAAGCCTACGAGGGGGTCTGCATCGGCCGCGCCGGGGCGGGTATCAACGAGAACTTCACGGTGCGGAAAATCTCGTATGGCGAAGGTGTCGAGCGCGTGTTTCCGCTCTACTCGCCGATGATCGACTCGATCAAGGTGGTACGCAAAGGCAAAGTGCGCCGCGCCAAGCTCTATTACCTGCGCGGCCTGCGCGGTAAGTCCGCACGCATTGTCGAGCGTGTGGACCACGTCGCGGCAGCGGAAGCCCGCGGCGGGAAGGACAAGGCTGCGGAGTAATTCGCGCGCTTTCGTCATTGCGAGGAGCAACGCGACGAAGCAATCCACTCTTTCAGCTCATTAAGCTGGATTGCTTCGCTTCGCTCGCAATGACGGTCGAGATTTATTCCACCTCCACCGTCTTGAAATCCGCCGGCAGCACGATCTCCAGCACTTCGCAGTCGTCCGAATAGTCGAGCACCTTGTGCTTGATGCGCGCCGGCTGAAGCCAGGCGCTTCCGGTCTGCATCGTGACGGCGCCCTGCCCGTCGAGCTCGGTCTTGATCCAGCCCTTGAGCACGTAGATCATCTGAAACTCGACGTCGTGGAAATGCAGTTTTGAGACCTCGTCCGGCAGGCACGGCGGCACGAAGCGGATGACGTGTGCCTGCACCATGCCGCCGGTCGCTTTGCTCATGCCGAGGTCGCGATATTTGGCATAGCGGCGCAGGCCGCCGTCGAAATCCTGCTCGCGCAGGTGATTGGCGACGAAGCTGTGTTTGCGCCGCGGCTTGGCTTTGGTCTTCGCAACTGGTCGCGCGCGGCGCGCGCTCGTCTGCGCGCGTTTGACGGCCCGCGCGGTCCGCGAGGAGAATTTCGCCTTTGCTTTGGACTTCGCCTTGGCCATGAGTG
The DNA here is from genome assembly GCA_036511795.1 of Xanthobacteraceae bacterium. Lineage (GTDB taxonomy): Bacteria > Pseudomonadota > Alphaproteobacteria > Rhizobiales > Xanthobacteraceae > BOG-931. The sequence continues at coordinate 10,553 of DATCBO010000131.1, forward strand.
TCTCCCTCGTTTGGTTCGATTAGTTTTTGCCCCACAGTTCTTTAGACGCCAGCCGCGCGCCTTCCGCCAGCGCCGATAACTTCGCCCACACCAGGTCGTCGTGCAGCCGCCCACCGAGCCCGCAATCGGTGCCCGCTACCACATTCTCCCGCCCGACGATGTCGGCGAAAGTTTTGATGCGTTGCGCGACCAGCTCGGGATGCTCGACGATATTGGTGGCGTGGCTGACCACACCCGGAATGATGAATTTGCCGGCCGGCAGCTTGACGTCTTTCCACACCGTCCATTCGTGCTGGTGACGCACGTTGCCGGCCTCGAAACTGTATGCCTGCGCGCGCACTTCGAGCACCAGATCGATGATCTCCTTGAGCGGCAGGTCGTGCGTATGCGCGCCATGCCAGGAGCCCCAGCAGAAATGGTGGCGCACGCGATCCTCCGGAATGCCGGCAAGCGCGTGGTTGAGCGCGTCGACGCGGATTTTCATACGCCGCCGATATTCGGCGATGCTCGGTTCAGGCTTGATCATATCCCATGCATCCGCCAGGCCCGGATCGTCGATCTGCAGGATGAAGCCGGCATCCACCACTGCGCGGTACTCATCGCGCAGCGCGTCCGCTACCGCGAACATGAATTCTTCCTCAGTGGCGTAGTGTTCGTTGAAGATGTGATGATCGAGCCAGCCTGCCGCGAACACGCAGATGAACGCCTCCTCGGCGCCGTCGGCAGCCTTGAGCGCGTCGCTGAAAATCTTGACCTCGCGTTTGATAGCATCGGTCGCGCGGCCCTGGATGGGACCGTTCACCATCATCTTGGTCGTGGGAAAGAACCGCGGCTCTTCTCCGGGTACGCAGAACATCGTGCCGGCGCGGTCCATGGCGGCGTAGAGCCCGGGGAAAGCGTCACGTTCGCGGGTTTGCTGCCGCGCCGTGGCGAGTTCGCCGGGCCGCAGCGCCCGCGTCGTCACGCCGGTGAATTGCTGCCCGTAATACGCGAAGTTCCGGTCGTTCCAGAATTCGCCGTCACCGACGCAACTGATGCCGATCTGCACCTGTTTGCGGATAACCTCGGCCACCTGGGTGGTGATATCGGCGCTTGCCGGTGCGACCGCCGGTAGCCGCCCCGCATGTGTGGTTCGGATCGCGCCTTCACTCCGCCGCATGTGTTTCCATCCCTTGTGCCGGCTTGCCTTGTGCCGGCATGCCTTGTCCCGCCATGAGCCTAGCGCATCGGCGGCAGCGACAGAATGGCCGGTCTTTTCCTCGGCCGCCTGAGGCGCTAAATGACGCGCAGACAAGCGTCACTGCGCCGACGGTGAGGAGTATTCCGGAATGGCCAAAGCCCGCACTTTGTACGATAAAATCTGGCAAGACCATCTGGTCGACGAACAGCCGGACGGCACGTGCCTGATCTATGTCGATCGCCATCTCGTGCACGAGGTGACGAGTCCGCAGGCATTCGAGGGGCTGCGCCTCGCCAAGCGCAAGGTGCGCGCGCCCGACAAGACGCTGCTCGTGGTCGATCACAACGTGCCGACCACCGACCGGCGGCAGAAGAATCCCGATCCGGAAAGCGAGGCGCAGATCGCCTACTTGGCGGAGAACGCCAAGCTGTTCGGGCTCGAATACTACGACGAGTTCGATAAGCGTCAGGGCATCGTCCACATCATCGGCCCGGAGCAGGGCTTCACGCTGCCGGGCGTCACGCTGGTGTGCGGCGACAGCCACACCGCGACCCATGGCGCGTTCGGCGCCCTCGCCTACGGCATCGGCACCTCGGAGGTCGAGCACGTCCTGGCGACGCAGACGCTGATCCAGACCAAGTCAAAGAACATGCGCGCCATCGTCGACGGCAAGCTGCCCGAGGGCGTCACCGCCAAGGACATCATTCTCGCCATCATCGGCGAGATCGGCACCGCCGGTGGCACGGGCTTTGCGCTCGAATATGCCGGCGAGGCGATCCGCGCGCTGTCGATGGAAGGCCGCATGACGGTGTGCAACATGTCGGTCGAGGCCGGCGCCAAGGCGGGCTTCATCGCGCCCGACGAAAAGGCCTACGCTTATCTGAAGGACCGGCCGAAGTCCCCGAAGGGCAAAGCCTGGGACGACGCTGTGCGTTATTGGGACACACTGCGCACAGACGACGGCGCGCATTTCGATCGCGAGATCAGACTCGATGCCGGCAAGCTCCCACCGCTGGTGACCTGGGGCACCAGCCCCGAACAGGTCATCTCGGTTACCGGCCGCGTGCCGCGGCTCGAAGACATCACCGACGCCAACAAGCGCCAGGCCGCCGAACGCTCGCTCGACTATATTGGGTTAAAGGGCGGCGAGAAGATCACCGACATCGCGATCAACCGCGTGTTCATCGGCTCGTGCACCAACGGCCGCATCGAGGATTTGCGCGCGGCCGCCAAAGTGGCCGACGGCAAGACGGTCAACGCCAACGTCAAGGCGATGATCGTGCCGGGCTCGGGTCTCGTCAAAGAGCAAGCCGAAGCCGAAGGGCTCGACAAAATTTTCGTCAAGGCAGGCTTCGAGTGGCGCGAGCCGGGATGCTCGATGTGCCTCGCGATGAATCCCGACAAGCTCGCTCCCGAGGAACGCTGCGCCTCGACCTCAAACCGCAACTTCGAAGGACGCCAGGGCTACAAGGGCCGCACGCACCTCGTCTCGCCCGCCATGGCGGCTGCCGCTGCCATTGCCGGGCATTTTGTTGATGTGAGGGAGTGGAAGTGAGTGTCATTCCGGGCGCGCGAAGCGCGAGCCCGGAATAACCTTAGCCCCTGACCCACCAGCAATGCGTCAGCGGATAAAGCACCGGCCCGCTCGGCCGATATTGCAACTGCAGCCGCTCGACGCAGCGGCGATAGATGCGCGGATAGCGATAAAGCCGCGGTGTGATCTCGATGCGCGGGCGCGCGTGCCGGATGCGCGACGGATAGACTTCCCTCGGTGCGCTCTGCGCCATCGATGGCGTCGAAGACGCTGCGCCAAGAAGCGCGAGACCAAGGACCAGAACGACAGATTTCACTGACATCGACGCCTCACAACTCGGCCCACGCCGCACTATACCACCTTCACTTGGCGGAGAGACCATCCGCGTCGCGGCGTAGCGCAATCTAACTCCCCTCACCCACCCTCGCTTTCTGGGCTACATTTCGACCATGTCCGATCGCGCCATCGATCCACTTGCCTGGCGGCCAGTGAAGGCTCCTTCGCTCGCCGCATTTGAGGTTCTGGCCGGCGACGTCTTCCGCCATCTGCCCAAAGGATTCCGCGACCTGTGCAGCAACATGGTGATCCAGGTCGATGACTTTCCGTCGCACGACGTGATGCGCCGCATGGGCATCAGAAGTCCGTACGGTCTGCTTGGCCTGTTCCACGGCGTCGGCCTGCCATTCCGTTCCGAGAGTTCACTGCCGCTGATGCCCAACATGATCTGGCTATACAGACGGCCCATCCTCGACTACTGGGCCGATCACGACGAAACCCTCGGCGCAGTCGTCAAGCACGTGCTGGTGCACGAAATCGGCCATCATTTCGGTCTGTCCGATGACGACATGCACGCGATCGAGAATGCGACGGGCGGGACGTAGGGGCGGCCCTTGTGGCCGCCCAGCCTGATGCGTTGTAGGGCACCCACGAGGGCGCCCCTACGGATCGCGGTGGCGCATCCGCAGCGAACCAAAAGGAGCAAGACAATGCGAATAGACGGCGGATGTCATTGCGGCTTCATCACCATCGAGGGCGAAGCCGATCCGGAGAAGACGCAGATCTGTCACTGCACCGATTGCCAAACCGGCACCGGCTCGGCGTTCCGCATTTCCATCCCGGTGCCCGGCGCATCGTTCAAGATGACCGGGCAGCCGACGACGTATCTGAAAACTACCTCCGACAGCGGCCGGCCGCGCGTACAGGCGTTCTGCCCGAAATGCGGCTCGCCGATCTATTCGACGACGGCAGGCGACGGCGTGCAACCGTCCTACACAGTGCGGGTTGGCCTCCTGCGCCAGCGCGACCAGCTTGCGCCGCGGCGGCAGCAATGGTTCCGCTCCGCACGCCCTTGGGTGACGGAGCTTGCATCGGTGCCAAAGAGCGAGAAGCAGAGCTGAGGAGGACTCGTGTCCCGGGCGCAGTGCAGCACGTAGTGCAACGGAGTGATGCACTGCAGAACCGGGACCGTTACAAATTCGGAATTTGAGACGATCCCGGATCAGCGGCGCACCGTTTCACGCTGCGCCGCATCCGGGAAACAACCTAATTTCAGCTCTTCATGCCGGCGGCGCGCGCCACCGCGGTCCAGCGCGTGTTCTCCTTGCGCAGAAATTCCGCAAACGCGTCGGGACCCGCTTCAAGCGGATCGTAGCCCTGCTTGCGCAGTGACTCCACGGTTTGCGGCGTGTGCATCGCCTTGCTGGCCGCCGCGGCGATTTTGTCGATGGCCGGCCGTGGCGCGCCGGCGGGCGCCGCCAAACCCAGCCACAGGCCGGTATCGAAGTCGGGCATGCCGGCTTCCGCCATGGTCGGCACGTTGGGCAGCGCGGCTGGACGTTTGGTCGCCGCTGTCGCCAGCGCGATGATCTGGCCCGCCGCGATTTGGCCTATCACCGACGAGGCGATCGTGAACGACATGGTGATGCGGCCGGTGAGCAGATCCTGGGCGATCTGCGGGCTGCCCGGATAGGGCACATGCGCGAGCTTGACGCCGGCGCGCTGCGCAAACATTTCCGCCGCCAGTTGCGGCAGGCTGCCCAAGCCGGTCGAGCCGTAGAGCACCTGCCCCGGCTTCGCCTTGGCCAACGCAATAAGCTCGGCAACGCTGTGCACGTTGCTGGCCGGATTGACGACCAGAACGACCGTGCCGATGGCCAATAGCGCGATCGGCACAAAATCTCGGCCGATATCGACGGTCGCTGATGGATTGATGATCACATTGGTCAGCGTCGACGCGCCGGCAGAAACAGGGTGCAGCCGTCCTTGGCGGCATGGGCGACGTATTGGGCTGCGATCAGCGAGCCGGCGCCCGGCTTGTTCTCGACCACGATCTCCTGGCCGACGAGCGGTGCCGCGCCCTGCGCGAAAAGCCGCCCGATGATGTCGGACGCCGCGCCGGGCGTGAAGCCGACAACGAGATGGATCGGCCGCGACGGAAAGGTGTCGGCAAATGCAATGCGCGGCCCCGCAGCCCCGCCTGCCAACAGCGACAGAACCGTTCTGCGGTGGAGTGTCATGGCCGTTACACTTGTAGCCCGCAGCACTTGTAGCCCGCATGAGCGCAGCGACATGCGGGATGCTCGTCTCAATGGCCGCTCCCGGATATCGCTTCGCTCATCCGGGCTACAGAATATGTACGCTCAGTACAGCGGCTCGCCCTCGACGGTGCAGCGGCGCAGTTCGCGGCGCTGTTCCGGCGGCCAGTCGGTGCGCGCGTGCAGGCAGGCGAGGTTGTCCCACATCACGAGATCGTCTGGCCGCCAGACGTGCTCGTAGATGATCGCCGGATCCTCGGCGATGGCGAATAGCTTTTCCAGCACCGCCTCGCTCTCGTTCCGGTCCATGCCCTCGATCCACATCGAGTTCTGACCGGCGACGTAGAGCGCCTTCTTACCCGAGCCGGGGTTGGTGACGATGATCGGTTGCAGACAATGATGGGTGCTTTCCAGCGGCAAAGTGATGTCGATGCGGCGGCCGACGCCGTATTGCTGGCCCTGCATCACCCAGGCGCCATCGAGCCGCCGCTTCAGATCGACCGGCAGGTTCTCGTAGGCCGCATACATGCTGGAAAACTGCGTGTGCCCGCCCTCGGACGGGATGTCGATGCCATAGAGGAACGTCGCGCGATGCGGGCGGCGGTGATAGCACTTGTCGGTGTGGAACCACATTTCGCCGTGACCGAGCGAGCCGAGCGCCTTGCCGCTGTCATCGACCTTGTCGCTGATCATCATCATGTCGTCCCATTCGGGCGAACCGGACGCGCCTGGTGCGCCAGGCTTCGGCGGCACGCGCTTGGCGACCGGGCCGAAATAGGAGGCGAAACGGCGCTGATCCTCTTCGCCGAGCTTCTGGTCGCGGAACAGCAGCACCGTGTGCGCGTGCCAGGCATCCATGACCTGGCGCAGGGTGTCCTTGTCGAGCGGGCGACTGAGATCGACGCCGCCGATTTCCGCCCCGATCATCGGGTGCAGCTTGGTGACCGTGACAGCCTGGGTTCGTTCGGCCAGCATCGTCATGTTTCGCTCCCGTCAATTCCACCGCCGCGTTACCCGGCGCAGTTGACGCAATATATCAGGCAAGCGGCCCCGCCAGAAGCACGCAACGGATGCAGGCGGCGCAGGGTTGACCCGCGCCCGCTAACGCGCCATTGAACCGTCCCATCAACCGGAATGCGCGGGACAGGACGATGGAAAAGTTCACGACCCTCGAAGGCGTCGCAGCGCCCCTGAAGATGATCAATGTCGACACCGACATGATCATCCCCAAGCAATACTTGAAAACGATCAAACGCACCGGGCTCGGCAAAGGCCTGTTCGCCGAACGGCGGTTTCGCGACGACGGCAGCGAAGACCCGGATTTCGTGCTCAACAAACCGGCCTATCGCAAATCGAAGATTCTGGTGGCGGGCGACAATTTCGGCTGCGGCTCTTCGCGCGAGCACGCGCCGTGGGCGCTTTTGGATTTCGGCATCACCTGCGTGATCTCGACCTCGTTCGGCGACATTTTCTACAACAACTGTTTCAAGAACGGCGTGTTGCCGATCAAAGTGTCGCCCGAGGACTTGGACAAGCTGTTCGATGACGCCGACCGCGGCGCCAACGCGACGCTGACCGTCGATTTGGAAAAGCAGGAAATCCGCGGCCCCGACGGCGGCGTGGTCAAATTCGAGATCGACTCACACCGCAAGAAATGCCTGCTCGAAGGCCTCGACGACATCGGCCTGACCATGGTCAAGAATGACAAGATCGACGGTTTCGAGTCCAAGACCAAGGCGGCGCGGCCCTGGGCTTAGGCGGCTTCGTTCTTGATCGGCGTCACGCGCTCTCGATGTGAACAACGTCGTAGAGCTCGGGCTGCGCCTCGCGCACCAATTCGCCAAAGCGCGGCCACCGTTTGCGGAACTCGGGCGAATGATGCGCGGCGGCGAGCTTGTCGGCGCTGGTCCACTGCACGTAATTGACGACGTGACTGCCGTCCTTGCTGCGATGCAGATTGACGGAAACGAAGCCCGGTTGCGTCGCCATGAAACGGGCACGCTCCTTCATCAGGTTGAGAACTTCGTCCTGATTGCCGGCGGGCAGCTTGATCGTCGTTATTTGCGTACAAATTCCATTGCTCTGGGCGATTTCGGGCATAAATACCTCCTTCGCTCCCCCGTTAAGATGGGAAACAACGCATAGTAGCCGCGGCGGCTTTCGCCCTATCGCAGTCGATCTCGGTTCGCTTACAACCTCCCTCCATTAATTGTCGCCAGATCCATGCATCAGATGTGTCCCGCCATTTCCATCGCGCACCTGTCGAAGACCTACGCGTCCGGGTTCCAGGCGCTCAAGGATGTGAGCCTCGACATCCGCCACGGCGAGATTTTCGCGCTGCTCGGGCCGAACGGCGCCGGCAAGACGACGCTGATTAACATCGTGTGCGGTATCGTGCGGCCGACCGCGGGTTCGGTGAAAGTCGACGGTCACGACATTCTGTCCGACTACCGCGCCGCCCGGTCGCTGATCGGGCTGGTGCCGCAGGAACTGACCACCGACGCGTTCGAGACGCCGCCGGCAACGATGCGGCTGTCGCGCGGCCTGTTCGGCAAGCCGCCGAACCCCGCGCACATCGAAAAAGTGCTCAAGGATCTGTCGCTGTGGGACAAGCGGGATTCGCGGATCATCACGCTGTCCGGCGGGATGAAGCGGCGGGTGCTGATCGCCAAGGCGCTGGCGCACGAGCCGCGGATTCTGTTTCTTGACGAGCCGACCGCGGGCGTCGATGTCGAGCTGCGCCAGGACATGTGGCAGCTTGTCCGCGCGCTGCGCGCTTCCGGCGTGACCATCATCCTCACCACCCACTACATCGAAGAAGCCGAGGACATGGCCGATCGGGTCGGCGTCATCAACAAAGGCGAGCTCATCGTGGTCGAGGACAAAGCCGAGCTGATGCGCAAGCTCGGCCGCAAGCAATTAACGCTGGAACTGCGCGAAAAGCTTGACGCCATCCCGCCCGCGCTCGCCGTCCACAAGCTGACTCTCGCGAACGACGGCAAGGAGCTGGTCTACACCTACGACACCAGAGCCGAACACACCGGCATCACGGCGCTGCTCGACGAACTCAGCGAGGCCGGCATCCAATTTAAGGATTTGCAGACCACGCAAAGCTCGCTGGAAGACATCTTCGTCGGCCTGGTGAGGCAGGGACAATGAAATTGTCATTCAACTTTTACGCCGTCCGGGCCATCTACGCATACGAAATGTCGCGCACGCGGCGCACGATCTTACAAAGCATCGTTTCGCCGGTGATCTCGACCTCGCTCTATTTCGTCGTGTTCGGCTCGGCGATCGGCTCGCGTATGACCCAGATCGAGGGTGTCAATTACGGCGCCTTCATTGTACCCGGGCTCATTATGCTGATGCTGCTGACACAGAGCACGATGAACGCCTCGTTCGGCATCTATTTTCCGCGCTTCGTCGGCACGATCTACGAGGTGCTGTCCGCGCCAGTATCGCCGCTCGAAATTGTGCTCGGCTATGTGGGCGCCGCGGCCGTCAAATCCATCATCCTTGGCTTCATCATCCTGGCGACGTCGTGGCTGTTCGTGCCGATCCACGTCGACCATCCGTTCTGGATGGTGGCGTTCCTGGTCCTCACATCGCTCGCCTTCAGCCTGTTCGGCTTTATTCTCGGGCTGTGGGCCGACAGTTTCGAGAAGCTGCAGGCGGTGCCACTGCTGATTCTCACGCCGCTAACGTTTCTCGGCGGCACATTCTACGCCACCAGCGTGCTGCCGCCACCGTGGCGGACCATCGTGCTGTTCAATCCGCTGGTTTATCTGATTTCCGGCTTTCGCTGGAGCTTCTTCAATATCGCCGACGTCAATGTGGGCCTCAGCTTAGCGGCAACGCTGTTGTTTCTCGCGGTCTGCATGGCCGTCGTCTGGTGGTTCTTCAAGACCGGCTACCGGCTGAAAAACTAAACGAAGGCACTAACCTCCGCCGGCCTTCGCAGCCGCAAAGCTCACTGCCGTCACGATCGGCGGCCCGGCCTGCGAAATGAGCCGGCTGCCGGGAGGCGTAGGCGCAGTTGAAAGCGAGGCCAGCGCAAGCGCGTCGAGCAGAAACATGGTTCCCACTATGCCTCCAATGCTCCAGCCTAATAGCGCGAGGGTGCGCTGTTCATCATCGTCCATCTCCCGATCAAAAAACCAGAACGCCCATTATTCGAAAAAGTCCGGTTGCCAAGATGACAAAATGATTTTCGGTCCGCAGCTCCCCGGAACTGGAACATAAGCATGACGGCGGGTTTGTTGTGTCGCTTGGCGTGAAGGGGCGCACTCACGTCCCGGAGAGACCATGGACAAGAAGATTGCCGGCCTGCTCGGCGCCGCTGTTGCACTGACTGCCGTAACTACCGCCCAGGCAGCAGCCCCTGCCGCCCCTAGCGCAACCCCGACGAGTTACAAGGATCTGCTCGATCCCGTCCCGAACGCTCTGCCGCAGTTGAAAGCTGACGATGCACGGCGTTTCCAGACCAATACGATCCTAGCGGATGAAACGGTGATCATCAAAAAGAAAGACCGTCATCATCACCACCACCATCATCATCATCAGGATTGATGTGGTTGGACTGCGCGCGGGGGACTTTCAGCCGCGTCCCTTGCTGCGTTCTTGTGTCAACGATCGATGGGTGGTGACGCCGGCCGGTTGGGGCCATGGGTCGGTATTAAAGAGCGCTTGCCTGTCAGACTGCGGCTTTGACCGCCGGCGCGGTCGTGCTCCGCTGTTGCCGCTGAGTGATGGCATCAGCAATCTCCACGGTACGCCGCGCCATGTCGGCGTGCAGGCGCTCGACCATGCGGCCTTCGATCTGAATTACGCCCTTGCCCTGGTTCTCCGGCAGGTCGAACGCGGCGATGATCTTGCGCGCAGCGTCTACTTCCTCCGGCGCCGGCGAAAAAGCATCGTTGCACGCCTCGATCTGCCGCGGATGGATGAGCGTCTTGCCGTCAAAGCCGAAGTCGCGCGCCTGCCGGCATTCGTCCGCAAAGCCTTCGGCATTGCCGAGATCGTTATAAACGCCATCGAGGATGTCGATGCCGAACGCGCGTGCGGCAGCGATGCAATTCGTCAGCCACGGCAGCATCGGCGCGCGGCCCGGAACGATGCGGGCGCGCGTATCCTTGGCGAGATCATTGGTCCCCATGACGAAGCCGGACAGCCGCGTCTCCGAATCCAGCGCCGCCGCCGCGATGGCGCCGACATTGATCATGGCGAGCGGCGTCTCCATCATCGCCCAAACGCGAATATGCGGGTCGGTTCCCATGTCGACGATGCGGGCGGCGAGATCCTGCAACTGATGCGGGTCGGAAATCTTTGGCACCAGCACTGCGTCAGGTCGGGCATCGGCGATGGCATGCAGGTCGTCGACCCACCAGCGGGTATCGAGGCCGTTGATGCGCACAAAAACTTCGCGGTCGCCGAAGCCGCCTTTTTCCAGGGCGTTCTTGATCTGCTCCCGCGCCATCGCCTTGGCCTCCGGCGCCACCGCATCTTCGAGGTCAAGAATGATGCCGTCGGCCGGCAATTCGCGCGCTTTTTCGATTGCCCGCGCGTTCGATCCGGGCATGTACAAAATGCTGCGCCGCGGGCGGACACTCATCAGCTATTCCCCATTCCCCTCGGCATCAAACTAACGGCTTAGCACGGTTCGTGCCAAGGGCGCGGCATGGCGGAGAGCGCTGCTTGCTTCGCACGCGGAAGTCCGGCGCGAGGCAGTCGCTACGCCGCCTTTTGCTTGGCGGTGATCAGCTTGCGGTTGATCAGACATTCGGCAATCTGGATGGCGTTAAGCGCCGCGCCCTTGCGCAGATTGTCGGAGACGATCCACATGGCGAGGCCGTTCTCCACGGTCGCGTCCTCGCGGATGCGGCTGATGTAGGTGGCGTCCTCGCCGGCCGCCTCGTAGGGCGTCACGTAGCCGCCCGGCTCATGCGAATCGATCACCAGGCAGCCGGGTGCAGAGCGCAGAATGTCGCGCGCCTCTTCGGGCGTGATCGGATTCTCAAACTCGACGTTGACCGCCTCGGAATGGCTGATGAAGACCGGCACGCGCACGCAGGTGGCGCTTAATCTGATCTTGGGGTCGAGGATTTTTTTTGTCTCGACCAGCATCTTCCATTCTTCCTTGGTGTAGCCGTCCTCCATGACCTCGTCGATGTGCGGAATGACGTTAAACGCGATGCGTTTCGGAAAATGTTTGGTCTCAACCTCGCCGAGCGTGAATACCGCCTTGCTCTGGGAAAACAGTTCGTCCATCGCATCTTTGCCGGCGCCGGACACGGACTGATAGGTGGCGACGACGACGCGCTTGATTTTGGCGTGATCATGCAGCGGCTTGAGCGCAACAACGAGCTGAGCCGTCGAGCAATTCGGATTGGCGATGATGCCGCGGTTACGGAAGCCCACTATGGCGTCGGCATTGACCTCCGGCACGATCAGCGGAACGTCGATGTCATAGCGCCAGCACGAAGAATTATCGATCACCACGGCGCCGGCGGCGGCGATCTTCGGCGACCATTGCCTCGACACTGTGGAGCCGGCCGACATCAGACAGATGTCGGTGTGCGAGAAATCGTGATGCTCGAGCGCTTTGACCTTCAAGATTCGATCGCCGAAGGACACTTCAGTGCCCAGGCTCCGGCGCGAGGCCAGCGCCACGACCTCATCGGCCGGGAACGACCGCTCGGCCAGAATGGAGAGCATCTCTCGCCCGACATTGCCGGTCGCGCCGACAACGGCGACGCTGTAACCCATCGTTAACTCTCCATCGAAAATTCGCGCCCGTTCCGGCGCCGCGGGAACCGGAGCGGAAGCGCTTCTAAGCGAGAAACGTCCCTAATACAACGTTGAAGGGGCGTTGTCGTGCCGCCGGCCGCGTATTCGCTGTCACGGGATATTGGCGCCACTTTCGTGCGCGTTCTCGCCTATATGGGCGGTCTTGGATCGGTTGCCATTGCGGCCGCAAGCTTTTTCCATGTGCCGGCCCTGATCGCCGCGACCGGTCCGTCGCCGAACTCACAGTGGATTGAGGTCAACCGGCCGCACCCGGCCTTCGAACTGGCGATGCCGGATCAATCGGCCATACCGGCCAACTATGCGATTTGGCGGCGCGCCGCCGATGGTGCCCGCAAGGACGTATTGACCTGGGGCACCGCAGCCGAGCCCGGTCCTTTTGTCAGCATCGAAATCTACCGGTCGGGCGATCGGACCGAGCCGTTCATCGATCCGGACAGCGAGATTGCGGCGCGTATCGTGCCCTATACGGTCGCCGACGACGTCAAACCGGCGGGCCGCATCGACAGCAAGTTCGGCACGGTTCCGCTGGTCGATTTCAGTATCGCGACCCGTGGCCTGCAACGGCGCTGCCTCGGCTTTGCCCGTGCCTTTACGCGACCCCCGATGCAGATCGCCGGCTGGTATTGCAGTCCGGGCGAAGAGATTGTCGATCGGGCCGCGCTGGCTTGTGTGCTCGACCGGCTCACAATCCTAACGGCCGGCGGCGATCCCGGGCTCGATGCCCTGTTTGCTCGCGCCGAGGTCAAGCGAACATTCTGCGGCCGCCGCGACCCGATCTTTGCAGCCACCACAGAGCGTACCGGATCGACACCGAGGCGGCACGGCCGCCGCTCCCGCCATATCGGACTGCGGGAAACCATCCAGTTGCGCTGATCGACGCGCGCTGCCGCCTGTTGGCTGACGGCAGTGTCGTCCAATCCGGGGTGCACCTGCTAGACTCCGCATAGTACACCGCTTCATTCTATCGACTGCGAGATTCCCCCAATGTCAGACTCCGAGAATGCGTCCGGCTCGCCGGCCGCGGCTGCGGACAACGCCTTCGATCCCGCCGCCGCAGGCTGGGAGCCTTATGGCGACGACGGCTTCATTGGGCTGGTCGGCCCGTTGTGGGCACGGCCGTTCGGCGACAGCTACCTCTATGCCTTCAAGGCCGAGCACAAGCATCACAATCGCCGCGGCATCGTCCAGGGCGGCATGCTGATGACGTTCGCGGACCGCGCCATGGGAATGACCTGCTGGTACGCGAATAATCGCCAGCCGCAGGCACCCGTGCAACTCGATGTGCATTTCATCGATGCCGTTCAGATCGGCGAATTTGTCGAAGCCAAGTGCAGGATCATGCGCCGGACGCGTTCATTGGTCTTTATGGCCGCCGACCTCGTCGTCGGCACGCGCGTCGTCGCAACCGCCGTAGGCGTTTGGAAGACGCTTGAAACGGCGAGCGCTTCCACTCGCGCCGGCGAAATCCGCATTTTGTCCGCGGCCGCGCTGCGCGAAATTGTTGTTGAACTCGGCCAGCAATACGCGAGACAAACGGGCGTCAAGCTCGTGCCCAAATTTACCCGCTCGCCGCTCGTCCGCAACCGCATCCGCGCCGGCGAGGCTTTTGACATCGCCATGACCACGCGATCGCGCATCGATGAACTGGCGAAGGAGAACAAGGTCGCCGCCGACTCCGCCATCGCTCTGGGGCGCTCGGGCATCGGCGTTGCCGTGAAAGCAGGCCGACCGAAACCCGACATCGGCTCGGTAGAGGCGTTTACCCGCGCGCTACGGACGGCCGACTCGATTGCCTGCGCCGATCCTGCCTTTGGCACCGCGAGCGGTCTTTATCTGGCGAAACTATTTGTGCGGCTCGGCCTGGCAACCGAATTGAAAGCCAAGATTCGACCGGTCGGCGCCGAAGGCGGCGAGGCTGTCGTGGTGTGCGCGGCCGTCGCCAGCGGCGAAGCTGAACTGGGCCTGCAGCAGATTGCCGAGATCGTCGCGGTCCCGGGAGTCGATCTCGTCGGCCCGCTGCCTGACGAAATTCAGCACACGACGGTTTTCTCCGCCGCACTCGCCGCGGCTGCGCCGCGACCGGATCTGGCGCGCGACTTCCTTACGTTTCTCAGGTCTCCGGCGGCGAAAGCTATCGTCGCCGCACACGGGATGGAGCCGGACTGAAGGACCAGCTCAGGTCCCGTAGTTTTTCGCCAGATAGTCGGCGATCGCCTTGGCGTCGGCATCGCCGATCGGCGCGCCCATGGCCTTGATCATCTTGGTAACCTCGGTGTTCCAGCCGGCGGCATTGAGAAACGGCGAGTTCATCGGAATATATGCCAGGCTGTGACAGGTTCCGCAGTTGCGTTCGACCGCGGCGGCGCCGGGACCGGGCTTGAGCTTGATCTGCTGCAATTGGCTCTGGGCCCACGCCGAAGCGGCAATCATCGTCGCCAGCAGCGCAATGACAAGCGTTCGCATGATCTGCTCTCCTTCAGCTTGCGTTCAGCGTGAGATGCTGCATCACGTTGTTGTGGTAGCCGGCGGGATTGAAAATCAATGTGGCGGTCTGAGTCTGACCGATAGTGTTGACCGCATTGGCCATCACCGTAACTTTGCCGCGCTTGGCGTTGAGATCGAAACTCCACGGCCGAAAGGCGAAGCGGCCGAGGTCCTGACCCAGCTTGGCCTCGGACCACGTCTTGCCATCGTCGGTCGAAACCTCGACAGCGCGGATGCCATAGCCGCCGTCCCACGCGAGTCCGCTCACTGTGACACTACCGGCTTTCACCTTGGCGCCGTCGCGGTGGCTGGTGATCAGCGAATTGACCACCATTTCGGTGATCGGGGTGCTGGTCGCGTTCTCCTGACTGACGAAACGCGCCACGACCGGAAATTTTCCGATCGGAATGCGATAGGCCGGATTCATCCAAAAGCCGCCTTGCGGCTTGGTCAGCGCGGTCACCGAAGTGAGATGTTTCATCCAATAAGTGCCGGTCCAGCCTGGCACGATCAGCCGCGCCGGGAAGCCGTTGAAATGCGGCAGCGGCGCGCCGTTCATCTCATAGGCGATCAACGTCGACTCATCGATCGCCTTCCAGACTGGCAGGCTCTTGATGAAGTCCGGCGTCTTGTCGACGACCGGACCGTCGGCGCCATTGAACGCGATCTCGATCGCTTCGGGTTTGAGGCCGACCATCGCCAGCACATCTTTGAGCCGCGCGCCTTTCCAGCGCGCGCAGCCCATGGCGCCATACCCCCATTCGACGCCGGCGACATGCGGCTGCGACAGACCGCGCCTGTTGCCCGAGCATTGATTGACCGCAACGACCTCGTAGGCCGGCATTTTCTTGAGAGCATCGAGCGTGATTTCGGTGTGCCCGTTCGCACCTTCGCCGCCGACATCGATCTTGTAAGACTTGGCATCCACTTCGGGGATGTACGACAGGTGGTAACGGACGAAGAACTCATCGTTGGGCGTGATCGGCGTGCGAAAGTATTCGAGCGGCGCCTCGTAATTCGGCCCGCGGTCCGCCAATCTGATGAGCGGCTTTTTGCCCGGCAGCGTCGCCATCGTGGCGTAGCTCGCAACGCCGGATGGCACCCCCGGTGTGAGCTCCGCGGCCGCGGATTGCGCCCGTAACGGACTGGCCAAGCCCAGTCCACCGCCGGCGAGCACTATGCCGGCACCGGCCTGACGCAACAATGTACGGCGGCTCAAAGCCGCCGGGATAAGGCTGCCCATGGGACTCCTCCCTGTGGTTGGCGCGCGCTCTGCTCTCAGGCGCGTCGCCCGCATTGGCCTTCATCAAGACCACGCGCCGGAATAATGTGGCATAAATCTCGGGACGGAAAGCATGTTTTTCTGCCGCATCGGCAGCGCATGGAACCGAGAGCTTTGGCCGACGGTTGGCAAGGCGCTATTGCGGCGGGCAGAACCGGGTTAAAGTGGCGTGGCAATAAAGCGAGGCCCCATGCGCATCATTGCGGTTGCTGCGGCAGTCCTCACGGTTTCCACCGCGCTCGCATGCGCGGCCCACGCCGCACCTAAGAAGAAACTCACTTGCTCGGGGCGTGCGACAAACTCCTCTTGCTGGCAGCGCCACCAACACGGCTCAGGCGGCGAGCGGCTTGAGCTCCACAGCGTAGCCAAGGTCGGCCAAACGTTTGACCAGGCGTTTTTTT
>DATCBO010000132.1:0-2210 GCA_036511795.1 Xanthobacteraceae bacterium
CAGAAGCAGCTTTACCTGCCGCGCATCGCCAATGTCGACGACTGGTGGTGCCAGGGCTTTTCGGAGCCGGGCTCGGGCTCCGATCTCGCCTCGCTCAAGACCAAGGCCGAGCGCAAGGGCGACAAATATATCGTCAACGGCCAGAAGACCTGGACCACGCTGGCGCAATACGCCGACTGGATCTTCTGCCTGTGCCGCACCGATCCGGCCGCCAAGAAGCAGTCGGGCATTTCCTTCATCCTGATCGACATGAAGACCAAGGGCATCACGGTGCGCCCGATCCAGACCATCGACGGCGGCCATGAGGTCAACGAGGTGTTCTTCGACGATGTCGAGGTACCGCTCGAGAATCTGGTCGGCGAGGAGAACAAGGGCTGGGATTACGCCAAATTCCTGCTCGGCAACGAGCGCACCGGCATCGCCCGGGTCGGCGTTTCCAAGGAGCGGATTCGCCGTATCAGGGAACTGGCCTCCAAGGTGGAATCCGGCGGCCGGCCGGTGCTGGAGGACCAGAAATTCCGCGAAAAACTCGCCGAGGTCGAGATCGAACTCAAGGCGCTCGAACTGACGCAGCTGCGCGTCGTCGCCGACGAAGGCAAGCACGGCAAGGGCAAGCCCAATCCGGCGTCTTCGGTGCTGAAGATCAAAGGCTCGGAAATCCAGCAGGCCACCACCGAGCTGTTGATGGAAGTGATCGGCCCGTTCGCAGCACCTTATGACGAGCACGGCGACGACGGCTCCAACGAGGCGATGGACTGGACCGCGCAGATCGCGCCGAGCTATTTCAACAACCGCAAGGTTTCGATCTACGGCGGCTCGAACGAGATCCAGCGCAACATCATCACCAAGGCGGTGCTGGGGCTTTGAGCGTCATTCCGGGGCGCGCGTAAGCGCGAACCCGGAATCTCGCGCAATAATAGGTCGTCATCCCCGCCAAGTGCGCAATTGCGCACGCAGAGCGGGGACCCAGTACGCCGTAGCGTTCGTTGTTTGGGGAATGCGCCTGCGATTACTGGATCCCCGCTTTCGCGGGGATGACAGCAGAATGTAGGGCAACGACAGAGGCAACAGCGTTGCCCATGTTGATTTTTGGAGAGACCGTAAAAATGGATTTTGATTTGTCCGAGGAGCAGCGGCTTCTCAAGGAAAGCGTCGACGGGCTGTTGACCGATTCCTACGACTTCGATGCGCGCAAGAAATACATGGCGGAAAAGGGCGGCTGGAGCCGAGCGGTCTGGGGCAAGCTCGCCGAGCAGGGTCTGCTGGGCTTGCCGTTTTCCGAAGACGATGGCGGCTTCGGCGCCGGCGCGGTCGAGACCATGATCGTGATGGAGGCGCTGGGCAAGGCGCTGGTGCTGGAGCCGTACCTCGCCACCGTGGTGCTGGCCGGCGGCTTCCTGCGCCGCGGCGGCTCGGCGGAACAGAAGGCCGCGCACATTCCTTCGATCATCGACGGCAGCAAGACCTTTGCGTTCGCGCAGCTGGAGAAGAACTCGCGCTACGATCTCGGCGATGTCTCGACTTCGGCCAAGAAAAAGGGCGCCGGCTGGGTGATCGACGGCGAGAAATTCGTCGTGCTCAACGGCGAGAGCGCCGACCTGCTGGTGGTGACCGCACGCACCAAGGGCGGCCAGCGCGACCGCGACGGCATCGGCGTGTTCCTGGTGCCGGGCAATGCCAGGGGCGTCGCGAAAAAGGGCTATCCGACCCAGGACGGCCTGCATGCCGCCGACATCAGCTTCACCGGCGTCGAGGTCGGCGCGGATGCTGCGATCGGCGATCCCGAAGGCGGCCTGCCGCTGATCGAGCGCGTGGTCGACGACGCCCGCATCGCAATGTGCGCGGAAGCCGTCGGCGCGATGGACGAATCGCTCAAATCCACCGTCGAGTACCTCAAGACCCGCACCCAGTTCGGGGTGCCGATCGGCAGCTTCCAGGTACTGCAGCACCGCGCCGCCGACATGTTCGTCGCCGTCGAGCAGGCCCGCTCGATGTCGATGTTCGCGACCATGGCGAGCGACTTCGACGACGCCAGGGAGCGCGCCGCCGCGGTCGCGGCGGCCAAGGTTCAGATCGGCAAATCCGCAAAATTCGTCGGCCAGCAGGCGATCCAGCTGCATGGCGGCATTGGCATGACCATGGAGGCCAAGATCGGCCACTACTTCAAGCGGCTGACCATGATCGAGAATACCTTCGGCGACACCGACTAT
>DATCBO010000133.1:0-105525 GCA_036511795.1 Xanthobacteraceae bacterium
GGATCGCCGCGCTGACCACAGTCAGCACGTTCGGCCATCGAATGCGCCGGCGGCGCTGGATCAAAGAGGTATCGCTCATGGGGCGCACTTAGTCCGAAACCTGCGGCCGGTGCAAGCTGCCCCGCGCGGCAAGGCAGCCTCGCTCTCGCATTGACGGCCCCGCAGAATAGCGTGAGCGTGCGGCGCTAACAGGGGAGGATGCCATGGAAATGCGGGAGTTCGGACGCAGCGGCCTGCGCCTGTCGGCGCTGGGCTTCGGCTGCGGCGCGGTCGGCGGCCTGATGGTGCGCGGCAATCCGCGCGACCAGGAGCGCACTGTCGCCCGCGCGCTCGATGCCGGCGTGAACTATTTCGACACGGCCGTGCAGTACGGCGACGGCCAGTCGGAAAAGAATCTCGGCCGCGCGCTGCAAAGCCTCAAGCGCTCGGACCGCGTCGTCGGCACCAAGGTCCGGCTGCCGGCAACCGACGTCGGCCGGATCGGCGATGCGATCGCTCAATCGCTCGACGGCAGCCTATCGCGGCTACGGCTTGATCGGGTCGACATCTGCCACCTGCACAATTCGATCACCGCGAGTGGCGGCGGTCCGGCGCTTGCGGTGCGCCAAGTGCTCGAGGACGTGGTGCCGGCATTCGAGCGCCTGCGGCAGGCGGGCAAGATCCGCTTCCTCGGGCTCACGGCCGTAGGCGACACCGAGGCGCTGCATCAGGTGATCGATTCCGGCAAATTCGACAGCGCGCAGGTGGTCTACAACATGCTCAATCCATCTGCGGCATCAGGCCTGCCGGCCCACTATCCGGCGCAGGACTACGGGCGGCTGCTCGATCGTAGCAAGGCGGCCGGCACCGGCGTCATCGGCATCCGGGTGCTCGCTGGCGGCGCGCTGTCGGGCTCGGCTGCGCGGCATCCCATTGCCAGCCCACCGCCTGCGCCGATTGGGTCGGCCGTGAGTTATGAAGCCGATGTGGCGCGCGCCCGCCGTCTCGAGCCGCTGGTCGCGGAGGGTTTTGCCGCGAGCCTCACCGAAGCGGCCACGCGCTTTGCACTCTCGCAGCCGGCTATCGGGACGATCTTGGTCGGCATCGCCACACCGGAGCAGTTCGAAGAGGCGCTCAAGGCGGTGGAGAAAGGTCCGCTGCCCGCCGCGGCGCTCGATCGGTTGTCGGCGCTTCAGCAGGAATTTGGCGGCGAGGCCCGTTGATTTCCGCGGTCGGGTCGATCCAGGCTCCGGCTCACCTTTGGAAGGGGTCGCTAAGCACGCCGCCACCTTCACGTTGACATTATTTTCCGATAGGAGCGCCGTTGTGGTTCAGGTGGGTGTTTCGGGCTAGATTTTCAGGGCTCTCGACACATCTTTGGCCGATGGCGACGATGAAGCGAAAACAGTTTCTGGCAGTTGCCGCCGCGATCATAGCGGCCGCTTTGGCGCTGCCGACGGGCGCGCAGGCGCAATTTTTTGGCGGCGGTTGGGGCTATCAGCAGCCTTACCGCGCCGCGCCGCCATCGAACGGTTTTTCGTTCCCCTTCTTCGGCCGGCGTCGCGCCTATGCGCCGCCCGTGGAATCCTATCGCGCGCCGCCGCCGCGCAAGCCTGAGACGCCGCCGTCGAGCACCGTCATCGTCGTCGGCGACTCGATGGCCGATTGGCTCGCCTATGGGCTTGAGGAAGTCTACGCCGACAATCAGCAGATCGGCGTGGTCCGCAGCGTCCGTGCGTATTCGGGGCTAGTCCGCTACGAGCCGCGTAATGAGACGCTGCAATGGCCGCAAGCCATCAAAGATGCGCTCGCGGCCGAGAAGCCGAGTGCGATCGTGGTTATGCTGGGTTTGAACGACCGCATCCCGCTGCGCGAGCGGGTGGCGCCTGCAACGTCAGCGGCCAAGCCGGTGCCGCAGGCACAAGAGGGAAAGCCGGACGGAAAAGCCGCGCCCCAAACTGCGGCTGGCGCGGAGCAGAAGCCGGAAGAGCGCCCGGCCGATACGCGTCATCCGGGTCCCATCGTCTCTTACGAATTCCGCAGCGATCAGTGGGCGCAGGCGTACAAAAAGCGCATCGACGAGATGATTACGGCGCTCAAGAGCAAAGGTGCTCCGGTGATTTGGGTCGGGCTGCCGGCGATCCGCGGTCCGCGCGCCACAAGCGACATCAGCTATCTCGACGACCTCTATCACGCCGAGGCCGACAAGCTGGGCATCACCTATGTCGACATCTGGGATGGCTTCGTCGACGAGGACGGGCGCTACGCGGTGCAGGGGCCGGACTTCGAAGGCCAGATTCGCCGGCTGCGGACCGGCGACGGCGTTCATTTCACCAAATACGGCGCGCTCAAGCTCGCGCATCTGGTCGACCAGGACCTAGGCCGCCTCATGGCCAATCCCACGGCGCCCGTGGCGCTGGCGTCGCCACAGGCTGCGGCGCCTGCAAAACCTGGCACCGTGCGTTCTGCCGTGGGGCCGGTGCTGCCGCTGACCGCTACGGGCGGCGGCGGCCAGATGATCAACGGCGGCGAAGCCGGAAGCCTGCTCGGCGCTGGCAGCCACACGGCGCCGGTCGCCTCCGAGGACCCGACCGCCAAGAGTGCGCTGGTCCGTGGCGATCCGCTCGCGGCGCCGCCGGGCCGCGCCGACAATTTCGCCTGGCCGCAAGGCGACACCGCCGCAAGTGCATCGCCGCAAGGCGCGCCTGCCGCTCATTGAAGTATCGTTCGGCGGGGAATTGGCCGCCGTTATTGAAGGAGCCGTTACGGCTTACGCCGGCAATATTGGCCGGTTCGAAATCACTGGGCCGCCTGTCCACATATCTTCTCGCAATGCGCTCGCGTTTGCGATGGCCATCCATGAATTTTGCACGAACGCTGCGAAGAACAGCCCTGGGGCCGAGGGAACGGCTGACAAAGGAAAATTGCCTCGTTGCTACAATGACCGCCTTTCAGGCGTTATAGATCGGTCCTAGCGTTCCAACGAGAATGTCGGTGTCGGTGATGATGTCGGCGCGTTCGCCGCTCAAAGAACGGCGCTCCGCATCATCCCGGTACGCGTCGTAGCGGTCCCGGCTCGGAAACTTGAGCACGTGGACTTCGAAAGGCTCGTCCGACCCGTCGTCCGACGTCCTTGATGTCCGGATGGAATGTTCAATGACGCCGCCGTAGCGCGCCATGATGCGCGATACTTTACGCTCGTAGGCTTCGAATTCCGCCTCGCGGCCCCTGTGGATCCACAGTCTGACAAGGATGTAGAGGGGCGGGGTCGCCATGTTTAACTCAAGGATTGGAAGTCCTACCGGTAGTGGACCGGTCAGGCGAAGCGCCGTCAACGGAGCGCAAGTGTTTTGCGCCACGTGTCGGCTCACCGCGGCAGCAGCGTCGAGCCCATCAAATATTTGTCGACGGCGTGCGCCGCTTGGCGGCCTTCACGGATCGCCCAGACCACCAGCGACTGGCCGCGGCGCATGTCGCCCGCTGTAAAGACCTTGTCGACCGAGGTTTTGTAATCGTCCGTCGTGGCCCCAATGTTACCGCGGCGATCGAGCTCAAGACCTAAGCTCTTGAGCATGCCGTCGTGTACCGGATGCACGAAGCCCATCGCCAGCAACACGAGCTCGGCCGGAATCTCGAACTCGGTGCCGGGGACCGGTTTGAACCTGTCGTCGACGCGCACGCAATGCAGCTTTTTCACCGATCCGTCGTCGCCCGAAAAGGCAGTGGTGTGGACGGCGAATTCACGCTCGGCGCCTTCCTCGTGGCTCGATGAGATGCGCAGCTTCAGCGGCCAGTTGGGCCAGGTGAGCGCCTTGTTTTCGTGCAGCGGCGGCTCCGGCATGATTTCGAAATTGACGACCGAACGCGCGCCCTGCCGGAAGGCGGTACCGATGCAGTCGGAGCCGGTATCGCCGCCGCCGATGACGACGACGTGCTTGCCATCGGCGAGGATCGGCGTGCCGTCGCCGGCCTGCTCGCCGGACACGCGCCGGTTTTGCTGCGGCAGATAATCCATTGCGAAATGAATGCCGTTCAATTCGCGGCCGGGCACCGCCAGGTCGCGGCCTTTTTCGGCGCCGCCGGTCAGCACCACGGCGTCGTACTCGTCGACGAGGTTTTTGGCATCGACGTTGACGCCGACATGGGCGTTGTAATGAAACACCACGCCTTCGGCCTGCATCTGCTCGACGCGGCGGTCGATGTGATGTTTCTCCATCTTGAAGTCGGGAATGCCGTAGCGCAAAAGGCCGCCCGCCTTGGCGAATTTCTCGTAGAGGTGAACATCGTGCCCGGCGCGCGCGAGCTGTTGCGCGCAAGCCATGCCGGCCGGTCCAGAGCCGACGACGGCGACCTTCTTGCCGGTCTTTTCCGTTGGCAGTTCAGGTTTGAGACCCTGCGCGATGGCGCGGTCGGCGATCGCGCATTCGATCGATTTGATGGTGACCGGGTTCTCGTCGATGTTGAGCGTGCATGAGGCTTCGCACGGCGCCGGGCAGACGCGACCGGTAACTTCGGGAAAGTTGTTGGTCGAGTGCAGATTGCGCGCCGCTTCGTCCCAGTTGCCCTGATAGACGAGATCGTTCCAGTCGGGGATCTGATTGTTGACCGGACAGCCGGGCGTACCCGGAGTCAGTGCGCCGGTGCCCATGCAATAGGGCACGCCGCAATTCATGCAGCGCGCGGCCTGAGTGACGTAGTCCTGCTCCGGCAGCGGCAGCACGAACTCGCCCCAATGGCGCACGCGCTCGCCGACCGGCTCGTAGTCGCGGTCCTCGCGTTCGTATTCCAGAAAGCCGGTGATCTTGCCCACTGCGCGCCCTTAAATACCGTTGTGGCGGTCGCAGCACTCATTCTTATTCGTCATGCCCACGCTTGTCGCGGGCATCCACGTCTTGCAGATCCAATACTGCAAAGACGTGGATGGCCGGAACAAGTCCGGCCATGACGCTTGTGAGGCGCGACTGAACACCATTCCGTCCTACTCCGCCGCGATCGCGGCTGCCTTCATTTCGTTGAGAGCGCGGCGATATTCGACCGGCATGACTTTGCGGAATTTTGGATAGAACGTCTTCCACTCGTTGAGGATTTTGGCTGCGACGGCGGAGCCGGTAAAGCGGGCGTGCCTCTCTATCAGATGATGCAGCCGGTGCGCATCGAACGCGGAGAGGTCGGACATGATGTCCACCAGCCCGTGCGTTTCAAGATCGCGCGCGTGATGGAAGATGCGCGAGTTGATGTCCTCTTCGTCCGGCATCGGCTCAAGCTCGACCATGGCGAGGTTGCACCGCGATTCGAATGTGCCGTCATCGTCGATCACATAGGCGATACCGCCCGACATGCCCGCCGCGAAGTTGCGTCCAGTGCGGCCGAGCACCACCACGACGCCGCCCGTCATGTATTCGCAGCAATGGTCGCCGGCGCCCTCGATCACCGCAAGGGCGCCCGAGTTGCGCACCGCGAAGCGCTCGCCGGCCACGCCGCGGAAATAGCACTCGCCTTCGATGGCGCCGTAGAGAACAGTATTGCCGACAATGATGGATTGCTCGGGTACGACGGCAGAGGCGGCTGGCGGACGCACGACGATGCGGCCGCCCGACAAACTCTTCCCGACGTAGTCGTTGGCGTCGCCCTCGAGTTCGAACGTGACCCCGCGCGCGAGAAAGGCGCCGAAGCTTTGCCCGGCAGTGCCGGTGAACTGCGCCACGATCGTGTCGTGCGGCAACCCTTCATGACCGTAGCGCTTGGCGATTTCGCCGGACAACATGGCGCCGGTGGCGCGGTCGATATTTTTGATCGGCAAGGCGATGCGCACCGGCGCGCCGCCTCGAAGCGCCGATTGAGACTGCGCGATCAGCTTGCGATCGATGATGTCGTGGATCTTGTGATCCTGCCGCTCGCAATTGAATATCGCGACGCCCGGTGGCGCGTCCGGCTTGGTGAACAGCTTGGAGACGTCGAGGCCGCTCGCCTTGCCGTGCGCGACAAGCTTGCGCTGATCGAACATCTGCATCTGCCCGATCATTTCGTCGAACGTGCGGTAGCCTATCTCTGCCATCAGTTCGCGGACTTCTTCAGCGACGAAGAAGAAATAGTTGATCACGTGCTCAGGCTGGCCCCTGAAGCGCTTGCGCAGGACCGGGTCTTGGGTGGCGACCCCGACCGGGCAGGTGTTGAGATGGCATTTGCGCATCATGATGCAGCCAGCTGCGATCAAGGGCGCGGTGGCAAAGCCGAATTCATCGGCGCCGAGGAGCGCGCCAACAACGACATCGCGGCCGGTCCGAATGCCGCCATCAACTTGAACGGCGATGCGGCCGCGCAGCCTATTGGCGACGAGGGTCTGATGGGTCTCGGCGAGACCGATCTCCCAGGGCGAGCCCGCATGCTTGACCGAGGTCAGCGGCGCGGCGCCCGTGCCGCCCTCATAGCCGGCGATGGTCACGTGGTCGGAACGCGCCTTCGAAACGCCAGCGGCGACCGTCCCGACGCCAACTTCCGAGACGAGCTTAACGCTCACGTCGCCGTCCGGATTGACGTTTTTCAGATCGAAGATGAGCTGCGCCAAGTCCTCGATCGAGTAGATGTCGTGATGCGGCGGCGGCGAGATCAGCCCGACGCCCGGCGTCGAATGACGCACCTTGGCGATGGTCTTATCGACCTTGTGGCCGGGCAATTGACCGCCTTCGCCGGGCTTGGCGCCTTGCGCGATCTTGATCTGCATCATGTCCGAGTTGACGAGGTACTCGGCCGTGACGCCAAAGCGGCCGGAGGCGACCTGCTTGATCGCCGACCGCATCGAATCGCCGTTCGGCAGCGGCTTGAAGCGGTCGGATTCTTCGCCGCCTTCGCCGGTGTTGGATTTGCCGCCGATGCGGTTCATGGCGATGGCGAGCGTGGTGTGCGCTTCGCGCGAGATCGAGCCGTATGACATGGCGCCGGTGGAAAAACGTCGCACGATGTCCTTGGCCGGCTCGACTTCCTCGATCGGCACGGGCTTCCGGCCGTCCTCGTCCGCCGCCTTGATGCGGAATAGGCCGCGGATGGTGAACAGGTGTTCCGACTGCTCGTTGATGATGCGCGCGAACTGACCGTATTTCTCGTACGAATTGCTGCGCACCGCATGCTGCAGCGCCGCCACCGTCGCGGCATTCCAGACGTGTTCCTCGCCGCGCACGCGGAACGCATATTCGCCGCCGACGTCGAGCATGGTGCGATACACCGGCGAATCTGAAAATGCATCGCGATGCCGGCGCACGGCTTCTTCGGCGATTTCGGCGAGCCCGACCCCTTCGATGCGCGTCGCGGTGCCGGTGAAATATTTGGCGACGAACTCGGATTTCAGCCCGACCGCATCGAAAATCTGCGCCCCGCAATAGGACTGATAGGTGGAGATGCCCATCTTCGACATCACCTTGAGCAGTCCCTTGTCGATCGACTTGATGTAACGCTTGACGAGCTCTTTCTCGTCGAGCTTTTGCGGCAGCTCGCTCTTCATGGCGACCAGCGTCTCGAAGGCGAGGTACGGATTGATGGCCTCTGCGCCGTAGCCGGCGAGGCAGCCAAAATGGTGCACTTCGCGCGGCTCGCCGGACTCGACGACGAGACCGACCGAGGTGCGCAGCCCCTCGCGGATCAGATGATGATGCACCGCCGCGCAGGCGAGCAGCGACGGGATTTGAATACGGTCGATGCCGGTGCGGCGGTCCGACAGAATGATGATGTTGATGCCGTCACGCACCGCAGCGTCGGCTTCGCCGCACAGTGCCGTGATCGCCGCCTCCATGCCGGCGGCGCCGGCTTCGGCCGGCCATGTCGTATCGAGCGTGCGCGATTTGAAGTGATCGCCCATGTCGGAGATGGCGCGGATTTTCTCCAGGTCGACGTTGGTGAGGATTGGCTGCCGAACTTCCAACCGCTTGACCCTCGACAGACCCTCCAGATCGAACAGGTTTGGCCGCGGCCCGATGATCGACACCAAGCTCATGACCAGCTCCTCGCGGATCGGGTCAATCGGCGGATTCGTCACCTGGGCGAAGTTCTGTTTGAAATAAGTGAACAACAGCTTCGCCCGGTCGGACAGCGCCGAGATCGGCGTATCGTTGCCCATGGAGCCGATCGCTTCCTCACCGGTCGTCGCCATCGGCGTCATCAGGATTTTGAGGTCTTCCTGGGTGTAGCCGAAGGCCTGCTGGCGATCGAGCAGCGACAGGTTGGAAATCGGCGCGGTTTCCGCGACCGGCGGCAATTCTTCCAGCACCATCTGGGTACGGTCGAGCCACTCGCGATACGGGTGGCTCTTGGCGAGCGTGGCTTTTAGTTCCTCGTCGGGAATGAGGCGGCCTTGATCGAGATCGACCAGCAGCATTTTGCCCGGCTGCAGCCGCCACTTTACGACGATGTCTTCTTCCGGCACGCGCAGCACGCCGACTTCCGACGCCATGATAATACGGTCGTCGCGGGTGACGATGTAGCGCGCGGGCCGCAAGCCGTTGCGATCGAGCGTGGCGCCGATCTGCCGCCCGTTGGTGAAGGCGATGGCGGCGGGGCCGTCCCATGGCTCCATCAGCGCGGCGTTATATTCGTAAAACGCGCGACGCTCCTCGTTCATGAGCGCGTTGCCCGCCCATGCCTCGGGGATCATCATCATCATCGCGTGGGCGAGCGGATAGCCACCCATGGTGAGAAATTCGAGCGCGTTATCGAAACACGCGGTGTCGGACTGACCCTCGTAGGAGATCGGCCAGAGTTTCGTGATGTCGCCACCGAATTTCGGCGACGACACCGACGCCTGACGCGCCGCCATCCAGTTGTTGTTGCCGCGCAGCGTGTTGATCTCGCCGTTATGCGCGACCATGCGATAAGGGTGCGCCAGCGACCAGGTCGGGAACGTGTTGGTGGAGAAACGCTGATGGATCAGCGCCAGCGCGCTCTCGAATTCCGGATCGCGCAGGTCGGGATAATAGGTGCCGAGTTGGTCGGCGAGAAACATGCCCTTGTAGATCACGGTGCGGCAAGAGATCGACACCGGGTAGTAGTTCGACGTGTTGCGCGGCCGCCGGCCGTACATGGTGCCGGAGATGGTCTTGCGCATGATGTAGAGCCGGCGCTCGAATTCGTCTTCGCTTGTGACCTTCGGGCTGCGCGCGATGAAGACCTGCTTGTGGACCGGCTCGGTCGGCTTCACCGACTCGCCGAGAGTCGAATTGTCGGTCGGCACGTCGCGCCAGCCGAGGATCGCCATGCCATCCGCCGCGGCGACCGCCGCATAGGTGTCCATGATTTCCTGCCGCCATGCCGCGTCGTGCGGCAGGAACAGCACGCCGACGCCGTAGTGTCCGGGCGATGGCAGCGTGAAGCCGAGTTTCTGGGCTTCCCTGGCGAAAAACTTGTGCGGGGTCTGAACCAGAATACCGGCGCCGTCGCCGGCGCGCGGATCGGCGCCGACCGCGCCGCGATGTTCGAGGTTGAGCAGGATCGTCAGCGCGTCTTCGACGATCCTATGCGACTTGCGCCCCTTGATATCGGCAATGAATCCGACACCGCAGGAATCTTTTTCCAGTGCCGGATCAAACAAGCCGAAACCTGACGCGTTCATCGTCGTCCTCGCACTCCCCGTCGTCGCCGTAACCCGCGTACATCAGGTTCCGGCGCGAGCCGCACGCCTGCGCCCTCGTTTTCCTCATCATCCGGAGAGGAACGCGAGGAGCCGCGCTCGGGCGATCTACAATCTTGCGGGCAACCTTGCGCCGTTCACCGGCCATACGGTTGCTTTTGCCGCCGACCGACACGCCCTCGCCTCGGCGGCTACCCCCGCGCCCTTGACCCGCCATTCGGCTGGCTGCGCGCTTGTGGGCTCTGAATTGGGACAGCAATGCTGTCCTATGCCGAACATGGCAAATTCCGGGCACAAACACAAGTCTCGCGATGCGATTAAGGGCGTTTTCCGGCTTCGCCGCCGCCGACCGCCGATAACTCCGCTCGCTTATCGCACCGCGTCATGACAGTGGATCACGGGACTGGCGGGAGCGCAATGGTCCGCCTACGTTCACGCCGCGAACAGCGGGCAAAATCCCAAAGATCCAAAATCCAAAGTCCAATTCCAATGAACTTTGCGTCCGACAATACGGCGCCCGTGGCACCCGAGATCCTCGACGCCATCGTCAAGGCAAATACAGGCTATGCCAGCGGGTACGGCAGAGATGACTGGACTTACGGCGTCGAGCGGCGTTTGTCCGAAATCTTCGAGCGCGATGTGGCGGCGTACCTGGTGCCGACCGGGACGGCGGCCAATGCGCTGTCGTTGGCGCAGGTGGCGCCGCCATTTGGCGCCGTGTTCTGTCACGCCGAGTCGCACATCGCCACCGACGAGTGCGGGGCACCGGAGTTTTTCGGCGGCGGCTTCAAGCTTGTCGGGCTTGCCGGCGAGGGCGCCAAGATCGCACCGCAGACATTGCAAGCTGCGCTCGCTGGATACGGCGATCATAGCCCGCATCAGATGATCGCTTCCGCACTGTCGATCACGCAGGCGAGCGAAGCCGGCACCATCTATCGTACCGATGAAATCGCAACGCTGTGTGAGGCAGCGAAGCGGCGCGGTCTTGCTGTTCATATGGACGGGGCGCGTTTCGCCAACGCGCTTGTCCGCCTCAACGCCACCCCGGCGCAGATGACGTGGCGCTCAGGGATCGATGTGCTGTCGTTCGGCGCCACCAAAAATGGCGCGCTCGCGGCCGAAGCCGTCGTGATCTTCGATCCCGAGCGCGCCATGTTTTTCGGCGAACGGCGCAAGCGTGGCGGTCACTTGCTGTCGAAGCATCGTTTTCTCGCCGCGCAATTCTCAGCTTATCTCGCGGGCGATCTGTGGCTCCGACTTGCGCGTCACGCCAACGATATGGCCGATCGACTGGCGCAGAAGCTGACGGCACGCGGATTGAAGCCGCTGTGGCCGGTCGAGGCCAATCTCCTGTTTGTGGCGCTGCCGCAGAGCCTGGACGACAAACTCAAGGCCGCCGGTGCGGCTTATTACGTGCGCCCGAGCGAGAGTGTGAATCTTCCCGCGGATCGGGTGCTGGCCCGCCTCGTCACGTCCTATTCAACACAGGACGAAGACATCGATCGCTTCGTGCATCTGTGCGAGATATCCTGATCGCGTCAAAGCGCCGCCGCAATTGCAATGGACCCTCGGCGCTTGGGAATTGGGGCGCGGTCAAAGCCGCGAGCGGAGGGGCTAGCGTGATAGCGCGTATCGTCAGGATCGGCCTTGCCGTGGCCGCTCTAGGACTGTGCTGGGCGTCGCTCACGGAAGCGGCTTATGCGCAGACCGCGGCCGAAGCCGCACCGGCGGCTAGCGCGCTGCCCGCAGTTCCGCCGCCGAAACTCGAGACAGGTTTTGTGTCGCCTTATGAAATCATCCGCACCGTGCGCTCGGCGGGATTTCATCCGGTGTCCCGGCCGCTGCGCGAAGGCGCGAGCTATGTGTTGCGCGCGACCGATTTTCGCGGCATCCCGACGCGGATCGTGCTCGACGCGCGCACCGGCGTGATCCGCGACGCCACCCGCATCGTGCCGGCGCAGTCGCCTCCTCCGCTGTCAGCAACACAGCAGCATACGCAATAGCAGCGTTTCCCAGCCGCGGTGGACGGAATCGAAAGCGCCCCGGCCAGCGGGGCGCTTCCTTTACGACGTCCGATGTCAAACAGTTGCAGCGCGGACTTACGCAGCCTGCTTCTGTTGCTCGACCGGGGTGTCGGTCGTCTTGCCGCCGATCGGGATCGAACGCGGCTTCTTCGCTTCGGGAATCTCGCGCACCAGATCGACGTGCAGGAGTCCGTTCTCGAGGCTCGCGCCCTTGACCTGGACAAAATCGGCGAGCTGGAACACGCGCTCAAACTTACGCGCCGCTATGCCCTGGTAGAGCACGTCGCCGCGCTTCTCCTCGTCCTTGGCGTTCTTCTCGCCGCGGATGGTAAGCGTGTTTTCCTTGGCTACGATTCTCAGTTCCGGCTCGTTGAAGCCGGCGACCGCGACGGAAACGCGATAGGCGTTCTCGCCGGTCCGCTCAATATTATAGGGCGGATAACCGGGCGCCGCGCCGTCGACGCCCTGATCGAGCAACGAGAACAGGCGGTCAAAACCGACGGTGGAACGATAGAGGGGAGCAAGATCGAAAGTTCGCATGGCATATCCTCCTTGAGCGACATGCGGATGGCCTGCCCTAGGGGCCCGGCCGGGATTGCGCAGCCGATTGGCCTGCGCAACAAAAGATATGGGAACGGGTCTTTGGTCGCGCAAGAGCCATAAGCTGTTGGGAAAATAAGAGAATTTATCGAGGCCGAATCTCTCGAAGCGATTCGCCCAGCGCCTGCCGATGGGCGCAGTCTGGTTGAGGGTTGGTCGTGGACTGTTATAAGCGACACGTAGCTGCCGAATCCCGCCCATGAGCCTGATCTCGATTCCCGCCAACCCGGTTCCGGACAATTTCGTCACGGACTTTCTCAAGACGCGTGATGGCGTCTCGATACGTTTTGCGCGCTGGCAGCCGCCGGCGGGACGCCGCGGTACCGTGTGCATCTTTCAGGGCCGCGGTGAATGGATCGAAAAGTATTTCGAGACCGTGCGCGATTTGCGCGCGCGCGGCTTTGCGGTGGCGACGATCGACTGGCGCGGCCAGGGCCTGTCCGAGCGCGCGCTGAGCGATCCGCGCAAAAGTTATGTACGCGACTTTTCCGAGTATGACATCGATCTCGAAGCCTTCATGCGCGAGATCGTATTGCCGGATTGTCCTCCGCCGCTGTTCGCCATCGGGCACTCGACCGGCGCGACCGTGCTGATCCGCGCTGCCTATCGCGGCCACCGCTGGTTCGACCGCGTGGTGCTGACCGCGCCATTGATCGGGGTGGCCGGTGCAGGCGCGTCGCCGGCGGCAAGAGCAATCGTGCGCGTCCTTCGTCTCGCCGGCTTCGGCGCCATGTACGTTCCCGGCGCAGCCGGCGAGGTGCTGGAGACACGGCCGTTCGCCGGCAATATCGTGACTTCCGATCCAGTGCGCTACGCACGCAATGCCGCCGTTCTCGAAGCCGAGCCGAAGCTCGGTATCGGCCGTCCCACCGTCGCCTGGGTCGATGCAGCGTTTCGTGCCGGAGGGGCGATCCATGAGCGCGGCTATGCGTCGCGCATCCGCCAGCCCATGCTGATCGTGTCCGCCGGCCAGGACATGGTGGTGTCGAACGCGGCGATCGAAGAATTCGCGAGCCAGCTGCGGGCCGGCTCGCATCTGGTGGTGGTCGGCGCCAAGCACGAGTTGCTGATGGAGCAGGACCGCTTCCGCTCGCAATTCTGGGCGGCGTTCGACGCCTTCGTGCCGGGAACGCCGGCGTTTTAGGTGACGTAATGGCGCGCCGAACATCGAGCGCTCGCTCGCAAATAATGCTGCGGCTGCTCCGAAAGTGAACGCCGCAACGTCTGGCTTCAATCGCTCCAAGCTCAAGCGGTCTGCTAAGAGGTGTCGTTTTTCGAACCGGAGGCCGCTCGAAGCTGATTGATTTATCGTCCTCTCTTTGACGACGTACGCACGGCGGTTGCAGCCGACCGCGCTATTAAAACTTGGTCGGCACCGAGAACGGTTTGGTGGCATCCACCACGAACATGATCAGAGCGTCGAGATCGGTGGTGCCGGCGTTGAAGACTTGCATCGTCATGCCGGCCATATGGCCGTTCATGGTGTGGCCGGCCTCGACGTAAGTGGTACCTTGCGGCGTCTGCTGGCCCAGTTTGCCGTCGACGACATAGAAGGCCTCGGAACCATTATGATAGTGCACCGGGGTCTTGGCCCCCGGCGGTCCACTGCCGTAGTTGACGCGCAGGAGGTACTCGGGCGCGGTGATGGCCGGCACCGGTCCGATCTCAGCCATCTTGGTCCCGCCAGCCGTTGCCGCGCCTTGCGGCCCGAGCGTGAACAGCCACGCCTTGCCGGCGGCTTCCGCCGTCAGTGATGGCAAGCCCTCGTAGCTCACCGTGTCCGGGTTCCAGCGGTACACGCTCGCAGCGGCCTTCGCTTGAGCCAGCGTCGGAAAATTCTCGACCCGCCAGTAAAGCGGACCTTTCGGAAGTTGCTTGACCTTCATCTCGGCGATGGGCTTGACGACGTATTTCACGTCCGCCGCCTGCGCCGACAGCGGCAGCAACAGCCCCGCGCCATAGATGACGGGGATTGCAATCCGGGCAACAAAACGTATCGGATTCATGTCTGCGTCCTCGCGCTGTTCAATTGCGATCTTGATGTCAGACACCGCGCATTGTGTCTTTCAGGGCCTCTCCATTTTGGCTTAGCGTTCCCTCCATTTTTCCTTTGGGGGCGTTGTGCTAGGGTCGCTCGGGGCCATGAAGAATGGGAAGAAGTCTTGCGCTATCTATTCGGGGATTGTGCCCTCGACATGGATCGCCGCGAGCTGAGGCGGGGCGCCAACCTGGTGGCTGTCGAGCCCCAGGTCTTTGATCTCCTTGCCCATTTGATCCGGCACCGTGATCGTGTGGTCAGCAAGGACGACCTTTTGGCGTCGGTCTGGCAAGGGCGCGCCATTTCGGAGTCGACGCTGTTCAACCGGATCAACGCCGCCCGGAGCGCCATCGGCGACACCGGAACGCGGCAGGATCTGATCAAGACGCTGCCGCGCAGGGGCCTGCGTTTTGTCGGCGCCGTGCGCGAGGAGGCAAGCAATCCCGCCGAGGCCGCTCCGCACAAGCCTTCGCCTGGAATTGCCGACAAGCCGTCGATCGCGGTTCTGCCGTTCGTCAATCTCAGCGGCGACCCGGAACAGGATTATTTCATTGACGGCGTCGTCGAGGACATCATCACGGCCTTGTCGCGCAACCGCGGTTTTTTCGTCATCGCCCGCAACTCGTCGTTCACCTACAAGGGCAAAGCGGTCGATACCAAGCAGGTCGCCCGCGAGCTCGGCGTCCGTTACGTATTGGAAGGTAGCGTGCGCAAGGCGGGCCGTCGCGTGCGTGTCACCGGTCAGTTCATCGAAGCCGAGTCGGGCCGCCATTTGTGGGCGGACCGGTTTGATGGCGACCTGGTCGACATCTTCGATTTGCAGGATCAGCTCGTCACCAGCGTGGTCGGAGCGTTAGCGCCGCAACTGGAGAAAGCGGAGATCAATCGCGCCAAGCGCGAAATGACCGGCGATCTGGCGGCTTACGATCTCTATCTCCGCGGTCTTGCCAGCTGGAATCGCTGGACGGGGGAGGAAAACGCCAAGGCGTTGCAATTGTTCAACGCCGCGATAGCAAAGGACGGTGATTTTTCGACCCCCTACGGGCTGGCGGCTTCATGTCACCACTTTGCCAAGGCCAATGGCTGGGCCGCGAGCTTCGACGAGAAGGAAATCTCCCGCCTGATCGAGCGCGCCGCCGATATCGGCAAGGATGACGCAGTGGCGCTGTGCTGGGCGGGACACGTCCATGCCTATTTCTTTCGCGACCTCGACCGCGCATTGCTGCTCATCGATCGGGCGCTTGACCTCGACGTAAACTTGGCCGTCGCCTGGCAGCGTAGCGGCTGGGTCCGCGGTTACGCTGGAGAGTCCGACGGGGCGATTGAAAGCCTGAACAAGGCTATACGCCTCGATCCGCTCGACCCTCGCGTGTTCCTGACGCAAAGCGCCATGGCGTTCGCGCATTTCATTGCCGGACGCGACGATGAAGCCGCACGCTGGGCCGCGATGGCGCTTCGGGTGAAGCCAAACTGGCTGCCGGCGCTTCGGATGACGATTGCGTCCAACGCCATGCAGGGCCAAGCCGAACAGGCGAGGTGGGCGCTCAGTGCATATCGTCAGATAGATCCAGACGTCACGATCACCAAGCTTTGCGAGTATTACCCGTTCCGCCGACACGCCGATCGGCAGCGATTGATTGCCGCGATGCGCAAGGCGGGCGTGCCCCAATGATCTCGGCCGCAGCGAGCGGAAGGCGAAGCACTCAGCAATTCAACAGCTTCGTCGCCTGCTCCACGCAATGCCGCCGCGCTCGAGGCCGAGCCGGCGCTCGGCATCGGACGGCCTACCGTGGCCTGGGTCGGCGCGTCGCGTATCCGCTAGCCGATGCTCATCGTCTCCGCCGGACGGGACATGATGGCATCAAATGCCGCTATCAAAGATTATGCGAGCCTGCTGCGCCGCGGCTCGCATCTGGTGGTGGTCAGCGCCAAGCATGAACTGTTGATGGAGCAGGACCGCTTCCGCTCGCAGTTCTGAGCGGCGTTCGACGCCTTCGTGCCGGGCACACCGGTGTCTAGGCCAGCCGGCCTGCTAAAAACCGAATATCAGCCAAAACGTCGGTATCAGAACGGCCGGCAACAACGTTATCACGAACGAGGCGATGAGACCGATGCGGAACACGCGTTTACGAAATGGTTCGGTCCGGGTGGTATCGCCGCCGCTCCAAAGTAGCTCGCTTATCCAGCCCAGCGTGTAGAATAAGTTGGCTCCAATGCCATAAAGGACAATGCCGATAATTAAGCCCAGCGGGTTCGCGGCACTGAACACGGCAGAACGCGACCCGACCAAAAACACCACGGCGATTGATACCGCTCCGGCGAAGGCGAGCGCGATGTTGTAAGGGATACGCTGGATTTCCCACCAGACAATTGCATCCCAAGGTCGTTTCATTTCGGCGTCGCTCGGAGCTGGCCGCTAAGCACTCACGCGTTCAAGAGCTTCATCGCCTGCTCGTGCACACGGCGATCGCCGGCGGCGACGATTCGGCCGCCGTTGTGCGGGCGGCCATTCTCCCAGGTGGTGACGATGCCGCCGGCGCCCTCGATAATGGGAATAAGTGCGAGCACATCATGCGGCTTGAGCTCGGTCTCGATAATGAGATCGGCATGTCCGGCGGCGAGCACGCAGTATGCGTAGCAATCGCCGCCATAGCGCGACAGCCGTACCGCCTGTTCGACGCGGCCGAAACTTCGGCGGTCGGTCTCGTTCATGAGCAGCGGGCTGGTTGTCAGCATGATCGCATCGGAAAGCGCCGCGCAAGGGCGCGTCTGCAGCGCGCGGTCGCCGGCCGGTCCGCGATAGCGTGCGCCGGCGCCGTCTCCGGAAAAATGCTCGCGCGTAAACGGCTGATGCATCATGCCATAGATCGGATTGCCGCGGCGTGTCAGTGCGATCAGCGTGCCCCACATCGGCAGCCCGCAGATAAAGGATTTGGTGCCGTCGATTGGATCGAGAATCCAGACGTATTCGGCGTCGGGACGCTCGGCGGGGAATTCTTCGCCGATGATGCCGTGGGCCGGGAAGGTCTTCTTGATCAGCGCGCGCATGACGGTTTCAGCAGCGCGGTCGGCGTCCGTCACGGGATCGAAACCACCGCCGTGACTCTTGTTTTCTACGGACAACGCGCTGCGGAAAAACGGCCGAATCGTCTCGCCCGAGACGGCTGCCAGTTCATCGACAAAGGCTGCAAAATCGATTGCCGTCATGGACCAACCTCGCGCATCGAGTAGCGAACTGTCCTCATTGCCGCAATCGCTCCTTGGCTTCTTTATGGGCAGCATGGAGAGGGTGCCGGGAGTTGATGGGAGTTTAGATCGCTCGATTTGCCAAGCTTGGGGTGACCGCCGCTTTTATGGGCAACGGCCGGGTCCCTCTCTAAGCCATTGGAGAAATGGGAGATATCCCACCGCGCTGGCAAAAGCAGCCAGCTCCCGAAGAGCAGCCCTGCACAAATTGCAGGAGAAAACCCGGGGAAACGGTAAAGGAATAGGTCAGCAACACTTGCGTTTTGTGCGACGCGGTGTATATTGCTGCAGTGCGGTAGCAAGAGGCTATCTCTTGCCGCCGTCGCCCTCCTTGGGCGTTTCCTCCCTAGACTTGGGCCGCTCCAGAAATGTGAGCGGCCCTTTTTCTTTTTATAGGAGCCGTTACTCCGCCGCCGCGCGATACGGCCGCAACTCCTCAAGCGGGATTTCGGCGAGCCGATCGGCCAGGACCGAAAGTTCTCCGGCCAGACGATCGAAAGAATCGGAACGCTCGTAGCGGCGCTCGTCCATGTAGAGCGCGCGATTGATCTCAAGCTGAATCGCATGCAACCCGGTGGCCGGGTTGCCGTAGTGTTCGGTGATAAAGCCGCCCGCATAGGGCTTGTTGCGGCTGACCGCGTAACCGAAGTCGCGCAGCGTCTGTTCGACGACTTCGGCGATGACAGCGACGCAGCTTGTGCCATAGCGATCGCCGATGACGAGATCGGCCCGCGGCCGTTCGTCCCGGCCGCCGGTGCTCGATGGCATGGAGTGGCAGTCGACCAGAATGGCGGCGCCGAAATCGCGGTGCAGGCGTGTAAATAGCCGCCGCAGCGTTCGGTGATACGGCTTATAAAGCCCGTCAATCCGGCGCAGCGCCTCGGTGACCGACATGCGCTGGTCGTAGATTTCCTGCGCATCGCCGACCACGCGGGCCACCGTGCCAAGGCCGCCGGCAACCCGCATCGACCGCGTGTTGGCGAAGGACGGAAGCCGGCCCTCAAACATGCGCGGGTCGAGCTCGTAGGGCTCGCGGTTCACGTCGACATAGCAGCGCGGGAAATGCGCGTGCATGATCGGATGGCCGCGTTGCACGAGGCCGGCGATCAGTTCGTTGACGAAGGAGTCCTCCGACCGGCGCAACGTCGACAGATCGAGGCGCGACGTCAGCAGGAAGGAGCGCGGATAGACGCGCCCGCTATGGGGCGAGTTGAAGAGTACCGGACCACGGCACTCCGCCGGCTCAATTGCCTCGAACGCGGGATCGAATTCGTTCTGGCTATCCGACATGAACACTCGGGCGGAATTTTGCGACCTTTTGCGGCCGGGCACCGCTCCCTAGCGTGCGCCAAAGCCTATTGTCCATAGGAGTCGCGGCTTGCCAAGAGCTTGCCAAGAGGTTGCCAGGCGATGTTTGCCGAGGTGGGATGTTTGCCAGGGTGTGTTAAGGCGGCTATGCGAGGGCGGACTTTCACCTCATTTTTACCGGCGATGCGGCTTATGGGTTGAAGGGGAGCCGGCGGCAGCCGGATTTAAGAGCAATGTCCAAAATCCTACTTGCGGAAGACGACGCCGATATGCGCCGCTTCCTGGTCAAGGCGCTGCAAAACGCGGGCTTTGATGTGATTTCCTACGATAACGGCCTTTCGGCCTATCAGCGGCTGCGCGAAGAGCCGTTCGAACTCCTGCTGACGGATATCGTTATGCCGGAGATGGACGGTATTGAGCTTGCCCGGCGAGCCGCGGAGCTCGATCCGGACATCAAGATCATGTTCATCACCGGCTTTGCGGCCGTGGCGCTCAATTCGGATTCGAATGCGCCCAAGCACGCCAAGGTGCTCTCCAAGCCGATCCATCTACGCGAGCTGGTCAACGAAGTGCAAAAGCTGCTCGCAGCCTGACAACCCCAAAGGCCTTCCACCTCAAAGGCCTTGCCCGACCTCGCTTTGAGTAGGCGAGGGATGGCAATTTCGTGGCGATTATTTGGTAAACCTTTGCCGGTTAACGATTATTCGGGTTTCGCAGCCAACTCGCCTTGTTTTGGTCTAAGTGAAAGCGCGAATCGCGGGGGCCAGCCCTCCGTCGATTGGCAAGTTGGGCGATTTGGCAATTTAACCGCGGTCGGCGCGGGGTCCGGTTTGACCGGCCCGCACAGCAACCGGCGGAGCAACCCGGAAAGCGACATTGACATTCGGCTTTGCCGACCAAATTTCCACCTCGGCTCTCCCTCTCGGATCGTGTGAATAGCCAGTGCAAGCATTAGTTGAACGAAGTCTTGACTACCCGTATGCGACGGCCCGCTGGATTCAGGCCGGCTGGTCGCGCGTCTACGACTCCATGCATGTGCCGCTGATCATCAGGCTGGCGGCCAAGAATCTTTTTTTCGATCGGCTTCGCTTCATCGCCACCATCATCGGCATCGTTTTCTCGATTGTGCTGGTGAACGTGCAGATGGGACTGTTCGTCAGTTTCGGCCGCATGGTGACCACCATGATCGATCATGCATCGGCCGATTTATGGATCGTCCCGCAAGGAACGAGGTCGTTCGAGGATCCGGCGCCTCTCGACGAATCCGAGCGATTTCGCGCTCTTTCGATCAAGGGCGTGAGCGATGCGGTGCCGGTCGTGATCGGCTTTTCACAATGGCGCGTGCCGGGTGGCAAAGCGACGCCGATTTTTATCATCGGCTCGCCGATGAAAGGGCAGGGGTTGCAGCCGTGGAACGTGGTCGAAGGCAATCTTGATTCCCTGGCGATCCCCGGCGCGGTGGCGGTCGATCGGTCTTATTTCGAGCGTCTGGCCGTCAAGGGCATGGGCGCTATCGCGCAGATCAATGACACCAAAGTGCAGGTCCGGGTCATTTCCGACGGCATCCGCTCGTTTACGACCACGCCCTATATTTTTGCGACGCTCGACCGTGCGCGAACATTCATCGGAATGCCAGCAAACAAGGATACCTACCTGCTCGTGCACTTGGCCCCGGGCGCCGACCTTCAAAAGGTACGCACCCGGTTGCAGCAAACGCTTTCCAACGTCGACGTGCTCACTTCGGACGAGTTCGGCGCTCGCAGCCGTTCGTTCTGGCTGTTCGGGACCGGCGCGGGAGCTGCGCTGTTCGCCGGTGCATTGCTCGGCATGATCGTCGGCACTGTCATCGTCGCGCAGACGCTTTATTCAAGTACCAAGGATCATCTGTACGAATTTGCCACGCTGCGCGCGATCGGCTCATCGGGCGCCTACATTTACACGGTTATCATCATTCAGGCGCTGGTGAGCGCCGTGATTGGATTCTCGATCGCAGCCGCCATCGGCGTGCTTGTGGTCAATGCAACCGCAGATTCGGCGCTGCCGATCGCCATGCCGCCAGGTCTGACTGTCGGACTGTTTCTGCTCACAGTCGCTATGTGCGTGCTTTCGGCCGTCTCGGCCATCGTGAAGGTCATGCGCATGGATCCCGCCATGGTGTTTGCGCGATGACCGAGGCTGTCATGGAAGCTATCGGGATTGCGAAAACCCTTGGCGATGGCGCCGGTCAGGTGCAGGCCCTCAAGGGCGTGAACCTTTCGCTCGCCGGCGGCGAATTGGCATTGCTGATGGGGCCATCCGGCAGCGGCAAGACCACGCTGCTCTCGGTGCTTGGGTGCATCATGGCGCCAACCGAGGGGGCGGTTCGCATCCGCGGCCATTCCACCGAGGGAATGACGCCCGAACAACTGGCGGCGCTGCGGCGCGATCACATCGGTTTTATCTTTCAGTCTTATCATTTGTTTCCGACGCTGAACGCGGTCGACAACGTGCGCCTGGCCTTGGATGTTCGCGGTGATCGCTCGCAAAATGCCTATGACAGGTCTGTGGAAGCGTTAGCCGCCGTTGGGCTCGCACACAAGATCGACTCGCATCCGCGCGAACTCAGCGGCGGCGAGCAGCAGCGCGTCGCCATTGCGCGCGCCATCGTCGGCAAGCCCGGAGCGATTCTGGCGGACGAGCCGACCGCGGCTTTGGACAGTCACAACGGTCACGCCATCATGTCGGTTCTGGCCGATATCGCAAAGAACTCGGAACGCGGGGTGCTTGTCGTGACCCACGATCCCCGGACCGTGCCCTACGCCGACCGGATCATCCGCATCGAGGATGGCGAAATCGTCGGCGAAGAACACAATGACGAAGCTAAAAAAGCAGAAGCCAAGAAAGCAGCGAGGTCATCGAAGAAGCCGTGATTACATCAAAAAAACGAGCGATACTTTGGTCCGTTCTCGGCGTCTCACTCGTGGGAATCGCCGTGGCTGCTGCCGCGCAAGGGATTGTTGCGCCGCAAGCGGCGCCGGTCAGATCCGATGATCAGAACTGGCTCGCTGTCGCGCCGGGTTTGATCGAACCGCAGTCGGGACAAATCAAGATATTGTCGACCGCCATCGGTCAAATCAGCAAGGTCCTCGTCCACGCCAACGATAAAGTATTGACCGGCCAGCTTCTCGTCAGCCTCGACGATCAAGAATCCTTGGCTCAGGTCGAGAGCTCGCGGGACCAGGTGTCGATGCGCAAGCGCCAGCGTAACGATCAAGCGGCCGGCAAGGCGGCGGATCGGCGCAAGGCCGAGGATGCGGTCGCCGACGCGGAAGCCGCGGTGATTACCGCGCGCGATGCGTTCGACGATGCCGCGATCGCCCTGAGTGGCGGCCACGGTTCGACCGCCGATCTCACGAAGGCGCACACGGCATTGACGAGCGCGCAGGACAGTCTCAGCCAAAAACGATCGGCGTTGCACAAGCTCGAGAGCCAGTCGGGAACGCCGCTGCCGACCGAGAATGAGGGACAGCTCAATGTCGCTCGCTCGAATCTGTGGTCGGCCGAAGTCGGACTTGAAAAGCTGAAAATCCGCGCGCCGATCGCCGGCACGGTGTTGCAAGTCAATGCCAGGCTCGGCGAACTGGCGGCGCCGTCTTCGCCGGAGCCGCTTGTCGTGCTCGGCGATCTGTCCGCACTCCGCGTGCGCGCGGAACTCGACGAACGCGACATCGGAGAGGTTAAGATCGGGCAGCAGGTTGTTGTCCGCGCCGACGCATTCCCGGGCCGCGATTTCCACGGCAAGGTCGCCTCGATCGCTCCGATCGTCCAGGCCGGACGCATCAACTCGCCGAATTCGCGCAATCTCACTGATTTCGACGTGACGCAGGTTAAAATCGATCTGACCGATCCCGGCCCGCTGCTGGTCGGTATGAAGGTCGATGTCTATTTCGAGCGGCCGCCGTCCGCAAAGGCGGCCGCCGCTAAACCCGTCGCGCCCAAGCCCACGGCCAGCGCTGCGCCGGCCAAGCCCGCACAGCCGATGCCCGCGCAGCCGACGACCGCATCAAAATAGGGTCCTCTCCTGACGCTTATCGGCCGCGACCGGACGTGCGGACAAGCTAGCTATGAGTTCCGTGCGCCGCCGGGGCGTCTCCGGGTGATGGAATAACGCGGCGAGATGCTATAGCTGCACCGCAGCTCGGTTCATCTCGTCCCATGTCGCCCCAGACCAAGACCAAAGTCGTCGCCATGATCGTCGGGTCGGCGATCATCATGCAGCAGATCGATTCGACCGTGATCACCACGGCGCTGCCGCAAATGGCGATTTCGCTGCATGCCGACCCCGTGCAGCTCAGTCTGGCGGTCACCGCTTATCTGTTGAGCCTCGCCATCTTCGTTCCGATCAGCGGCTGGGCGGCCGATCGCTTCGGCGGCCGCGTGATCTTTCGCGCCGCCATCGGGCTGTTCACGCTCGGCTCGATCCTGTGCGGACTGTCCGGCAATGTGGCCGAACTGACCGCGGCGCGGGTGCTTCAAGGCTTGGGTGGCGCCATGATGGTGCCGGTGGGCCGTCTGGTGCTGTTCCGCAGCGTGGAG
Source organism: Xanthobacteraceae bacterium (assembly GCA_036511795.1). Lineage (GTDB taxonomy): Bacteria > Pseudomonadota > Alphaproteobacteria > Rhizobiales > Xanthobacteraceae > BOG-931. The sequence continues at coordinate 23,384 of DATCBO010000133.1, forward strand.
AAAGCGACGCTGATCGCCACCATGGCGTATCTGCAGGTGCCGGCGCAGCTCGGCCCGGTGCTCGGGCCGCCGATCGGCGGCTTCATCACCACCTACTTTTCGTGGCGTTGGATCTTTCTGATCAACGTGCCGCTGGGCCTTCTCGGCATCCTCATGGTGACGCTGTTCTTCGATAATCCGAAGGAAGACACCCGGCGCCCGTTGGACTGGATCGGTTTTCTGCTCACTGGCGCGTCTGCGTTCTGCGTAATGTACGGCATCGAGGCGATCGGCCGCGGTCACGGCGGGCTGCTGGTCGCCTTCGGCCTGCTGGTGCTGGGCTTCGTGCTCGGCGCCTTGTCACTGTGGCACCTGAGGACCTCCAAGCATCCGCTGCTCGACATTTCGGTGTTTCGCATCGCCACATTCCGTGCCGCGATCTATGGCGGCTCGCTGTTTCGCGCCGGGGCCGGAACTCTGGTCTTTCTGCTGCCGCTGCTCCTGCAAGTCGTGTTCGGGCTTTCCGCGTTCGTTTCCGGCTCCATTACTTTTGCTACGGCCGCGGGCTCGCTGTCGATGAAGCTCACCGCCCGGCCTATCATTCGGCGGTTCGGGTTCCGCAACGTCATTCTCATCAACGGCGTGATCAGCGCTGCCGCGATCTCGATGTGCGCGTTCTTCAACCCCCAGATGCCGGAATATGTGATCTTCGTGCTGCTACTGATCGCCGGCTTTTTTCAATCGCTGCAGTTCACCGCGACGCAAGCCATAACGTACGCGGACGTTGACCCGCCGCTGATGAGTACCGCGACTTCGGTCGCCAGCATGACGCAGCAATTAAGCCGCGGCTTCGGCATTTCGACTGTCGCGGTGCTGCTGCATCTGTCGCTGACATGGCGCGGCGCGACGGCACTCTCGACCGCCGATTTCAAAGTCGCCTTCGCCGGCGCGGTGGCGTTCGCTCTTCTGAGCCTGATCTACGGCTGGGTGCTGCATCCCGATGCCGCGGCCGAAGTGAGCGGGCATCGGCGGAAACCGGCGGCGGTGTAGCGCAGGCTCTGCCTACGGCGTCTTCGGTAGAAATCGATCCGTGACGTATTGCGTGAGATCCTGGTCGCCTTTCAGGAGTTTCATCTCGACGAAGCTCTGGCTCATCGCTTTCAGCACGGCCGGATCGAATCGTCCGTCTTTGGAAAAGAAATCGCCCGGCATGAGGGTGGCGTAGACCCGGGTGGCGCCCACCGGTGTAACGCCCAATTGCTTCTGGGCAAACGCGACCGTTTCATCTCTGTGAGCGCGGGCGTAGCCGGTCGTCTGGAACCAGGCGCGAACGAAGGCGCGCACCGCGTCCGGCTTGTTTTCGATGGCATTATTGGAGGCGTAAACGATCTGATTTTGGAATTTGGCGATCAGGTCGCCAAAATTGACCAGAATCTTGGCCTCGCCGCGCTCTTCAAGATTAATGCCGCGGCGATGTCGACGACCGCGGCGTCGGCGGCCCCTGTCCGCAGGGTTGCAATTCGCGCACCGGTGTCACCGACCGAAATACGCTTGATGTCGGCAGACGGCCAGTGCTCGTGCAGCGCGATCTGCGAAACCGCCCAGTCGGTCAGCGAGCCGAGGTTCGACACCGCAACGGTGCGATGACGCAATTGATCGAGCGAGGTGACCGGACTCTTCGGCGCTACCACGAGCACAAGAATCGATGGCGGACCGGACAAAGCCGCAACGCCGGTGAGGGGCGCGCCCTTGGCCGCAAAGGCAAGCGTGGCGCCTGAGGCGAGGGCGATGTCGATGCTGCCGCCGATCACCGCCTGAACCATCTTGGCTTGCGTGATTTCGCTGACCGTGACCGCGAGCCCATTTTTCTGAAACGTACCGAGCTTGTTGCCGTAATCCACCATACTGAGGGCAAAGTCGTTGGCGACTTTGGCCACCGCGAGCTTGGTTTGCGCTGCGGCCGGAGAGGCCGGCGCGATGGTGGATAACGCGAGCCCAAGACAAGCCAGCCAGGCCTTGCGTGACATCCGGTTTCTCCCGCAACAGGTCGTATGCGCTCTGCGGCGCGATTTTTGACGTATGACTACGCGCCGGCGTGCGTGGACATCGCCGGATGCCTGACGCCTTGATTGCCTGCGGTGGCGGCAAGGTCCGCCAGCATCGGCAGCGTGATGACAAAGAATGTCGCACCGTTCTGCGAGCGCAAGCCTTTCACGGGAGCGCCGTTCGGCAGAAACATGTATGTGCCTTCGCCCCAGGTCTTGCCGTCATATTCGAATGAGCCCCCGAGCGAAAAACGCAATTCTGCGTCCTCCTGCGTCCCGCCTTCGATCGCGGCGCCCGGCAGCAATCGCATGAAACCGATGCCGGTGCGCGCTTCGCTGAACGTGCCGAGATGCTTGATCTCGACGCCCGGCCGTTTGCGATCGGGCCAGAAGCGGTAATTCTCCGTCAGCATCATTACCGGCTGGCGGTAGCGCAACGGCGGGAATTCGAGATCGCGGCCTTCGTGCTCCTCCCAGATCGCCTCGTAGGAGTCTTTGTTTTTCGGGGAGCCGTCCGGCTTGAAACCCTTATAGACGCCGTTTTCGAACTTGCCGCCGGACTTGAGGAGTTTTTCGTAGGTCGCGTTCATCTCCTCGTTGGACAACAGGTGCTCGCCGCTCGCGCCCTGGAACTGCAGCACCAGGCATTCACACTGGCCCTCTTGCTTCTGCGGCCCGTAATAGGCGCCCTCGGGAAAGTAGCCGCACTCGCCGGCGGCGAGATCGCCGAGGCCGGTGCTCTGGAGGCCCGACAGCGTGTAACGGATCTGATCGAAATTGTGCCGGTGGCGTGGCGTGAAATAACCGTCCGGCACCACCGACAGCGAATACTCCATGGTGACCCCGGGAACGCCCGTCTCCAGCGGCAGCCGCTTGCGGCGGATCATGTGGACGCGGCCGCGACGGACCTCCTCGAAGTCCATCGCCTTGGTGTCGGTGATAAAGACTTGCGGGGTTGCTTGGGACATGGATTCCTCCCGATGGTGTCGGATTTTGCCGACACGCTATCCGGTCGCTGCTCAATCGTCTAAGATATAATACCGATATGAATTATGCCGTCTTGGCATGACTGTGACAGGCAAGGCCGCGATAGGCATGGCCGCGATGGACCTCCGGGCACTCCGTTATTTCGTTTATGTGGCCGAGGCGCGCAGCTTTTCCAAAGCGGCCGTGCAACTCGGCATCGCGCAGCCGGCGCTGAGCCGGCAGATCCAGAAGCTCGAAGACGAGCTTGGCCTCGCGCTGATCCTGCGGGCCGGCCGCCAACTCGAGCTGACCGAGGCCGGGCTGTTGCTGCTGGAGCGGGCGCATTCGCTGATCCGCCAGGTGGCGCAGACCGCTGAAGATGTTCGCGCGCACGATGCGCGCATCCGCGGCACGCTGACGATCGGCGTCAGTCCAACCGTGAGCGAAGCGGTCGGGCCCGGCATCGTGCGGGAATGCGCCGCGCGGCATCCCGAGGTGCGGCTCAATTTCGTCGAAGGCGTGAGCGCCTTCATCTTCAAACGGCTGATCGACCAGGAGCTGACGTTCTGCCTGATGCACAATCCGCCGCGCCATCAGGGCATCGAGATCGAGCCGCTGTTTGCGGAGCCCATGGTTCTCGTCGGACCGGGCAGGGGAGCGGCCGGTCATCCGCCGGTCAAAGACGGCATGCTGCTCGACCGCCTGCCGCTCATTCTGCCCAACCGGACGCACGGCCTGCGCATGCTGCTGGAACGCGCCATGGCGGAGCAGGGCGGCAAGTTCGAAGTGGCCGTTCAGGTCGACGGTTACACGACCACCAAAGCCTTCGTGGCTGCCGGCCTCGGCTACACCGTGCTGCCTCTAAGCTCGGTACGCCAAGAGGTCGAGCGGAAACAGCTCTCCGCCATCCACCTGCGCAAGCCGAAGCTCTCGTGGACGCTCAGTCTCGCCTACCGAAAGGACCAGCGTAACGCGCGCGCGGTGATGGCGCTGCGCGCTATTATTGCCGCAGAGGTCACGGCGATGGCGGCCCAGCGGAAGGCCGTGCATTGAGACCATTCCGGCGTGTTGCACTGGGGCTGATGCCGCGCAGCCTGCGGTCCTATGGCGCGTAGCGCCCGTCCGTTCTTCGGCTAAGCTTGCGATTGTCAGCGGTGGCAGCAGAGAACCGCCCGCCTGCGGCACAGGGAGAGTTCGTCATGAACCGATCGCGGATCGTGTTGGTGGCAATGGCGCTGGCAGCGCTGATGGCGACGCAACACCATGCGCGCGCCGAAGACTATCCAACGCGCAGTGTCACCATCCTGGTGCCGTTCGCTCCCGGCGGCGGCACCGACCTGCTGGCGCGCTCCTATGCGGAGATTCTCCAGAAGAAATACGGCAAGACGTTCATCATCGAGAATCGGCCCGGCGGCGGCACGACGCTTGCCGCGACAGCCACGTCCAATGCGAAGCCGGACGGTTACACGCTGATGCAGGGCACCAGCGGTACCATGGCGATGAATCCCACCATCTTCAAACACATCAACTACGAACCCTTGAAGACTTTGGTGCCGGTGTCGCTGGTGGCCGGCGTGCCGTTCGTGCTGACGGTCAATCCGGCATTGCCGGTGCACAGCGTGGCGGACCTGGTGGCGCTCGCGAAGAAACGCGACGCCGAGGGCAAGCCGCTGACCTACGGCTCCGGCGGCGTCGGCGCGTTCCACCATCTCTGTGCCGCGCTGTTCAGCAGCCTGACCGGCATCAAGATGACCCATGTCCCCTATCGGGGCAGCGCCCCGGCCACCCTGGCGCTGATCTCTGGCCAGGTCGACGTTCTGTTCGTCGACCTCGGACCGATGTTGCCGCAGATCAGGGCCGGCAAGGCTCGCGCGCTTGGCATCACCAGCGATCGGGTGTTTCCGACGGCGCCGGACATCAAGCCGCTTGCCCAGGTTGGCCTGCCGTCTTGGCCGAACAGCGTCGCCTGGCAGATGCTGCTCGCGCCCGGCGGCACGCCGAAGCCGATCCTCGAAAAGCTGAACAAAGACGTGAACGCCGCCGTGCACTCGCCGGAGATGAACACGCCCCTGGAAAAGCTTGGCATGATCGGCCTCGGCGACCAGTCGCTGGAGCAGCTCGACGGTTATGTGAAGTCGGAAGCCGTGCGCTGGGGAAAAGTCATCAAGGACGCCAATCTGGCGGGCACGCAGTAGCGGCGGCGCAATTGCGCTGGCGGCGCCAGGGACGCGCACCGTCGCTGCCGTTGGACCTCGTTCTACGGCATTGCCTTGCCGATGCCGCGTTCGACGGCGCGGCGCCAGATCAGGTCGGCGAAGGCGATGTCTTCGAGCGCGATGCCGAGCGACTTGAACAAGGTGATGTCGGCCGGTCCGCGGCGTCCTGGGACTTTCTCCGTCAGGATATCGCCGAGTTCAACGATGTCCTGCCACTGTAAACGCCCGGCGGCGATGAGTTCGCGGTACTCGCCGGCTTCGGCGCGGGCCTGCGCCACCTGATCGGTCGCGCGCACGGTCGCGCGCAGCACCGTTTCGGCGTCGACCTCGCGGCGTGACGCCGAGTTCGCGCCAGCGGCGTTGACGTGGACGCCGGATTTGAGCCAGTTGGCGCGCAGCACCGGCTCCGCCGATTTGGTGATGGTAATGGCCACGTCGGCGTCGCCGATGGCGGCCTCGCCAGTGGCGACAGGCTCTGCCGCCACCCGCAGCTTGCGTTCGATCTCTTTGGCAAAAGCTTCGCGATGCTCCGCCGTGCGGGTGAACACGCGCACGGTTTCGATCTTTCGCACCGCGCAGACCGCGGCGACTTGCGTCAAAGCCTGGCGCCCGCCGCCGATCACGCCGAGCGTGCGTGCGTGCGGATTGGCGAGGATCTTCGTCGCCAGTCCACTTGCCGCGCCGGTGCGCATGCGGCCGAGGTGATCGGCCTCGATCATCGCCTTGAGGCTGCCGTCGCGCGAAGAATAAAACAGCACATGGAAGCGGCCGCCGGGCGCACCGTAATAAGCCTTCAGCCCGAAAATTTCCGACGCGCCCCAGGCGGCGCCCATCAGATTGAACGAACCTTTGCCGATTTGGGCGCGTTGCCGCGGCAGATTGGAGGTGGCGGGATCGGGCCATGTCTCGAACATGAGCTCAAGCGTCGCGATCGCATCCTTGACGGTCACGAGGCGCTGCACGTCGGCTTCGGTCAGATAAAGCGGTCCTTTCGGGGCGGGCTTCGTTTTGGGTTTGGCCGTCGCCTTGACCGTCTTTTTCCTTGCGGCCGCCTTCCTGGCGCGTTTCTTGATCGCGGCTTTAGCCATGGCGTGTGGTCCCCCGAACGTGCCGATCCCGGATGTCGCTTTGCTCATCCGGGCTACGAATTGTTACGTTCCCGCGTTCAAAACATCTGAAATCCAGTCCCACATGTAGTGCACGCCGATGGTCGGATTGTCCACTTGGCAGTGATGGAAGCCGCCTTCTTCGCGCGTGAAAACCTTGAGCGCTTTCTGTTTCGAGCCGACGGCATCGTAGAGTTTCTCTGCGATGGCGAGTGGAATTTGCTGGTCGCCGGCGCCGTGCAGCAAGAGGAACGGGCAGGTCATCTTCTGCACGATACCGTCGAGGCGGAATCCTTCAAGGATCTTGAGCGCCGAGGCGCGATCCGAGGCGCCGAGTACCCATTGCAGGTGCTCGGGCGGCACCGAGAGCGATAGCACTTTTCCAGTATCGAGCGCTTCGAGGCGCCGCGCCCAGATTTCGTGGTAATCCCATTGCGCGCCCCAGGCGACACAGCAGGCGAAACGCTGCTCAAGCGAGGCCGCGCGCGGTGCGTAATAGCCGCCGAGACTCAAGGCCATCACGCCGATGCGCTTTGGGTCGAACTCGCTGCGGCCGGAGAGGTATTCATAAACCGGCGTCGCGTATCGCTCGGTCTCGGCAATGAGCGGCAGATTGCGGAAGCGCACGCTCTCGCCGTTGCCCGGACCGTCGACAATCAGGCAGCCGACGCCGCGTGCGGCGAGGTCGGGAACGCCGTAGCCGTATTGCAGTTCTTTGGTGACGTCGAAGCCGTCGAAGAACACCATGGCGGGCGCGGGGCGGCCGCGTGTGGCTTCCGGATCGGGATGCACCAGGAGCGCGGGCAGACTCGCGTTCTCGTAGGGGATTTCGACCGGCTCGATGCGCGGGCGGCGGACCATCGCGGCGGCTTCCTTGAACAGGCTGACCGACTTCGCATAGACGTTCTGGCTCTTCTGCGAGCGCGGGTGAATGAAGCGCTCGCCGGTCTGGTAGTAACGCGAGGCGCGAATGAAGCACGACGCTGCGGTGAGCTTGTGTCCGGCGCGCTCGGCATCGCGGCCGCGAGCTTCGATCTTGTCGCCCATGCGGGCCCATTCCTCGAACCACGCCGTGTCGTCGCCGACCTTGTCGGTGAGCGCGCGGCCGACGCGATTGACCTCGTCGATATCGACGCCGGTCCACGGCGCACCTCCCAGGCAGATGAGCAGGCCCATCGACCAGCGATAATTGGTCGGGAAGTAGAGGAAGGCCGGGTCGTCTTTTTGGGCTTCGGGCATGAGTGCTCCCCCGTTTGTTTCCCGGGCGCAGCGCAGCACGAAGTGGTGCGCTGACAGACCCGGGATAGTTAAGGTCCCGGATCAGCGGCGCACCGTTACACGCTGCGCCGCGTCCGGGAAACGTCGCTAGATATTTTCCGCCCCGCCTCCAGCATCGCCGAGATCGGTGTCGGCGAACAGTTCTTCGAGCGGCGTCGTGCGGCTGATCAGACCCTGCTGGTGGCAATAGCGCTGCACCGTCTCGAGAGTCTTGCGGTTGGCGTCGGTGAGACCATAGGCCCACGGATCGTCGCCCAAAACCTCCTGCTGCTCCTCCCAGGCGGTCCTTATCCAGGCCAGCGGCACGACGCGCGGATTGGCGACACGGCGATAGGCTATCGCCTTGGCCTCGTCGAATGCCTTGACCAGATTGGTCGCGACCCACGGATATTTGTCGACGATCTCCTGACGAACGACGGTGACGTGCATGATCGGAAATATTCCGGTTTCGCGAAAGTACGCGATCTCCATGTCCTTGTAGTTCGGGAACAGGCGCACGATGCGCTTGTCGCCTTCAAGAAACAGCCGGGGAATATCGGGCGAAAGCATCGCCGGGATTTCGCCTTCGGCCAGCATGACGTCGAGCCGCTTGCCGGGCGGCGCCATCTCGATGCGCAGGTCCTTGGCGGGCGTGAACTCGACGTCCTCCTCGCGCTCGACCACCCAGGTGCATTGGCGATGCGGTACGCCGTAATGCTCTTCAAGGATGCCGCGCATCCAGATGTTCGAGGCAGGCTGGAAATTGGTGCCGCCGATCCTTTTGCCGATCAGGTCTTTCGGCGTGCGGATGCCGGAATTGACGTTGACGAAAGCAAAGCCGTGGCGAAAGCGGCGGTGCAAAAACACTGGGATGGCGGTGAGCGGTTCGCCGCGATCGCGGCCCATCAGAAAGCCGCCGATATTGATTTCGCAGACGTCGAATTCGGTCTTGCGCGCCATGCGCCAATGGCGCTCGCGCGAGCCCATGCCGGTCAGCATGACAAGCTCGATGCCGTCGCACTCGACCGAACCGTCGGTCAGCGCCCGCACGATCTCGTAATCGCCGCAGGCGACGGTCAATTTCAGCTTCGCCATTTCGAACCTCTTACTCGTTCGTCATTCCGGGGCGCGGGCCTCAGCCCGCGAGCCCGGAATCCATATCCCCAGCGTTCGTGGTTATGGATTCCGGGCTCCTCGCTTCGCTCGGCCCCGGAATGACAAAGAAAGACACACCTCATCGCCAACGGTTGAACCTGTTTTCGGCCCGGCGCACGATTTCGTTGAGAATGATCGCCATTGCGGCCAGCATGGTGATCAAGCCGAACAGCTTGGTGGGATCGAAATTCTCGGTGAACATCTCCGTGAAATAGCCGATCCCGGCGGTCGACACATAGAGCTCCGCCAGCAATACGCCGAGCAACACGCCGCTCATGCCGAGCCGCATGCCCGTGAAGAAGCTCGGGATCATGTGGGGAAAGATCACCCAGCGCAGCACTTGCCAGCGGCTCGCGCCCATCGAGCGCGCGCTGGTGAGCAGAATCGGCTTGATATTCTGCACGCCGGCCACCACCGTGATGACGATGGGAAAGACGCCGTGAGTCACGCCGAACGCGATCTTCGACGCCGCGTCGATGCCGAAGAACAAGATGAACAGCGGCAGGATCGTGATCTGCGGCAACCCGTAAACCAAAAGCACGATCGGCATCAGGCTCTGGCGGGCGAACGGCTGCAGTCCGATCGCGAGCCCAATCACGAGGCCCAGCACGACCGCGATGCTGAATGCGACAGCCAGTTCGAAGAACGTGAGCCGTAATGCCGCCGGTACGCCGTCCGTCCCCAGCACCGAGCCAAGCGAGGTGAAGACGCGTGAGGGCGGGGCGATGAACAGCGGGTCCATGAACCAGCGCGCAGCGATTTCCCACGAGATGAAAATGAGAATGACGATGCCAAGCCGGACGATCCCGGGGTGCCGAAGAAAGAAACGCCGCGCCGACTTCGCGCGGCTCGCGTCTTTACCGGAGCCGGCGGCGAAAGCCGTGGCGCTTAAAGCGGACCTTACGTCAGAGGACCGGGCTGAATTCATCCGCGGCGCCTTCCTCGAGCTTCGAGGTGCGAGACCACGGCGTTGAGCAGCGCCACCATCACGACGACGAACGTGATGTAGGCGAACATGCGCGGCATTTCCATGTTCTCGGCCAGCTCCACGATGTGGTGGCCGAGGCCCGCCAGCGACGCGATGGTCTCGCTGCCGAGGATGGAGAGCAGGCAGATGGTAAAGCCGATGCGCAGGCCGCCGAGGATGACTGGCAGGGCCCCGGGCAGCAGCACGTACCGGAACAGCAGATAGTCGGAGGCGCCCATCGACCGCGCCGCCGTGATCAGCGTGCGATCGACGTTGCTGAAGCCCGCTATCGTGGCCAGCACGACGGGAAAGAAACTGATCGTCGTGCCGAGCGCAATCTTCGACTCCAGGCCGAGGCCGAAGAACAACACATAGAGCGGCAGGAACAAGATGATTGGAATCGAGAAAATGCCGGCAAGCAGCGGCTCAAAGACGCGAGTCCAGAAGCGCGAGCGGCTGACGAAATAGCCAATAACGGTGCCCGTCGTCGTCGACAGAAAAAACGCGACGACGAACTCGGTCGCGGTAACACGCAGATCGGGCAAATAGTTGCCGGTGCGCAGCACATCGACGAACTGTTCCCAGACCTCGACCGGATTCGGCAGCAGCAGGCGGTTGACGCCCCAGAAAGTGGTGGCGAGATACCAGAGCAGCAGAAGCGCGAGCAGAAAGCCGATCTGAACGGCCCGGCTGGCGAGTTGCCCCGTTCTGCCGCCGCGTCGCGCCACTACGCGGTTCCTCCCGCACCATTGCGGGCCGGCGACGACTCGGTGACGGCCTTGCGGATTTCGTCGTGCAACAGCGCATAAAGCTCGTTGCGCAGCGCGGTGAATTTCTCCGACGTGACGAAGCCCGGTTTGCGTGGATGCGGCTCGTCTACGGTGATGATTTTTTTGATCATACCGGGACGCGCCGAAAACACGGCGACACGATCGGCCAGGAATACCGCTTCGCCCAGACTGTGGGTGACGAATACGATGGTCTTTTCGGTGCGTGACAGCAGCACGGAAAGATCCTCGCCGAGGATCATGCGGGTCTGCTCGTCGAGCGCGCCGAACGGCTCGTCCATCAAAAGGATGCCGGTTTGCAGCGCGAGCGCCCGCGCCAACGCCGCGCGCTGACGCATGCCGCCCGAAAGCTGGCCCGGGTAATGCCGGGCGAAATCGGCGAGGCCCACAGCCTCAAGCGATTTTCGCGTCCGCGCTTCGTGCTCGGACTTCGGCACGCCTTGAAACAGCATGCCGAGCCGGACATTTTCCTCAACCGTGTTCCAGGGAAACAGCGCGTTCTCCTGGAACACGAACGCGATTTCGTGCGGTCGCGGTCCACGCAACGGTTGTCCCGACACTTCGACGCTGCCGTTCGTCGGATCCATCAGGCCGCCGACGACGTTGAGCAGCGTGCTCTTGCCGCAGCCGCTCGGGCCGATCAGACAGAGCAGTTCGCCGCGCATGATATCGAGCGAGGTATCGGCGAGCGCGCGCACGTATTGTGTCTCGCCCGCCTCGCCGAACTGGTGGCCGACGCCCTTGATGCGCACCGCGACATCGCCGGCGCTCATGCCGGGAAAACCATGTCGGCAAAGAACTGGACTGGACGCTGTGCCAGGTTCGGCATTGGAATCGGTCTATCCTATTTAGATGCCGGGGGCAGGAACGCTTCGGTGTAAAGCTTGCTCATATCGGGTTCGGTCGGCAGCGTATGCAGATCGACGAACGATTTTGCCAGAACCTCGAGGCCTTTCCGGTTGAAATGGCCGTCGCTGGTAAACATCGGCATCACGTCATCGTAGGTGCGGCTCATCACGTCGGCGTCCTTTTGCAGGACTTGGGTGTCGATGGCGACGGTTTCCGCCTTGTTGGCGCGCATGAACGCGATGGTCTCGAACCATCCCTTGAGAAAAGCCCGGATGGTATCGGGCCGGGTCGCGATGAGAGTATTGGTCGCGAATATCACATGGGTGACGAACTCGGTCAGGTCGCCAAACCGCACCAGGATGCGGCCGTCGCCTTTTTTGACGAGATCGTAGGCGGTCGAAACGTCCATGATGATGCCGTCGATCTCATGACGTCGCAGCGCGGCGAGCTGACCGACCATGGCGCCCATCGGCAGGATCGTTATTCCGTTCGGGCCCCAGCCTTGGCGGCGCGATGTGTTGCTCACCAGCCAGTAGGTGAGCGAGCCCGCGGTCGAGACGCTGATTTTTTTGCCCTTGAGATCGGCGACGGTTTTCGGTCCGTCGGGTCGCACCACGATGGCGAGCAGAAGCGGCGGGCCCGCCATTTCGGCCACGCCCTTGACCGGCGAGCCTTTGACGATGAATGCCAAGCCCGGCCCCGAGCCAATGCCGATATCGATGCTGTTCGACGCCATCGCCTGTTGCAGCTTGGCGTCGCCGGCGGAAGCGATTTCGGTGATGTTGAGGCCGTTTTGTTTGAAGATGCCCTTGCGTATGCCGATGTCGAGCGGCGTGAAAGAAAATGCCTCCGGCACCGCCTTGCCGACGCGCAGCATCTCGGCCGCGCGCGCGTCGACGGCAGACAACACCCATGCTGCCATGAGGGCAAGGAGCGTCAGTGAGCGGATCACGGCTATTACCTCCAAACGCGCCGCCGGGTCATTCTTTCGGCAGGAACGCTTCGGTATAAAGCTTGCTCATGTCGGGTTCGGCCGGCAAAATTTTCATTTCAACAAACGAGCGCCGCAGCACCGCGAGCGCCTTCGGATCGAAGTGCCCGTCGTCGGTGAACATCGGCATCAATTCGTCATAGATCGCGCCGGTCGTCTTTGCGTCGGTGTGCATGACGGTCTGTGCAATTTCGACGGTCTTCGCCTTGTGCGTCCGCATGTAGGCGATGCTCTCGAACCAGCCCTTGACGAAGGCGCGGAGATCCGCGGGCTTTTCCGCCATCGCCTGGTCGGTGGCGAAGATGACATGCATGATGAAGTTCTTGGCGACGTCGCCGAAGCGCATGAGAATGCGGCCGTCGCCATGTGCGGCGAAGTTGAGCGCCGAGCCGACGTCCACGACGCAGCCGTCGATTGCGCCCGCCTTCAGCGCTGCGAGACGCGCGGCGTTATCGCCGATCGGTACTTCGGTAAATCCGGTGTAGCCCCAGCCGTGCTGGCGCGATACTTCGTTCATCAGCCAGCTTGTCGCGGAGCCCACGGTCGATATGCCGACCTTGTGGCCTTTGAGGTCCGCAATGGTCTTCACCGAGCCGCCGGAGCGAACCACGAGCGCGAAGATGAGCGGCGGTCCAGCAATATCGGCGATCGCCTTGGCGGGCGAGCCCTTGACGATGAAAGCCATGCCGGGCCCCGAGCCCAAGCCCACATCGATGGCGTGCGCGGCCATGGCCTGCTGCAGCTTGGCATCACCGCCGAAGCCTATGATCTGAACATCGAGGCCGTTCTTGGCGAAGATGCCGGTCTCCTTGCCGACATTGGTCGGCACGAAGGAAAACGCCACGGCGCCGACATTGCCAACGCGGAGCAGATCCGCAGCGACCGCCGGCAACATCATGGGTCCGAGCAGCAGCAGCAACGCGCCCAGCGCCGTCACAAGCGCGCGAGCGATCCGTGCACCGAAGCGGTCTCGAGGTGAAGTCGTATTCCCGCGCGGCTGCTGCTGCGGCGGCACGAATGGTCGCGGGCGATACGGCCGGCGTCGTCGCGGACCGCGACCCCCGTCCCGGTCCGGCCGAGGCGTCGGAGCAAACTTCAGGTTCGGCGGCTTAAGGACTGCGTCGCTCGCTGCCATCGGCTCCTTCCTCCCACTTTGCGGCCGATCTTAGCGCATTTCGTCGCCGTTCGGTCTCTTGTTCGTTTAGCGTCATATCGTCCCTGAGTACTACGCCATACAACTCCTCGGCGGCGCGGCGGGACACCAATTCCTCGATCACATCGGTGCGGACCTGGGCGGCGTCGCGCTGGAGCGGATCGCCCCAGCCGCCGCCGCCGCCGGTGCGCACGATCACCTCCGATTGCACCGGCACCGGATAGTGGGGCGCGTCCATGGAGCGGAAATCGTTTTCGCCGGGAGTGCGCAACAGAAACTCGCCGTGCGTGCCCGGCTTGCCGCCCCACAGCCCCCAGGGCGGGCAGTGCTCGCGGCTCGGGTGATCGAAATTCCAGCGGCCGTCGACCAGATTGCGCACGCAGGTATCGAGTCCGAGGCCGCCGCGATGCTTGCCGGCGCCGCCGGAATCGGTGCGCAGCGCCCGGCTCTCGACGATCACCGGGCACTTCAATTCGATGCCCTCGATGGAGGCGTTGCGCACGTCGCCCTGGCAGACCGACACGGTGCCGGATTCTCCGTCCTCGCCCGGCCGGCCGCCCCAGCCGCCGCCCTCGATGCTCTGGACGACGAAGCGCCGCCCCGTTTTTGGGTGGACGCCGAAGAACACCACAGCGCCGCCAAGGAGTCCGTGGTGGCCGGCGGGCACGCGATCCTTCATGGCGGGACCGAGCGCCTTGACGATGGTGTCGACGACGGTCGGGACCACCATGCTCCAGCCGGACATCGGCGCGGGATAACGCGCCATCATGATGTTGCCCTCGGGGATGATCACTTCGAGCGCGCGGAACGAGCCTTCGTTGACCGGTTCGAGCGGGCCGGTCAGCGCCTTGTAGGCGACGCGCGCGCCCGCGTAGGTGCGCGAGTTGACAGCCGCCTTGCGCTCGCCCGAGCACCCGGACAGATCGATCGTCATGCCGCCATGGTCGATCGTGACTTTGGCCGCGAGGTTAAGCCGCTCGTCGCGCTTGACGCCGTCATCGTCAAGGAAAGAGCTTGCCTCATAGACGCCATCCTTCAGCTTTTCCACGACGTTGCGGCACTTGCGCTCGGTTTCATCGAAGATCTGCGCGATGGCGTTGAGGATCGTGTGCTTGCCGTATTTGCCGAACAGCTCGTTCATGCGCCGTACCGCGAGCCGGCAGGCCGCCATTTGCGATTTCATGTCGCCGAGCGAGGATTCGGGGAAACGAATGTTGTCCTTGAGCACGCGGTAGAGCGTCTCGTTGAGTTTGCCGGCTTCGTAGATTTTCAGCTGATCGAGCTGCAAGCCCTCAAGCCACGGGTCGCCGACGCTTGGGCCCGCGCCGAAGCCGGTCGACATGCCGCCAACGTCGATCCAATGCGCGCGCACCATGGCGAACATCAAAAGCTCGCCCTTGTAGAAATACGGCGTGTAGATGACGATGTTGTTGAGGTGCTGCCCGGCGACCGCCTGGTGATTGGTGATGATCACGTCGCCTTCGGCGAAGCCCTTCGGCCCGTAGCGCTTCATGGCGTCGGTGATGATGACGCCGAGATCGGCGACGAAATGCGACACGCCCCCGACATTCTGAGAGATCAGTTCGCCCTTGGTGTTGACGAGCGAGGTGCAGAAGTCGCGCACCTCGTAGATCATCATGTTGTAGGAGGTGCGCTGCAGGTCGGCTGCCATCTCATTGGCGACGGCGGGCAGCGCATTGCGAATGACTTCGAGCGTTACCGGATCGAGCGGCCGACGGCCCGTAAGCCTCGGCCTTGCATCCTTCGAGGCTCGCTTCGCTCGCACCTCAGAATGACGGGTCTTAGCCATCATGCGCCTCCGACATCGATGATCAGCTCGCCCGACACCGCGACGGTGCAGCGATCGTTGACGAACAGCACGGTGGTGGTGCCGTGTTCCTCGATCAGGGCCGGCCCCTTGATGCGCGCGCCGGCGCCGAGTTCGCTGCGCTGATAGATCGGGCACGACACCGGCTTGCGGGTGTCGCCGAGATAGACGTCGCGGCGGCGCCCTGCCTTTGTGGTGGTGCGACGCGTGAGTCGCGGAAAGCGCAACGGCTGCCGCTTGCCGATGGCGGCGAGCCGGATATTGACCATCTCCACCGGCTCGTCGGGCGATTTGTGCGAATAGCGATGCTCGTACAACGCATCGAACGCCGCGCGGATTTTTTGCCGGTCGCCTTTTTTGATCGCATCACGCGACACCGGCACGGAAAGCGTGAACTCTTGCCCGACATAGCGGAGGTCGAGCGCGATCTGCAATTCGGCGTTGCGCGCGTGGTGCAGGCTCGTTTTGGCTTCGGCTGCCATTTCGTCGTGCACCGCAAGCAGCGCGGCGAAATCGAGGTTGGCGACGTCGTAGTAGAAGGTGCGGATGAAATCGTGGCGTTCATCGGCGAGCAGCATGCCCAGCGCCGAGAAATGCGACGGGAACAGCGGTACGATGACTTTCGGGATATACAGCTCTCGGGCGATCGCGCAGATGTGTAGCGGCCCAGCGCCGCCGGACGCCACCAGCACGAAATCGCGCGGATCGTAACCCTTCTCGACCGACACCTCGCGCACCGCGAGCGACATCTTGGAGACGGCGATCTCCAGGATCGCCTGCGCGGCCGCGCGCGGGTCCATGCCCAGCGGCTTGGCGATCTTGTCGGCGATGCCGCTGCGGGCGCCGTCGGCGTCGAGTTCCATCGTGCCGCCGAGAAAATTCTTTGGGTCGAGCCGGCCGAGCACCACGTTGGCGTCGGTGATGGTCGGCTCAGTGCCGCCGCTGCGGTAGCAGATCGGGCCTGGCTCGGCGCCGGCGCTTTGTGGGCCGACCTTCAGCGCGCCGATATCGTCGATCCAGGCGATGCTGCCGCCACCGGCGCCGACTTCGACGACGTCAATCATTGGCAGCATAACCGGGTGGCCGCTGGCGTAGCCGCCGACATAATAGCCCGGCGCCAGCGTCGGCTCGCCGTCGCGCACCAGGCTGGTCTTTGCCGTGGTGCCGCCCATGTCGAACGAGATCACGTTGCCGAAGCCGAGCTTTTCGCCAACGCGCGCCGACGCGATGATGCCGCCGACCGGACCGGATTCCATCATCGCGACCGGGCGGGCGGTCGCCACTTCGGGTGTCATCACCCCGCCGTTCGAGCGCATGATGGACAACTCGCCGGCAAAGCCCGCTGCGGCGAGCCGCGATTTCAGGTTCTTCACATAACCGCCGACGCGCGGCCCGATATAGGCGTTGACCACCGTGGTCGAAAGCCGCTCGAACTCGCGATATTCGCGCAAGATGTCGTGCGACAGCGACAGATAGGCATTCGGCAGCGCCTCGCTGACCATGGCGCCCACGATCCGCTCATGCGCCGGATCGACGTAGGAGTGCAGGAGACACACCGCGACCGCCTCGACGCCCTCGGCGGCGAGCACCCGGCAGGCCTCGGTGATACTTGCCTTATTGAGCGGCCGGAAAACCTCGCCTGAGCTCGTCAGCCGCTCCTCGACCTCGCGCGTCAGATGGCGCGGTACCAGCGGCTTGTGGCGGTGGAAAAACAGATTGTACGCCTCCGGGCGATTGCCGCGGCCGACGCTGTAGACATCGCGGGTGCCACTAGTGACGATGAGGCCGGTCTTGGCACCGGTGCGCTCGATCAGCGTGTTGATGGCGATGGTCGAGCCGTGGATCAGCTCATCGATGGCGGTGGCTTGGAGGCCGCTCTTGCGGATACAGTCGAGTATCCCCTGGCTCAGTTCATGAGGCGTCGTGAGGCTTTTCGCCTCGACGAAACGGCCGGCCTTGTCGTCGAAGCCGACGAGGTCGGTGAATGTCCCGCCGATGTCGATGGCGACGACGATCATGGCCGCGCCTCCAAATGACGCCGAGCGACAAGGGGAATGGGAGATGGGTGGTACGCCAACACGGCGCGGGAGACTATAAGGTTTCGCGCGGATTACAATGTCCGCCGCGATAAGGTTGAGGCCGGCGAAATTCATCAACTGCCGCGGGGGCTGCCGCAGCGCTGAAAGTGCCGTACAATCGCGACTTAACGTATCGCAGAGGGAAGGACCGGAGATGTCGGGAGAGTTTGCCGGGAAGGTCGCCGTCATCACCGGCGGCAGCCGCGGTATCGGCCGCGAAATCGCAGCCGAATTTGCCCGGGAGGGCGCGCAGACCGTCATCGTGTCATCGTCGGCGGAGAACCTTGCCGCTGCGAGCAAGACCATCGCCGCCGCGGGCGGACCGGCCCCCGTTTCGATCGCCGCCGATCTGCGCACGCTCGACGGCTGCCGGCAGGTGTTCGAGCGCGTCAAACAGCAATTCGACGCTTGCCATATTCTGGTGTGTTCGGCAGGCGCGACGCGCGCCGGCAATTTCGTCGATCTGCCGGACGAGGCGTGGATGGACGGCTATGCGCTCAAACTGTTCGGCTGTGTGCGCATGTGCCGCCTGTTCTGGCCGATGCTCAAAGCCGCGCAAGGATTTGTCGTCAACATCGGCGGCGGCGCCGCGCGCTCGCCCGGCGCTGACTTTTCGATTGGAGCTTCGGTAAATGCCGCGATGGGCAATTTCTCCAGAGTTATGCGCGGAAGTTGGTGACGGCATGACGGGGTAAGGCGGCGTATCGTGGGGGTGTTCAACGCCTCCACTTCTCCACTGAAGGAGTGATACGCCGTGACCGACACTAACGTCATCAAGCTCTCTCAGCCAGGTACCTTCACCGATTCGCTCACTGAGATTTTGCGCAACGGGGCGCATGCCCTGCTGACGCAGGCCGTTGAGATGGAAATCGCTGACTTTCTGGGGCGATATGCCGATCTCAAGACCGAGGCGGGCCACCAGCGCGTCGTGCGTCACGGGCATCTGCCCGAGCGCGAGATCATGACCGGCATCGGACCGGTGGCTGTGCGTCAGCCGCGCGTGCGCGACCGGGAGGCCAATGGTAGCGAGCGAATTCGCTTCAGCCCGACCATTCTGCCGCCCTATGCCCGGCGCACGAAGAGCCTCGAAGTGCTGATCCCGATCCTCTACTTGAAGGGCATCTCCACCGGCGACTTCGAGGAGGCGTTGGCTGCCTTGCTCGGCAAGGACGCCGGCGGGCTATCCGCTTCAACCATTGCACGGCTGAAGGAGGCTTGGGTCGACGAACACGCGCGCTGGCTTGATCGCGACCTGTCCGCCAAGCGCTACGTCTACTTCTGGGTCGACGGCATCCACGTGCAGGCCCGCCTTGAAGATGACGCGCAGTGCCTGCTCGTGATCATCGGCGCGACGCCGGAGGGCAAGAAGGAACTGGTCGGCCTAATCGACGGTGTGCGCGAGAGCGCACAATCCTGGAAGGAACTCCTGCTCGATCTCAAGCGACGTGGACTCGCGATGGGACCGGAACTCGCGGTCGCCGACGGTGCGCTCGGCTTCTGGAAGGCGCTTCCCGAGGTCTGGCCCAAGACGCGCGAGCAACGCTGCTGGGTGCACAAGACAGCCAACGTCCTCAACCGGCTGCCGAAGAGTTTGCAAGGCAAAGCCAAGCGAGCGCTTCAGAACATCTGGATGGCCGAGACCAGGAAGGACGCCGAGGCCGCCTTCGATACGTTCGCGGAAATCTACGGCACGAAATACGACAAGGCAGTCGAGTGCCTGACCAAGGATCGCGACGTGCTGCTCGCCTTCTACGACTTCCCCGCCGAGCACTGGAAGCATTTGCGAACAACCAACCCGATTGAGAGCACCTTCGCAACCGTCCGCCATCGAACGACAAGGTCGAAGGGATGCCTCTCGAACAAGACGGCGCTTGCCATGACCTTCAAGCTCGCACAGTCAGCCGAGACAAGCTGGCACCGCCTGCGCGGTTATAACCAGTTGCCCAAGATCATCATGGGTATAAAGTTCAACGACGGAATCGAGGTCGTCAGATCGCAAGCTCAAACCGCTGCCGCCTGACCCCGTCCGTCACCAAGATTCGGCGATAGCTCATTTCTCCAAGGCGTTGTCGCAGCTCGGCAAGCGCGACGGCGTCAATGTCAATGTGATCCATCCCGGCGCGACCGAGACCGAGCGCTTCTATCAGCTGGTCGAGCAACGGGCGAAAGCGTCAGGAAAATCGATTGACCAGCTCAAGCAGGAGGCAACTGCGCGCGACGGTATACGCCGCCTCGGCAAACCCGCCGATGTCGCAGCGCTTACCCTGTTCCTCTGCTCTGAAAAGGGGCGGCACATACAGGGCACCGCCATCGCGGTCGATGGCGGCGCTACAGTCGGCTACTACTGACTCGCGGTACGCCTAGTCGCTGATGCTGGGAGCGTCCGGCACTTTTTTCACCTGGGTCACGCCGTCAGAAATGATCTTCGTCAGCTGACTCACCGATTGGCTCAGCGCCGCGTATTCGATGATGTCGCGCTCGACGCGGGTGCCGTCGGCCGCCAGCTTGTCGCGCAGAGTCTTCAGTTCAGTGATGAGATTGTCGATTTCGCGTGCCGAATTGCCCGATACGCGGCGCAGAAGCGAACTCAAACTATTGGCAGCGACCTCGTTCTCGCCGTTACCCTGGCGCAATGCAGTCGCGTCGCGTCGCACCAACTCGCGAATATTGCCTTCAATTTCCACTTCCGTCGGCTTGTCGCCGTCGCCAGTCCCGCGTTGTTTTGCAAAGTTCATGACATACCCCGCTTTTGGACATACCCCGCCTTTGGTCGCCCCCCCGGGCGAACCGCGGCACCCCCATGGCCGCATGAAAATGTGACCACTTCGCGGCCCGCAGAATGTTCCCGTATGGATCCAAACGATTTGCTGCCGGCGAAGGCTTTTCAGGACCGATTGCGAGGCCGCGTTGTCTCTTCGGTCCGCGATCGTGGCGGCCATGAGTCACAAATGTGTCACGAGGGCTGCGAAGGAACTCGTCCGCTCTACGCGGGCGCGCGAATCACGCAGCGACGCGGTGTCGTCAGTGCTTACGCCGCATCTCGCCTGAGGAATTGACGGTCGCGTGCAAATTGCGGGCGAATTCGACGGCGCCGAACACCGCCATGTCAGGAGCGGTTTTGACATATTCCTTGACGCCATAAATGGCTGGCAGCGGCGCCTTGAGTATCGCGGCGCACAATGTCTCGACGGCCTGGTCAAGCTTCGCCGCCGGAACCACATCGCTGACAATGCCGAACGAAAGCGCCCGCTCCGGGCCGATCTCGGCCTGCGAATAGACCAGGTAGCTCATCGCCTTGCGCGGCACACGATCGACGAACGAGGACATCACCATGGTGGGCAGGATGTTGTGCGCCATTTCGGGCACCTGAAACACCGCCTTGTCGCTGGCAAGCGTGATATCGCAGGCCGCCGCGATGGCGCAGCCGAAGCCGAGCGCGCGGCCTTGCACCACAGCGATGATTGGGATTCTCGCATTGCGCATGGCGCCGTAACAGTCGAAGACGACGTCGCTGAAGGCACGGCGCTCATAGGCGTCCGGGTCCTTCTTTGGTGTCGAGCCCATCACCGCGCGGCCGATGCAAAAATCATCGCCGGCGCCGTTCAGCACAACGACGCTCGACGTCTTGTCGGCGCCTCCGATGATGCCCGTTAGCTCAGCCACCATCTCATCCGACACGGCGTTGCCGCGACCCGGCTGGTTCAAGGTGATGCGCAGGATTTGTCCGTCTTGTTTGGTGAGAATGTCAGGCATTGGTTGCTCCCTATTTAGTCATTCCGGGGCGCTCCGAAGGAGCGAGCCCGGAATCCATAATCACAATTGGTGCAGTTTCTGCATGATCTGGGGTTATGGATTCCGGACTCGCCGCTCCGCGGCGATCCGGAATGACGAATCAAGTGTTGCTTCATCGCTTTGCCGAATGAATCGCCTGCCAGATCTTTTCCGGTGTCACCGGCATTTCGATATGGCTGACGCCGAATTCGGCGAGCGCGTCGACCACGGCATTGACGACGGCGCCGAGCGCGCCGGTGGTGCCGCCTTCGCCGGCGCCGCGTACGCCGAGCTTGTTGGTCGGCGTGAGCACTTCGCTGATGTCTGTGGTGAATGACGGCAGCACGTCGGCGCGCGGCATGGCGTAGTCCATGAACGACGCGGTCAGCAACTGCCCCTGCGCGTCGTAGGCGCACAGTTCCCACAGCGCCTGGCCGATACCCTGCGCCGCGCCGCCATGCGTTTGCCCATCCACCACCATTGGATTGATCGCACGCCCAACGTCGTCGACGGCGGTGTAGCGCACGAGATCGAGCGCGCCGGTCTGCGGATCGATCTCGACCTCGCAGACATGCGCGCCGTAGGGAAAGCCGAGCTGCCTGATGGTTTCGTCCGAGGTGGCGGCGAGCGGCCCGCGCAAATCTTCCGGCAAGGCTTTGTGATTCTCCGCCGCGGCCTTCGCGGCGTCGAAGATGCCGATCGAGCGATCCGTGCCCTTGACGGTGAAGCGGCCTGCCGCGAACGCGATGTCGTCCTCGGCGGTTTCAAGCATGTGCGCTGCGATTTTCTTGCCTTTTTCGACGATTGCGTCGGAGGCGTTGCCCATGACGATGCCGGCGAGCCGCATCGAACGGGCGGAATGCGAGCCGCCGCCTTCCTTGACGATGTCGGTGTCGAACTCAAAGATGTTGACGTCGTCGAACGGCACGCCGAGCCATTCGGCGACGCATTGGGCAAACGTGGTTTCGTGGCTTTGCCCGCTCGACAGCGTGCCGACCACGACGTCGACCTTTCCTTGAGGCTGCACGGTGATGTCGGCGCGCTCGCGCGGATAGCCGCCGGTCGTTTCCAGATAAGAACAAAGCCCAATGCCGCGCAGTTTCTTGCGTTTGCGCGCCTCGGCGCGGCGCTTCTTGAAGCCCTTCCAATCGCCGAGCTCCATGGCGCGGTCCATGACAACCCGGTAGGTGCCGTTGTCGTAGGTGATGCCTTGCGGATTCCGATAGGGAAATGCCGACGGCGGAATGAGGTTGCGTTTGCGCAGCGCGACGCGATCGAAGCCATGTTCCTGCGCCGCTTTGTCGATCAGCCGCTCCATCACATAAATGACTTCGGGGCGGCCGGCGCTGCGGTAGGGCGTCGTGCACATCGTGCTGGTCAGCACGGCGCGCGCCTTGATGTGCGAGACCGGGATCCGGTAGCCGGAGGTCGCAAGGCCCACACCCTTGACGAGTGGCACGTAGGAGCCGGAATGGGCGCCGATATTACTGACGTTTGAACTGCGCAAAGCGAGAAAGTGTCCCTCGGCGTCAAGCGCGAGCTCGGCGGAGACCGAAAGATCGCGGCCCATGTAATCGGTCACGAACGCTTCATGGCGCTCGGCCGTCCATTTGACCGGCCGGCCGACGCGCTTTGCGCCCCAAACCACCATCGCAAATTCGGGGAAGAAGCTGTTTTTGGTGCCGAAATTGCCGCCGATTTCTTGCGTGACCACGCGCACGGAGTCGAACGGGACGCCGAAAATCTGCGACAGCTCGCGCTTCTGCCGAACGATGCCGCCGGAGCCGGCGTAGAGCGTGTAGCGGTCGCTCTCCTTGTCGTAAAGGCCAACGGCGCTGCGCGGCTCCATCGGCACGCCAGTCACGCGATTGACCCAGGTTTCGAGCCGCGTGACGTGCGCGGCGGCCGCGAAGGCTGCATCGGTCGCCGCGGCGTCGCCGACCTCGGCGTCGATCATGACATTTGGCAAATCGTCGTAGAGCCGCGGTGCGTCCTTTGCCAGGCTTGCGATGCCCTGCGTCACCGCCGGCAGCGGTTCATAGTCGACCACGACCCTTTCGGCGGCGTCCTTGGCGTGCGCGATCGTCTCGGCGATGACGAACGCGACCGCGGTGCCGACATGGCGCACGCGGTCGGCGGGCAAGACATGATGCGGCGCCGCTGGCACCGGCGAGCCGTCGCGGTTTTTCAGAACGATGTCGGGCGCCGTGCCGGGCGCGGCGAGGTGCGGGATGCGCTTGAGCCCGTCCGCCAGTGCGTCCTGGCCCGTCAGCACCGCCAGCACGCCCGGCATGGCGCGCGCCTCCGCGATGTCGATGGAGCGGATTCGCGCGTGCGCGTGCGGCGAGCGCACCATGGCCGCGTAGACTTGGCCGGGAAAATTGAAGTCGTCGCTGTAGCAGCCGCGTCCAGTGACGAGCCGCAAATCCTCCTTGCGGCGAACCGAGTCTCCGATGCCTGCTGACATGATCCTATGGGGTTCAAGATATGGGGTTCAAAATCCTGGGGATTCAAGACCGTACGAACGGCGGTGAGAATACTCTCACAGCGCGGCAAGCGCGGCTAGTGCTACTGCTTCGCCGAGGCGAAGCTTGATCCGGGCGTGGCATCCTTTGTCAACCATGGCGCGACGCTGGTCATCAACGCGCTGATCCAGCGCAAGAGCGCCAAGGCGGCGTTGCTGACGACGCGCGGCTTTCGCGGAAGTGCTGTGCGCGCCGAGCGCGACCGGCTACCCGTCCTACATGGGGCTGGGCGTCCCAAAGATCGTGTCGAGGCAGTAGCCTTGCGATTATGCCGAGTAGCTCAACGTCTCCGGGTCGCGATCCTTGAGATACTGGTCGAGACCCCAGCGCTCGACTTGCGCAAACACCCCGTCGAACTCCTGGTCGGGCAGGAGCTTGTTGATGAAGCGCTCGCCGCGGCCGAACTTGCTGAAGTCCCAGGTGTGGAAGGTCTCGAACTCCGCCGGGACGGCGAGCTTCCACAGCGGCAGATATTTGGCGAGGTTCGCGTCCAGCGCCTGCTCGGCGAGATTGAGCGCGCGCATATAGCCGTGCACAACCTCGGGCGGCGAATTCTCCGGCACCCACCAGACCGTCTTGAAGGTATCCTCGATGATCTTGCGCAGGCCGAGCTGTTCGGCCATGGCGATCTGTGGTGGCAGCAGGCTTGCCGCCTCCACTTCCCCGTCGAGCAGCGCCTTGAGTCGTGCGCCAAAGCCGCCGGTGTTGACGGTCTTGATCTCGTCGATCGGCAGAAATTTTTCCAACCGGTAGGGCACATTGAAGTGGCTGCCGGCGCGCATGCCGACCGCGACCGGCACGTTACGCAAATCCTGCGGTTTGTAGATCGCTGAGTCCGGCCGCACGAAAATAGCCCACGGTGACTCGCCGTAGCCTTCGGTCACCGCGCGGCCCATGCCGGCGCTGGCATTGCAGATGGTGCCCCACAGGCATGCGCCTTGCACCACGTCCGTTTTGTCCTCGGTATAAGGCCGGTCCTGCGGCCGCTGGAAATAATCAAGCTCTTTCCAGCTCGATTGCGTGCCGCGGAAGGTCTTCCAGTCGAATTCGACATCGAGGCCTTCAGCGGCAAAGAAACCTTCCTGCAGGGCAACGAAATCGTTCAGCCCCATGCCCTTGGGGGCGACCCTGACGGGCATTAGCCGCGTGGCCATAATGAGCTTCTCCCTGTTGGTTGTTGTTCTTAAGGCTTTCGTCCCCGTCATGCTCCGCTTGCGCGGAGCAAGACGGGGTCGCGGAATTACGACACCAGCGACAGCGAGGCGTTCTCGTACTGCCCGGCTCCCATATCGCCCTCGGCGAAGATGTGATGGTCGGCGATCCACTCGCGGGATTCTTCGTAGACTTCCCTAGTGTAGGGCTCGAACACCAGGCGCTCGCCGGGGCCCCAACGACGGGTATCCATCAGTGCGTGGAAGCGGTCGGGGAATTCGTTCTTGTAGTAGTGCGTATAGAGTTCGGGCCGCAGATCGATGTCGCGCTGCGCCTTGCGGAGCGCGCGGAAGAACTTGCGCAGATCCTCCGGATCGGGCTCGCCGTGAATCATGGTGGCGATCATGAAGGTGGTGTCGATCACCTTACGGAAGCCGAGCTGCTCGGCGAAGTAATAAGGCCCGCTGAACAGGCTCACCGCCGGCGCCTTGCCGTCGATCAACTGCTCCATGCGCGCGAACAGCATGCCGTCGGCGTAGTGCAGCTTGATCTGGTCGGGCTTCAGGTAGGATTCGAGCCCTTGGATCGTGGCGTAGTGGCTGCCGGATTGATAGCCGACCGAAACTGGCACGCCGGCGAGGTCGGCCGGCGTCTTCACCGGCGAATCGGCCGGAACGAAAATGCCGGACGGCGAGACCGAATAGACATCGGTGTACATGCGGCCGAGGCCCTTGGAGGCCGCGACGTTGACGGTCCAGTGGCAGGCGCAGCTCACGTTCGACTTGCGGCCGGCTTCGAGCGACTGATAAGCGCCGACCTTGTCGCCCTTGTCGTGGATCTTGCCGCCGGTGGAGCGCACCAGCTCGCGGAATTCATAGTCGAGACCTTCGGCGCGAAAATATCCCTTCTCCTCCGCCACCCATTCGTGCAGGCGGAAATGCGGTTCGATCAGAAAGTTTGCCATCGTGTTCCTCCGTGTTGGCAGGGTTTCAGCAGATTGAGGGTCCGTTAGTCCCGCGTTTCGCGCGCCCGCGAGCGGCAGACGTTTGGGTAGAGCCGCCGTGCTCGGAGACGCGACGGGCGCGGATCATCTTGACGTGGTCGTCCATCAAGGCGCGCGCGCCGCTCGGATCGTGCAGCTCGATCAGGTCGGCGAGTTTTGTGTGAATTTCCATAATGTGCCGCGCCAACTTGGGCGTTGCGGTGACGTTGCGGCGCGGCCACGATACGTGTTCCAGCGATATGAGTTGCACGATGAGCACACGGTTGTGCGAGGCCTCCGCCACCGCGAGATGGAAATCGCGCGACAGCCGGGTGAATTCGTCGAGGTCGCCGATCACGGCTTCCGCCTCGTGGAGCAGCCGCCGGAGCTTGGCGACGTCTTCAGGCGTCGCATTTTCGGCCGCAAGCTCGGCGCCGAGCGTCTCAATGGCGCGCTGCGCGTCCATGATCTCGGCGGCGGTCACGCCGGTGAGGTCGAGCTGGACGGCGAGCGCCTCGGCGAACAGGCGCGGATTACCGTGAGCGATGCGGGCGCCGCCGCCTTTGCCCATGCGGATTTCGACGATGCCAAGCGCTTCGAGCGTACGCAGCGCGTCACGCGCAACGATGCGGCTCGCCTTGAAGCGGGCTGCGAGATCCTTCTCGGTGCCGAGGAAATCGCCGGGCTTGAGGCGTTTGGCGAACAGCGCGTCGCGGACCTGGGCGACCACCTGGGCCGACAGCGACGACGAGCGCCCCGCAAACATGATGCGGGCGGTCAAATCGCCGCTCACGTGGTCGCCGCTCACCTGGGTCGCTGCCGGCTGCTGCTTCGTGGCCATTAGAAGATGCTAAAGATAGTATCTTTAGGACAAAATAGCCGGGGCCTGCCGGACCGTCAAGCCGCCCCCAAGGCGCTGTGGACGCATGAAGGCGCTGTGAACGCGTGCCGTGAATTTTTGTCGCCCGCGGAGCCGGCCGTGTCGCGTGCGATCAGCCGGACACTCGCCGTTTGATTGTTGGCTAGTCCATTCTCGTTGGCGACGCTCGTCGGCGGCACGCTTTCTAGCCATGGGCCGTCGACAAGATTAAGCTCGCAACGTCAATCCGGAAGGAAAGCCGCGATGCAGTTCGGTCTTTACGCACCTGTGCCGCATGTCACCGTCGGATCGAAAGCGATCGAGCAGTCGGTCGCGGGTGCCCTGAAACCGCTGCCGCCCGCCAAGGTCGATCCGGCCTTCGATCTCGCCAAGGAGATTCTGTGCGCAGCCGACCGCTCGGGCTTCGACATCGTTCTGTTTGCCGAGCGGCACCTTGGGGCGGATTTCGAGGCCTGGATTCTCGCCGCCGCGGTGAGTTCGTGGACCACGCGGATCAGAAGCATGGTCGCCGTGCATCCCGGCCTCTGGCATCCGACCTTGATCGCCAAGATGGCAACCTCGCTCGATCGGCTCACGCCCGGCCGCACCGCCATCAACCTCGTCACCGGATGGAACGTCGAAGAGCACCACATGTTCGGCGGCGACACGCTGCTGAACAATGACGACCGTTATGTTCGCGCCGAGGAGTTCGTCGACGTCCTGCGCGGCATGTGGAGCGAAACGCCGTTTTCCTACCAGGGCACGTTCTACAAGGTCGATGCCGCTCAGCTTTTGCTGAAGCCCGCGACTCCGACGCTGCCGGAAATTTTCACCGCGAGCCGCAGCCCGCGCGGTCTCGATATGGTGGCCAAAGTCGGCGACTGGTGGTTCCTCGATTTCGACAAGGAGGCCGAGACCACCGCCGACGTGATGGACAGCCTGCAGCGTTCGATCGACACGATGAAGCGGAAGTCGGCGAGCTGCGACCGCAAGGTGCGCTACGCGTTCAATCCGTTCATCGCCTTCGGCGATTCGATCGAGGACGCACGAGCGCGGGCGACCCGACTTCTGGTTTCCGACGGCTCGGAGGCGGACATGCGCAAGATCATGCAGCGCACCGCACCGGCGATGAAAGCCGGCTGCATCGGGCCGCCCGAGCATGTGCGCAAGCAGCTATCCGCCTATCGCGAGATGGGCATCGAGCTGTTTTTGTTCAAACTCGTGCCCAATCTCGAGCAGATCGCGCTGGTGACGCGGGAGATCATCGAGCAATTCCGGCGCGAGGCCCCACAACAGACCGCGGCGGCGTGAAGCCCGAAGCGCGGTGCGTGAAATGGACATCATCATGCGAAGAATTGGACTGCTCGCTGCGGCGTTGACGATCATGGCCGCCGGCTTCGGCGCGGCTCGCGCTCAGAACGCTTATCCAACGCAGCCGGTGCGTGTCATCATTCCGTTCCCGGCTGGTTCCACCACCGACACACTGACCCGGATTGTCGCCGATGGCCTTGGCCGCAAGTGGGGCAAGGCGATGGTCGTGGAAAACATTCCCGGCATGAACATCGGCGCCGAACGGGTTGCACGCGCCGACCCGGATGGCTACACGCTGCTCGCCAGTCCACCGTCGCCGCTGACCATCAACAAGCTGCTATACCGGCATCTGCCATATGATCCCGACAAGCTGGTGCCGATCACGCTGCTCGCGACCGTGCCGAACGTGTTCGACGTTCGAAAAGATCTTCCAGTCAATTCGGTGAAGGAGTTCATCGCCTACGCCAAGTCCAACCCGGGCAAGCTCACCTACGCGTCGCAGGGCGTCGGATCGACGGCGCAATTAAGCTCCGCGTTGCTTGAGCAGATGGCCGGAATCAAGATGCTGCATGTGCCTTATCGCGGCGCGCTACCGGCACTCAATGACGTCATCGCCGGCCACGTCGACATGTTCTTCGACACCGCGACGACGTCGGTGCCGATGTTCCGCGGCGGGCAGGTTAAAATCCTTGCGGTCGGCAGCACCAAACGCATTCAAGGGCTGGAGAACGTGCCGACGATGGAGGAGTCAGGGTTGCCCGGCTTCCGCTCGATCACCTGGTTCGCGCTTGCCGCGCCACCGGGCACGCCGGCGCCGCTCATCGACAAGATCAATCGTGACACTGTCGAAGTGCTTAAAGACCCGCAGGTGAGCGAGAAGCTGCACAAGCTTCAGCTCGACCCGGGCGCGACGACGCCTGAGGAAACCAGGAAATTCTTCGACGACGAACTTGCGTTGTGGGGCAAGGTCATCGCGCAGGCGCATATTTCGGTGCAGTAACTCGTCATTGCGAGGAGCCCGAAGGGCGACGAAGCAATCCAGAATCGGCGTTTGCGGCTCTGGATTGCTTCGCTTCGCTCGCAATGACGATTAATTAGCCGGCGGCCGGAAAATGCTGCCGCCAATGCTGCGCGATGTCGGCGCCGGTGGCGAACCAGACGCGATCGACGCCGCGCATGTATTCCAGCAGCCTGAGCAAGCCCCGGCAGCGGCCGGGCCGGCCGATCAGCCGGTCGTGCAGGCCGATCGAGAGCAGCTTTGGCGAGCCGCGCTGGCCCTCGCGATAAAGCACGTCGAAAGCGTCATGCATGTAGGTGAAAAAATCATTGGCTGTCGAGAAGCCTGAGTTCTCGTTGAAGCGATTGTCGTTCGCCTCGTAAGAATAAGGAATGACGAGATGGGGCCGGCCGCTGACATTCAGCCAATAGGGCAGTTCGTCGGCGAGCGAGTCGCGGTCGTAGAGAAAGCCGCCTTCTTCGACCAGCAGGCGACGCGTGTTGGGGCCAGGTCGTCCGGTCATCCATCCGATCGGCCGTTTGCCGGTAAGCTTGGTGAGAATATCGACGGCGCGCCTGATATGCTCACGTTCGGTCTCCTCCGGTACCGTAACGTAGTCGATCCAGCGATAGCCGTGGCTGACGATTTCATGCCCGCGCGCCACGAAAGCTCCGGCGAGATCCGGGTTTTGCTCGAGCGCTCGTGCGACGCCGAGGATGCTCGTCTTGATCGAGAATTCGTCGAATGCATCGAGCACCCGCCACACGCCGCGCCGGCTGCCGTATTCGAACGCCGACTCGGCGAGCGGCACGCGCCGCCCGCGATAGGCCGGCACACCAATATCGTTGAGCATCCCTTCGGAGACTTCGTCGCCGTTGAACAAGGTCGCTTCGCCGCCGCTCTCGACGTTCAGATTGAAATTGACCGCGATCAGCGCGCCGCCGGGCCATTTCGGATCTGGCGGCGTCGCGCCATAGCCGACCAGGTCGCGGGCGATCATCGGGTCGGGTTTTGCTTCGGGCATTGCGGTCTCGTACAGCTCATGAATTAAAATGATTCGTTTCCCGGATGCGGTGCAGCGCGAAGCGGTGCGCCGCTGATCCGGGATCGTTCCAAACTCCGAGTTTGAAACGGTCCCGGTTCTGCAGTGCATCACTCCGCTGCGCTGCGTGCTGCACTGCGCCCGGGACACAATAGCGGTTCCGCGGGAATGACAGTACCCTACAGAGCCAGCGGCGCGGTGCACGCATCGTAACAGTAGAACCAGTCGGTGTCGGTCGGCCCGCGCATCCAGGTATTGGCGATCGAGATTTCCTGCACTTTTGCCACGCGCGGAATGCGCGTCGCCTCGTAGCAGCGGAAGGCCTCCGCTCTATCGGCGAATTTTTCCAGGCAGCGGCTCAGGATGGCCGCGTCCTCGACCGCCATGGCGCCGCCGGCCGCCATGAACGGCCGCATCGGATGGCACGCGTCGCCAAGCAGCACGAGATTGCCGTTCGTTCCGCCGCTCCAGCGATCGTCGCGTTCGCGATCGAACACCGGCCAGAGCGTGACGGTGTCGACCGCCTCCAACACGCGCTGCAGATCGGAATGAAAGCCCGCAAACGACTCCAGGTATTGCTGCCGCGTCGCCGGAATCGACGTGTCGCCATGTTCCCAGTTCGCTGCCGGTACCACGCCGATGGCGTAGACTTCATCGCGCCGTCCGGTGAGATAATAAGGCAGGCAGTGGCGGTCGGTGCCCCACCATTTGGTGCAATCCGGTATGTAAAGCCCGTTGAGCCGTTCGGCAGGAAAGATGGCGCGGTATGCGACCGCGCCGACGAACTGCGGTGGCTGTGGCCCAAGCAGAACGTCGCGCACCTTGGAGCGAATACCGTCGGCGCCGATGACGATGTCGGCCTCCGCGGTAGCGCCATTCGCAAAAACCACCTGCGTCGCGTCACCGGTCTCGCGCAAATCCACCAGTTGATGATTGAACGCAATTGTTCCCGGCGTGACGCCGCGTTCCAGAACGGCATGCAGATCGCCGCGATGGATGTGGACATAGGGGCCGCCATAGTGCCGCTCGTGCGCCGCGTCGAACACGAATTCGGCCATGACCTCGCCGGTGTCCCAGGCGCGGCTGACGTAGCTCTGCGATTTGATGCCGTCGGCAATCAGGCCGTCTTCAAGGCCGAGACGGCGCAACACCTTGCAGACGTTGGCGGACAGAATGATACCCGCGCCGATGCGCGAGAATGCCGGCGCCTGCTCATAGACTTTTACGGAAAATCCGGCGCGCTGCAGAAATCCGGCGGCGGTCAAACCGCCGAGGCCGGCGCCAATGACGGCGATCCGCCTCGCGGCATTTTTTTGATTCATATGTTACCCAGACAAAACGCCGTCCTGTGATTGGTTACGAACGGCTCTTTGCGCTGTCAAGGGAGCCGCCGTGCTGGCACAATCCAAAGCCGGCGAGCGTGCAACAAATTGCGCCACGCTTACAACGTGCGCTGGCGGCGCGGGATTGACCCTTTGCGGCAAATTCCCTAGCGTCAATGCCGCTCGGGAAAACCAATATCGCTACAGCGCGTTCGGCCTGTGAATTGCAGCCACGGGTGTCGACGCGATTGATGGGCGTTTCGAGGAGTTGCCGTCATGCGACTGTTTGCTCGATTGGTTGGCGCGCTGCTGCTCGCCGCCGCCGCTGTTCCGCCGTCGGTGCACGCGGCCGAGGTCAATTTTACCACCGATTTCGGCTTTTACGGTCGCCAGTCCTATTTTTACGTCGCCTACGACAAGGGCTATTACAAGCAAGAAGGCATCGAACTCAACTTTCTGCGCGGTCAAGGATCGATCGACGCCATCAAGAAAGTGGCCTCGGGTGCCGCGAAGATCGGATTTGCGGATGCCGGCGCTCTGGTGCTCGCGCGCGGCAATGACGGCATTCCCGTTAAGCTCCTCGCGATCGTCTATGCGAGCCCGCCGCACGCGGTTTTTGCGCTCGCCGACAGCGGCATCAAGATGCCTAAGGATCTGGAAGGCAAAACGCTTGCCGACAGCGCGTTCAGCGCCATTCCGCTCGTCTTTAATGCTTACGCTCAAGCCGCGGGCATCGACGCCAAAAAGGTGAAGTGGATTACGGCCGAGGTGTCGTCGCTGCCGTCGCTTCTCGCCACCGGGCGCGTTGACGGTATCGGCCAATTCACCGTCGGCGAGCCGCTCTTGGCCGACGCGGTCAAGCCGAAGAAGCTGGTGCGGTTCGCCTACAAGGATGCGGGACTCGACTATTACGGCAACGGAATCGTCGCGACCGAGCAAACGATCAAAGAGGACCCGCAACTGCTCAAGGGTTTCATCCGCGCCACCCTGAAGGGAATGCGCGACGCGTTTGCCGATCCCGCCGCGGCTGGCGCGATCATGCACAAATATCACAAAGAGATTTCGGCCGAAGTCGCCGCCGGAGAAACCGTAAAAGTACGGGAACTTGCTGTTGTGACCGGCCGACCACTCGGTGCGATAGACGAAAGCCACATCGAGCGGACGATTGCTGTCATGCAGAAAGCGTATCCGATCAAACATCCGGTCAAGGCGCAGGATATGTACGTCCCGGGCTTTGTGGAATGAATTCCGAGCCGCTCGCTGCGCGATCACCTGCAGCAGAGCAACAAGCCCGGCGCGGCGCTCCGATCATCGAGCTCGCGGGCGTCGGCAAGACCTTCGGCAGCGGCGAGCAAACGGTTCACGCGCTGGGGCCGCTCGATTTGGCGATCGAAGCCGGCAGCTTTGTTTCCATTATCGGGCCGTCCGGTTGCGGCAAGTCGACCTTGCTGCGGCTGATTGCCGGTCTGGAAACGCCGACGCAAGGACGGCTCCGGCGCAACGGCGCGGTGCTCGACGGCCCTTCGCGCGAGGTTGGCATTGTTTTTCAAGACCACGTGCTCTTCCCATGGGCCACCATCCTGGACAACGTGATGTTGCCCGCCGACGTCATGGGGCTGCCGCGGCAAGCGGCCCTGGAACGCGCCCATTGGCTTCTCGAACTGACTGGGTTGAAGGATTTCGCCCGCCATCGGTCCGACATGCTGTCTGGCGGGATGAAGCAGCGCGCCGCTTTCTGCCGCGCCTTGCTGGCTGATCCGGCCATGCTGCTGTTGGATGAGCCGTTCGCGGCGCTTGACGCTTTAACCCGCGAAGAACTGTCGCTCGAGCTTTCGCGGCTGTGGCAGGAATTGCGTCGCACCGCGCTGCTCATCACCCATTCGATCGACGAGGCGGTGTTGCTGGGCGATCGGCTCATCGTGATGTCGCGCCGCCCAGGCCGCATCGGCCTCGACATTCCGATTGATTTGCCGCGGCCGCGGGACGTGAATACCGAGAATCATCCACGCTTTCTGGAGATCAGGCAGGCGGCGCGGGATCTGCTGTTTGCGCGGGAGAGAGGCTGACGCGCCATGGCCGCTGCGCCTTTCAAGTCCGTTATCGCGCGTGCGACCACGCCGCTGATCTATGGGTTACTGCTCATCCTCTGGGAGGCCTGCGTTCGCGTCTTCAAAATTCCGGGCTGGATGCTGCCGGCACCGTCGGCGATCATCGCCGCCGCGGAGGACTGGGCGCCCGAGCTCCTTCATCACAGCCTGGTGACGTTGAGCGAAACCGTCTTCGGCTTCCTGGTGGCGCTCGCGCTGTCGCTGCCGCTCGCAATCCTCGTCGCCTTCACCGTGACGTTGCGGCGGCTGCTTTATCCGATCCTGCTCGGTCTGCAGTCGGTCCCGAAGGTGGCGCTGGCGCCGCTGGTAATTCTGTGGCTTGGCATCGGCGTTCTGCCGAAGATCGTCATCGTGATCCTGGTCTGCTTCTTTCCGATCCTGGTGAACGTCGTCGCCGGCTTAGAGGCGGTGCCGCGGGCGATGCTCGATCTGATGCATTCGCTAAAGGCTTCGCAGCCGGCGATCTTTCGCCGGCTGCGCATCCCAATCGCGCTGCCGCACCTGTTCACCGGCTGCAAGATCGCCATCACGTTTGCGGTGATCGGCGCCGTCATCAGCGAATTCGTCGCCGCGCAAGACGGACTCGGTTACCTGATCATGATTTCTACTGCGCAATCGCAGACGCCACTGGCGTTTGCGGCGATCATCCTGCTGACGCTTATCAGCATCGTGCTGTTTTACGCGGTCGAGCTTGTCGAAAAGCGGTTCGTTACCTGGACGCCGTAGATACCGAATTCCGCCGCCCGCAAGAGCAGGGGACATGGTCAGTGGGTTGGCTGCTGCGTCTCCTCGACGCGGAAAAAGCCGAGCCGCTGCATCACCGGCTCGTCGGTGACGCGCAGCATCAGCGCATCCTCGGCGGCCTCGTGGCTATGCGGCCGCCATGCCGGCGCGGCGATGACGTCGCCGCGGCGCCACTCGAAGCGTTCGCCGTCAATCGTGGTGGCGCCCGTGCCTTTGACGATGGCGTAGATGTTGTTCGCGGTCGTTTGCAGCGGCGCCGTTTTAGTGTGCGGGTTAAGCCGCATCATGTGCAGGCCGATTGTCGCCATCGCCGGATCGCCGAGCTGCACACTGGTGCCGAATGGGCCGGAGGGGTCGGGCTTGGCGGCGTCGAGTCGCTTGAGCGTGTCGCTGAGCGGGAACACGAAAGGCGAATCCTTGGTGGGCGCCGCACCGGGTGAGCGTGCTTCGTGTCCGCCTTCTTCCTCGGCCGGTTCGAAGAACATCGGCTCAAGCAACTGCACCAGCGGCACGTCGAGAAAATCGAGCCAATAGGCACAAGAACGGCTGTCGTTGCCGTGGCCGTGGCTCGACCAGTTCGGTGTCAGCAGCACGTCGCCTGGTTCCATCGCAATCTTGACACCGTCGACCTCGGTATAGGTGCCGGGCTCGGAATCCAGAATGAGCCGCAGCGCATTCGGCGTATGGCGATGCGCGCGTGCCCACTCGCCCGGCATGATCATCTGATACGCGGCGACCAGCGTGCGTACCGTGCCGTAGCCGTTATCGGCTGCCGGGTTGAACAGAATGAGGTTGCGCCGCTCTGCAAGCTCGGTGTTGATCAGCCGGCCGGCGGCATCGAGCGCGCCACGCGCCTGCTCGTATTTCCATTGCGCCGGAGCGAACGTCTTCTTCGGTGCCGGCCACAGCGATGGCGTCGACTTAGCCCATCCCGGGCCAATGTTGATCTGGCCAAGCTGGCCATAAAGGTCCTCCAGGGTGCCGGCCTGGGCGAGTTCTTCTCGGGACGGAACTTTGTTCATGATGGCGCCTCTGCAAACGGAGGTTGGTTGAACGTAGCTCAACCGATCATACATCGGGAACCGCGCCGCGCACCACGTCGATGACGCGCAGCGGGTCTTCCGGAATGCGGTCGTCGCGCCAGGCGACGTGGCCGTCGGGGCGCACCAGCACAAATTTCCGCTGGTACAGTGCGGCGATGTTCGGCTCCGCGAGCGGAGCGAACTCGACCGGCACATGGCGTTCGCGTGCCGCCTCAACGAGCGGTGCTGCGTCGGCGGCGGTCGCGCCGAAGCCGAGCAGCATGAATCCGCGGCCAAACAGATCGAGCGTCGAGCGACCATCGGCGAGCCATGCGTGCGGGGCGCGGTGTCCGGGCCGCGCGGTCTGCTCATAGGTTCGGGCCACGTCTGGCGGCGGCGGCGTACCATCAGGCCAGAAGATCGGCGAGCCGTCGTAGCGATAGCCGAGATGGATGCCGAGCGTGAACCATTCGTGGCGCATCATCTCGCTGAATTCAGTGCCCACCTTTTTGCGCGTTTCCGCGCCCTGCCGCGTGTCGTCGGCGATGTCGGGGTGGATGCCGACCGAAAGCATGCGACGCAGGTTGCCGCTCGCCTCGGCGACATTGCGGGCTCCGACCGGTTGGCGCTCGACCGTGTAAGACTCGAGCAGGCCGTCGCCGCCCCAGCCTTGCAGCACAGCAGCAAGCTTCCAGGACAGATCGATGGCGTCGCCGATACCGGTGTTCATGCCAAAACCGCCGGTCGGCGACATGGCATGTGCGGCGTCGCCGGCGATAAAGCCCCGGCCGTTGCGATACGTTTCGGCCACCAATTCGCGGCGTATCCAGGGCAGCACGCTCAAAATCTCAAATTCGAAATCGCGTCCCACGGCGCGACGGATCGCGGCCTCAATTTCCGCCGTCGTATATTCGCGCTGTGCCGAATTGCCGATGATGGAAAACCGCCACTGGTCGCCGCCGTTGATCGCCACGATGGTCGACCAGGTGCCTTCCGGTCCGATGAGAATGTGCCGGTAGGCTTTGCCCTTGTCGTGCAGCGACAACAGGTCGGGACAGCGGAAAATGACATTGGTGGTGTAGGTCAGCGCCGGATTGCCGCGCATGGGGATGCCGAGCGTCTCGCGCACCAGGCTGCGGGCGCCGTCGCACCCGACGATGAAGCGCGACGAAATCTGTTCGCGTGCGCCAGTCTCGGCGTTCTCGACGGTCGCCATCACCCGGTCGGCGGCTTGCGTGAAGCTGGCCAGCCGGGTGCGATAGCGCATAGTGA
Organism: Xanthobacteraceae bacterium; assembly: GCA_036511795.1. Classification (GTDB taxonomy): domain Bacteria; phylum Pseudomonadota; class Alphaproteobacteria; order Rhizobiales; family Xanthobacteraceae; genus BOG-931. Next base: position 59,869 of record DATCBO010000133.1, read on the forward strand.
CGGTTTTTTGCGAGGCTGCGAACGCGCGCAGGATAGGGTCGAACATATTCTGCGGGCAGCGCTCACGCCGCTGCGGGCTTTGCGGAGGTGGTGGCGCCTGCCCGATCCCGGGAAAGCGCTCGCGCCCCAGTTCGTAGCCCGTCAGGCTCGTCAGATAGATATTGTCCTGGGGGTAATCGCGTGGGTAGGCCGAGCCTTCGACGGCGCTTACCAGCCCCCAGCGCCGGCAGAATTCCATGGTGCGGACGCCGACCATGTCCATGCGCGGCTGGTAGATCGAGCCATCCGACTGCTCAACCAGCAGGCAATCTACGCCGCGCCAGCCAAGGTCGCCGGCCAGCGCCAGCCCGACCGGACCGCCGCCCACGATGAGAACCGGTGCTATTTTCTCCGCCAAGTTGTTGTACTCCGGCTTTTGCGCGATGATAGGCGGGCAGCCCCGCAGACAGAACGGCACCGTAGAGCGTGATCCCCAAGTGGGTACCGGTTTTAGAAAAAAATCATGCTTGATCAATAAGCTGGAGCGGAATGACGATTCGAGCCTTGCGGGTCGAGCGGATTTGACATTCGCCAGCTTTCGGCAAGCCGTCAAAGTCGCTAACATCCAGCCTGAGTTTCGCGATTCATCATCGGAATCCGGTTCAACCGAGGAATAAATGACAAAGCGATTGATGTCGGCGCTACCCATTCGCGTTAAAGCTGCGGGCTTTCGCGCGCGAGCCGAGGCGCTGCGGCGCTGGGCGCCTGCCGCCATTGTGACGCTCGCGGCCACGATCGCGCTGACCGCCGTGACCGCGCCGCCGGCGGCCGACGCGGCCACGCGCCGGGCACGTCCCGCTCGCCCCACGGAGGCGACGGCCCCGCGCGAGGCCGGCGCGCCGATCATGGCGATCGTGTCGATCAAGAGCCAGCAAGTGACCTTCTACGATGCCGACGGCTGGATTTTCCGCGCACCGGTGTCGACGGGCGTGACGGGACGCGAGACGCCGGCCGGGGTCTTCGCCGTCGTGGAGAAGGACAAGGACCACCACTCGAGCCTTTATGACGACGCCTGGATGCCGAACATGCTGCGCATCACCTGGAATGGCATTGCGCTCCACGGCGGGCCGCTGCCCGGCTATGCGGCCTCTCACGGCTGCGTGCGCATGCCCTACGATTTTGCCGCGAAGATGTTCGACAAGGCGCCGATGGGCATGCGGGTGATCGTCTCGCCGACCGACTCGGAGCCTGTTGCGTTCTCCGATCCGTCCCTGTTCGTGCCCAAGCAGCAGGCTATCGACGCTGTCCCGGCCCGCGCCGAAGCGCTCGGCCGCGAAGCGGACGAGGCCACCCAGGCAGCCACCGCCGCGAAGACTGCTCTCGCGACCGCAAAACACAAGGCGGCCGGAGCCCCGGCGGCAGTGCGCAAGCTCGACTACGCCAAGAAACATGCCGACGCCGCGCTCGCCTATGCCGAGAAGGTGCTCGCGGCTGCCAAGACGGACCAAGCCAAGGCGAAGGCCGAGGACACCAGGCAGAAAGCCGCCGCCAAAGCCCAGGAGCTGGGCACGCAGCTAGAAGCCGCCAAGGCCGACGCAAAGACGGGGCATGACGCCGTCGCGGCAGCGGAAGCAAGCGCCAAGACCACCGAGGCGAAGCGGGTCGAAACCGCCAAGGCCGCGCAGGATGCGAAGCTCGCCCTCGAGCCTGTCTCGGTCTACATCAGTCGCGCAACGCAGAAGCTCTACGTCCGGCGCGATACGCATAAACACGTGCCGGACGGGGGCGAGTACTACGACTCGAGCTTTGAACTCCCAGTCACGATCAAAAATCCCGACAAGCCGCTGGGTACGCACATCTTCACCGCGGTGGCGCGCGCCGACGGCGGTCTGCGCTGGACCGAAGTCACGATCGACAGCGGCGATAATGCAAAGGACGCGCTGGACCGTGTCACCTTCCCGCAAGAAGTGGTCGATCGCATCGCGCCCACCGCAGTGCCGGGGTCCTCGATCACCATCTCGGACGAGCCGTTGAGCAGCGAAACCAACTATCGCACGGAGTTCGTCGTCGTACTCAACAACCAACCGCAGGGCGGCTTCGCCAATCGTGCGCGCTCGCCCGATATGCGCATCGCCCGCCGCAATACGGAGGACAATGGCTTCGGTTTCGGTCGCCTGGGCGATTGGTTCTCCTCCTCATTCGGCAATCAACCTGCCTACGGCAATCAACCCGCCTACGGCAACCAGCGCCGTCCCAGCCGCCAGTCGTACGATCGGCAGCAGCAAGGATGGGGCAACAACAGCTATTAGCTGGCGTATATCCCGGCCGGTCGGGCGCTGGCTGATGGTGTGCGAATAGCGAGGTCGCGAGTGGCGAATGGGCTTTTCCCATTCGCCACTCGCGTTTCATCGCCCGCTTTTTTCCAAGAGCTCGGGCGCCAGCAGAGCGCGCCGGCGCCCGATTTTCGGTGTTCACCTCGTCCCGCGGTCGTGACACCATGGCGGCGCTGATTTGGTTCCGGATTCTATAACCACTATGGCACGTGAGAAATTCGCCTGGGCGGCACTGCCTGACGCGGAACTGCTCGAAGTCCGGCTCAAGGACCTCAAACTCACCATCGAGGGCACTTGGCTTGAGGACTGTCTGCTCACCCTGGACGACGAACTCGCCCAGGCCGGCTTGCGCGTGCGGCCGCATGCCTGGATATCCAGCGAGTGGTTCAGTCCGGACAGTACGCCCGGGATCGCCATTCCGTTTTATCTGGTGCATCCGCGGCTGATGCGCCTCGAACGCAAGATGATCATCGACGTGGAAGGCGGCACCTGGCGCGAGTGCATGGCGATTCTGCGCCATGAGGCCGGCCATGTCGTGCAGCACGCGTACGGGCTTTCGCGACGCCGCATGTGGCAGCGGTTGTTTGGGGCGTCTTCGCAGCGCTATCCGCGCTATTACCGGCCGAATCCCGCCAGCCGAAATTTCGTCCAGCATCTTCGCCTCTGGTACGCCCAAAGCCATCCCGACGAGGATTTTGCCGAGACATTTGCGGTGTGGCTGCGGCCGCGTTCCAATTGGCGTACGCGCTATGCCGGATGGCCGGCGCTCAAAAAGCTTGAATATGTCGACGACTTGATGGGCGAAATCGCCAACGAGCGGCCGGGGCTGCGCCGGCGTGAGCGCGTCGAGCCGCTCAGCAAGCTCAATGAGACGCTCGGTGAGCATTACCGCAAGAAGCAGGCGCTTTATGCGTTCGACGCGCCGAAAACCTACGACCGCGACCTCCACCGGCTGTTCTCGGCCGATCCGAAGCATCGCCGCTCTGAAGCGGCGTCCTCGTTTCTACGCCGCCACCGCGCCCGAATGCGCAAACTGGTGGCGCAGTGGACCGGCGAGTATCAGCTCACCCTCGACGCCGTGCTCGACGGCATGATCGCCCGCTGCCGGGAGCTTAATCTGCGAGCCGTCGGCTCCGAGCATAAGCTCGTGACGGAGTTCACCGTGCTGTTGACTGCCAAAACCATGCATGCACTGTTTGGTCCGTCGCGGCGAAGGTGGATCGCGCTATGAAGAAGCTGCGTGTCCTCGTGCTCGTTCATCCGGATCTGATACCGCCGGATTCGAGCAAGGGATACAGCGAGCGGGAAATCAACGAGTGGAAGACCGAATACGATGTCGTGACGACGCTGCGGCGCGCCGGACACGATGTCCGTCCGCTCGGCGTTCACGACGAGCTGAAACCCATTCGCGATGAAATCGAGAGCTGGAAGCCGGACGTGGTGCTCACGCTGCTGGAGCAGTTTCACGGCGAGGCGATCTACGATCAGAACGTCGCGAGCTACCTTGAACTGATGCACATCCCGTATACGGGATGCAATCCGCGCGGACTGATGCTGGCGCGCGGCAAGGACTTGTCGAAGACGCTGGTGCATTATCATCGCATTCCGACTCCCGCCTTCGCGGTGTTTCCGAAGAACCGCAAAGTGAAGCGACCGGCGCGGCTGGCGCTGCCTTTGATCGTCAAGAGTTTGAGCGAGGACGGCTCCTACGGCATCTCGCAGGCCTCCGTCGTGGACAGCGACGACAAGCTCGCTGAGCGCGTCGGCTTCATCCATGAACGGATCGGCACGGCAGCGATCGCCGAACAGTACATCGAGGGCCGCGAGATCTATGTCGGCGTGTTCGGCAACGACCGCCTGCGCGTGTTGCCGGTCTGGGAGCTGCAGTTACAGAATCTGCCGGACCGCGATTGGCCGATCGCCACGGAGAGGGCCAAGCACGATCCCGATTATCAGGAGCGCCACAGCATCCTGCATGGTCCGGCGAAGAACCTGGCGCCTGAATTGATCGCGCGCATTCAGCGTTTCGCCAAGCGAATTTACCGGGCGCTTGAACTTGATGGCTATGCCCGCATCGATTTTCGGCTGGCGGCCGATGGCACGCCGTATTTCCTGGAGGCCAATCCCAATCCTGAAATCGCGGAAAGCCAGGAGTTTGCCGCAGCGGCGAAGCATGACGGGATCAAATATCGCGATCTCCTGCATCGCATTCTCGCGCTTGGCATGAAGCGCGCCTCGGCGGCGGTGTCTGGCAGTTAGTTTAGAATTGGTACAAGGTGTCTTGCGCGGCCGGCTCCGAGGGCCGATAGTTGCGATCGTGACCAATTCGCCGGCGCAAAATGCCGATGGCGCGGCGGAAGACCGCCGAGGCGGTCGCTTGGGAGGTCCGATGGCATACGACACCAGGAGCGACGCCAAGGTCCGGCGCCTTGGCACGGCAGAGCCCAAGAGCGAGCGCGCCGGCGCGCCGCTGCAGTACCAGCCGGGCTTCGGCAATCAGTTCGTTTCCGAAGCGGTCCCCGGCGCACTGCCGGTCGGGCAAAACTCGCCGCAACGGCCGCCGCACGGGCTTTACGCCGAGTTGATCTCCGGCACCTCGTTCACCACCGCGCGTGCCGAGAACCGGCGCACCTGGACCTACCGGATTCAGCCATCGGTCGTGCATCAACCCTATGCGCGCATTGACAACGGGCTCATCCGCAGCGCGCCGTTCAACGATGTCGACGCCACACCGACGCAGTTGCGCTGGAGTCCGCTGCCGATTCCGCAAAAGCCTGTCGATTTCGTCGAGGGCATGGTGACGTTCGGCGGCAATGGTGACGCCGCGACGCAGGTCGGCATGGCGGTGCATCTTTACGCCGCCAATCGCTCGATGAAGGATCGCTATTTCTACAATGCCGATGGCGAGATGCTGATCCTGCCGCAACAAGGGCGTGCGCGCTTGGTCACCGAGCTCGGCATCCTCGAGGTCATGCCGGGCGAGATCGCCGTCATTCCGCGCGGTCTGCGGTTTCGCGCCGAACTGCCGGATGGACCGTCGCGCGGCTACGTCTGCGAAAACTACGGTGCCATGCTGCGGCTGCCGGAACTCGGTCCGCTCGGCTCGAATGGACTGGCCAATGCGCGCGATTTTCTCAGCCCCGTTGCCGCCTATGAGGACAATAAGAAGCCATGCGTCGTCGTCGCCAAATTCCAGGGCAACCTCTGGGCGGCGGAAATGGATCATTCACCGCTCAATGTTGTTGCCTGGCACGGCAACTTTGCGCCTTACAAATATGACCTCGCACGTTTCATGGTGATCGGTACGGTGAGCTTCGACCATCCCGATCCATCGATCTACAGCGTGCTCACGGCGCCGTCCGATGTGGCTGGCGCCGCCAATATCGACTTTGTCATCTTCCCGCCGCGCTGGCTGGTCGGCGAGAACACGTTCCGGCCGCCCTGGTATCACCGCAACGTCATGACCGAGTTCATGGGACTGGTGCACGGGGTCTACGACGCCAAGGCCGAAGGTTTCCTGCCTGGCGGCGCCAGCCTGCACAATTGCATGACCGCGCATGGGCCCGACGCCGAAACCTGGGACCGCGCGACCCGCGTCGAGCTCAAGCCGCACAAGATCGAGAACACCATGGCGTTCATGTTCGAAAGCCGCTTCGCCATGCGGCTGACGCGCTATGCAGTGGAGTCGTCCGAGTTGCAGCACGACTATTTCGAAGGCTGGCAAGGCCTGGAGAAACACTTCCCAGACCGGTAATGCAGCCGTGCAACGCGGCGCGGCCGTTGGCGGATTGACAGGAGCTGCCGGGCTTGGCTTGCTCGCGTCCCGCACGTCATTCGGAATGGCCGATCCATTCGGAGATTTTTCGCAAGCGCTCGGACGTGAACGTGATGGTGCAGAGTGAAGGCCAGGCGCTGGCGCGATCGCTCGGCCGCAACTGGGCAGCTTTCATTGCCAATCACGGTGTGACGTTCGCTGCCGATGGGGCTGATGACGGCCGGTCGGTGCGATCCGATAATTTCAACAACACAGGAAACATGTGGTGAACGATAAATCTTCAGACAGCGCCAGACGCATCGCCGACGAGCTTGCGTCGTGTGGCGTCAAGCTTGTCGCCAGCCTTCCCGACAATTGGGTGATGGACGTCATCAACACGATCGAAAGCGACGATCGTTTCGTCCATGTTCCGGTCAATCGAGAGGAATCGGCGGTCGGCCTGTGTTCGGGCGCCTATATGGGCGCGATGGGATCGGCGGCGCTGATGGGCGCGTCCGGCTTCATGACCGTCGTGTATGCGATCACCAAGATCAACTACACCTACGAAATCCCGCTGTTCCTGATGGCGACGTTGCGTGGCGCGGTCGGCGATCACCACAAGCACCACGCTTCCAACGGGCTTTATCTGCTGCCGGTACTCGACGCGATCAGCCTGCCTTACCAGATCATCGATAAGCCGGAGGATATCGGCCAGATTTCGCGTTGCTATCGGCATACGCGCACTTTCGCGCGTCCGTTCGTCGTGTTGTTCACGCGCGCGCTGCTGCGAGGGGGGCATTGATGAAATATCTCGATTGCTTTCGCGCCATCGCGCGGCATCGCACGGACGAGATCGTGGTCGCATCGGCCGGCAATTCCTGCCAGGCGTGGTGGGCTGCGACGCGCGACTCGGTTGGCAGCTTCTATCTCGACGCCTCGATGAGCCTCTCCAGCATGTTTGCCTCGGGTATCGCGCTGGCGCAGCCGGAACTGAAAGTCTGGGCGTTCATGGGTGACGGCGCGTTCTGCATGAATCCCGGAATGCTGATGGTGGAGCGGGAGATGAATCTGCCGAACCTGACGCATTTTCTCGTCTCGAATCGTGTCTACGGCGCGACCTCGAACGCCGGATTGCCGAACTTCAAGGATAACGATTACGCGGTCATTGCGCGCGGCATGGGCCTCGAGCGCGTGTTCTCATTTTCCAGCGTCGAACAGCTGGACGGCGAATTCCCGGCGCTGAAGGCCGCCAATGCGCCGGGCCACACCTTCGTCGTGCTCGAAGTGGAACCGTTCACGGACGAAGAACAAAAGATCGAACAGCCGCCGTTCGATGGCCCGGAACTGAAATTCCGCTTCGGCCGGCACGTTGAGGGCATGACCGGCGCCAGCATCTTTGGCTACCGGATCTGAGTCGCTACGCTTCGGCGGCGTGGCGAGCCTGCTTTCGGCGAAGGTCGCCGACGGGATGACGGGCAGGAAACATCGTCACCATATGGAGGTGGTCGCCCAGGGCATTGCCAACATGGCATGTACTGGAACACGGCAGAAAAACGCTAAGGCTACGGCCTCAAGCCTTGCGCAGAAAATCGAAGTCGCAGCCGTCCTCAGCCTGCAGGACGCTCTGCATATAAAGCCGCGCGTAGCCGCGTTCCGGTGTCGTTGCGATGGAGCGAAAGGCGGCGCGGCGTTTGGCGAGTTCGTCGTCGCCAACCAGAAGGTCGAGGCGGCGCTGCGACACCGAAAGCTTGATGCGGTCGCCGTTCTGCACCAGCGCCAGCGGCCCGCCGATGGCGGCTTCGGGCGAGACGTGCAGCACGATGGTGCCGTAAGCCGTGCCGCTCATGCGCGCGTCTGAAATGCGCACCATGTCTTTGACGCCCGAGCGCGCGAGCTTGCCCGGGATCGGCAGATACCCGGCCTCCGGCATGGCGTAGCCGCTTTTCGGGCCGGCGTTCTGCAGCACCAGAAGGTCGTCCGCGGTCACATCGAGATCGGGCGCGTCGATGCGGGCTGCGAGATCGTCGAGCGAGGAGAACACCACGGCGCGGCCTTCGCGCTCGAATAGGCGCGGATCGGCGGCGGAGCGCTTGATGATGGCGCCATTCGGCGCGAGCGAGCCGAACAAAGCGGCGAGCCCGCCTTGTTTCTGATACGGCTCGGCGAGCGGCCGGACGATGTCGCGGTCGACCCAAGGCGCGGGCTGTGCCAGGCGCTCGCCGAGCGTTTCGCCCGTCACCGTCATGCAGTCGAGATGCAAGAGCGGTTTGAGTTCGCGCAGCACGGCGCCGATGCCGCCGCCGGCGAACAAGTCCGACATGTAATGTGCGCCGGTCGGTTTGAGATCGACCAGGATCGGCGTTTCGTCGGACAACGCGTTGAGGCGTTCCAGCGACACCTTGATGCCGGCGCGGCCCGCGATGGCGGTGAGATGTATGAGACCGTTGGTCGAGCCGCCGATGGCGAGCAGCACGCGCAACGCGTTCTCGACAGAGTGTTCGGTGACGATGCGGCTCGGCCGTAACGCCGTGCCGATCATCGCAACAGCGCGGCGGCCGCTCGCTTCCGCGGCGCGCAGCCGATCGGAATGCACCGCCGGAATCGCCGCGGTGCCCGGCAAGGTCATGCCAAGCGTTTCGGCGACCGCCGCCATCGTGCTCGCCGTGCCCATCACCGCGCAGCTGCCTGTCGTGGTGGCGAGATTGCCCTCGATGTCATCGATGTCGTGCTTGGAGATTTCGCCGGCGCGGTATTTGGCCCAGAACCGCCGGCAATCGGTGCAGGCGCCGAGCCGCTCGCCGTGATGCGCCATCGGCAGCATCGGTCCGCCAATCAGCATGACGGCCGGCAGGTCGGCCGAGACAGCGCCCATGAGCAGTGCCGGCACCGTCTTGTCGCAGGCGCCGATCAGCACCACCGCGTCCATCGGCTGGGCGCGGATCATTTCTTCCGCATCCATCGCCATCAGGTTGCGGAACATCATGCTGGTCGGGCTTAAGAACACTTCGCCGAGCGAGACGGTCGGGAAATCGAGCGGCAGGCCGCCTGCGGCGATGACGCCGCGTTTGACCGCCTCGACCAGCTCCGGAAAGTGCCGGTGGCAGTTGTTGAAGCCGCTCGCCGACTGGGCGATGCCGACGATTGGCCGCGCCAGCATCTCGTCCGAAAAGCCCATCGACTTGGCAAACGAGCGCCGCAGATAGAGCGAAAAATCGGCGTCGCCGTAATTGGTCAGCCCGCGCGCCAGGCCGTGCTTTTGTTGGTCCGCCAAGGTGGCCTCTGCTTCTTTCAGTCGAATGCCGTCCAACACCAGAAGCGGCGCCGGTATCTCCGGGATATAAGCCGCCCGTGGCGAATTAAGCAACGTTGGATCGAGGCGGCTCCGGCCCGCCCAACCAAAGCGGCCGCCGCCGGTTTACATTCGGGCCGGACCGCGGCACTGGTGCTCCCTACCGGCTCAAATCAGGCATTCATTGCGATGACCGATAAACCCAGCATCGTCTTTCTGTTCGACGTCGACAACACGCTGCTCGACAACGATCGGATTCAAGCCCATCTCCGCGAACATTTGGCGGAGCGTTATGGGACCGCCGCGCGCGACCGATACTGGGAAATCTTGCAGCGGCTGGTCGACGAACTCGGCTACACCGATTATCTCGGCGCGCTGGAGCGCTATCGCGACGAGGTGCTTCACCGCCCCGAAATTCTGCTGATGTCAAGCTGGCTGGTCGACTACCCGTTCGCCGATCGATTATTTCCGCATGCGTTGGACGCGGTGAAGCATGTCCAGCAATGGGGGCAGACCGTAATCCTGTCCGACGGCGATGCCGTGTTTCAGCCGCGCAAGGTGGAGCGTTCGGGACTGTGGCAGGCCGTGGACGGACGCGTGCTCATCTACATCCATAAGGAGCGCGAGCTGGCTTACGTCGAGCGGCTCTATCCCGCCGAGCACTACGTACTGATCGACGACAAGCTGCGCATTCTCGCCGCGGCGAAGAAAATCTGGGGCGAACGGGTGACCACGGTGTTTCCGAAGCAGGGTCACTATGCGCACGACCCGGCGATTTTGGCGGCATACCCGCCACCCGACATCGAGCTCGACAGGATCGAGGATATCTTGGCCAGCGATTTTGATGCATTGCTGAAAAAGAATTAAGTCGCGCTCCCGCAAATCCCAATATGCAACGCTCGGGCCTGGAATCTGCGTAGCGGCCGGGCGAAAGCATGGTGTAGACGTACCGGCAAGACACAAAGTGTTTGGGGAGGAAATCGCTTGCTCGGCGTCCTTTACGCTGCTCTCGGCGCGTTCACATTTTCGCTCAACAACGTCACGATGCGCAGGGGGGTGGTGACGGGCAGCGTGCTGCAAGGCATGGCATTGACGGTGCCGATCGGCGGCCTGTCCTTCCTGTTGATGGCGATCGCCTTTGGCGATTTGAACCAGATCCTGATTTTCCCGGCCGCGGCTGTGGCCTGGCTGGCCGCTCAGGGCGTCGTGCATTTCGTCATCGGCCGCTATTGCAATTACAAGTCCAACCAGTTGATGGGCGTGAATCTCGCGGCTCCCGTCATCCAGCTGCAGGTCCCGTTCGCCATGCTGCTGGCCGTGGCGACGCTGCACGAGCGATTTACGGTGCTTCAGGCTATCGGCTCGGCTTTGATGCTGGGCGGCTCCTTCACGACCCAGTCGGAAACCGGCACGGGCAAGAAGAAGGCGGTCGCGCCGCTGTCGGCGGCGGTGGTGACGCCTGCCCTACCGGCCGGGCAGGCGCTGGCGGGACCGCGCGCGGCGCGAAAGCCGGCTTTCCAGCCGCACGTGCTTTCAGGGTACATCTTCGCCTTCGCTGCGGCGGCGTGTTACGGCAGCTCGCCGCTGTTGGCGCGCCAAGCCTTTCTGAATGCGCCTGGCGTCAGTACGGTGGCGGGCGGGTGCCTCGCCTATGGGGCAGCAATGCTGGTGTTCAGCCTCGCGCTGCTCAAGCCCGGCTCCTGGCAAGATATCAAGGGCATGAAGCGCGAGAACATCCCGTGGTTTCTCGCCGCGGCCGTGCTGGTCGCTGTATCGCAGGCCCTGGTCTACGCCTCGCTTGCGATCGCGCCGCTGATGGTGGTCACGCCTATCCTCCAGCTCTCTTTGGTCTTCCGGCTGTTTCTGTCGCAATTGATCAACCGCGATTACGAGGTGATGAACACTGCAGTGTTCATCGGCGCGTTTACGGCCGTGCTGGGTTCGATGCTGGTTTCGATTACGACCAACGCGCTTGTGACAGTGCTGGCTCTGCCGCCGTGGATGGTAGCAATCTTGGATTATCGCTTGGCCGGCAATTAGCCGCCGTAATCAGGTGCCCGAAAACACGAACCGCGTCCCGACCGCGGAGTGGATCACCCTGTCGCCCAGCTCGGCCCGGGCCAGATCGTAAAAGCGGTCACCCGTGCAGTGCCCGACGATAATGTATTTCGGATCGATCGCGCGGAACTCGGCAATCGCCTTGCGGATGTAATCGTCATCGAGCGGCGGCACGATGTGAAATCCGCCGATTACGGCGAGCACCTGTTCAATGCCGGAAGCGGACATCGCGGCACGCACCGTGTTGATTACGCCGCGATGGCTGCAGGAGGTGAGCACGACGAGCCCGCGTCCCTTCACGTTGTAAACGGTGGCGAGCTCGTGATCGAAGTCGTCTGGAATGTAGGTGCCGGTGTTCTTTTCAGTCGGCATGTTCTCCGCGAAACAGCCGAATCCGTCGAAAATACCGATGATTTCCATTGTGGGGCGCAGCGGCTTCTCGAACGAGACCTGCCCGATGCGGCCGGTCGTGAATGCATGATCGGCGACGACCGCCGGCTCTGAGGCCATCATCAGCATCAATCCGGAATCGAGAATCGCCTTGCGGTCGATCGCGCCAAAATGGCCCTCGACGTTGCGGCGCACACAGAAGGCATCTTCACCGCCGACATAAAACGGGATTTCCCTTTTCAGCGACCCGCCGTGTTTTTCGAGAAAGCCGACCATGCCGCCAAAGTGGTCGTAGTGCCCGTGACTCAGAACCAGCGCGTCGAACGTGGACGGATCGATGCCAATCACCGCAATGTTGTTGTTGAGAACCTCGGGTGTAAATCCAAAGTCGACAAGGACATTGCGTTCCTTGCCGCCGCTGAAGGACTGCGCGTGAATGGCGAGACCCCACTCGGCATTCAAAAGGTGCCGTGGCGGCCGGTCAGGGTGGCTATGCCGAACGCGCCGCTCAATCGCGAGTCCATCGCGCGTCTCCTCGGGCACGAACAACTGGGTGAGATTGTCCGTCACGATGCGTACGGCGACCCGGTCAATCTCCGGGACGTCGTCGCGCAGCGTCTTTGCCGGCCGTGTTCGTGCACTGCTGGCGAGTGTTGCCATCATCGCCGTAACGAAGCCGGCTCCGCCCGCGCATAAAGGCGCCGCAGATGATGCGAATGGCGCGGCGCAATTGCACAGACTGAAAAGCATGGGGAGCCCCTCTCGACGGTTCGCAACCTTGCAAGGCACACAACGCGTTGTCCACTGGAATGAACACGCCGATGCTGCGAGAAGCCAGCCATGGTGTTAAATCTGAGTGCAGCGATCGAGACGCCGCCGAGGCAAGCCAAAGATACCTTGTGGTCATTGCGTCATTACGGCGGTCGCTTACTATCTCAACTATGGTTGTTTCTCGAGCTTGAATAGAGGGGCTGATGAGATGGTTTTGACGATCCTGCTCGTCTTGGCCGGCCTTATGGGAGCGAGCGGCATCATGCTGGCGGCAGCGGGCGCGCATGCCGCGCCCGGCGCGGGGCTCGACGGCGCCGCCTATATGCTTCTCATCCACGCCACGACGATTATCGGCGTGGCCGCGCTCATCCAAAACGGCATGCTGTGGCGCGGGCCAGCGCTCGTGGTCCTTGCCGCGTGGGTCTTGGGCGCCTTACTGTTCTCGGGTGACATCGCACTGCGCGCCTTCGCCGGCCAGCGTCTGTTTCCAATGGCGGCGCCGTCCGGCGGCATCATTCTCATTTTGGGCTGGCTCAGCTTTGCTGCCTTGGCGATCAGCGCTTTGGTGCGCGGCTAGTGGAGCGGTTGCCGTTCACTAGCGGGTCGCGGAACTGCGGTGTCGCTGGCCCGTTGAAAGCAATATTGCCCGCAAAGGGCGCTCCCGCGAGAACACACAATGAAAGCACGCATTGCATTGCTGGCGGTGGCGCTGGCCGCTGCGCTGCCGTCACCGCACGCCCTGGCGCAGCAGCCGACGGTTCTGACCTACCACGGCGACATCGGCCGGAGCGGCAATTTCGTCGTGCCGGCGCTCACCTACGACAAGGCGCGCGCGCTCCATCTTGCTTCCGCGTTCGACGCGCACGTGGCGGGTCATCTCTATGCCCAGCCGGTCTATTGGCGCGCCGCCGGCTCAAGCTCGGCGATGCTGCTGACCGCCTCGGAGGACAATGTCATCCAAGCCTTCGATGCCGCAACCGGAAAAGAATTGTGGCGCCGCTCGGTCGGGCCGCCGGTGCCGCGTTCGGCTTTGCCGTGCGGCAACATCAATCCGCTTGGCGTCACTGGTACGCCGGTGATCGATCCGTCCACGCAGGCGATCTATTTCGACGCGGCGGTCGATGATGCGGGAGGTCCGCGCCACGAACTGTTTGCGCTGTCGCTCAAGGATGGCAGCGTTTTACCTGGATGGCCGGTCGATGTCGCCGGCGCCTTGCAGAAGACGGGTAAGCATTTCGATCCGCGCACGCAGAATCAGCGCACCGCACTGACGCTGCTCGACGGCATGATCTATGCCGGCTTCAGCGGTCATTACGGCGATTGCGGCGACTATCATGGCTGGGTGATCGGGTTCGCGCAGCGCGATCCCGGCAAAATCGTGAGCTTCGAAACGAAAGCGCGCGGCGGCGGCATCTGGGCGCCAGGCGGCTTTCCCGTCGTCGGACACGACCTGTTCTTCGCCACGGGAAATACCTTCGGCGCCCGCACCTGGAGCGACGGTGAAGCAGTGTTTCGCGCCACATCCGATCTGCAAAGCAACGACGGCAACCGAGATTTCTTCACGCCATCCGATTGGAAGTCGCTCGACAGCAGCGACGAGGATTTGGGCGGCAGCAATCCCATTCCGCTCGATGTGTCCGGTCCAAGCGGAAGCCAGGCCCTGATCGTGGCGCTCGGCAAAGACGGCAAAGCCTATTTGCTCGACCGCGATAATCTCGGCGGCATCGGCGGTCAGTTGGCCGTACAGGCGGTGTCCGGCGACGCCATCCGCACCTCGCCCGCGGCTTACCCGGTCGGCAACGATATGATGGTGGCGTTCGAGGAACCGGGTGCGCAGTGCCCAGGCACGAGCCGCGGCGAGGGGCTGACGGTTCTGAGAATCCATGGTGGCTCGCCGCCGGCGATGACCACGGCATGGTGCGGCGCCGTCAAGGGCCGCGGCTCGGCGATCGTGACGACGACCGACGGCCGCGCCAATGCCATCGTGTGGATGCTCGGCGCCGAAGGCGATGGCCGGCTGCACGCGTTTCGCGGTGACACTGGCGCGCCGATTGTCGCGAGCCAGCCGATGAGCGGCCTGCGACACTTTCAGACGCTGATCGCGACCCAAGATCGGCTCTATGTTGGCGCGGACGGCCGCGTTTACGCTTTCGCTTTTTGATTGCCGGACGATTCGCGCCGGCGCGCGACACTACGTCATCTGGGGACGGATGGCTGGCTTTCTGCTAATCTTGCGGCCACACACACCAAAACGGGATTGGGGAGCACGATGACGAAGTTTACCGCACGATCGGCGCCGTCACGCCGCAACATTGTCAAAGGCGCAGGCGCGCTCGCCGCGGGTATGGCCGCGCCGGCTGTGCTCGGCGTGCGCGCGGCCTATGCGGCCTATCCGGAGCGCCCGGTCAAGTTCGTGGTGGCCAACACGCCCGGCGGTCCGTCCGATATCGTGGCGCGCATCGTCACTGCCGCGCTGCAGCAGTCGACCGGCAAGACGTTCATCGTCGATAACCGCGGCGGCGCCGGCGGCAATATCGGCATGGAATACGCCGCGCACGCCGACCCTGACGGTTACACCATCCTGCTCGCCACCAATGCCTATTCGGTCAATTACGGGCTTTACACGCATCTGCCGTACGATCCCTACAAGGACTTTGTCGGCGTCAGCGAGCTCGCCACGTCGCCGAACACGTTTGTGGTCAAGTCCGAGATGCCGGCCAAAACGATGCACGACTTCGTTGCGCTGGCGCGTGCCAACCCGGACAAATACAACTGCTCGACGCCGCCGATCGGCACGACGCCACAGATCCAGCTCGCGGTCCTGAAAATCCGCGAAAAGCTGCCGCGGCTCGCCGACGTCGTGTTCAAGGGCGGTGGCGACGCGTTTGCGGCGCTGCTCTCCGGCACCGTGCAGATGAGCGCCGGTTCGTTGCCGCCGGCGGCGCCGCACATCAAGGCCGGAACGTGCCGCTGCCTTGCGGTAACCGGCGATGTCCGCTGGCCTGGCTTGCCGGATGTGCCGACAATGGAGGAGGCTGGCTACAAGGATTTCGTGTTCGCGACCGATACCGTGCTGCTGGCGCCCGCCAAAACGCCGCCCGACCGGATCAAGTGGCTCGAGGCGGAGACCCTCAAGGTGCTGTCGACCTCCGCGATGAAGGACAAGCTTTATAAGGCTGGCTTCCTGGTGCGGGCGAAGGGCGCTGCCGCCGCATGGGCGCGCGTCACCAAAGAGATCGTCATGTTTAAGGATATCATCGAAAAGGCCGGCATCCCCAAGATGTAGGGGCCGCCGATCTCACCGAGCAAACAAACAGTCATGATGCATTCCAGGATGATGAGAGCTGCGGCGTCTGCAATTCTGAGCGCTGTCGTTGTCGCGGCTGCTATGATTGGCGGCGCGCCGGCGGCGAACGCTGCTGCGCCCGCCGACTACCCGGAACGGCCGATTACGCTGGTTGTCCCCTATGAGGCCGGCGGTGGCAACGATGTGATCGCGCGACTGGTCGCGGCGAAAATGAGCGCCGCGCTCGGCAAGCCGATCGTGGTCGAAAACCGCGGCGGCGCCGGCTCGACGATCGGCACGCGTTATGTCGCCAGGGCCAAGCCCGACGGCTACACGATTTTGATCGCGACCAGTGCGCTCGCCATCAATCCGTCGCTCTATCCCGATGCCGGCTATGATCCAAAAAAGGATTTTGCCCCGGTAGGGTTGATCGCAACCAGCGCAAATCTCGTCCTGGTACGGCCGTCGCTGCCGGTGCATTCGATGGCCGAGCTTATCGCGCTGGCCAAGCAGCAACCGGGTAAACTGAATTTTGCTTCGACCGGGACCGGCACCAGCACGCATCTTGCCGCCGAACTGTTTGCCGCCATGGCTGGCGTGAAGATTACTGCGATTCCCTACAAGGGCGTGGCGCCTGCCGTGACCGATCTACTCGGCGAACATGTGGATCTGATGTTCTGTCCGACAGCAAGCGTCGTGGGTCTCGTGCGCGAGCAAAAATTACGCGCGCTCGCCGTCACCGGCGCCAAGCGGTCGTCGCTGTTTCCGCAATTGCCGACGGTCGCCGAAACCGGCTTGGCCGGCTACGCGGCGGAGCTGCATTACGGCATCGTTGCGCCGGCCGGCACGCCGCCCGCGGTGATCGCCAAACTTAACACCGTGCTCAATGGTGCGCTTGCCGATGCTGACGTGCAGAAGCGGCTCGGTGTTGACGGCGCACAAACGTTGCCCGGAACACCGGAAGCCTACGCGGCCGACATCTCTGCCGAACAGGCGAAATGGTCGGCGATCCTCAAGCAGTCGGGCGTGACGGCGAAATGATATTTCGCGTTGCGCATGTCGCGCGGCGGTCAGTATTGCCGTGCTTAGCCTGGTGCCGAAATGCTCCATTCAGGGCCTGTAAGCCCGTCGATTTCGTGCATGCCATCAGCAAGCGCCGCGTGGTTTATTCGGCGCCGCCCGGCGACTTGTGGGCGAACGACGAGATCAAGTCGCGCTACCTCGGGATTTGAGTCACACTGCCTGCAAGATGTTTCCCGAATTTTCACTATGGAGCAGTCATGAGTGATGTTGCGCCGCCGCAGTCGGTTCATCTTGTCGGCAGCATCGGTCTCGACACGGTCGAGGAGGTGTATCGGACCCTCGGTGGGCTGCTCGGCCCATATCTGCGTCGCGTGCCCGACGGCGAAGTCGGCGGCCGCAAGCTCTGGATCAGCTGGCAATATCCGCTGCTGCGCGCCAGCGCGTATTTGCGGCCCGATCCGTCCGGCGCCATCCGGCCGACCAACCGCTTCCCGCTGCTGACTTTGGCGGAAGGCATCGCGCCCGGGGACGTGCGGTTTGGCGAACTCGGCTATGCGCGTGAGGCGCGCGCCTCGTATCTCGATTTTGTCGCGGCGCGCGACGACGGCACGCTGCCGAAAGATATCCGCTTTCAGGTCTGCCTGCCGACGCCGTTCGCGGTCGTCAGTTCGGTGGTCGTTCCGGACGTGTTGCCCGCGGTCGAAGCCGCGTATGAGCGCGCCATGGTCGCCGAGGTGGCATCGCTGTGCCGGCACATCCCGCACCGCGATCTGTGCATCCAATGGGACGTCTGCAACGAAATGGTGATCTGGGATGGGCAGCCGAGCGACGCGGTGCCGTCCAATGTGTCGCGGGACGCGATCATCGAGCGCATGCGCCGGCTGTGCGCCGCCGTACCGGGCGACGTCGAACTGGGGCTGCATCTGTGCTACGGCGACTTCGGCGCGCGGCATTTTGTCGAGCCGAAGGACGCGGCGCGGATGGTCGAGTTCGCCAATGCGCTGACGCAATCGGCCGGACGGCGGCTCGCCTATATTCACATGCCGGTGCCGATCGGGCGCAACGACGATGCGTTCCATCGGCCATTGCGCGATCTCAAACTCGGCGACGGCACGGAGCTGTTTCTTGGCCTGGTTCATGCCAAGGATGGCATCGAGGGCGCGAAGGCGCGGATTGCGGCGGCGCGCCCCCATGCGCCGGAATTCGGCATCGCCACCGAATGCGGCATGGCGCGCGCCCGCTCCGAGGACACGGTACGGGCGCTTCTGAAAATTCACGCCGATGTGTGCGCCGGCGTCTGACCCGGCCCAAGTTCTGACCCGGCTCAAGTGACGTTTACGGAGGAATCGTGCCTCGCAATGTGTACCTTGTCGGCAGTGTGCCGATGGCAAATGCCAAAGACGTGTTTGAAGCCGTCAGCGCCGCACTCGGGTCGCGGATCAAGCGTATTCCGGACGGCGAGACCGGCGAGCGCGGCGATTGGATCACGTGGCTCGAACCCGTCTTCGCCGACAATCCGGCCTTCGTGAAATCGGGTGAATTCTTTCGCGTCCATGCCAGCGGCACCGGCCGCGAGCGCTACACGCTCAAGCCGGGCATCGGCATGGAGAATGTGCAGTTTCCAAACCTGCTCTACGCCGACATAGCCGCCAAATCGTACGCCACCTTCAGGCGGCTGAAGGACAACCGCAAGATCGCGGCAGACACAAAATTCCAGGTCGATCTGGTGCCGGCCCATTCGGTGGTCTGGCTGTTCCTGGTGGAGAAGCTGCACGCCGCGATCGATCCGATCTACAACGACGCCGTCAAACGCGAGATCGACAAGATCGCGGCGCTCGTGCCGCACGGTGAACTTGCCATCCAGCTCGATGTCGCCTCGGCGGTGTTCGCCCGGCTCGAACGCAACGAGTCGGGGCGCTACGGACAGACCAAAGCCGAGATGCAGGAACGCTTTGCCGCCATCGTGACCGATCTCGGCAACCGCGTGCCGGCCGGCGTCGATCTCATCTATCACCTCTGCTACGGCGACTCCGGCCATCGCCACGTGATCGAGCCCACCGACATGGGCGATATGGTCGAGTTCGCCAATCGCGTGTCGCGGCAGATCGCGCGGCCGATCCAGCTCATTCACATGCCGGTGCCGCGCAATCGCGCCGACGATGCCTATTTCGCACCGCTGCGGCGGCTCGAACTGCGCCCCGAGACTGAACTGTGTCTTGGTCTCGTCCACTATACCGACGGCATCGAGGGTGCGCGCGGGCGGCTTGCCGCGGCGAAGAACTACGTGCGCGATTTCTCCATCGCCACCGAGTGCGGCTTCGGCCGCCGCGATCCGGCGACGGTTCCGGCCTTGCTGCGGCTCCACGCGGACATTGCTGACTTGGATCGAACCGAAACGAAACGAACACGGTTGCCGCCGTCTCGTCCAAGGTCTTGCATCCGCAGGTTCCTTTCTTCTTTTGGCACGTTGGGCGAGGGTGACAAAAGCCAATTCGTTTCTCGCGCTACGTTCGTCATTGCGAGGAGCGGTAGCGACGCGGCAATCCAGAACTGCCTCGCAGCCATCGCAAGCCGCCCTGGATTGCTCGCAATGACGAGCAATCTCGTTCTCGCGGCGCGTTTTCTGGCGCCCGAGCTATGCTGTACGGCACGAAAAAGAGCCTCCAAACAAATAAGGGGAGGCGGAGCGCCGAAAGGCGCATACTGAGAGACCGCTCCGCGCAATCCGAGCGTTGCCGCTGGGCGGGGTCACGGCGCGCGTCCCCTTTTGGGGGGCGCGCTCGCCTTCCGGCGCTCTACCGCGGCTCTCGCCAAGTTTTTAGGCTTGGCTCAGTCCGGTCCCGCGCTTCATGGTCGCGGATAACCGATCCGCGCCCCGGGCAGCCAGCTCCTGGCAGACCGGCGTCATGGCCGGCCGGGCGAGTTTCCGAACCGCCTCGGAATGATGTCACGAACCCCATTCCGGGCACCGCCCCCGCTCGCATCAATCGGCCGTCACCGGTTGACGTCCCTTTAGACGAGCAGGATGATGTCTTTTAGTTCGTCGCACGGCGTTAGTTCAAGAAATTTCGGCGAGCGGCGCCATCTCTCTGATCTGACGAGAGTATTTTTTCGCTGTTTGTTTGATTTGCGGGCGGGCAATTGTGACATTGCCGCCATGATTCGCATTTTTTGCGCTAAGGCGCGGAGAATGCGGAGGTTTTTGAGGCGTGGCGTGTAGGATGGGTTGAGCGTAGCGAAACCCATCATGCAGCCTTCCAAGCTCGACGATGGATTTCGCTGCGCTCAACCCATCCTACCGGCTCCGATATTCTTATGACCAACTACCGGCGAAATTTTCTTGCGGGCGGCAGCTTCTTCTTCACGGTGAACCTGGCTGACCGCCGCTTGCGTCTGCTCACCGAACACGTCCACCTATTGCGCCAGTCATTCCGGGATGTGCGGCGGTGCCATCCGTTCACGATCGAAGCGATTGTCATCCTGCCCGACCATCTGCACGCAATCTGGACACTGCCGGAAGGCGATGCCGACTTTGCGCTGCGGTGGCGGCTGATCAAGTCGGCCTTTTCGCGCGGTCTCGCCGGCGGCGAACGAGTTTCATTGAGTCGTGCCGAAAGGAAAGAA
Organism: Xanthobacteraceae bacterium; assembly: GCA_036511795.1. GTDB lineage: Bacteria > Pseudomonadota > Alphaproteobacteria > Rhizobiales > Xanthobacteraceae > BOG-931. The sequence goes on from DATCBO010000133.1 coordinate 80,376, forward strand.
CGTGGCGTTTGGCAGCGTCGCTATTGGGAACATACGCTACGCGATGTAGCAGATTTTTCCCGCCACGCTGATTACATCCATTTCAATCCCGTAAAGCATGGGCACGTCAGGCGGGTACTGGATTGGCCGCATTCATCCTTCCACCGCATGGTCAAGCTCGGCATCTATCCGCCTGATTGGGCCGGTACGGCGGCGACGGGCGATGAGCGGGATTTTGGCGAAAGATGATGGGTTTGCTGGCGTTCAACCCAACCTGCGCGCTTAGAGTCATTTTATCCTGAAACTGGCTTCGGCGCGCGTGCACCAAGCTCGCGTATAAATCGGCTCGCATTTAATCGGGCAATTCCATACGAAGCGCCAGCTGGCGAAATACCGGCGCCCATCGCGTCGGCCATAGGCATGTGTCTTGAATACGTTAGAATTAGCGTCCCGGGTTTTTCCGCTCCCGGATCGGCTTTGACCCGCGTTATCCCAACGAAAAACAGTCGTCTTTGCTCTTCAATTTGAGCGGCCGCCTCGGGGGTGGGAGTGGCTTTGTCGGGCTGTTTTGGCAGGAGTCCTTCTACGCATCCCGCAATAATCGTCACCGGTGCGCTAAGGCCCTTGCTCTTGTGCAGACTCATAATTCTAACGTCTTCGATTTCAGTTGGTGTTTCCGGCGTGCTGATCGCCTCCATTAATTCGAGGAGCCACCGGGTCCGATCCTCTTCACCCACTTCGTTAAGGGCGCGCACCGCAAGGTCACGAAGATCGCGCACACTTTCGTCTGCAGCGGGAAGCAATTGGTCTATTACCGCGGTAAGGTTCGGGAGCGCTTCAATTTGTTGTATTTCAACAACAATCTCCTCAAATCCAGAAACGATATTGCGCGTATGTGGAATTGTCAGCGAACCGTCGGAGAGCTTCTCTAAAACCTGCCATGGAGTTAGACCATTTGCCTCACAGTAACTCCTGACTCTCCGATAGCCGGCCGAATTCCAATTATTGCCGCTCTGACCCACCAGCCATCTAAGCGCAACCTTATCCTCACGATCTACAAACAGCTTTAATAGAGCAAAGCGCCGCTGCGCCTCTGGCGCATCGAGCTCGGATTCTGAATAATACGATTTTACGGGCACGTTGTAGCCCCGCAAGGATTCGTAAATCGGCGTGCCGATTACACCCCGTTGTGCAAGGATGAGAATATCGCCGGGCGGAACGCCGTCATCTTCAACCATGCCGCGGACTATCTTAGTGATACCTATCACCTCGTCCGCGAGTGTGTCGTACTGAGTTATGCGGACATCACCAGGGCCATTTTCGGGGCGCGGGGTTAGGGCCCGCGGCACTAACCGAAGCTTGTTGTGGCTAATAAGGCTGTTGGCAATTTCTACAACCGTAGTTGGACAGCGGCGACACTCGGCAAGCTCAATGTCATCAGCATCAACATTGACGACAATCCAGTCCCTAATTCCCTCAGGATTGGCGTGTTTAAATCTATAAATGCTTTGATCGTCGTCGTCGCCGACGATACACACGTCCGCGGCTCCGGAAAGAAGCTCAATTACGCCTTGCTCGGCCCTATTGAGGTCTTGAAACTCATCAACAAGTATGTATTCAAATTCATTCCGTTCTGGTGCCGCAGGATTCGATCGCAAATACTCATAGGCTTGTGGAATGACTTCACCGATAAGCATGGCATCGTGAAACTTGAGCCAGCTCAACAGGTCTGCGGCGAAAGCTTCATCTTCTGCGGACTGAGCGTATCCAGGCTCTTCATGTTGGAGCCTCGCCCAGGCCGATTCGTACGCGTGTTTCAGTTTGCCGACCGCTCTCTTGCCGCCGTGCGCTCCTTCAAGGTCAGAGACCAAAGGGGTTTCCTCATATTCATTTAGAGGCCTTGCCGTTCTCCCCGTTGCAACCAAAACGTGGTTTCTGAGCAGCAGGCGTAGGGCGAAGCTGTGAAGTGTTCGCCCAGCCAAGCCGTCGCACCCAGGAACTCCCATGTTAACGAGTTCGCGGTGCAGATCTTCCGCCGCAACTCTAGTGAATGTCACGGGCAGGATAACTGACGCGTATACGCCCTCCTCCAGGAGGCGCGCGACGCGGCGCTTCATGGCAAAGGACTTGCCCGTGCCAGGTCCAGCTACAACTCTTAATCGCCCATTTGCGGATGACGCGATGAGGTAGGTGGGTGTTCCGGGTGGCAAGCCATCTGACCAAGCCATATACTACTCCAAGTAGTGGGCAGCGGTCAGATACAACAACAAGATATCGCTCACAATGGGGAAAGGCTATCTTTCGATGGCCGCTTCGCGCGGACCTCGTCCTTCGAGACTGAGGGTGAGGACATAGTATGGGTTGAGCGTGAGCGAAACCCATCATCCAGCCTTCCCGGCCCGATGATGGGTTTCACTTTGTTCAACCCATCCTACAATGCTGCGCATCCGGAAAGGGGCTGGTCTGCCGCCTCACTTCACGCTTGGATAAAGCCCCGAGGCCTTGATCACGGCGAGGCCCTCGGCGCGGTCGGCCGGTAGTTCCTTGGCGAATTGCTCCGCCGATTCCAGCGACGGGGTGAGACCCTTGTTGATCAGGAATTTCTGCTGGAAGTCCGGCTTCGATTCCACCGCGACTATCGCCTTGTTCAGTTTGTCGATGATTGGCATCGGCGTGCCTTTGGGCGCGTAGATGCCGAAGAAGGTCGGCGAGATGTGCTCGGTGTAGCCGACCTCCTTGAAGGTCGGAATCTCCGGCGCCAGCGGCGAGCGCGTGTCGCCGTCGATGGCTAGCCCCACGATCTTGTCGGCCTTGATAAACGAAATCAGGTTGCCGATGCCGAAGATGGCGATTTGGGTCGTGCCGTTGAGCATGCTGGTGACGGCATCGCCGCCGCCCTTGAACGGCACGCGCACGATGTCGGTACCGTTCTTTTTGTTAAACTCCTCCATGAAGGCGACCTTCGACACCGACGGCGCCATGTAGTTGAATGTGCCGGGCTTGGACTTGACGAGTTTCGCGAGCTCGGCGAACGATTTGACGCCCAGCGAAGCGTTCACCGCGAAAATCTGGGTGAGGTAATACGGCCGCGCGATCGGTGTCAGGTGTGTCATCGGATCCCAATCCGCGCTTGGCAGGAAAGGATTGGTGACGAAGGCCTGATCGGGAAGTATGCAGATCGTGTAGCCGTCGGGTGCGGATTCCGCGCAGGCCTTGGCGCCGATCGTGCCTTCCGCGCCGGCGCGGTCCTCCACCACGATCGAGGTGCCGAGCGCAGGGCCGAGGTCTTGGCCGAGCGCGCGCATGAAGAGATCGCTCAGTCCGCCGGCACCCTGCGATGCGATCGCGCGAATCGGCCGCGACGGGTAATTTTGCGCAGCGGCTGGCAGTGCGGGCGCCAGCATCGCGATGACAGCGAGCGCGCGGGTCCACCGGGTCATGACGTCTCCTCCTGGCATATGCTTTTTGCTCGGGCCACAATGCCCAAGGCATCGATAGCCGGCAAGGCACCGGGAGTGAGCGAAGTGACGCAATACCGAATGAAGGTTGAGAAGGGCATCACGGTTACGATGCGCGACGGCGTGCGCATTTCGCTGTGCGTGTACCGACCGGACGCCGAGGGCCGTTTTCCGGCGCTGTTCGCGGCTTCGCCCTACCAGTATGAGATGGACGAGGTGCCGGCCTATCCGTTGTTTCTGTGGCGCGAAACCGGCCCGGTCGAATGGTATGTCGGCCAGGGTTACGCCTACGTGCATGCCGACGTGCGCGGCGCCGGCCAGTCCGAAGGCGAGTTCGAGTTCATGGGGCCGAACGAGCAGCAGGACTATCTCGAACTGATTGCCTGGATCGTACGGCAGGCATGGTGCAACGGCCGGGTCGGCGGCATCGGTCAGTCGTATTACGCCATGGCGCAGTGGCTGATGGCGACCTATAACCCGCCGGGCCTCGCCTGCATCGTGCCATACGACGGCTTGGTCGATCAGTACCGCGGCTCGAATTATCACGGCGGCATCTACTGCTCGTATCGATCGGTCTGGTATACGTCGCTGCGCGCCGACAATCAGCATCGCCTCGCCGGGCGGCATGGCCGGCCGCCGATGAAATTCGATCTGGTCGGCGAAATCATCAATCACGATCTCGACGATGAATTCTGGCGCCTGCGCTCGCCGTATTGGCGGCTCGACAAGATCAAATGCCCGGTGCTGTCGGTCGGCCATTGGGGCAAGATGGGATTGCATCTGCGCGGTAACATCCTCGGCTACGAAGAGGTGAAAGCGCCGAAGAAACTCGTGGTCACCGGCGCGCGCAACACCTTCGAAGCGCACCGCATGTTCGACCAGGTGGAGTTTCACGAAAAGGAGCTGCTGCCGTTCTACAATCTGCATCTCAAGGGCGCCAACAACGGCTTCATGGACGCCGAGCCGGTGCGACTTTTCGTGCGCGGCGCCAATGTCTGGCGTGCCGAGGACGAGTGGCCGCCACAGCGCGCGGCGCCGGTGGTCTATCATCTGCGAAAAGGGCCGTCGGGAAGCGTCAGCTCGCTCAACGACGGCGGGCTGTCGATCGCGAACCCCGCGCCGGCGGAACCGGCGACGAGCTACACCTATCCGGACTGGGAATGGGTCAACGGCACGGCTGTCATCGGGCCCGATGGGCGGGTCGATCCGGCACGGCGCGTGCTCACCTTTACGACCGGGCCGCTTGAGGCCGATCTGGAAGTGACCGGGCCGATCGTGCTCAAGCTCTACGTCTCATCGAGCGCGATCGATACGCAGTTCATCGTCAAGCTGACCGATCAGCATCCGCAAGACGCCGCGGCGCGCGCCAAGGGCGAGCAGCCGGCCTACACGCCGGTCTCGAAAGGCTGGCTGAAGGCGTCGCATCGCGAGAAGGATGCGGCGCGCTCAACGCCGGAGCGGCCGTTTTACACGCACGTAAATCCGCAGCCGCTCACGCCGGGCGAAATCTATCAGTTCGATATCGAGGTGCTGCCGATCGCCTACGTGTTCAAGAAAGGCCACCGCATCAGGCTCGAGCTTGCCAACGGCGACTCGCCCGCGACCGACGGTGTGTTCTCACATCCCTATCATCCGTGCCTGATGGGCACCGACACGATCCACCACGACGGCGCGCACGCGTCGTGCCTCATCCTACCGGTGATGCCGACCAATTTAGACTAAATCGGCGCCGTCATCGCGAGGAGCCAACGGGTCCGGCCCGAACTGGCCGGCCCGATGACAAGCTTCGCGGCGATGCAATCCAGAAACTACGCCGCAGAACTGGATTGCTTCGCTCCGCTCGCAATGACGAGCCCGCCTTACGCCCGCGCGTACTGTCCGCGATTGAAGAAGCGATCCTTCTGATCGTCGTTCGCGGTTTCGCGGTTCGACTTGATGGCGCCGATTTTGGCGAGCGCGGCTTTGACCGCGGGACGCTCGTCGATCGTCTTGAACCAGCGGGCGAGGTTGGGGTTGTCCTCCCACTTGACGCCTTGCATGTCGTGATTGCGGGTCCACGGGAAGGTCGCGATGTCGGCGATGGTGTACTCGTTGCCGGCCAGATACGTCGAATGCGCCAGTTGCTTTTCCATGACGTCGTATAGCCGCTTCACTTCGGTCTGATAGCGTCCCATCGAGTAGGAATTGTCTTTGTCCTTCGGCGCGAACAACTTGAAATGCGTGAATTGGCCGAACATCGGGCCGACGCCGCTCGTCTGAAAAAAACAGCCATTGCAGCACGTCGTATTTTCCAGCCATATCGGTGGGCAGGAATTTTCCCGATTTCTCGGCGAGGTACATCAGGATCGCGCCGGACTCGAAAATGGTGATCGGCTTGCCGCCGGGACCTTCGTGGTCGACGATGGCGGGGATTTTCGAGTTCGGATTGATCTTGATGAAATTCGGGTCGTACTGATCGCCCTTCCACACATCGACGAAATGCTCCTTGTAGGGCAGTTTGGTCTCTTCCAGCATGACGTAGACTTTCTGCACGTTCGGGCTGGTCAACGCATAAAGATCGATCATGCCAATGTCCTTGTGTGGCGGGGCCGTGAAACTATCGGGCGGCGCTGCCTCCGGCAAGGCGCTACGGACAGGGCAGGCGCTTCCTGCGCCCTTGTGCGGCATCGTCACTGCCGCGTAGGTTCGGCTGCATAAAGTTGTTGAGCGCGCGGTCGGCCATGACCGCAGCGCACAGGGAGAGAGAAATGCCAGGTGGAATTCGGCGATGGGCTGCTGTCGCCTTTGTTTGCGCCCTTGTGGCCGGCTCCGGCGCGGCGCGTGCCGCCGACGATTATCCGAACCACGCCGTGCGCTGGCTGGTCGGCTATCCTCCGGGCGGCTCGACCGACATCTGCGCCCGCCTGATCGGGCAGTATCTGGCGCAAAAACTCGGCCAGCAATTTCTCATCGAGAACAAGGCGGGTGCGGGCAACAACCTCGCCACCGAACTTGCGGCGCGCGCGCCGCCGGATGGCTACACCGTATTTCTGGTCAATCCCGCCAACACCATCAATGCGTCGCTTTACAAGAATCTGCCGTTCAATTTCATCAGTGACATGGCGCCGGTCGGGGGCTTCATCCGCGTACCCAACGTAATGGAGGTCAATCCAGCGGTGCCGGCGAAAACGGTCGCCGAATTCATCGCCTACGCCAAGGCCAATCCGGGCAAGATCAACATGGCGTCGTCCGGCGTCGGCACCTCGGTGCATCTGTCCGGCGCGCTGTTCATGATGCTGACCGGCGTCAATCTGGTGCACGTGCCGTATCGCGGCGCGGCGCCGGCGCTGACCGACATGCTGGCCGGCCACGTGCAGGTGATGTTCGACAATCTGCCGTCGTCGATCGCCCACATCCAGTCGGGCCGGCTGCGCGCGCTCGCGGTGACGACGGCGCAGCGCGCCGCGGCGCTGCCCAATGTGCCGACCGTGGCCGAGACGGTGCCCGGCTATGAGGCGAGCGCCTTCTTCGGCATGGCGGTGCCGAAGGGAACGCCGCGCCCGATCATCGACAAGCTCAATCGCACCATCAACCAGGCTCTGGCCGATCCGGCGATGCAGGCGCGGCTTGCCGAACTCGGCGGCACCAACATTGCGGGCACGCCGGAGGATTTCGGCAAGATCGTCCTCGACGAGACCAACAAATGGGCCAAAGTGGTCAAGGCCACCGGCGCGACCGCGGAGTAGGGGCGTGACGACGCAATCCAAGAAGAAGTCGCCCGAGGAACTGCGGAGCTATCGCTGGCTTGGCAAGAACGATCTGCGCTCATTCGGCCATCGCTCGCGGCTGCGCCAATTCGGCTATGACCGCGACGACTGGGCCGGCAAGCCGGTCATCGGCATCATCAACACCTGGAGCGACATCAACGCCTGCCACGGCCATTTGCGCGCACGGGCGGAGGACGTCAAACGCGGCGTCTATCAGGCCGGCGGCTTTCCGATCGAGCTGCCTGCAATGTCGCTCGCCGAGCCATTCGTCAAACCGTCGACCATGCTGTATCGTAACTTCCTTGCCATGGAATGCGAGGAGCTCTTACGCAGCCATCCGATCGACGGCGCGGTGCTGATGGGCGGCTGCGACAAGACCACGCCCGGTCTGATCATGGGCGCGATCTCGATGGGGGTGCCGTCGATCTATGTGCCGGCAGGTCCCATGCTGCGCGGCAACTGGCGCGGCCACACGCTCGGCTCCGGCTCCGACGCGTGGAAATACTGGGACGAAAAGCGCGCCGGCCGCATCGGCGACGAGGAGTGGAACGAGATCGAGGGCGGCATCTCGCGCTCGTTCGGCACCTGCATGGTGATGGGCACAGCCGCCACCATGATGGCGATCGCCGAGGCGCTCGGCATGGCGCTGCCGGGCGCATCGTCGATCCCTGCACCCGATGCCAATCATCCGCGCATGTGCGCGGCTGCCGGCCGCCGCGCCGTCGAGATGGTGTGGGAAGATTTGACGCCGGACAAAATCTTGACGCCGTCGGCTTTCGATAATGCCATCCGCGTGCACATGGCGCTGGGCGGCTCGACCAACGCTATCATCCACGTCATCGCGCTCGCGCGCCGCGCCGGTATCGCGCTCGACATGGCGCGCTTCGACGAGATTTCGCGAGAAGTGCCGGTGATCGCCAATATCACTCCGTCCGGCAAATATCTGATGGAGGATTTCTATTATGCGGGAGGCTTGCGCGCGCTGATGGCGCAGATGCAGGAGCTGCTCGATTTGTCCTGTCTGACGGTCAATGGCCGCAGCGTCGGCGACAATATTTCGGGCGCCGGCGTATACCTGCCCGACGTGATTCACGCGCTGTCGCAGCCGCTCTATCCCGAAGGCGCGACCGCGGTGCTCACCGGCAATCTCGCGCCGCGCGGTTGCGTGATGAAGCCGGCGGCGGCCGAGCAGCGTCTGCTCAAACATCGTGGCAAGGCGATTGCGTTTGAGAATTACGACCAGATGGCGCGCGAGGTCGACCGCGACGATCTCGATGTCACGGCCGATCACGTGCTGGTGCTCAAGAATGGCGGGCCAAAGGGCGGGCCCGGCATGCCCGAATGGGGGCAGCTGCCGATTCCGAAAAAGCTCCTGAAAGCGGGCGTACGCGACATGCTGCGTATTTCGGATGCGCGCATGAGCGGCACCAGCTACGGCGCCTGCATCCTCCACGTGGCGCCGGAAAGTTTCGTCGGCGGCCCGCTCGCTTTCGTGCAGACCGGCGACGAGATCGAGGTCGATGTCGAGTCGCGGCGGATTCATCTGCACGTCGGTGACGCGGAAATGGCGCGCCGCCGCGCCGCGTGGAAGACGCCGCCGCCCAAATATCCGCGCGGCTATGGCGCGATGTTCTCACAGCACATCGGCCAGGCCGACGAGGGCTGCGACTTCGATTTTCTCGCCGGGACGGAGCGGATCGAGGAGCCGGAGATACATTAATGTCATTCCGGGGCGGCCCGAAGGGCCGAGCCCGGAATCCATATCCACGGTTGTTGCAGGTGGAACTCAGTGCGAGTTCTGCCATCTCTGTGATTATGGATTCCGGGAGCGCCGCTTCGCGGCGCCCCGGAATGACGGATCACTCCGCCGCGTGCTGAACCTTGACGCGGTAGCTTCCCGGCACGGTACGGAACGCGATGTTGAGCCGGTTGGCGCCGTTGATGGCGATGATCGCCAGCGTCAGGTTGGCGAGGTCTTCTTCCGAAAACTGCGCGCGCGCCTGCTCGTAGACATCATCCGGCGCGTGGCCTTCGGTGATCAGCGTCAGCGCTTCGGTCCAGGCCAAAGCGGCGCGCTCGCGCTCGCTGTAGAACGGCGATTCCTCCCAGGCGTTGAGCAGATAAAGCCGCTGCTCGCTTTCGCCCGCGGCGCGCAGCTCCTTGGTGTGCATGTCGATGCAGTGGGCGCAGCCGTTGATCTGCGAGGCGCGCAGCTTGACGAGTTCCAGGAGCGCATGATCGAGACCGCAGCGATGCACGAAGGCATGCAGTTCGCCCATTGCCTTGGCACCCTGCGGCGACGCTTTGCGGAAATCCACGCGGGCTTTCATGGTCATCGGTCGCCTCCTTTGCATTGGCGCATGTCCTTTTCGGAAAACCGGCGCCCACTTTTCCGGGACATGCGCTAGTCCCTCGTGAACAGTTTCTGGGCGTCGGCACGCGTCAGCGATGATTTGAGAATATCGAATTCGCCTTTTTGGCGCAGTTCCTCGGCGATGTGCTGGATCTGCGACATGACCACCATGCTGGCGCCCGAGGCGATGCTGACGCGCGCGACGCCGGCGGCCTCGAGCGTCTTGAGTCCCGGCCCGCCGGCGCGGCCGACGACGTTGATCGGAGCCTTGATGGCGGCGGTGAGTTTTTTGATAAGGTCCACATCGGCAACGGCGAAGACAAAGATGCAGTCGGCGCCGGCGGCGAGGTAGGCTTCCGCCCGCTGCACCGTTCCGGTAAAGCGCGTGGCTTCATCGCCGACGTGTTTCAGATAAAGATCGACCCGCGCATTGATCACGATCGGCACGCCCGCGGCGCTGGCGGCGGCGCGCGCGGCGCGGATACGCGCGGCAGCCTCCTCGATGGTCCGCACGGGCTGCTGCGGGTCCGGCGTGCCGTCTTCCAGATTGACCCCTACGGCCCCGGCGCCAATGATCTCGGTGATGCTGCGCGCCACCTGTTCCGGCGTCTCTCCATAGCCGGCTTCGATGTCGGCGGTGAGCGGCACGCGTATCGCCTGCGCAATCCGCTGCGTCGCCGCAATTACCTCCGGCCACGGCGTGTTCTCGCCATCCTGATAGCCGAGCGCCCAGGCGAGTCCGCCGCTCGTCGTCGCCACCGCGAGAAAGCCTGCGGCTTCGAAGATGCGCGCGCTCATCGGGTCCCAGGCATTAGGCAGGAGCAAGATCGGCGGCGCGCGGTGCAGCTTGCGGAAACTTTCGGCCAGTTGCCGTTGTTCGGATGTGTTCACAGCGCCTCTCTTGATGTGGCTTTATGGGTCGCCGACGCCTGCTATGCTATATCCGCGCGCCGCGCCGGATTATGCAAGCCGCAAATGTGCGCGGGAAGGGCGGGACAGATATGACGCATGCTCGTTCGTTGTTGCGCGCGCCGGTCGCGATGCTGGCGTTGCTGCTGTTTTCTCTGGCGCGTCCCGCGCTCGCCGATGGTCCGAAATTCAAGGTCGATCCGTTCTGGCCAAAGCCGCTGCCGAACAATTGGATCATGGGCCAGGTCGGCGGCATGACGATCGACGCCAACGACAATATCTGGGTGTTCCAGCGGCCGCGTTCGCTCACGCCCGACGAGAAGGGCGCAGCGCTCAAGCCGCCGCGCTCGAAATGCTGCGTGCGGCGCCATCGGTACTGGTGCTCAATCAGGCCGGCGATGTGGTCAAGGCGTGGGGCGGGCCCGGCGACAACCAGGGTTATGACTGGCCGGCGCAGGAGCACTCGATTCTCGTCGATGGCAAAGGCTTCGTCTGGCTGTCGGGCAACGGCAAGGACGACAGCATGGTGCTGAAATTCACCACTGATGGCAAATTCGTCAAAGAACTCGGCCGCCGTGGCCCACTGACCAGCAGCACCGATCTGACGCAGTTCGGCCAGGTCGGCGGCTTCGCGTTCGATGCCGCGGCGAATGAAATCTATGCCGCCGACGGCTACGGTAATCATCGCGTTGCGGTGCTCGACGCCGACAGTGGCACGATCAAGCGTATCTGGGGCGCCTACGGCAAGCCGCCGACCGATCAGGACCTGCCGAAATACAATCCGGACTCCCCGCAATTCGGCAACCCGGTGCACTGCATCGGCCTGGCGCATGATGGCTTGGTCTATGTCTGTGACCGCACCAACAACCGTATTCAGGTATTTCACAAAGACGGCACTTACGTGCGGCAATTCGTATTCGACGCCAAGACGCAAGGCTCAGGGTCGACCTGGGGCATGGCGTTCTCGCCGCTCGACAAAGAGCAGAATTATTTCATGCTGATCGACGGCACCAACAATGTCATGGAAGCGGTGCGCCGTTCGGATGGCGCGGTGGTCGGCACGTTCGGCAGCCCGGGTCGCAACGCCGGCGAATTCCATTGGGTGCATGTCGGCGCGTTCGACTCGCACGGTAATTTTTATACCGGCGAGGTCGATACCGGGAAGCGGCTGCAGAAATGGACGCCGGTGCAATAACTCCGGCGGTGCGCTCGGGCCTGCTTTCCCATCGCTCTTGGTACCTGGGGCCGTCATAGCAAGAGGCCGAAGGGTACGATCTTGTTGTGAATGTCGTGCCCGATGTCGGCGCGTCCCAGCCAGGGAATTCCGGCCCTCCGGCACCAGTATGTGGCGACCTGCTCTTCATTCATTCCGAACTCTGGTTCATTCGGTGTGATGTTGCTGCAACGGCCGAGCATGATGCCTGACACGCGTCGGATGCCGGCGCTGCTGGTGATGTGGAACAGCGATCGATCGATTCGGTAAATCGCTTCCCCAACCTCCTCCAACATGAGCACGTGTCCGTCGAGGTTCGGCTCCAGCGGTGTGCCGAGCAAGTGACTGAGCACCGTCATGTTAAACGCCGCGGTCTTTTTCGTGCCGTCGACGCTTGGCTCGAGCGCCTCCGGCGCGCGATCAATCATCCAGGCGAGCGCCCTCGCAACCGCGGCATCCCCACCATCCCGAAGGATGTCCTGCGCGACGGGCCCGTGAGCCACGGCGGTGAATCCGGCACGGTACAAAGCGGCAAGCAGCATCCCGGCATCGCTGTAGCCCACATAGGCCTTTCGCCGGGACGCCTGCGTCAACCGGGACATGACCTGTTCGACCACGCGGCACGTTCCGTATCCGCCGCGTGCGAACCAGACCGCGTCGAAGCTTGCGTCGTTGGCGATGTCGAGAAAGGCCTGCGCGCGCGCCGCGTCTTCGCCCGCAAAATGTCCATGCGACGCAAAGCACTGCGGGTGGAAGACAATCTCGGGCGTGTGTTCCGGATAGAGACGCTCGACCAGGGCCGGTACACGCGTAACGATGTCGGGAGACATGCGCGAGGCCGGCGCGACGACGCCAATCTTGCACCTCTGCGTACTCATGCGGGCGACCCGATCAAGTTGTCCCTCATCGGCAATGCTTGTAGATTTCGCCGATGTCCCAACATCGAGATTACTTTTTCTGTGGCATCGGCGGTAGCGGCATGACTCCCCTCGCACTGATCATCCAGGCGAGGAGCGGAGGCGTCGAGGGTTCTGATCGTGCGCTCGACCAGGGACGCAACGGCGAACGATTCGATTTCCTGCGCGCGCGTGGCATACCGCTCCACCCGCAAGATGGCAGCGGAATGCGTCGCGACAGTCAGATCCTGGTCACCTCTGCCGCAGTCGAGGAGACAATCCCCGACGTGCAGGCGGCGCGTCGCGTCGGCGCCGCCGTCATGACACGCGCGCAACTTCTCGCTCAACTCTTCAACCAGTCCGGCCTTGCCGTCGGCGTCGCCGGTACCAGCGGCAAGTCCACGACCGTCGGTATGATCGGATGGATTCTGCACCGCGCCGGAAAAAGCCCGACGATTATGAACGGCGCCGATATGAAGAACTTCATGGACCCGGGCTCGCCGTTCGCCAGCGCCCGGGTCGGCGACGGCGATATTTTCGTCAGCGAAGTCGACGAGAGCGACGGCTCGATTGCACTTTTCGAGCCGCGCATTGCGGTCGTGAACAATATCTCGCTTGACCACAAGTCGCTCGACGAGCTGCGTAGCCTTTTCCGGGGTTTTGTCGCCGGAGCCCAAATGGCGATTCTGAATCTCGATAACACGGAAACCGCGGCGCTTGCCGCCGATCTGAAGCCGGGCCAGGCAGTGACCTACAGTCAGGGCGAGGCGCCTGCCGATCTTGTTGCCTCAGCGGCGATCCCCATGCCGGCCGGAATTGCTTTCCAGGTAAAGGCCCGCGACAGCAGCGAGAGCGTCACCGTGAAGCTGAGAGTTCCGGGGCTGCACAACGTCTCCAATGCTCTTGCCGCCTTGTGTGTCGCGAAGGTTTGTGGCGTCGGCCTCGCGGAGGCTGCGTCCTATTTGGGTGAGTTCAGCGGTATCCGGCGACGATTGGAGGTCGTGGGCACTGCCAACGATATTACGGTGATCGACGACTTTGCTCACAACCCCGACAAGATTGCGGCTACGCTGCAGACCCTGCACGCGTTTCCCGGCCGCCTGCTGCTGATGTTTCAACCTCATGGGTACGGCCCGATTCGTTTGATGAGAAATGCCCTGGTGGATTGCTTTGTGCACGGGTTGAACGATGAGGACGTTCTGTTCATGCCGGAGCCGGTATATTTCGGCGGTACTGTCGATCGCAGCGTTGGAAGCCGCGACATTATCGGCGACATTGAACGGCAAGGACGTCATGCGGTGGCTTTTCCAGACCGTGGCGGCTGCGGGGATGCGCTGATTGAGCTGGCGCGTCGTGGCGATCGAATTGTGATCATGGGCGCGCGCGACGACTCGCTTTCGCTTTTTGCGCATGAACTCCTTCGCCGGATAGGCAAGAAGTAGACGTTCGATCGTCGCCAAGATGCTCCAGCTCAATTGGATCGCGACCCTTGCGCCGCAAACAGTTGCGTCGAACCGGGCGAGGTCGTCCCCTCGCCAAGCGCGGTGTTGGTGTCGAGGGCGCCGTTGGCCGGCGCAAATGCCGACATCGCCTGGGTGAGCTGGCTTAGTGAGGCGGCGGCGATACCCGCCACCTGTTATTCGGTCCCGACCGGCCCCATCGGGGTGGCTGAAGTGATGGCGTTGCGGCTGATGTCGAAGACCTCGAACTGTCCGGTATTGCTGTTGCGCGTCAGCATGTCGGTCTCATTGGCGTTGCCGGAGAAATCGCCAAAGCCCGCGACCTGCCATTCCAAGCCAACCTGCCCCATCGGGCCGGCCGAGGTGATGGTGTTGTTGGCGATATCGTAGAGCTCGAATGCGCCGGTGTTGCTGTTGCGCATCAGCATGTCGGTCTCATTGGCGTTGCCGGAGAAATCGCCAAAACCCGCGACCTGCCATTCCAAGCCGACCTGCCCCATCGGGCTGGCCGAGGTGATGGTGTTGTTGGCGATGTCGAAGAGCTCGAATGCGCCGGTGTTGCTGTTGCGCATCAGCATGTCGGTCTCGTTGGCCTGGGTTGAGAAATCGCCGAAGCCGGCGACCTGCCATTCCAGCCCGACCTGGCCCATCGGCGCGGCAGAGGTAATCCTATTGTTGCTGATGTCGAAGAGTTCGAACGCGCCGGTGTTGGTGTTACGCATCAGCATGTCGGTTTCGCCGGTGCGCGAGCTGAAATCGTCGAAGCCCGCCACCTGCCATTCGAGTCCGACCTGACCCAACGAGGCGGTGCCCACGATGTTGTTGTTGCTCACGTCATAGACCGTGAGCGCCCCTGTGGTGGAATCGCGCATCAGCAGATCGGCGGTGTCGGCGCCGTCGAAGTGACCGATGCCGGCAACCTGCCACGTCGGATTGATCTGGCCGAGTGAACCGGCGGACAGGATGCTGTTGTTGCCGACGTCAAAAATCTCATACGAGCCGTTGGAGCCTTTGCTCATAATGATGTCGGCGCTGGTTCCGGCCGGCGGCGCTGCATTGAGCACTGGCGTAAACTGTGAAGCCGTGACGGTGAAAGTCGTAAAAGCGCCGGAACTCGCCGAGTCCGAGGCCGCCACTTCGAGCATGTCGGTCACTGGCGCGGCCGAATTCTCGCCCGCCACGAAGCTTAATTGTGACAGCTGCGCCGCGGAGATCGTGGTGATCTGGCCGTTGGGCAGCGCCGTTCCGTTGAGCACCCAGAAGCCCTGCGACGGACCGGTGCTGATGTCCTCGATCTGATAGGACACACTGACTTGGTCCCTTCGTGACAGAGCGGGCGCGAAAACTTACACCCCGGTTCGACGGTCGACTGAGGGCGTTATTCCCTGGAAAACGATGCCCTCCGCCGTGCAAGCGGAGGGCGAGCAATGATTTTCGGGCCGTTTAGCCTGCCGGCAGCACCACACTGCGGCATTCGCCGAAGCCGATGCGGGCTGCGCCGGATTTTTGGCAAAAGCCGCGAAAAATGACTTCGTCGCCATCTTCGATGAAGCCGCGTGTTTCGCCGCCCGGCAGCGCGAGCGGTTCGCGGCCGCGGGCGGTGAGTTCAAGCAAGCTCCCCCAGCTCGATTTCTCCGGTCCCGATACTGTGCCGGAGCCGATCAGGTCGCCGGCGACGAGATTGCAGCCGTTGCCGGTGTGGTGCGCGATCATCTGCGCCACGGTCCAGTACATCAGCGCGAACGAGGTCTGCGTGATGCGCGCCGGCGCGATGCCGGATCGCCGCATCGCTTCGGTGGCAACGTAGACTTCCAGCGTGATGTCGAGGCCGCCATGCGCCTGATCCTCGGCATTGGTGAGATAAGGCAGCGGCGCCGGGTCGCCGGCTGGGCGCGCGTAGGCGTGAGTGCGGTACGGCGCCAGCGCCTCGGCGGTCACAACCCAGGGCGACACCGTGGTGGCGAAGTTCTTTCCCAGGAACGGGCCGAGCGGCTGATATTCCCACGCCTGCACATCGCGCGCCGACCAATCATTGAGCAGGCAGAAGCCGAAGATGTGGTCGGCGGCCTTGCCGACCGGCACCGGTTCGCCGAGTTTGCTCGGCGTTCCGATGTAGAAGCCGAGCTCCAGCTCGAAATCGAGATTGCGCGACGGCCCGTAGCTTGGCTCGGTGTCATTTTGGCCTTTGCGCTGGCCGTGCGGCCGCTTGAATGCCGTGCCGCTTGGAATGACCGACGACGCGCGGCTGTGATAGGCGACCGGCACATATTTATAATTCGGCATCAGCGGACTGTCGGGGCGGAATATCCGCCCCGCATTGGTGGCATGGAAGATCGAGGCGAAGAAATCGGTGAAATCGCCGATAGTCACCGGCAGCTCGATTTCGGCCTGCGCGATCGGCACCAGATTTTGCCGGAAGTCCGCATTCTCATGCTGGATGCTCAAGCCGCGTGACAGCGCCAGGCGCAGCGCCGACCAGGCCTGCGGGCCGAGCGTCATCAGGTGATTGAGCCGCGGCGCCGCGCACGCCCGCGCCGCGTCGGCGGCGAGGCCGTCAAGCGACGAAGCCACTGCCGCGACGTCGACGATCCGGTCGCCGATCGCGACGCCGATCCGCGGCGGCAACCCGGCATCCGGGCGAAACGCGCCGAATGGCAGGTTCTGGATAGGGAAGTCGCAGCCCGGCGTGTTGGCGCTTTCGACAAAACTGCGCCGGACTGGATCGTGGGTTTCGTTGAGGGCGGCTGGCATGTGCTGACACCGGCGAGTTTGCTATGAGGATGCCATGGCTGGCCAATATGGATAGCCAATCAACATCGAGCAGGGCAATCGTACCGTGAGTGTCATCGGCGAACTTGCAACCTTCGTAACCGGCGCCAAAGCATCGGCATTGCCGGCAGGCGAACAGGAGCGGCTGCGGCTGCATCTCGCCGATACCGTGATGGCGGCGCTCGCCGGCAGCAGTATCCCCGAGGGCAAATCGCTGCAGCGTTTGGGCGAGGCGCATTCGCTCGCCGAACGGATCGCGCGCTGCGCCGCGACGATACGGCTCACGGAAATCGACGATATCCACCTGCAATCGTGCGTCACGCCGAGCGCGGGCGTCGTTCCGGTGGCGCTGATGCTGGCGGCGCAAGGCGCGACGGCCGACGCCGCGGAGGTCGCAAGCGCGATCTGGGCCGGCACGGAGATCGCCGCACGGTTCGGTATGGCGGTCAGTGGGCCGAAAATCCTCTACCGTGGCATCTGGCCGACTTATCTGGTGGCGCCGGTAGCCGCAGCCGCGACGGCGGCGCGGTTGTTCGGCCTGAATGCGGAGCGCACCAGCCACGCGCTGTCGCTTGCCGCCATGCTGACTGCGGGCGGCGTCGGCCACATTCACGGCGCGCCGTCCGGCCGCTGGTTCCTCTACGGCAACGCGATCGCGGGTGGTGTCGCCGCAGCCGAGGCGGCGCGCGCGGACTATCACGGCGACCCCGGTCTGTTCGAACGGGATTGGCTCAATGATACGCACGGC
Organism: Xanthobacteraceae bacterium; assembly: GCA_036511795.1. Lineage (GTDB taxonomy): Bacteria > Pseudomonadota > Alphaproteobacteria > Rhizobiales > Xanthobacteraceae > BOG-931. Next base: position 97,907 of record DATCBO010000133.1, read on the forward strand.
ATTGCGCTGGATCGCTCGCGCCTCACCGACAAATTGGGGCAGGGGTCGATTTACTCCGAGTTGAGCATCAAACCGTTCTGTTCGGCGAAGCAAGGCATCGCCGCCGTGCAGGCGTTTTCCGCGATCGTTCAGGCCGAACAGATTCGTGGCGATGCCATCAGCCGGGTACGGGTGCACGTCCCACCCGCCTATGTCGGCATGCTCTCGACCAAGGCCGAGCCGGGTTCGCGCCAATCGACCCTGGTCAGTGTCGCGCACCAGATCGCGCTCTGCGCGCTTGCGCCGATGCAGCTGTTCGATGTCGACCGCAGCGCGGCGGGCATCGACGCGGCAATTTCGCAATTGTCCGCCAAGGTCGAAGTCGTGCCGGACAAGGAGCTGGAGGCGTTCTATCCGTTGCATTGGCCGGCGGATGTCGAAGTCCAAACCGGCGGCCAAGCGTTTCGTTATCGCGTCATCGCGACCGCGGGCGACCCTGAGAATCCACTCTCGCCATCCGACATCGATGATAAGGGTCACCATGTGCTCGATGCGCTGGTGGGCGGCGAAACGGTCGATGAATGGCTGATCCTGTGCCGTGACGCTTTCAACGGAAGCGCGGAATGTGGGCGGCTCGCTGCAGCGTTCGCCAAGCGGTTCGGCAACGGATGACAGGGCAGGCAAAAGCGGAATAAAAGCAGCGCCATGTTGAAAGAATCCGCTGCGGACCGGCCGGGAAAGCCATCCGCCGCCCATCCGCAATCGTCCGTCGTTGGCGTCGACATCGGCGGCACCTTCACCGACCTCGTCGGCTACCGCGACGGCGTTATCGTCACGTCAAAAACCTCGACCGTGCCGGCCGATCCGACCGAAGGCATTACCGAGGCACTCAAGCTTGCCGAATGCGATCTCGCCGCTATGGACGAACTGATCCACGGCTCGACCATCGCCATCAATACGGTGCTGGAGCACAAGGGCGCCAAGACCGCGCTGGTGACGACGGCCGGCATGCGCGACGTTTACGCCATCGGCCGCGGCAACCGGCCCGATGCGTTCAATCTGTTCTTCCACCGGCCGCGTCCGCTGGTGCCGCGCGAGCTGACGTTCGAACTTGCCGAGCGGATGAATGCCGCGGGCAAAGTCTTGCAGCCCCTCGATCCCACTGAGATCGCTGCGCTGGCGCAGAAACTCGGAGGCCTCGGCGTCGAGGCCGTGGCGGTGTGTCTGCTGCATGCCTACGGCAACCCGGCGCATGAAATTTTAGCCGGCGAGACCCTGCGGCGCGCACTGCCCGGCGTGTTCATCACGCTGAGCCACGAAATCCTGCGCGAGTTTCGCGAATACGAGCGCACCTCGACGACCGTGCTCAACGCCTTCGTCGGTCCCCGCGTCAGCCGCTATCTGAGCCAGCTGGAAGAGTTCGCCGACAAATCGTGCTTTGCCGGGCAAATCGCTATCATGCGCTCGAACGGCGGCACCATGTCGGCCGGCGAGGCGCGGCGCGCGCCGGTCGCGATGATGGAATCAGGTCCGGTCGCCGGCATGATCGGCGCTGGACGCGTCGCGCAGATTCTCGGCATGGAACGCGCCATCGGCTTCGACATGGGCGGCACCACCGCGAAAACGTCGCTGATTACCGATGGCGTTGCGCCGATAGAAGAGGGCTACATCATCGGCGATGCTTTCACCGGCCAGCCGATGCAATTGCCGGTCGTCGATATTGTCGAAGTCGGGACCGGCGGCGGATCAATCGCGTGGTGCGACGAGCACGGCGGGCTGCATGTCGGGCCGCACAGCTCCGGCGCCGATCCTGGGCCCGCGTGTTACGGACGCGGCGGCACCGAGCCGACCGTGACCGACGCCGATCTGCTGCTCGGCCGGCTCAACGACACGCGTTTTCTCGGCGGCCACATGCGGCTCGATCGCGCCCGCGCACAAGCCGCCGCTGGTGCACTCGGCAAGAAGCTCGCCCTTGACGCTATGCGGACGGCACTCGGCATCGCCACCATCTCCGATGCCGCGATGTCGCTTGCGGTCCGCGCCGTATCGGTCAAACGCGGCATCGACCCGCGCGATACGACGATGATCGCGTTCGGCGGCGCCGGCCCGCTGCACGCCGTGGCCATCGCCCGCGAAATTTCTATTCCGAGAGTCATCATTCCAAAATTGCCGGGCGCGTTCTCGGCGCTCGGCATGCTGATGGCCGAGTGGCGTCAGGATTTTGTGCGCACGCTGATCGGCGAATTGGGCAAGGTCAATCCGGAAAGTGCGACAGTGGCCTTTTCCGAACTGCGCGCCGCCGGCGAAAAGGCGCTCGCGCGCGATGGTTTGCGTGATGGCGACTTCAGCTTCGCGGCGGATTTGCGCTATCGCGGCCAGGAGCACACCATTGCCATCGCGGTTGCCGACGCAGGCGAGCTGACCCATAAGGAAGGCACGCGGGAGCGCTTTCATGCGCAACACGATCAGCGCTACGGGCACGCCGCGCCCGATCAGTCGATCGAAGTGGTCAACCTGCGCCTCGTCGTTACTGTACCGCGCATGCAGGACGCGATCGGCCGCTGGCTGGCCGAGCCGTGGAAACCCGAAGGCTCAAGCACCGAACAGCAACGTCCCGTTGTGTTCGACGATGCGACGCGGCCAGTGGCGACGCGCGTGTTCTGGCGGCCGCATCTTGACGCCGGCACAGAGATTGCCGGCCCCGCCTTGATCGAGGAGGCGAATTCAACGACGTTGATCGCCCCTGGCGACCGGGCAGTGATCGACCCATTTGGCAATATTGTCATTCATCTCAGAGCCGGCAGTTCCGAATCATGAAAGTCGATCCGATCACCGTCGAGGTCGTGCGCAACGCCGTCAACGCCTATGCGGACGAGATGGCGACCGCGCTGTGCAAGTCGGCCTACAACATGATGATCTACGAGGTGCGCGATTTCTGCTGTGGCCTGATCGACGGCGAAGGCCGCATGATCTCGCAGAACCAGGGCGGCCTGCCGATCTTTCTCGCCGATCTCGGCATCGCCGTGAAGGACGGCATCGCGCGCTACGGGCTTGACGGTTTCGCGCCGGGCGACGTCGTGATCATGAATCACGGCGAGGTCTGCGGCCAGCATCTCAACAATATCGTGATCTATGCGCCGTGCTTTCACGACGGCAAGGTCGTGGCGTTCGCCGCCAGCCGCGCGCACTGGGTCGATATCGGCGGCTCGCGTATCGGCTTCGGTTCGGTCGAGACAACCGAGATCTATCAGGAAGGCATTCAGTTCCGCTCGCTGAAGATCTACGAGGCGGGCAAGCGCAACGAAACGCTGTGGCAGATCGTCCATGACAACGTGCGCTTTCCTGAATCGGCGCTCGGCGATCTGCGCGCCCAGATCGCCTGTTGCCAGCTCGGCATCCGCCGTTTCGGCGAATTGTTGCGCCGCTATGGGCAGGACACGGTGATGACCTGCATTGCCGCAATCTGGGACGCGACCGAGCGGGAGACGCGCGCCTTCGTCGCCAAAATCCCCGACGGCAATTACGAGGCCGAAACCTTCCTCGACAATGACGGCCGCACGCTCGACGTGCCGCTGCGCATCAAAGTCAAGGTGAAGGTCGACGGCGACCGCATGGTCATCGATTTCTCCGACATGAACGCGCAGACGGCGGGGCCGATCAACTCCGGTTACTCCGGCGGGCTTGCGGCGGCGCGCGTCGCCTTCAAGTGCCTGACGCAGCCGAACGCGCCGGTCAACGAGGGCTGTTTCCGGCCGCTCGAAATCGTGCTGCCGGAGGGAAAGATTCTCAACGCCAAGCCGCCGGCCGCGCTCGGTCTGTGGAGCATCGCGCTGCCGACGGTGATCGACACAATTCTGAGAGCGCTTGCGCCGGTGCTGCCGGACAAAATTCCGGCGGCGCATAAAGGCGACATGGGCGGCTGTTCGATCGGCGGCTTCCGGCCGGACGGACGGCGATTTCTGCTGATGAATATTTTTGGTGGCGGCTGGGGCGGCCGGCCGCGGGAAGACGGTGAGTCCGCCTCGGTGTCGATCTGTCAGGGCGACGTGCGCAGCGCGCCGATCGAACTGCAGGAGATTCAGTATCCGTTTTTGATCGAGCGTTTCGCGTTGCGCACCGATTCCGGCGGCGCGGGCTTGCGCCGCGGCGGCCTCGGCGTCGAAATGACGTATCGGGCGTTGCAGCCCTGCGTCGCCAATGTGAACTGCGAGCGCACCAAGAATCCGCCCTGGGGTCTCAACGGCGGCAAGCCCGGCGCGGTCAACGAAGCGACGCTTATCCGGCACGACGGCAGCGAACACAAATTGAAGAAAGCGACCGGCGTGCGTATGGAGGCGGGCGACCGCATGACGTTCCTCACTGCGGGCGGCGGCGGCTGGGGCGATCCGAAGACGCGCGCCCGCAAGGCGGTCGAGGACGACGTGCGCGCCGGTTACGTGTCGGCGGAAGCAGCGCAGCGCGATTACGGCGTAGCCACGCAGGCGCAAAGCGAAGCGGCGGAGTAGGGGCGGCGCGGATGGCAAACACCAAACAAACGCTCGGCGCCGAACGTCGTCAACGCCTCGCTGCGGCGATGCGAGAGGCCGGCCTCGATCACGTGCTGCTCTACGGCAACGCCTGGCAGGGCGATTATCTGCGCTACGGTGCCGATTTCGGCATCGTTGAAGGCCACGGACTCGCTTTGGTCGATGCCGACGGCGTGGTCGATCTGTTTCTCGACAGCGCGGCGGACGCGGAACGCGCCGAACTGGAAACGCCGGGCGTGCGCGTGCATTTTGCCTCCGACATTGCGCGCGCGGCGGGCGCGCGGCTCGACCGCGTCGCCAATGCGCGGCTTGCGGCGGCGCCGCGGCGTTTCATGCCGCAATGGCTCGCCGATCCGGCGCGCGGCTTCCGGCTGGACGACGCGACGGCGCTCGTCGACACCTTGCTGATGCGCAAGAGCGCCGGCGAGATCGACGCCGTGCGCCGCGCAGCACAGATCGCCGACGAGGCCTATGTCGAGTTCCTCAAGGCGGTGCGGCCCGGCCGCCGTCAGTACGAAATCGTCGCCGACCTGGAAGCGCACCTGCGCCAACGCGGCTGCCCGGATAATTTCATGATCATCGGCTCGGGCGGCAAAGATGTGCTCGGCATGGCCCCGCCGTCGGAGCGCCGCATCGCTGTCGGGGATCTCGTCACCACGGAGCTCACGCCGGCCGTCGAGGGCTATTTCGCCCAGATCTGCCGCACGCTGGTGGTCGGCAAGGCGAACGACGCGCAGCGCCGCGCCTTCGGGGTCTACGCCGAGGCTCTGGAGGCTGGCGTTGCCGCGGTGCGTCCCGGCGTGCGCGCGGCCGACGTCGCCAAGGCCGAGAACGACGTGTTTCGCAAACACGGGCTCGGCGAATACACCACGAGCCAATGGACGCGCGTGCGCGGCCACGGCATGGGGATGTTCGCCGATTCCAAGCCGCACATTCTGGAAGACGTCAACACCGTGCTTGAACCCGGCATGACCCTGATCGTGCACCCGAACACCTATCATCCCGAGGCAGGCTACATCGTGCTCGGTGACGCCGTGCTGGTGACGCAGAGCGGCGTTGAAGTGCTGTGCAAGACGCCGCGCGAGTTGTTCGAAGTGGCGACGTAACAAAATCAGAACATGAGACGACGATGCGCCGCGGCCTGATTTCCCGTTCGCCGATTGAATTGCCCGACGCGATGCTCGACGCACGGCTCGAGCGCGTCCGCGCCGCCCTGCGCGCGGCGAGGCTCGACGCGCTCATCGTCTATACCAACAATACGAGGCCTGCCGGTGTGTCGTGGCTCGCCGGTTTCGTGCCTTACTGGTCCGAGGCGTTGTTGGTCGTGCCGCATGACGGACCGATCTATTTGGTCGCGGCGCTGACGTTCCGCGTCAAAACCTGGATCGAGCGCGTCAGCCGGGTCGGCGACGTGCTGCATCATCCGCGTATCGGGCTCAAAGCCGCGCAGCAGATTGCAGCAGCGCAGAAAAACGCCGCGGTCGGCATCGCCGATTTCGACGGGCTGCCGGCCGGCGTCGCCGCCGACCTGCGCGAGGGCGGGCCGGACTTGACGCTGAGCGACGCCACTGCGCTGTTCGCCAAACTGCGGGGGAAGGCCGATCCGGCAGAGATCGCGCTTGCGGCGAAAGCCGGCACAATTGCGCATAGTGCATTGGAAGCGGTACAGGGCGGTCCGCTCAACGTCATGATCGCTGCGGCCGAACGCGAGGCGAGGCTCCTCGGCGCCGAGGAAATCTACCTCGCAGCCGCGCCCGATCTTTCTCGCGGCGCCCGCTTCATGCGCATCGAAGGCGAGGCGGCCGCTGGCAAATCGTTCGCGCTGCGAGCGACCGTGGCCTACAAGGGCGTCTGGGTACGTTTGGTCCGTGCGTTTTGCGAACCTGAGATCGCGGGAAAAGCCGCGGTGCGGTTTGCGCAAGCGGTCACGCAATTGCCGTCCGGCCGCGGCTTCGACGGCTTTGATTCATTCGTGGTGGAAGGCTGCCGCGTGGCGCAGCCGCTCGAACCGCTGCTGGGATCGCGGCTCGACGCCGCCAACCCGCCGTCCCCTGGAGCGATTGTCTCGGTGCAGGCCACGCTCGCCGTCGACAGCCAAGCCGTGCCGGTTGGTGCCCCAGTCCTGATCGGCGCGCCCGGCGAAGCCGCGAGCCTGTTGATTGATCCGCTGTTTGGTTAGGGCGCGCTAAACCCCCAGCGCGCCGCGCACGCGTTCCGGCGAGAACGGCAGCTCGCGCAGCCGCGCGCCGGTAAGCGTGGCGATTGCGTTGCCGACCGCGCAGGCGACGAGCGGCACGCCTTCCTCGCCGCCTCCGGTCGGGTGGTTGTCGGTCGAGACCACCTTGATCTCGATATGCGGCACATCCGACATGCGCGCCACCTGATAGTCGCCGTAGTTCGACTGCTGCACGCGGCCGTCTTTGATGGTGATCTCTTCGCGCAGTACGTGGCCGAGCGCATAGACAATGCTGCCCTCGGTCTGCGCGGCGAGATTGCGCGGCTGCACAGCGATGCCGGCGTCAACGGCGGCCCAGAACTTGAGCACCTTGATCTTGCCGGTCGCGCGATCGAGCGCGATCTCTGCAACGCCTGCGGCGAGTGTGTCGTCCTTGACCATGGTGCCGATACCCAGTGCCGTGCCGTTGCGCTTGCGGGTCCAGTCCGACATATCGGCGACGAGATGCAGCAGATGCTGCATGCGCGGCACGCCCTCGGTCAGTTCGAGCCGGTAGGCGAGCGGGTCCTTGCCGAAATTCGCCGCGAGTTCGTCGACGAAGCTCTCGATCGCAAACGCGTTGTGGCCGTTGCCGACGCCGCGCCACGGCGACAGCCGGGCGCCGCGATCCTCGATGACATGTTCGGCGAGCTTGTTGGCAACCGGGTATTGCGGGACCGGCGAGCCCTTCATGACGATACGATCCTGCCGCGGGCGCGGATCGCCCGACGAATAGGCCACGACCGACTCGGCGACGACGCGGTGGTGCCAGGCGACGAGCTTGTTGTCGGCGTCGAAGCCGGCTTCGATGTGATGCGCTGTCATCGGCCGGAACTTGCCGAATTGGACGTCATCCTCGCGCGTCCAGATGAATTTCACCGGCTTGCGGACGGCCTTCG
>DATCBO010000134.1:0-19295 GCA_036511795.1 Xanthobacteraceae bacterium
GAGGCCGGCGAGCGTAAAGTCGAAGATCATGGTGCGGTCTCCTTAGAGCTGATCGCAGGCGAAGACGTAGGCGATCGACACGGCGAAGAAGACAAAGGCGATCGCCAGCATGACGACGTCCAACATGGGAATGCTCCGGGCAAACGATGCAACGATTTAGAAAATACCTATCGGCGGCGCCGGTCCTTGACCTATGTCAACCCGGGCAAAGTGCCGCCTGCAGCGAGGTGTGTCACTATTGGTGTAGGAAATCGAGATGGCCGCGAGCGCAATCGTATAGGAATTCTATAAGGATTCCTGTCTCTCGTCCGAGCACCCCAGGCATCGCGTGGCAATGCATCCCGCTAATAAAGCATGCCGTTTGTGACCTGCAAGCTTTCGACTATGGGGCCAAGCGCGAGCGCGGGCAAATATGTGAGCCCTCCGACGATCACGATAACGCCGAGCAGGAAGAAGACATAGAGCGCGCCGTCGGTTGGCAGGGTACCGGCAGAACGCGAGATGATCGGCTGTGCAGCAAGCGATCCGGCGATCGCCAGAACCGGCACGATGACCAAGAACCGGCCCGCGAACATGGCGAGTGCCAATGTTAGGTTGTAAAACGGCGAGTTCGCGTTCAGGCCGGCAAAAGCGCTGCCATTCGTTGCCGCGGCGGAAGTGTAGGCATAGAGAATTTCTGAGTAGCCGTGGGGACCTGCATTGCCCAAGCCGGCAAGACCCGGCTCGACGACACATGCGACCGCAGCGAGACCAAGTGTTGCCGCTGGGACGACTAGAAGCGCGAGGATCGTCATCTTGATTTCCGACGAGCGCATCTTCTTGCCGGCATATTCGGGCGTTCGGCCGATCATGAGGCCGCCGAGGAACACCGTGACGATGCAAAACAGCAGCATGCCGAAGAGCCCGGAGCCGGGAGCTCCCACGATCACCTCGTCGACCATCATGTTAGCGAGCAGGATGCCGCCGCTCAGCGGCAGAAAGCTGTCGTGCATGGAATTGACGGCGCCGTCGGACGATGCCGTCGAGGCGTTGGCGAATAGCGCCGATCCGGCGATGCCGAAACGCATCTCCTTGCCCTCCATGTTGCCGCCCGGTCGTTGCGCGCCAGCGGTTTGGCCGGGCTGGAGGGCCGTGAGGGCCGGATTACCGGCGGCCTCCAATGGATAAAGCGCGCCGACTCCAAGCCCGAACAGGATCGCCATGACGCCGAGCAGCGCCCATCCTTGCCGCTCGGAGCCCACCATGCGGCCAAAGCAATTGGTCAAGGCCGCGCCCAGAACCATGATCAGCACCACCTCGGCGAGGTTTGTCAGCGGAGTCGGATTTTCGAACGGATGCGCGGAGTTGACGTTGAAGAAACCGCCGCCGTCGCCGCTCATGAGCTTGATTACTTCCTGCGTCGCAACCGGACCGCGGGCGATAACTTGAGTGTTGCCGTCAAGCGTCGTCACCTCGGCCGGAGGCGCTAGCGTCTGCGGCACGCCGGCGGCCACCAGGAACAACGCGGCTACGACGCAAATCGGCAGCAGCACATAGAGTGTGCCCCGCGTCAGGTCGACCCAGAAATTGCCGATGGTGGCTGACCGTCGCCGCGCAAAGCCGCGGATGAAGGCGACAGCGACCGCGATGCCGGCCGCTACGGACAGAAACGATTGAACCGTGATGCCGGCCATCTGCGATGCGTAGCTGAGCGTCGTCTCGCCGCTATACGACTGCCAGCTCGTGTTGGTGACAAAGCTGACGGCGGTGTTCAGCGCCAGATCGGGAGATACCGGAGGAAGGTCTTGCGGATTGAGGGGCAGCCACGACTGCAATCGCAGCAGCCCATAAAGCGCTGCAGTTCCCAGTGCGTGGAACAGGAGCAGTGTGCCTGCATATTGGTACCAGCTCTGTTCGAGGTCCGGCTTTACTCCCGCAATTCGGTAGAGCGCTGTTTCGATGGGCCTGAGCAACGGCTGCAGAAATGTGCGCTCGCCGGCATAGACTCGCGCCAGATATCCACCAAGAGGGCGCGTCAGAAGGCCGACGATGCCGATGAAAATCGCTATCTGTAGCCAGCCTGCGGTGGTCATAGCGAGCCATCTTCACCCGTCGGACGCGCGAGCAAATACTCGCAGAGGCTGGCGTAAGCCGTCGCAAGCCCGAAGCAGACGACGACAAGCAGCAACATGATCAAGTCAAGCATTGTCCATGCGTCCCTGCAGTTTAGTGTGGTCTCTGGCTTCGCTACGAGCCCGAACACAATATACGCTTCGGAATGAACGAAAGGGCTGTCCAGTGGATAAGATTGTCGTGCTGAGCTTTCTTCTTGTCGCCACAACGTTCGAGGCGGGCGGTGACGCAGTCGTTCGCGCCGGGCTACATCACCAGGCGACAGGCACCCGCATGTTGCTGCTGTTGGTCGGCGGGGTCATGTTATTCTGCTATGGTGTGGTCCTTAATCAGGCGCCATTCGATTTCGGGCGCCTGATTGGTGTTTATGTTGCTACGTTCTTCGTCGTGGGCCAAGTCATCAATTTCGTCGCATTTCGGACTCCGCCTAGCCTGGCAGTCACTGTTGGCGGCCTGTTTATCATCATCGGCGGTGCCGTGATTACATTGTGGGATAGCGCGGGATGAATTGCCACTCATCGAACGTGGCTATTCCCGGCGCTACGGTAGCCGGAGGCGATAGCCGATTCCCCTCGCGGTCAAGACGTAGTGTGGCTGGCCGGATCGGCTTCGGTCTTTTGCCTTGTCTGGCAGATGCAGGGGCGACTTATGAAATTCCGCTCCGATGCTTATGGAGTTTTTATATCCGGACGTCTCGCTCCCTCTGGTTTCTCTGTGATTCTTGTCTTTATGATCGTTGTCTTTACGGCCTCACGGGCGCGGGTGGTGCACGATCCAAGCGGATTTCAGGTTCTGTTTGCGCCACTATGCCGCCTTTATGAGAATGGGTCCGATCCCGTCTCGAATTCATATGCGCTTAGGAGCAGATTCGGTACAGCGCAACGGAGACTGGAGGACCCCATGGGCGTCATTCCTAGCGGCACAGTCCGCAACGCGGCAATTGACACGGAACCGCGGACGTTTTGGCAAAGAATTGCACAGGCGATCGATCGCTCTATGGCTCAGCGCAGTCAGCGAGCCGTTCCCACGCCGGTGCTCCGTCAATCCAGAAATGCCATCAAGCGGTGCCATCAGCTGATATCTCAAGCCTCGCCGATTGCAGTTTCCGGGGAAACCGGCCGGACGCCACGTCCGACCGCCGCTCCAACACTGCAAATTCGATCGTGAATAGACCGCAGCAAACACGGGACGCGGCGGGCGCCAAGTCTTTTGGTATCGTGCAGCTCTTCGCACAATTCCTCGCAATGGCAGTCGAGGAATGGTGGAAGCTTGTCGCCGAGATAGCGCATGCTTTCGCTGGAAGGCCCAATCATCCCACCGATGCCATCGACGAAAAGCGGCTTGGCGATCAATAGCGGCCTATTGGAGCATTATTCCCGCCTAACTCAACAAACCAATGTAATGGCAGCACTTCCATGAAACAAACGGATAAAGCCTCTGAACCTCCCTCGTGCCTTCAACCGCGAATTTTCTTGATCGGACGAGATAGCAGAGGCCACTGGGTCGCCCAGGAGCCGAGCGGTACGCGGGGTGGACTGTTTGTCAGTCGCGGGGAAGCGCTCAAATTTGTGAAAAACGAGAACGCCGTTCATCTGCACGCGGTCGTCTGGGCCAGCGGCATCTTAGAGCTCAATGCCGGCATTGCGCCGGCAGTCAGACCGGACCAGCGGCCGGCAGACGATACTTTCTCTTTTCGCCAGCGGCGGGTCGCCTGAGGTCCAAGATTCCCATGTTTGCCGTAGGCCGCCATATCGCGAAATTGACAGGCTACGCGCCTGATCTGCCCACACCGTTCACCGATGACGACCAGGTCGATTACGAGACTTTCGAGTGGCTCTGCGACCTGCAGATCATGCATGGCGCTACAGCGCTCGTGGTCGGCGGGACGACCGGCGAAGCGTGGGCGCTAAGTTCAGCGGAGCACGCGGAACTTATCCGCATTGCCGCAGGGGTGGCGCGTGGCCGGCTGCCGGTGGTGGCCGGGGCCGGCTCCAACGCCACTGCGGACGCGGTGGCGTTGGGCAAAATCGCCGAGACAAACGATGCGGATGCGATCCTTTCGGTCTGCCCGTACTACAACAAGCCGACACAAGACGGCCTTTGTGCCCATTACCGCGAGATTGCCGCCGCGACTGGGTTGCCGGTCATTCTGCACGACGTTCCGTCGCGGACAGTGCGTGGCCTGGCCGATGAAAGCGTGGCGCGACTCGCCGAGGCACCGCAGATCATAGGGCTCTTGGACGCAACGGGCGACGTGGGCCGTCCTTCGCGACTGCGCGCTCTTGTCGGTTCGGACTTCAGACTTCTCTCCGGCGACGACGCGACGGCTTTGGGCTTTTTGGCGCAGGGCGGCGACGGCTGTATCTCCGTAGTGTCGAATGTGGCACCGGGCCTGTGCCAAAGGATGTACCTTGCGTGGCGGCAAGGCCATGTGATGCGTGCCCGCCGAATCATGATGCCGCTCACACAATTGACCACGGCTCTGGCGCGCGAAGCGAACCCGACGCCGCTCAAATACGCATTGGGTCTCTGCGGGCTGATGTCGCCGCAGGTACGCTTGCCGCTCGCCGGCGTTACGGAGGAAACGCGATGCGCGATCTTTAAAACGTTGCAGGAGTTATGGAAGAAATATTCGGATTTTATGATTGAGCGAGTGCTTTTACCCTCCCATGCCAATTCGTTGCCCGCGCCAAAACGGGATATCCTGCGTTGCCTGCGAGGCTGAACATGCCCAAGACGGAGCAAATCGTTCCGGGTGAAGCGCCACGCGCCGTAGAGGAATGGCTGTTTTCCATTTTGCGTTTCGCCATCACTTTGGATGAGGTCGATCGGACGGCTGTTCTGGCCGTCGCCGCTGATATGGATCGCCGCGGTTCGAGATTTACGTTTTTCGCGAGGACGACCGTCAAGATCCGCGATGCGATCGTTGCAAAGGATCGCGCCGACGCCGCTGCGGCATTGCGCGTTTTTGTCCGCGCAATAGACCACGTCGCGTTGCGGCGAGCTTTTGAAGCCGTGCTTGATATCAAGCCGCACGGCGTAGATCGCCCAGTTTCCCCTGGCAATCGTGAAAAGCTGTGGAAAGGTTTATCGGACAGAGGGCTTAGAACAGCATCTCGACCGTAGGTCCAACGACGGCAATCATTTCAGAACGCAAAGGATTTCAGGTTCTTTTCGATGCGCGCCAAAATCGGCGTCTCACCGTATTGAAATTTCGTTCCAGTAATCTGCTGGTACATCGCGATGTAGCGGCGCGACAGCTCCTGCACCAATTCGGGCGGGGCCGGCGGCAACGCGGCATCGCGATAGGGGTCGCAATGATCGCGGAACCATAGCCGCAGAAATTCCTTGTCGAAATATTGCGGCTCTTCGCCGGCGGCAAAGCGCGCGGCATACGAATCATGCTGCCAATAGCGCGACGAATCCGGGGTGTGAATCTCGTCAATGAGGACGAGCGCGCCGTTGTCGTCGGTGCCGAACTCGTATTTGGTATCGACGAGAATGAGTCCGCTCCTGGCCGCGATATCCTGCCCGCGCGCGAACAACGCCAGCGCCGTCTGCTTGACGCGATCGAACAGAGTCCGAGTGATGAAACTCTCGGCGATCATCTGCTCTGGCGAGAGTGTACGGTCGTGGGCGGCTTCCTTGGTGGTCGGGTCGAAGACCGGCTGCGGCAATTTCTGGTTCTTGCGCATACCCTCGGGCAGGCTCGTACCGCCAAAGTCGCGCGCACCCGCCGAATAGCGCGTCCACGCCGCCGTGTCGGTAACTCCGGTGAGATAGCCGCGCACCACGGCTTCGACCGGAACCAGGGAGCACTTGCGCGCGACCGTGACGTTCGGGTCGGGAATCGCCAGAATGTGATTAGGCACGATGTCCTTGGTCCGCTCGAACCACCACGCGCTCACCTGATTGAGAACCTGCCCTTTCCAGGGAATGTGCGCGATGATGCGGTCGAAGGATGAGTGCCGGTCGGTGGTGACCAGGATGAGCTTGCCGTTGCGCTCATACATGTCGCGCACTTTCCCGGTGGTTTTCGGGCCGAGAAAGTCGAAGTTGGTTTCTTGCAGAATATCCATTGGGTCCGCGTTGGTCTGCGCCGACCGTTTTAGGCCATATGCCGCCGCGGGCAAGGCGCAAGTGACAGGCACCGGGCGGATCGAATATGGTGGCGCATAGAGGCCCCTCATGATGCAGCTACCGCAATCGATTCGCGTTCACCTCGCCGGTTTGGCGATGAGCCTTGCCGGCCTGAGCCGCGCCATTGTCCGGTCTGCCGCCGTTGCGCTCGCGCTCTTGCCCGCGGCGGCCGGCGCGTTCCCCCTGACAGGCGGTTGGAATCATTCGGGCGCCGCGCCGGCTGTCAGTGTGGATTGGCAGCCGCCTTGGTCGCTACCGCCGCGGTTCCGCAACCACTGCCGCTATGACCGCGTGCGGGGCCGCCCGTATTGCGCCAATCACTGCGGACCGGATTATCAATTCTATTTCTGCTCGTCGGAATCGTTCGGTTGCTGCCATTCCGGCTATGGCTATTGCGACTGGAAGGGGCATCTGCGCTGCGCGCCATGAAGCGATTCTTGTGCGCCGCGGCGATCCTGATCCTGTCCTTCGCCAGTGCCGCGACCGCGGCCGGCCAAGACGCAGCGCAATTCTACAAGACGCATACGCTTACGTTGGGTTCGCCGAACAGCGCCGGCGGCGGCTACGACATCTACGTTCGCGCGCTGGCGCGCCATCTCGGCAAATATATTCCCGGTAATCCGAACATCGTCGTGCAGAACGTTCCGGCCGCCGGCGGCATGGCGTTCGCCAATCAGCTCTACAATACGTTGCCGAAAGACGGGTCCTACATCGGCATGGTGCGGGGTACGGCCATCCAGGAGGAAGTCTACAAGTCGCCTCAGGTTCAGTTTCACGGCGGCCAGTTCGCCTGGCTGGGTAACATGAACAGCGATCACGACGCTTGTATCGTTTCGGCGGGCAGCGGGGTGCATACGATCGCCGATCTGTACAGCCATCAGGTCGTTGCCGGCGCATCGGGCGTCAGTGCGCAGTCGTACTCGTTCCCAGTCGTCTACCGCGAACTGCTCCACATGAAATTCAAGGTGATTTCCGGCTATCCGGGAACGCCCGAACGCATGATCGCGCTCGAGCGAGACGAGATTACCGGTGCGTGCGGCATCAGCCTGTCGCTGTTCCAGTCGCAGTTCAGCCGGCTCGTCAAAGCGGGAAAAATCCGCCTGATTGCTCAGGGCGCTCTGCACGCCGACCCGCGTTATCCGGATGTGCCCAATATCCTCGACCAGGCCAAAACGCCGGAAGTTCGCCAGGCACTCGAGTTTCTCTATCTGCCGCTTGCGCTCGGCCGCTCGCTCGCCGCGCCGCCAGAAACGCCGAAGGACCGGCTCGTGGTGCTCCGTGAGGCGATAGCGAAAACGATGCGGGGCCCGGATTTTCTCGCAGACGCGAAGAAGCTCGGTATCGACATTGCGCCAATGAGCGCCGAGGAGACACAAGCGGCGGTCGACCGGTTGTTTGCGACACCGGCAGCCGTGGTGTCCCAAATCGAGAAGGCGCTGTCGCCGCCCTAGCCCGGGCGGCCCTCCGGTCGCGGCTGTGGACGGAAGCCGCGGCGTCGTTTAAATTTCGCTAACCCTGCACGGAGAAGAAAAAATCATGGTGACGGAACAACATCATCAGGGCCGCTTCCGCTGGCCGGACAACGCCCGCGTTGCGGTGACGCTGACTTTCGATTTCCAAGGGGGTGAGGACGTCCGGCCGGAGCCCGATGGCACGCGCGACCATGAGGAATACACCCAGTGCGAATACGGCCCGCACACGGGCATCTGGCGCATTCTGCGCATTCTTGACGAGGAGAAGGTCAAGGCGACGTTCATGACTTGCGGGGCGATCGCCGAGCGTTTCCCGGATGCCGTCAAGGCAATCGTCGCCAATGGTCATGAGATCGCCGGCCACGGCTATCACCACGAAGTCGCCCGCAACCTGACCCGCGATCAGGAACGCGAGGTCATGCGCAAGACCGTCGACATGATTGGCAATCGCACCGGACACCGGCCGTTCGGCTGGCGCTCGTGCACGCAGAGTCCCAATAGCCTCGAATTACTCATGGAGCACGGCTTCCTCTGGAACAGCAATTCGTTCTCCCACGATCTGCCGTTCCTGTGGCAGTCCAACGGACGCACGCTGGTCGAACTGCCACGGCAGCCGTTCGGCGACGGCCGGACCTACCAGCATCGCCACAACGACGCTGGTAATCCGCACGACACGTTGCTGATCTGGAAGGCCATGTTCGACGAATTCCACGACGAGTCGCGACTCGCGCCGACCTACTGTCCGTTCCAGTTCCATCCGTACATTTCCAGCCGGCCGGGACGCGCGAAAACTTTGCGCAGTATCATCCAGCACATGAAAGCCGCCGACGGCGTCTGGTTCGCATCCGGCAGCGAGGTCGCGCGCTGGTGTCTCGACGAAATCTTCAGAGTCGAGCGCGGTGCCGCTTTGCCGCTGCGCGCCGCGGCGTCGTAACGGCGAGCTTGAAAGGCCGTTTGATCAGCCGTTCGCAGTGATCTGCAGAATGACGGCGATGATGGCGCGCGCCGATCGCGTCACGATCTGAGAGATGATGTCGAGATTCAGCCCGAATTGCGCGCCAAGAAGCGGCAGCACGATGAGAAGTCCGACCAGGAGCGCCAGGCTGTAGGGTTCGATCCGTGCTATGGGTCTCGCCAGCACCTGCGGCAGCAGGCTTACGAGAATCCGCCCGCCGTCGAGGGGCGGAACGGGAATGAGGTTGAATACCGCGAGCACGACATTGAGAATGAGTGAGTTCTTCAGATTGTCGCCGATAAATCGCCCGACCATATCCGGGGCATAATCGATCAGATGGAAAGCCGCGGCCGACAATGTCGCCAGCACGAGGTTGATCGCCGGGCCTGCGGCTGCCACCAAAATCGTATCGCGGCGCGGGTGGCGCAGCGCGCGGAAATTTACCGGCACCGGCTTGGCGTAGCCGAACAAGAACGGCGAATGCGCCAAGAGCAGCAACACCGGCAGCACGATGGTGCCGAAGGGGTCGATGTGCTTGAGGGGGTTGAAGGTAACTCGGCCCTGGCGCCAAGCGGTGTCGTCGCCGAGCAGATACGCGACGAAGCCGTGCGCCGCCTCGTGGAAGGTCACGGCGATCAGGATCGGCAGCAGCCAGACCGAGATCTGGAGCGCGATGAGATTGAACGGTTGGTCCATGGTCGCCGCTGCCGGTGCGCCGCTGTTTTATTTGCCCTGCCATGGCTTTAACAGCCGGACGGCGGTTCTGCCAACCGCGGCCTTGACCGCGCTCCGGAACAGGTGCGAACCAGAGGCATTGGTTTAATTGGCTGGATTTGGTGGCCCGCGCGCCGGTGACCGATGCCGAACCGAGAGACAAGCATGAATTACCGCAAAAAATTCATCGTTGCGCCGGGCGCGAAGCCGCATATCGGCAAAATCGACCCGGCCTATTCCGGCAAGCAAGTGTCGCACGATGCCGCGGTCGAGGAGATCGCCAGCGACGTTGAGCGCATTAACCGGTTGCAATACCTGCTCTATGCGGACGCCTCGCGTTCGCTGCTGATCGTGCTGCAGGCGCTCGACGCGGCCGGCAAGGATGGTGTGATTCGTCACCTGTTCAGCGGCATGAATCCGCAAGGCACGTTCGTTGCCGCTTTCAAGAAGCCCAATACGACCGAGCTGGCGCATGACTTCCTCTGGCGCGTGCACCGGGGCGCGCCGGGCAAAGGAGAAGTCGTGATCTTCAACCGGTCGCACTACGAGGATGTCCTGGCAGTGCGCGTGCACAAGCTGGTGCCGCGCTCTATCTGGTCGAAGCGATACGATCTGATCAATGGCTTCGAGAAAATGCTGAGCGAAAACGGCACGTGCATCCTGAAATTCTATCTGCACATCAGTCCTGAAGAGCAGCTTGAGCGCTTCAAGCAGCGGCTCGACGATCCGGCGCGGCAATGGAAGATCAGCGAGAGTGACTACACCGAACGCGAGTTGTGGCCGAAATATATCGACGCCTACGAGGAGGCGATCGAGCGGACCAGCACCAAATACGCGCCGTGGTACATCATTCCATCGAACCACAAATGGTTTCGCAATCTGGCGATTTCGCGAATCGTCGCCGATAACATGGACGAAATGGGATTAAAGATGCCGAAGCCGCGCATCGACCTTGCGGATATCCGGCGCAAATATTACGCCGCCGCGCGCGAAGCGGATGGAGGAAATAAAAAATCGAAAGGTGGCCGGGGACACTAAAATGGGAAGCCCCAGCGCGGACACCGCGCGGGGGCTTCCTGTCAAACAAGCAGCTAGGCTTCCGCCGTATTCGCCGCTAATGGCTATTGCGAGGCGTTGTTGCGCTTCGCATTGTCGCGCACCCAGGTCGTCGTGTCCTTATCATATTTGAAGCCGGGTGCCGACTGCAGCGCGTTCTTGGTCGTGTTCATTGTCAGATAGATCGAATTGTCCTTCGTGGTCCGCTTGATGGCGCTAAAGTCCACGGCGACGTCCTTTTCGCCTGCGCCGAGAAAGCCGCCGACGCCCACGATCACGGAGTTGACCTTGCCGTCAGGTGACACCAGCACGTCCATGACCTCGCCGATCTTTGTGTTCTGCGGATCGTAGACATTCTGCTTGTACCAGTCGGTGACTGTGACGCTGTTCGACGGAACGCTGGTCATCAGCTCGGTGGCGGCCATTGCGCTGCCCGTTGCAACGATCAGGCCGGCACCGAGGGCCAGGATGGGAAGGCGTTTCATTGGAGTTGACTCCGTTTTGGTTGTTGACACGCCACCCCAACGTGCGAACTGAAGGTTTGTGCCCGGCATCCCAAAAAATTGAGCGATGGAGGCTTAACAGATGTGAGTGCGGTGGTTCGCTTGGACGCCGATGTCGCCCGACGTCTTGAATTGGAAACTTTATCGTCCCACGGGCGTTGCTTTTATTGCTCTGCCTGAAGTGTCCAACGACCGAACCGGTCCCGACCTGCACCGTGCGGCGCGATGGCTATCCCATTTGCAATCCCAGACGGCGATGGCCAGTGCCGGCAATTACCGCCTCCTTGAGGGCTGCGTCCTTCCGGGTTAACGTTGGCGCAATACTGCCGGAAGGGAACGCCATGCAGGACACCATCGACATCGAGGTCACGCCGTTGGCGGCCGCCTGTGGTGCCGAGATCAAAGGCATCGATCTGTCGAAGCCGCTCAACGCCCACGAGGTCGCCGCGGTCAGGGATGCCTGGAATAAGTACATCGTGCTGGTATTTCGCGGTCAGCAGGTTTCGCAGGACGACCAGCTGCGCTTTGCCTCATATTTCGGCGATCTCGGCAGCCGCAAGAAGGCGCCCGAGCCCTTGCGTGGCCGCGCCGAGGGGGTTCAGCAGGACCATGAGAAGGTCCTGCTCGTCACCAACATCAAGGTCGACGGCCAGCCGATCGGTGCGTTCGGCGACGGCGAATTCTGGTTCCACATCGATTCCGGCTACTCCGCACGGCCGTACAAATACACGTTTCTCTACGCGCTCGAGCTGCCGTCGCGCGGCGGCAACACGATGTTCTCCAACATGTACCAGGCCTATGAGGCGGTGCCGCCGGCGCTGAAAGAAAAACTCAAAGGCAAGAAGGCGCTGCACATCCACGAGTACAATCGCGCCAAGCAGGCAGGTTCATCGGGCGATATCAGCGGCATCCCGCACTTTCACCACCCGGTGTTTATCACCCACCCGGAAACGGGGCGCAAAACGCTGTTTGTCGACCGGCTGATGACGACCCGTATCGAGGGGATGAGCCAGCAGGAGAGCGACGCGATCCTCGGCCAGCTCTACGAGATCGGCGAGCGGCGCGATTTCATCTTCGAGCACGAGTGGAAACTCGGCGATTTTCTGATGTGGGACAATCGCTGCACCATCCATGCCCGCACCGATTTCCCCAAAGAAGAGCGGAGGCTGCTGCGGCGCTGCACTGTCGAGGGTGAGCCGTTGCGTGAGTGATCACGCAGCGACGAAGCGATCCTCGCCTTGTTGAAGAGCCGGATTGCTTCGCTTCGCTTGTAATGATGCCGCTGAGTCGTCAAGAGGGACCAACCATGCCAAATTCCCGTCTGCCGGTCTTCGACAAGTTTGTTGCCGAGCTTCGCGCCATCTGGGCGGGCGATGCCGATGACGGACGGCGCATGACGAAGGCGAAGCCGCTCTTGGAGACGCTGGTGAAGGATCCGGCGCTCAAAGCGCATTCGGCGAACTGGCCCTCGACCGAAGGCCGCAAGAACCTCTTGTTCTATGTCGATCCCGACTATCATTTTGTCGTCAACGGCGTGGTGCGCGTGCCGGGCCGCACCGGCAGCATTCACGATCACGCCGATGCCTGGGTGCTCTACGGCGTGCTCGACGGCACCGAGAGCCTCGAACGCTTCAACCGCGTCGACGACGGCAGCCGCCCCGGCTATGCCGAGCTCAAGTTGTCGTCGGTCACGACGGGCTCGCAGGGCAAGGTCGATCTGGTGCCGCCTCGCGCCATTCATGCCGAGCAGGGTGGTCCGACCCGCTCTGTCGCGATCATCGTGCGCAGCCAGAAACTCGGCGAGGGCACCGCGCTGCAGCATCGCTACGATCGCGACGCAAAGACTGTGGTCGAGCAATACGGCCCGACCCAAATTCCGTACGAATTCGCCTGACGATGGCTGCGGCGTCCGCCATCGCGCCGCTGCCAGCGAACGACCGCGCGCTTGCCGCCGCGTTCGATCTCAAGCGGCTCGATCCGGCATTCCTCGACGATCCGTATCACACTTACCGCGCGCTGCGCGAGCACGACCCGGTGCATCGCATGCCGGACGGCTCGTATTTGCTCACGCGCTACGACGATCTTGTCGCCGTCTATCGCGATGCCGGGACCTGGAGCTCCGACAAGACAGTCGACTTCAAGCCGAATTTCGGCGACAGCCAGTTGTACGAACACCACACCACAAGCCTCGTCTTCAACGATCCGCCGGTGCACACGCGGGTACGCAAACTCCTTGGTCCGGCATTCTCGCCGCGCGCGCTCAAGGCGCTGCAGCCGCGCATCGAGGCGCTTGTCGACCGCCTGCTCGACGTCGCGGCGGCGCGCGGCACCATCGATATGATCGACGATTTCGCCGCCGCCATTCCGGTGCAGCTGATCGGCGACCTGTTGGGCATCCCCGACGACGAGCGCGGCCCGCTGCGCGCTTGGTCGCTCGCCATTCTCGGCGCGCTCGAGCCGGTGCTGTCGGCCGAGCAGTTCGACGCCGGAAACCGCGCGGTCGCAGAGTTCAAGGCTTACCTGAAAGATATCATTGGGCGGCGTCAGCGCGGCAGCGCGCACGACGGGCGCGAAATCCTCTCGACCCTGGTGGACGCCAGCGATCTCGCCAGCGAAACCGCTGCGGGCGATCGCCTGTCCGAACTTGAACTCCTGCACAACTGCATCTTTCTGCTCAACGCCGGCCACGAGACCACGACCAACCTGATCGGCAACAGCATTCATCTCTTGATCGAGCATCCCGAAGTGTGGCGCGATCTCGCGGCGCATCCGGAACTGATTGAAACGGCGGTCGAAGAATTTTTGCGCATGGAGAGCTCCAATCAGCTCGGCAACCGGCGCGCAGTCCGCGACACCGAGATCGGCGGCGTGATGCTGCCGGCGCAGAGCTACGTGCATCTGTGCATCGGCGCCGCTAACCGCGACCTCGCGCAGTTTGCCGAACCCGACCAGCTCGATATCCGCCGCCAGCCCAACCGGCATCTCGCCTTCGGCGGCGGCATCCACACCTGCGCCGGCAATTCGCTCGCCCGCATGGAAGCGCGAGTCGCGCTCCAAAAACTCACGGCGCGCTTTTCCGCCATCGTACGCGCCGGCGCTTTCGTGCGCGGCGGCCGCGCGCGCTTCCGCGGTTTTCGCCATTATCCAGTAGTGCTGCAGTGAACTGGCGGTAGCGCGTGCCGCGCAACGGCTTTTCGTTTTTAAGGAGAGAAGGTCGGGGCGCAGGTCGGCTGTATCACTCGTGATTGGCGCCAACCGAGAGATAAGCGCGGACCGTGCCGTATCCGGTCGGCTTGCGGACATCGGTCGTGATATAGCCACTCGCCGATGCTGCCGTCCCTGTTCCAGACTCGTTGAGGGCCTTCCAGTTCACGCCGCCGCTATGGGCTGCTGACTGCGCACGGACCCAACCGCCGATTTTCATGCACAGATCGCTGCCCGGCACGCGGCGGAACCCCGCTCCGTAGACAGTGCAGCTCTTTGCCTGACCAAGCGGCCTGGTCTTGCCGTGCAGTTCGGCTGCCTGCGCCGCGCCAATCGCAAGCCAGGCGACCGCGCAACCAACGACGAGGCTTTGCAAGCTTCTCATTGCTTTTCCCGCAACCAGCCCCAACGGCGCAGCAGCGACCTTAACCCATTCGGCGGACTAGAGCAAAAGAGCTGGCAGTAGCGCAGGCCGCGGTGCGTCAGATCACTTCTTCGGTCTTGTCGTCGGTTTCGCCGTAGCGGCGCAGCGTTGCGGGCTTGGTGCCAGCGTAGAACTTGGCCAGACCGGGCGCGATCTTCGCATTCTCGCGCTCGAACAGCGAGTTGCCGTCAAGGTCGCTCTCAACGAGGAACGGGCCAAAGTTCTCGACGTCGAGTACCCAGACTGCCTGCGCGAGCCCGAGTTCTTCCAACCAATACACGCCCGCAACGCGCCTGATGCCGCGGCCCAGAAGCGCGCCGGTACCATAGCCAACCGTCGTCAGATAAACCGCGTTGTTGGGTACGAAAAAGTCGCGATAGGTGGCCGACGTCATCCCACCCTTGCCGATGATGACGTTGCAGCCGGAAATCTTGAAAAAGCCGCCGAGCCATTTGGCGAAACGGAACGAGGCGGTGGCGGTGACGGCGCCGACCTTATAGCTGCCATCGGGCGCGATGCTGGCGGCGGGCGAGCAGTGGAAACTTGCGGTTCCGAGCACGTCCTTGCCGGCCGGCATGCCGAGCCCGTCTTCGACCGCGCGCTTATAGACGCCCTCGCGGCCGGTAAAGACTCGGCCGGTCAGATAGGCGACCGAGCCGATTTCAAGCTTGCGCAAATCCTCGGTGCGGGCGGGGAGGGTGAGGTGAACGGTTTTCAAGTCGGACATGTTATTTCGCCGCCTCTGCTGCCTGCTGGCCCCACTCGACAGTTTCGCGGCGCATGTAGTCGGTGAACCACATCGGGTCGGTGCGGAACGCGGCCTTGCCGTCAGCGGCAATGCGCGCGCAGGCGCGGCGCGACGACAGGCAGAACATGTGCACCGACATCGGCATTCCGCCGGTGTGGCAATAACCGACTTCGATGTGGCAATCGATCACCATCGACGAGCCGACGAAACCCATAGCGCCCATGCCGATTGAGTTTCCGAGTTCTTTGAACTCCTCCTCCATCGCGGCAATGCGCGGATCGGGATTGCGCGAGCCGACGACGCGCAAACACGACGCCTGCTTGCCGAGCACCACGGATGTGTCCTTGGAGCCGCCGAGCCCGATGCCGACGATGGCCGGCTGGCAGGCGAGCCCACGCTTGCCGAAACCGATCAGCGTATCGAGATAGAAGCGTTTGATGCCGTCGAGCCCGTCGCCGGGAAACAGCATGCGATAGTCGGTGCCGAACAGCCCGCCTTTGTGCACGGTGGTTAACTCGATCCAGTCGGCATCCGGGTGAAAGGCGTACTCGATCTCGGGCGCGCCGATGCCGACATTATTGTTGTGGTCGGTACGCCACAGCGGATGCACGCGGTTCGGCCGCAGCGGCACGTCGGCGGTCGCGCGTGCGGTGGCGCGGCGCAGCGCCGCCTCCAGCGCCACCGGGCCACCTTCGATGCGCGCGTCGTTGCCGATCTTTACGTACCAGCGGGGCAGGCCGGTATCGCCGCACATGGCGCGTCGGTCTTCCTTGGCGGCTTCGTAGTTTTCCAGCATCGCCTTGATGACGAACGCGGAGAGGTCGCCCTTCTCGGTGTCGGCGCAGCGGCGCAGGCCGTCGAGATAATCCTCGGGGATTTCGATAGCGGCCTTCGCCATCAAATCCTCGGCGATGCGCTGGATGGAGGAGAGCGGGATCATGTGGTGTGTTCCTGATCGGTCTCACCGCCTCGTCATTGCGAGGAGCGAAGCGACGAAGCAATCCAGATCGGCTTCGACGCCGCGCGGGCGAATCTGGATTGCTTCGCTTCGCTCGCAATGACGATAGGATTCATCGTACTCTCTATTCAGCCCCGGCCTGATCGCGCAAAAGCGTCTCGCCCGGTTTGACATGCGTGAACGCGACCGGCTCAACGCCGATGTCGATGCCGCCGGGTGTCTGCCGCGCCACCGTAAACCACGACGTGGCCAGATCGCCTGGCTCCGGAAAGTCGGAGCGGAAATGGGCGCCGCGGGAATTCTCGCGCTTTAGCGCGGCGTGCGCAATCACCCGGCTGATCTCGGTGAGCGAGCGCAGATTGAGCCAATCGTGCCAGGTGAGACTGAAGTGGCGGCCGGCATCGGCGATGCCGGTCGCGAGCAACTCCGCTTCGATCGCATCAATCCCGGCGAGACCGCGTTGCAGGCCGGCGCGGTCGCGCACCACGCCAACATCGTCCCACATGACGTTGAGAAGCTTCTCCCGCACCGCGTTCAGGCCGCCGGATTTCTGGCCGAATGGATGCAGGGCGCGCGCCAGCTCTACATCGAGCACTTGCGGGTCAGGATCGCGGTGGCCCGGCTTCTCCGTCGCGATCCAGCGTGGCATCACGTCCCCGGCAATGCCGCCGAACACCGTTGAGTTGGCGACGCCGTTGCCTCCGAGCCGGTTGGCGCCGTGCATGCCGCTTGCGTCCTCGCCGGCCACGAATAAACCGGGTTGCACGGTTGCGGTGTTTACCTCGCAGATCACGCCGCCCATGAAATAATGCGCGGTCGGCACCACTTCGACCAGCCCGCCGGCAAGATCGAAGCCGCAGTCGCGGCAGCGGTCGACCATGCCCTTGAACTCCTTGGCGACACGCTCCGGGCCGAGATGGCTCATCTTGATGTAGACGCCGCCGTTTCGCGTGGTGCGGCCGGCGCGCATCTCTGCATCGATGGCGCGGCTGACAACGTCGCGGGTGGCGCGCTCCAGCTTCGGATCGTAGTCGCCCATGAAGCGGCGTTGTGCGCCGTCAAGGAGATGTCCGCCCGACCCGCGTAAGCCTTCTTCCAACACGGTGCCGGTCATGCGGGTGTCCGGCCCGGCGAGCAGCCCGGTCGGATGGAATTGCACCATCTCCATGTCGCGCAGCGGCAACCCGAGGCGCAACGCCATGGCGAGCCCGTCCATGCTCTTGTCGCCGGACGGTGTGTGGTAGCGGTACATGGTTGGGCCGCCGCCGGTGGCAAGCAGCACCGCCTGCGCGGACACGAAGC
Organism: Xanthobacteraceae bacterium; assembly: GCA_036511795.1. Lineage (GTDB taxonomy): Bacteria > Pseudomonadota > Alphaproteobacteria > Rhizobiales > Xanthobacteraceae > BOG-931. Next base: position 17,589 of record DATCBO010000134.1, read on the forward strand.
GAAATTCGCCCGAGCGCACGTCGATCAAGAGCGCACCGGCGAGCGTGCCGTCGGATGCCGGAATGAGCGCGACGGCGCGGTGCTCCTCCAGCCGGCGGATCGCCGGCCGCGCCCACACCTGCTCCATCAGCCGGTTGATGATCTCGATGCCGGTGAGGTCGCCCTTGTGCACGGTGCGATCGAAGGTCTGGCCGGCGAATGCCTTGCCGTGCAGCGTGCCGTCGGCATTGCGGTCGAAGAAGCAGCCGATCTCGTTTTCAAGTTCGTGGATGCGTTCGATGGCGGTGGAGACGAGTGTCCAGGCCAGCGCTTGGTGTGGCAGCCATTTGCCGCCCTCGATCGTGTCCATGAAATGGCGCTCGACCGAGTCGCCCGGATTGAGCGCGACGTTGTAGCCGCCCTGCACCATGCGGGTGCAGCCGCATTTGCCTAAAAGGCCTTTGCTGACGATGGTGATGTCGAGATCGGGATTGGCCTTATGGGCGTGCAAAGCGGCGAACAGCCCGGCGCCGCCGGTGCCGAGAATCAGGATGTCGGTTTTGAGATGCTCGACGTTCATCGGTCAGAACACTCGCACCAGGAAGATGAAGGCGACGAGCACCGACACGGTCGCAGCCAGCATGGCGAGCCGTTTTTGCCCGTCGTGCCAGTCGAAGTTCTCGATCACCAGCACACGCAGGCCCCCGAGCAGGTGAACCGTCAGCAGGAATACGAGGCCGCCCTCTGCGAATTTCACCAGCGGCTGATCGCTCCATCGCAGGAAAGCGTCGAGCCGCGCGCCGCCATGAAATGACAGCCCGAGTACAAAGAAATGGATCGGCAGAAAAATCACGAGCGCCAGCCCGGACAGCCGATGGATCATTGCGGCGATCCACAGCGGGCTGCCGCGATGTTTGGTGCCAGGCGCGCTCACATCACCACCAAGGCAATCACGGCGTGGAAGCCGAGCAATGCGAGTGCGATGCCGAGGCACACCGAGCACCACCCGACGGCGCGATCAGCGAGCGGCGACCATTCGGTCAGGATGTTTCGGACCCCGATCGAGGCATGAATCGACACCGCGGCAACGAAGATGCCGTAGAACGATGCCCACGCCGCGCTGCCGTGGGTGCGCGAGAGAATATCCGCGGCGGTCATCTGCCGGTGCGTGGCGTAGAAGATGACGGCGATGTGGACGAGCACAAACGGCACCATCAGCGCCGCCGTCGCCCGCTGCCAGACATAGAGCCGCACGTTCATGCTTTCAGTTCGCCTTTGAGATATGCCGCCGTGGAACTCCGCTTGAGGCCGGCGATCGAGGCCGTTGGATTGAGTGCGAGTGGGCAGTGCTCCTGGCAGGATTGATGCGAGTGGCAGGAATGGCAGCCGCCGGAGGCGGCAACAGCCGAGAGCCGCGCCGGATTGGCGGCGTCGCGCTCATCATTGACGAGCGTCCAGGCGCGATTGAGGGCCGCCGGGCCGAGGTAACCGGAGTTCCAGCGTACTGTGTCGCAGGCGGCGTAGCAGACGCCGCAATTGATGCATTCGATGGCGGCGTCGGCGGCGACGCGCGCCGCACTGTCCGGCCTGATGCGCGCCATCGGCTCGGTGCGAGTCTGGGACGGCGCGAAAGCGCCCTTGGCTTGCTGCCACTTTTCAAAAAACGGCTGCATGTCGGTCGCCAGATCCTTGATGACAGGCAGGTTGTCGAGCGGGCCGATTCGCAGG
>DATCBO010000135.1:0-40497 GCA_036511795.1 Xanthobacteraceae bacterium
CTCGCCTTTCGAAGGGACGTTCTTCGCGAGGACACTCCTTGGGACGGGGCGAGTGCGGTGCCCGCGGGCGGATTTGTAACCCGCTCCCGGGCGGCATCGGGCATCAGCCTGCCGGCATCATGACCGGTGCGTGAGGTGCTCGCTGTACGGGGATTAGTTCGGCGCGGGTAACGCCCGTGGAGATGCACACGATCCTCGCCCCGGTTGGCGATCCATAGGATCGAGCGCTCCGGACTGTCCTCCGAAGCATGGCCTGGTGCAGAGCCTTGGGGACCAGCTGTCTCCCTGGCAAGAGCCGCGGTGGGACGCCGAGAGGCGAGCGCTCCCGCAAGGGGCGCCCCGTGCCCGCAAGGCGCGGGTTGTGACGACGCGTCTCTCGGCGTTCCGCTTCCCCTTTGTTTGCGGCCTGGGTCGGGCACAGGGAAACCCAGGAAACAGCGCAAGCGGGGAAGCCGTTAGCAACATGGTGGGCTGCGAAAACTCGCGCGCGAACAAAAAGCGTAGCGCGAGAACGGGAAGCTGTGTCGTCCGCCCCTGCGATAGCGGGGGAAGGTGATGACAGGGAACGCGACACAGAATGGCCGTGAAAGCGGCCGAAATGCTGCTGCGATTGACGTGCAAACCGTGGCGGCCTGCTTTAGGGTTGCGGCCGGAACGCGCGTGCAGATTCATGAAGGATGGAGCGCGATGATTTCAGGTCCATCGTCATTGCGAGCCAACGGACCCGCGCGTCGTCGCGCGGTCCGATGCCAGGCTCCGCGAAACAACCCAGGGCGGCTTGCGACGGCCGAGAAGCTGTCCTGGATTGCTTCGTCGCTATCGCTCCTCGCAATGACGGCGGTTCCGGCGAATCGACCTGACCTGATCCCGTTCTAGTCACAGCACGCTTGGAGACGCCGTGCAGACGACGCTGCTCGGACTGGCAATCGCACTGATCCTGGCGCTCGTCACTGCGATCGTGGCGCCGCTGGTGGTCGACTGGAATCGTTATCGCGATCCGATCGAGGCCGAGGCCAGCCGGCTCACCGGCATGACCGTGCGCATCAATGGCTCGATCGACGGGCGCCTGGTGCCGACGCCGATGATCACGCTGCACGATGTCGTCGCCGGGGCGCCGCGCACGGCCGGCGCGCCGGCCGCGCAGCCGCTGTTGCGCGCCGGCGAGATCAAGCTGGAACTCGCGCTCAGTGCGCTGCTGCGCGGCAAGATCGAGGCGACCGACGCGCATGTGATCGAACCGGAGGTGCATGTCGGGCTCGATCGTTCCGGCGCGCTTACATTGTCGGCGCTGGCGCCGTCGTCCCAGCCGGAAAACCTGTCGATCGGGCGGTTCAGCATCGAGAACGGGCGCGTCGTCCTGGCGGATGCCGCGTCGGGTGCGCGGCTGGTGCTGCAAAAGTTCTGGTTCGACGGCGAGGTGGCGTCGTTCGCCGGGCCGTTCAGCGGCCGCGGCGCGGCCGTCGTCGGCGATCGACTCTATGGCTATCGCATCTCCGGCAGCCCGACGCGCGGCGGCACGCAGATTAGGCTCGGTGTCGATCCGTCCGACATACCGCTGACGACGCAGTTCGACGGCACGCTGAAATTCGCCCAGGGCGTGCCGAGTTTCGACGGCGCGCTCGCGGCGTCGCGGCCGGTCGGTGCGACGCTCGCCAATGGCGAGCGCGTGCTCAGTGTGCCGTGGCGCGCAACCGGCGCGATCGCGATCACGCCGTCGGCCGCCAAGCTGCAGAAGGTGACGTTTCGCTACGGCCCGGAAGAGCGCGGGCTGAACTTTACCGGCAGCGCCGATGTGACGCTCGGTCGCGCGCCGCGTCTTGTCGGCAAGCTCAGCGCCATGGGGCTCGATGTCGATCGCGCGCTGGCGGCGCCCGATGTGACCGATCGGCCGCCGCTCGTCGTCATCAGAAGTTTCCTGCCGGCCTTTCTGTCCGAGGCGAAATTGCCGATGCGGGCCAAGATCGCCTTGAGCGTGGATTCGCTGACGCTCGGCGGCACGACGCTCGACTCGCTGTCCGGCGATCTGGATTTCGATCAGGGCGGCTGGACGCTCGATCATTTTCAGTTGCACGCGCCGGGCCTGACCCAGGTGAATGTGAGCGGCAGGCTGACCGGGGCAGGGCAGGGTTTTGCGTTCAAGGGCCCGGCGAAACTTGCCTCGGCCGATTTCGAGACGCTGCTGGCGTGGCTCGCCGGCGCGAGCGGCAGCCGCGCCGCGAAGGAGATGAAGACCTTCACCGCCCAGGGCGACGTCACGCTCGCCAGCGACCGCATCGCGGTCGAGCAACTGAAGGCCGCGCTCGGCGAGGAGACCGTCGCGGGACGGCTCGCCTATCAGTGGTCGCGCAGCGATCGCCCGGCGCGGGTCGATGCCGAACTGCGCGCCGCGTCGCTCGATCTCGACGCGCTATCGGGTTTCGCCAGCGCGGCTCTGGGCGGCGGCCGGTTCGGCTTGCCGCAGGAGGCGACGCTGGCGCTCGACATCGGCAGCGCGACGCTTGGCGGCATTCGCGCGCAAGCGATCAACGCCACGGTCAAGCTCGACGCCGGAAGATTGCAGATCGACCGGCTTGCCGTCGGCGATCTGGCCGGCGCCAAGCTCGCGCTCAGCGGACAGATTGATGCGTTGTCGTCGCGGCCGCAGGGGCAGCTCACGCTCGATCTTGACGCCGCCGGGCTCGACGGCCTGAGCGGCATTGCCGCGAGGTTCGCACCCCAAGCGGCAGCCGCGTTGCGCCATGCAGCCGATCGGCTGGCGCCGGCCAAAGTTCATGCCGTGCTCGACGTTGAAAGCGCGGCTGCGGCGGGCAGCAGCGCGGACCTTCATCTCAGCGGCAGCCTGGCGGCCATGCGCATCGCGCTCGACGGCAAGGCGACGGGACGCGCGGCCGATCCGCGCGCAGCCGCCGTGCAGATCGACAGCCGGATCGACGCCGATGACGGCGCCGCGCTGGTGGCGCTGCTCGGCCTCGATCGTGTGATTGGGGTCGACGAATTGCCGGGAAGGCTGACGCTTGCGGCCAAGGGTCCGCTCGGCGGCGATCTTCATGTCGACGGCAAGGTCGAGGCCAGCGGTCTGGATTCCGCGCTCACCGGTACGCTGCGCCTGTCCGGTCATCCGGCATCGTGGGGCAATTTCCAGGTCCGGGCGACGGCGGCCGATTTGCGGCCGCTGCATCGCTTTCTCACCGGACAGCCCGGCGCCGCGGCGCCGGTCACCGCGCGCGCCGCATTGGCGGTCGGCGGCGGCAAGCTCGCCATCACCGACATTGTGGCGCATGCAGGTCAGAGTTCGCTTGGCGGCCACGTCGCGTTCGACCTGACCAAAAATCCGGTCGGGATCGATGGCGACATCAAGGCCGATGCGGTTGACGCTCCGGCCGTCGCCGCGCTGCTGCTCGGGCTGCCGGCGACTGGATCGGACGCGGCGTGGTCGAATGCGGGGCTCGGCGGCGGCGTGTTTGCTCCGTTGTCGGGCGCGGTGACATTCAAGGTTGCGCGTGCCGCTCTCACGCCATCGCTGGCGGCGCAGGATTTGGCGGGCGTCGTGCATTTCACCCCATCGGCGATGGCGCTCGACGATATTGAGGCGCGCCTCGCCGGCGGCCGGCTCGATGGATCGCTGGCGTTCCAGCGCAACGCCGACGGTGTTACGCTTCACACCAGGCTCGGCCTGACCGATGTCGCGGCCGGCGCCATCGCGAGTGCGGGTCTGCAAGTCAGCGGCGGCGACCTGATAATGGCGCTGACCAGCGACGGCGCGGGCGCAACGCCGGCGGCGCTCGTCGGCTCATTGCACGGCAGCGGTACCGTGACGCTCAAGGCGGCGCAGTTTTCCGGTCTCGATCCGGCGGCGTTCGAGGCGGCGCGGCAAGCCGCCGGTCAAAACGGTCCGATCGACTTGAGCAAAGTGCAGGCGGCCGTGAAGGCCGTGCTGGCGCGCGGCCATTTGATTGTGCCGCAGGGCGAAGGGGCGCTCTCGATCGCTTCCGGTGTGATCACTCTCAAACGCATGACGCTGCAGGCGCAAAGCGGCGCCGAGCTTGCACTCGCCGATGCCATCGATCTCAACAGCGCCACGTCCAGCGCGCAGCTGACGTTGTCGCAACCACCGCCCGCGGCGGCGCTGATCGACATGCCGCCCGAGCTTTCGATCAGCGTCACGGGACCGCTGGCGGCGCCGCTGCGCACGCTCGATCTCTCGGTGCTCAACAGTTGGCTCAGTCTGAGCGCCGCCGAACTGCAGACGCGGCGGATCGATATGATCGAGGCCAACCGGCAGCAGGGACCGGACGCGCTCGCGCCGCCCGCGATTGCACCGGATGTGCACACGCTCTCGCCCGGGACCGTGCTGGAATCGGAACTGCCGCCGAAGCTGCGCGCCGCACCGGTTCCGGGCGCGCGCGGACTTGAGCGCCTGCGATTTCCGCCGGCGCCGCCGCCCGCGACGCCCACCGCGCCGGCGCCGAGCGCGCCAGGTTCGGGAGCCGCCGGCAGCGATGCCATGCGCGCCCTGCTGGCGCCGTTCGTGGCGCAGCCGAAGCCTTCGCCCAGGCCACGCGCCCGCAAGCCGGCCGCCGCGGTCGGCGCCGCGGAGACGCCGCCGCAGTCGGCGCCACCGTCATCGGGGGCGCCGCGTGCCGATTAAATCCGAACCGAAGCGGCTATTCGTGACGCAGGACCGAGGGCGTCGCCGAGGGCGCCAGCACCATCACGGCGTGCGCCTGCGTCGAGCCGCCGCGTTCAGCCGTGCCGCGTTCGGTGCCGCCGCGGCCTTCTCGCTGCGCTTGAAAGTGATCGAGCACGAACAACCGAATGGCGGACGACAGGTTGCCGCGCCGCCGCGTCGAATCGATTGTCGCCACCAGATCCGACAATGTGGTGTCGCGCGCCGCCGCGATATCCTTCAGTCCTTTCCAGAACGCATCCTCGAGACTGACGCTCGTTTTGTGCCCGGCGATCACGATCGAGCGTTTCACGACCGGAGAATTCATGGCGCGTCTTTCCTTTCGATCCGATGTTGCTCGATGGCCTTTTGGGCCTGTTCGCGTTGCGCCCGCGCCAATGCTTTCGCGGACTTTGGCTGGCCGTGAACGAGGCGGTTTTGCGCCGCGTCCTGCTCGGCCTGACGCCGTTTGGCCTGTTTGCGTGCGCTGCGCAGATTGACGACGGGACCCATGCTGACGCTCGCTGCTCAGTTCACGCCGCTACGCAACCGGGTACAGATGATGCAGAGAATGTGACCGTACCGCTTGTCCCGGCAATACACGCTTATTTGAACGAATCGCACGTATGCGCCCTGCTTTGCCAAACTAATTCCAGCGCCTTGAGGCACAAATCCGTAATACTACGTATAGATTCCGCGTTCAGTCTGAAGAGATGCAGGCTATTGCGGCCGATTGCGTCAGCCGAAACCTTACGTCAAGCGATCAATTACTCCAAGAATAGGCCGAAATATGCTCCGAGCGGTAACATGATACGACCTGCCGCCGCCGTGTTTCGACATATATACACCTTTCGGAACTGCATGCGCGATCGATCGGTGACGATCCGGCCGGCTGACGCTGCGGCAGACACCCGTCGGTATTTGTACACAGTAATGGTCAAGTGGCGGCTATGCGGCGCCCGCCTTGGGGTTCGTTTCTTTGGATGCGGCGAGGTGCCGGGTGCAATTGATCAGGCCCGCCCGGTGCGGCGCGTCTTCGTGCAATATGGTGACCCCGGTGTTGTCGAAACGCTCCGGAACGATGGCGCCGGCCGACACCTGTGAGTGCCGCTCGACGAGGGCGCGGCAGACCAGTCCATGGGTGATCACCACCAGCGTGCCGTCCGCGCCGCGGCGCCGGCTCACGATAAAGGCGAAGGCTTCGGCGACGCGCGCGTGGAATGCCGGCCAGTCTTCACCGTTGGGCGGCGCAAAATCCGGGCCGAACGGATCTTCGGCCAAGGCCGCATAGGCTGTGCCGCGCAAGTCGCCGAAGTTGCGTTCCTGCAGCAGCGCGCTTTCTTCGATGGCGATTCCGGAGCGCGCGGCGAGAGGGGCCGCAGTCATGCGTGCGCGCGCCAAGTCGCTGCAGAGGATGCGAACGAAGCCGCGAGCGGCCAAGCGTTGCGCCAGCTGTTCCGCCTGGCGCCGGCCGCGTTCGTTAAGCGGCACATCGGGGCGCTGCAGAACGCGCGCGGCGTTGCCGTCTGTCTCGCCGTGGCGGACGATCACGATCGTCATGCCACGGTGTTAGCAGCGTTTTTTGCCGCGAGCGAGTTCGAAACAGCGTCCGACGGGGTTTTTGTCCCCGCTTTCCTGTGCTCCGGAAGGGTTGCGGCGCGCACCCGCCACTAAGAATCCGGCCGCGTCATGCGGCGCGGCTGAACCAGGCGGTCGAAATCCCGGGCCGACACATAGCCAAGCTTGACGGCTTCCTCGCGAAGCGTGGTGCCGTTTTTGTGCGCGGTCTTGGCGATCTCCGCCGCCTTGTCATAGCCGATGCGCGGCGCGAGCGCCGTGACCAGCATCAGCGAGTTCTCCATCAGTTCCCGGATGCGCGGTTCGTTGGCGCGAATGCCGGCGACGCAATGATCGGTAAACGAGGTCGTCGCGTCAGCAAGTATCCGGATCGATTGCAGCGAAGCGTTCGCAATCACCGGCTTGAACACATTGAGTTCGAAATGGCCCTGGCTCGCCGCGGTGGTGATCGTGGTCTGATTGCCGAACACCTGGCAGCACACCATGGTCAGCGCTTCGGACTGGGTCGGGTTGACCTTGCCGGGCATGATCGAGGAGCCGGGCTCGTTCTCCGGCAGAATCAGTTCGCCCAAGCCGGAGCGGGGCCCCGAGCCCAGGAAGCGGATGTCGTTGGCGATCTTGAAAAGGTCGGCGGCCAGCGCGTCGAGCGCGCCGTGGGCGAACACGAGCGCGGCGTGCGAGGCCAGCGCTTCGAATTTGTTGGGCGCGCTGACGAACGGCAGGCCGGTCAGCGCCGCGACTTTCTTGGCGAACAGTTTGGCGAATTGCCGCTTGGAATTGAGCCCGGTGCCGACCGCGGTGCCGCCCTGCGCCAGCGGATAAAGCTCCTTGAGGCCGAGTTTTACGCGCGCGATACCCGAGGTCACCTGCGCGGCGTAACCGGAAAATTCTTGGCCGAGGGTCAGCGGCGTCGCGTCCTGAGTGTGGGTGCGGCCGATTTTGACGATCGACGCGAAATCCTTGGTCTTCGTCCGCAACGCGCCCTGCAGGTGCGTCAAAGCCGGAATGAGCCGGTGCACGATTTCCTGCGCCGCCGCGATGTGCATGGCTGTCGGGAAGGAGTCGTTCGACGACTGGCTCATGTTGACGTGATCATTGGGGTGGATCGGCGCCTTGGCGCCGCGCTGGCCGCCAACCATCTCGTTGGCGCGGTTGGCGATCACCTCGTTGACGTTCATGTTGGTCTGGGTGCCGGAGCCGGTCTGCCAGACCGAGAGCGGAAACTCGCCGTCGAGCTTGCCGTCGATGATCTCCTGCGCCGCCCGCACGATGGCTTTGGCGCGTCTGGCGTCGAGCGAGCCCAGCTCCAGATTGGTTTCCGCGGCGGCACGCTTGACCAGCGCCAGCGCGGCAATCAGCGGGTGCGGTATGCGCTCCTCACCGATGCGGAAATTCTGCCGCGAGCGCTCGGTCTGCGCGCCCCAGTAATGGTCTGCCGGCACTTCGATCGGGCCGAACGAATCGGTTTCAGTGCGGGTCTTCATGATCTGAAATCGTCTTTGCTCCGCTCGTCCCCACGCGAGTGGGAATCCAGGTGCCGGATTCTCGCTTTCGCGGGAATGAGTGGGAAGTAAGCAACACCCGATGCAGTCCTATTTCTTCCTGAACCTATCGAGGCTGACCACTTCGGCGCCAGCGCTGGGCGGCGCTTCCGGCTTGGCTTCTGGAGCCGGAACAGCGTCGGCCTTGGCCGGCTCGCCGGCTGCCTTTTGGGCGAGGACCGGCGACCCCGCCGTTTCGGTGCCGGCGTTACTCTCGGTAGTCGCCTCGGCATCGGTCGGTGCGAATTGCAAGCCGAATTGCACCGCCGGGTCGAAAAACGCAGTCACCGCCTCGAAAGGTATGGTCAGCTTTTCGGCAACGCCGCCGAAGGACAGGCCGACTTCGAACGCGTCCTCGCGCACCGCCAGATCCCAGAATTGGTGCTGCAGAACGATGGTCATGTTTTGCGGATATTGCGCACGCATCCGATCGGAAAGACGTACGCCGGGCGCCGCGGTCGCAAACGAAATCTTGAAATGATGCTCGCCGGGCAAGCCGTTCTTGGCGGCATCGGCCAAAACACCGCGCACCACGCCGAGCAAGGCGGCTTGGGCCAGGAGGTCGTAACGAATGTGATCTTCAGCCATGTGATCTTCAGCCATGTGATCTTCAGCCATGGCGGACGACGGAGGACGAACGACAATCCACGCCAGAATAGAGAGTCAACTCAATCCTGTCGTCTGTCATGCGTCATCTGTCCTCTGGAAAGTGGAGGCTTCTGTTGCCAGGTGCCTCCGAACCCCGCCTGACGGAGCTTAACCCGTCAGGACTTTAAGTCGGTCTTTCGAGCTGCTTACGCAGCCAGAGCAACCGGAGCATAGTTGTCGTTTGCAACTATGAATTGGCCCGATAACGCCGGAACCATCCCGGGCAAAAGCCCGCCCTTTACGCCCTCGTCGATCCTATTTCGACCCCGTATCGGAGGACATTGTCCTCCGGGAATTGGTGGAGTCGCCGGGTACCGCCCCCGGGTCCGAAAGGTTTATTACGACGGCCGTTTATCGCCATAGCCGGCTTGCGCCGACGCTCGAAATATAAGCGCAAATGGTTGGTAAAAAAAGGGCGGGTTTGCCGCGGTTTTGGACAGCGAACGTTTCTTCGCTTCCCGCGTTTACGGCCGTGAGCCATGCCCAGACGCACAAAACCCGCATTCGCCGCGCCATTGAGCGCTTGGGGCCGTATGCCTCATTGTGCCTTTTGGCCGTGCCGGCCGCCATTGTCGAGCCGCTCAAGCTCGTGGCTGTGGTGGTCGCCGGCAGCGGCCATTGGATGGCCGGTACGGTCACGATCCTATGCGCTTATGCGCTTAGCCTGCTGCTGATTGAGCGACTTTTCCTGGTCGTCAAGCCTAAGCTCCTGACCCTGCGCTGGTTCGCAGCGCTCTGGAATTGGTTCGTCACAGCGCGAGGGGCGGTGCTTGGCTGGCTCGGTTTTAATCGCTTGCGCCAGCGGTTGGCCAAGCAGCCGGCCGCTTTCAAATCGCAGGTCGCGCCGCGCTGAAGGACCCGCATTCCGGGATATCGCTGCGTCGCCCGCCGCGCTACCAGTGCGCGCATGAAGCTTATCTCAGGCGGACAATCCGGCGTCGACCGCGCCGTTCTCGATGGCGCCGTCGTGGGCGGTATCGCCTATGGCGGCTGGTGTCCGAAGGGCGGCTGGGCCGAGGATTTTCCGGAGCCGCCGGGGCTGCTGGCGAAATATCCCGATCTGCAGGAGACGCCGCTCGCCGATCCGGCGCAGCGCACCGAATGGAACGTGCGTGACGCGGATGCATGTCTAATCGTCGTCGACGCCCGTGGGCTCGATGTCTCCGCGGGGACCGCGCTGGCGCAGGACCTGGCGCACCGCAACCGCAGGCCGCTTTACGTGGCGAAGCTCGGGGACGTGGACGTCAAGCACGCCCGCCTTTGGCTGCGTGTGCAGCAGGCGCGCCATGGCAACGACCTGAAGCTTGCGATCGGCGGGCCGCGTGAGAGCGAAGCGCCCGGGATCTACGAGCGCGCGGCGGCGTTTATTCGAGCGCTTATGGAGGAGTGACTTCGTTTCCCGCGCACGACATGGTCCATCTGCGCAACGTCGTATAGCCGCCGCAACCGAGCGGCGATAAACCAAGACCATGAGCGCATCTTTGATTCCCGGTTCAGCGGAACCGCCGGCCTCGCCGCTCTCGGCCGCACCGCAACAGCCGCAGCCGACGCTCACCGAACTGTTCACGGCTTTCGCCAAGATTTCACTGTCCGGGTTCGGCGGTGTGCTGGCGTGGTCGCGCCGCATGATGGTCGAAGAGCGCAAGTGGCTCACGGCCGAGCAGTTCAACGAGACCTACGCGCTGTGCTCGTTTCTGCCCGGCGGCAACGTCCTCAACTTCTCTGTCGTTTTCGGTGCGCGCTTTGGCGGCGTACGGGGCGCCCTGGTGGCGGTCGCCGGATTGATGGGGCCGCCGCTCCTGTTGGTACTCGTCATCGCCAGCATCTATGCGCGCTATGGCGACCTGCCGCCGCTGCGTCGTGCTCTCACCGGCGTTGCGGCGGCGGCGGCCGGCCTCATGATCGCAACGGTGGCCAAGATGGCGCAGCCGTTATTTCGCAATCGCGCCGTGATCGGACCGCTTATCGCGCTCGCCACGTTCGTGACCATCGGCATCGTCCAATGGCCGTTGCCGTTGGCGCTGGCCGTCATTGTGCCGGTAAGCATCGCCGCCGCGATGGTGCGGCTATGAATTCCGGGAGCGGCCAGGGCAGTCTGCTCACGCTCGCCGGCTTCTTCGGCGTGCTGTCGCTGTTCGCAATCGGTGGCGGCAATTCCGCCGTACCGGAGATGCACCGTTTCGCCGTCGAGGTTCAGCATTGGCTGAGCGACCGGCAATTTGCCGACAGCTTCGCGCTGGCGCAGCTGACGCCGGGACCGAACCTCATCATCGTGACATTGATCGGCTATCATGTGGCCGGCATTCTCGGGGCGCTGGTCGCGACGCTGGCGATGTGCGGACCGCCCGCCGTGTTCGCTTTCTTCGTCGGCGGGGCGTCCGAACGGTTCAGAGGCAAGACTTGGCATACCGTGCTCAGCCGCGCGCTGGTGCCGGTGACGATCGGCCTGATCGCCGCGAGCGCGGCTGTGATCGTTGCGACGACGGGTTACAATTGGATGTCGCTCGTCATCACGGTCGGGACGGCACTGACGGCCTACTTTGTCCGCGTGCATCCTTTATGGATGTTCGTTGCCGCGGCCGTGATCGGGATGAGCGGACTACTTTGACTTTGGGATGAACGGTCTGCTTTGAATTCAAGGCAATCACGGTGTGGTGGTTCCGAAGCCGCGCCGTGCCATCATTGTGGCGGGGCTCTGTGTACGGAAGCGGCCCGCCCAGTAGCCGGGTTGGCTTGGCCTCACCAATCAACTCGGAAACCACGGAATGGTGTTACCAGGCGGCGGTCCTGGCCGGTGGAGCTGTGGCGGAGCTGTTTGTGGCACCACGCTCATCAGTGGCGGCGCTATTTGGAGCACGACTCTTATCGGATTTGGTATCAAGGTTGGTGGCGGTCTTTTCGAGAAAAAAGAATGCTCTTCCGGCGGTTGATTGACGCTGAGCTGAACTGTCTGCGGCAGAAAGCCGTTCTCCGTAAATGTCACCGCTTGGCTTTCGACAGGCAATGCAAGAGAGCAGGGTGTTTGACACGTCTGACCTTGCACGGTGTGCACCTCGGCGCCGGCTGGTTCCGACTGGAATTGCAGGGTCTGTGGTGACGGTGGCGACGGTGCTTGCTGCGACCGATCGAACATCAGTGCGGAGCATCCAGCGAGCGCGTAGCTTATCGTAACTGCGGCAGCAGTGGGGACGAATCCAATGCGCACCATGACCGCCTCCGTCCTCAAAAGGCCGGCTCGGCTGGCGCCAGCGCGACACCGCGCATTGGCCACGCAGCCGCATTTGTTCTGGTCCAAGTATGGTAAACGGTCGGTTAATGCCCGAGCATTAGCAGAACGACCCGTCTTGGTCCTACCACTGCCGCGGCCTAATTGGCGCCGGTGGTCAAACTGGCCCTGACCGCTTTGACCTGATCGGCCGCGACGGCGGTTGCGGCATTGCCCCAGGCATTACGAACGTAAGTCAGCACTGTCGCAACTTGGGCATCGTCGAGCCGCCAGCCGAAGCTCGCCATCGCCGGCGCGGTCGGCGCGCCCGCAGTGCCGACGCCCCGTGATCCTTCGAGCACGACGCGAATAAGCGTTGTCGGATCATCCGCCTGCACGGCAGGATTTCCGGCGAGTCGCGCGAACAGGCCCGCACTTCCGGTCCCCGCATCCGTGTGGCATCCGGCGCAATTGTCCTTGTAGATCGCCTGTCCGGCCGCCATCCGCCGGTCCGACGCCGCAACTGGTTGCGGTGCATTTTGCGGCCCGGCTGTCAGACTCTTGAGATAGACCGCGATCGCCCGCACGTCGCCGTCCGTCATGTGCGAGGAGGAATGCACGATCTCCTCGCTCATGTCGCCTGTTGAAATATTGTCGGAATTGGCACCGGTTTTGAGGAAGGCGACGATGTCCTCGACCGCCCAGCGACCAATGCCCTGCCGGCTGTCTGCCGTGATATTTGGCGCAAACCAGCCGGCGAGCTGCTCGCCTTGAAGATAGGCCGAATCCTTGTCGGCGCCCAAGATCGTCTTTGGTGTATGGCATGTACCGCAATGGCCGAGCGCGTCGACGAGATAGCGCCCGCGGTTCCACTCGGTGGATTTCGATGGATCCGGCCGGAGCCTTCCGGGCTTGAAGTTCCGCGCATTCCACACGCGCAGATCGGATCGGATGTCGAATGGAAACGGCAGCTGATTGGGTTGGATTTTGTCAGGTGCGGGTTCGATTGTCTGCAGATAGGCGCGAATGGCAAGCGCGTCTGCGCGCGACATCTTGGTGTAGGCCGGATAGGGCATCGCCGGGTAGAGCAGAACGCCGCCGCGGGCCCGGCCGTCGTGCAGCGCCGCGACGAATTCGTCGTCGGTCCAGTCGCCGATGCCGGCCTCGCGGTCAGGCGTGATGTTCGGGCCGATGAGTTTGCCGAACGGTGTCGCGAGCACTACGCCGCCCGCAAACGGTTTGCCTCCCGGTTTGGTGTGGCAGGCCGCACAATCGGCGGCGATCGCGAGATAACGCCCCCGTTCCACCGTTTCGAACGATTGCAGGTCAACCGCGCCGGCCCCACGAACCGTAAGCAACGCCACGAGCAGCGCGGCCGCCTGAACGGGACCCGCATAGGCGCGTGTCATGTCTGCACCAGCGGGCCGGGAGATTTCAGGTATTTGGTGATGATCGCATCCGCAGCCAAAAAGGCCAGCGCGCCCACGGTACCGGTCGGATTGTAGCCGGCATTCTGCGGGAAAGCTGAAGCGCCGACGACAAAGACGTTCGGCGTGTCCCAGCTCTGCGAATATTTGTTGATCGCGCTGGTCTTCGGGTCCGCGCCCATGATGGCGCCGCCGGTATTGTGCGTGCTTTGGTATGGCACCGTGCTGTACGGCTTGGTGCGGCGGCTGACCGTGTATTCGCGCGGCTTCAGTGCTTTGGCAATGTCCTCCGCACGGTCGGTGACGTAGTTCGACATGCGGATGTCGTTGTCGGGGAAGTCGAAGGTCATCCGCAAGAGCGGCCGGCCGAAGCGGTCTTTGTATGTCGGATCAAGATCGAGATGATTGGTGCAGGCCGCGTAGCTGCTGCCTTGCGTGCCGAGCGAGAAAGAGCGCAGATAGGACTGCTTGGTTGCCTGTTTCCATTTGGCGCCCCAGCGCGGTGTCCCGGCGGGAGTCGGCCGGGTCTGGATCGGCCGGCCGTTCGTTGGGCCGGTGTTGATGCTGGCCCCGCCGACGAAACCGAGCTGGCCATGGTCGAAGGTGTCACCATTAAAGTCATCCACCACCTGGCCAAGCGCACCCGACGAGACAAAGGGGTTGAAGATCTTGTCGTCGAAGAACATTTCAATTCCGGAGGTCGTCTGGTAGGCGTAATTACGTCCGATCGTGCCCTCACGGGTGCTTGGATCGTAGGCGCGGCCGATGCGTGAATGCAGCAGCATCTGAACGTTGTTAAAGGCGAAGGCGCATACAAGAACGATGTCGGCGGGCTGCTCCCATTCGGCGCCCGAGCTGTCCACATAGCTGACGCCGGTGGCGTGCTTGCCGGAGGAATCAAGATTGATCTTGAGCACCTCGCATTCCGTGCGCGCCTCGAAATTCGATTTGCGCATCAGCACCGGGAGCACCGATGTCTGGGCGCTCGCCTTCGAATAATTGGCGCAGCCGAACCGTTCGCAGAAGCCGCAATAGGTGCACTGCCCCATTTTGACGCCGAGCGGGTTGGTGTAGGCCTGCGAAAGGTTTGCCGACGGCTGTGGGAAGGGATGATAGCCGAGCGAGCGCGCCGCTTCTGCGAACAAAGTCGGTCCGTAGGTCATCCGCATTGGCGGTAGCGGATATTCGCGCTGGCGCGGCCCTTCGAACGGATTGCCGCCGTTTTGGATCGTACCGTTGAGATTGCCCGCCTTACCGGACACCCCAGCAAGATATTCAAATTGGTCGTAGAAGGGCTCCAGCTCTTGATAGGTTATGCCCCAGTCTTGGATCGACAATTCGGACGGCACAAAGCTAGCGCCGTAACGCTCAGCAAGATGGCTGCGCAGGCGAAAGTCGGTCGGGTTATAGCGCCACACCACACCGTTCCAGTGTACGCCCGCACCGCCGACGCCGTTGCCCGGAATGAACGACCCGAATTCGCGGATCGGCAAAGCCGTCTGGCTATCATTGTTGCGGAAGGTCAGCGTGCTTTGTGCCGGGCGCTGGAACAGATCGAGCCGTACGGCGTAGCGCAGTTCGTCCGGCGCATAGCCGATATTGAAGGCGGTCGCGGTGTCGCGCCAGGGGCCGCGTTCGATGGCGACGACCTCGAGGCCATGGTCGGTGAGCTCGTTGGCAAGGATCGCGCCCGTCCACCCCAGCCCAATGATGACGACGTCTTTCGCCGGCAGCTTTGTCGCCATGACCAGAACTCGTCCTTTAGCCGGGAACCGACCAGTCGCTTCGCCCGAGGATGGATACCGGCGGTAGTGGATAGGGTTGATTGTGCTTGTCGATGAAGTCGCGGTAGTCGTAGCGCGCGCCCGGGAAGCCGACGAGCTTCCATCCCGTCATGTCGTGGTTGCCGCCATAGATCGGATCGGCAAAGAAACCCTCCATGGTATTCGCCAGGATGGTTTCGAAGAATTCCTTGGCGTTTGCGTCCTTGAGCTTGATCTCGCCTTTCTCAAGCCCGCTAAGGATCCGATCCTGCTGGGCTGTGTCGAGCGCGACAAAACTTTTGCCCGTGAACGTCGCCTTGCAATAAATGTCGAGTGCGGCGAGCGAGGTGCGGTAGCGTTCCTTCGGCACGCTGGACGATTGCGGCCCCTGCGACGGCGTGCCGATAGCAAACGGTGGGTGCATGTAGAGGCGGCTGGAATTGCCGAATGACCCCGCGAGCTGCCGGTCGATAAAGACAGCGCATCGCGCTTGCTTGCCGCCGGGGGTCGGATTCGTCGGGCGGGATCAGGCGATCCGCGATCGCCTCAACTGCGACCGCCTCATCGGCAGTGAAATAAAGCCACGGCCCCGGCCGCACGGGCGTCGGCGGTTGGGTTTCGCTTGGCTCCCAGGGCAGTACACCGCCTGGAAAATTACGTGCAGAAGCCCGCGACGCCAGGCCGACAGCGACAAGCAGCGCGGTCGACGCGAGCAGGCGACGACGCGTCATGCTTCCGTACCGGCCCACGCTCATCGGATCCAACTATGGAAAGAGGGACGCCACTACCGAGCGCTTCGAGTATACTGAGCCAGCCGATCCGGTTCCACCCAATGTAGGGTTTACCGCCTTCACACTTGCGTATACTTCGCTCGCCGCTCAATTGACGATAAGATTAGATCCGAGTCTCCCGCAGAGCGAAATACAACGAAATACGATGCGCCAATATCTGGACCTGATGGAACGCGTGCTCGAAGAGGGCGTCGAAAAGAGCGACCGCACCGGAACCGGGACGCGCTCGATCTTCGGCCATCAGATGCGGTTCGATCTTGGGCGCGGTTTTCCGCTGGTCACTACCAAGAAGCTGCATGTCAAATCCGTTATCTACGAGTTGCTGTGGTTCCTGCGCGGCGACACCAACGTCAAATATCTCAACGATCACGGCGTCTCGATCTGGAACGAATGGGCTGACCCCAACGGCGATCTCGGTCCGGTCTATGGCCGCCAGTGGCGTTCGTGGCCGGCGCCTGACGGGCGCAGCATTGATCAGATCAAGGAGGCGCTCGACACCATCCGGCGCAATCCGGATTCGCGACGCATCGTGGTTACAGCCTGGAATCCGGCCGAACTGCCGCAGATGGCGTTGGCGCCGTGCCACTGCCTGTTTCAGTTCTATGTCGCTGACGGCAAGCTGTCGTGTCAGCTCTACCAGCGCTCGGCCGATGTGTTTCTTGGCGTGCCATTCAACATCGCCTCCTACGCGCTGCTCACGATGGCGGTGGCGCATGTCAGCGGGCTCAAGCCGGGCACGTTCGTGCACAGCTTCGGCGACGCGCACCTTTATCTCAATCATCTCGTTCAGGCACGACTGCAGCTGACGCGCCAGCCACGGCCGCTGCCGACCTTGACGATCAATTCAGCGGTGAAGGATTTGTTTGCGCTGGCCTTCGAGGATTTCGCGCTCGAAGGCTACGATCCGCACCCGCACATCAAGGCCGCGGTCGCGGTGTGATATCAGACCGCCACTAACGCCGCGCAGGCGTCGACCTGTGCGGGCAAGCGGCTGCGCAGATCGAACAAAGAATCGGGATCGGCGGCGGCTTGGCGGCATTGCAGCGCCCGTTCGATCGGCGTGAGGTCGAGGCCGGGCGGGGTTTGTTCGCGCAGATACGCCACCGCGTCGTCGTTCGAGGTCATCAGGCCGGTCGCGTAGCTGAAGCAGAGCCGCGCCGGATACAACAGGGCCCGCAAATAGGCCTTACGGTCCTTGGCATCGAGCGTGCGGGCCCCGGCAAACTCATGCGCGCGTTTGGTCCAATTGGCGAATGGCGCGCCGCGCAGGTAATCGCGGATTTCTTCCGGCGCCGGCGGCGCCGGTGTTACACGCTCGCGTTCCGCCAGCACTACCGGCCGATCAAGATAGTCGAGGCGATCGAGCGGCGGAAAGCGGCCGACGCCGAACTGACGGTCGGTCCAGAACACCGAAACCTTCGGCCCCCACTCGTCCGACATGGCCGTGGCCTGCCGGCGCAGACGTTCGAGGGTGTGCGGTGAAAGCGCGGTCTCGGTGATCACCGCCGCATCGATGTCGCTGTAGCGCCGGCTAAAGCCGCCGTGCGCCAAGCTGCCAATGAGATAGAGCCCCAAGAATTCCGGCCCAAGCACTGCCTGCCAGGCAGGGGCCAGCCTGCGTGCAAACGCCATCGCCGCGTCACGGGCGGCGGCGTCGAGATCGGTGGAATTCATGATTGCGGTGCAGAAAATGGAGCCGCGGATTTGTATAGATTACCGGTAAGAGGGAGCGCGCGCACGCCGCGAATGAGTGTCGTCCCGGGAGATTGCATGGACATCGTCCTTGTTGCCGCCATCGCGGAAAACGGCGTCATCGGCCGCGGCAACGTTTTGCCGTGGCGGCTCAAGTCCGACATGGCGCATTTCCGTGCCGTGACCATGGGCAAGCCAGTGGTGATGGGACGCAAGACTTATTTGCCGATCGGCAAGCCGTTGAAAGGCCGCACCACGATCGTGGTGAGCCGCGACCCCGGCTTTGTGGCGCCCGGCATTGTCGTCGCCTCAGGCCTCGACGCTGCTTTGGCGGCGGCGCACGGCGACGCCCTGCGGCGCGGCGCCGACGCGATTGTGATTGCGGGTGGGGCCGAGATTTACGCCCAGCTCATGGAACGGGCGACGCGGCTTGCGATCACGCAAGTTCATATGCGGGCCGATGGCGACGCCCGCTTTCCGCCGATCGACATGCGGCTCTGGCAGGAAATCGCGCGCAGCGAGCATGCGCCGGGTGCCGATGACGAAGCCGCGTTTGCCATTGTCGATTACGTGCGGGCGGCGTCAGGCTAGGGGCCCAGCTGCCGAAGTCCGCCATGGGCCAAATCAGCGCGCGCGACGTTCGCAAACCGCTGAATACAATCAAGAATTTTCAGGCTGCGGAGGGCCGTAACGGGAGCTTGCATTGCATCGCGCCCAGCACTCCCTTATATCGTCCGCAACCGGGGCAGGCGCGCTGCCGCCCCGTCGGCGCTCAGGAGATAATTGATGCCGTGGAGTAACCAGTCCGGCGGCCCTTGGAGTTCGGGGCCACGGGGACCATGGGGCTCGGGACCTCAACAGCAAGGTCCGCGGCCGGCCGACCTGGAGGAATTTCTCCGCCGGAGCCAGGACAAACTACGCGGCTTTCTGCCGGGCAATTTCGGCGGCCGCGGCATCATGTTGATTGTCGTCGCTGCCCTCGTGCTGTGGGGTTTCTCCGGCTTCTTCCGTGTCGAGCCCGACGAGCTCGGCGTGGTGTTGCGCTTCGGCAAATTCGTGCGCGAAGTCGGGCCCGGTCTGAATTATCACCTGCCTTATCCGATCGAGACCGCGCTGACGCCGCCGGCGCTGCGCGTGATCAAGACCGACGTCGGCATGCGGCAGAGCGGCGCCGGCGAACGCGACGTGCCGGAAGAAAGCCTGATGCTGACGGGCGACGAGAATATCGTCGACGTCCACTTCACGGTGCTGTGGAAGGTCAAACCGAGTGGCGTCGGCGACTATCTGTTTAATATCCAGAATCCCGAAGGGACCGTGAAGGCGGTGGCTGAAAGCGCTGTGCGCGAGGTTATCGGCAACAACAATATTCAGCCGATCATCACCTCAAGCCGTGATGCCATTCAGACCCAGGTGCTGGACCTGATGCAAAAGACGCTCGACTCCTATCACGCCGGCGTTCAGATTCAGCAGGTCCAACTGCAAAAAGCCGATTACCCAGCGCAGGTGATCGACGCCTTCCGCGACGTGCAGGCGGCGCGTTCCGATCTCGAGCGCGTGCAGAACGAGGCGCAAACCTACGCCAATCGCGTGATCCCGGAAGCGAAGGGTCACGCTGCAAGGATTACTCAGGATGCGGAGGCCTATCGTGCCCAGGTCGTCGCCAACGCCAAAGGCCAGACCTCGCGCTTCCTGCAGGTCTACGCGCAGTACAAGAAGGCGCCTGACGTGACCCGCCAGCGCATTTATCTCGATACGATAGAGCGTATTCTGGCCGGCACCGATAAGACCATTATCGATACCGGTGCGAAGAGCCCGGGCGTTGTGCCCTACCTGCCGCTCACCGAGCTTGGCAAATCGCCGCTGCCGCCATCGCCACGCGTGCCGAAGACGGGAATCAAGCCATGAGAATGAGCTTAACGAGCGGCGCCATTGCGGTCATTCTGCTCATCGCCGTCGTTATCGGCTACGGCACCTTCTTCACGGTTGATCAGACCAGTCAGGCGCTGGTGGTGCGGCTCGGCAAGCCGGTTCGCGTCATCAACGAGCCCGGCCTCAACCTCAAAGTGCCTTTCATCGACAGCGTCATCTATATCGACAAGCGCATTCTCGCCATCGAATCGCCGGCGCAGGAGGTGATCGCTTCGAGCCAGGACAATTCGAATTCGGGCGCGCAGACGAGCGAATCGCGATTGGCAGCCCAGGCCGGAGAGCGGCTCGTGGTCGACGCGTTCGCGCGCTACCGTATCGTGGATCCGCTGAAGTTTTATCAGACGGTCGGTCCGGCGGGCGCCAGCACGCAATTGTCGATTCTGCTCAATTCGACGCTGCGGCAAGTGCTGGGCCAGGCCACCCTCGCAGACGTGGTACGCAACAAGCGCGAAGCGCTGATGTCGCAGATGCGCCAGCAGCTCGATGAGAAGGCGCGCGAGTTTGGCATCCAGGTGGTTGACGCGCGCATTCGCCGTGCCGACCTGCCGGAGCAAAACAGCCAAGCCGTCTATCAGCGCATGCAGACCGAACGCCAGCGAGAGGCGGCCGAGTTTCGCGGCGAAGGCAGTCAGAAGGCTGCGGAGATCAAGGCCAAGGCGGATCGTGACGTGACCGTGATCGTCGCCGACGCCAATTCGCAGTCCGAAATCATCCGCGGTCAGGGCGATGGCGAGGCCAACGGTATCTTCGCACAAGCTTATGGGCAGGATCCGGGCTTCTTCGCGTTCTATCGCTCGATGACCGCCTATGAACACAGCATGCAGCGCAACAACACTAACCTGGTGTTGGGTCCGGACTCCGACTTCTTCCGCTATTTCGGCGATCCATTGGGACGCAGGCCTGTCCAGGCGGGGGGGCCGCCACCCGCGGCAGCGCCGGATGCTCATGCTGGCGCTCCCGCATCCGGCCCTGCGCCGGGGCACCAGGATGCGCGCGTCGCGCCGCCGGCGAACTAGCCTTGCGCATTGCCGGCGGGTTCCCTCGAAGGGTGTCGCGACGCCAGCATGTCGGATTTTCTTGCCGCGCTTGGCCTGTTCTTCGCGATCGAAGGTATATGCCTTGCGGCATTCCCGTTTGCCGCCAAACGCGCCATGGCGAGCATGCTCTCAACGCCCGATACGCCATTGCGTGTCGCTGGTGTCGTATCGGCAGTCATCGGCGTTATCATCGTGTGGTTGGTGCGTGGCTGAATGCGAGTCGCTGTTCCGCCCCAATCCGGCTTCTTATGGCAGGATTGACAGTTTCGATCGTTGCGCCCCGCGGGTGGCGGGAGCATTTATGTTCATGAGCCATCTTTGGGAGCGCTGACGCCCATGTCTCGCGATTTGCCGACACCCATGTCTCGCGATTTCATGTCTCGCCATTTCGACCTTCGCCGGCGATCGGGCCAGATGGGCCGCCGTGTGCGCTGCGTCGCGGCGATCGCGGCGCTTGCTGCACTGACAGCGATCATCGTTCTGCCGGAACATCCGGCTGCGGCCGCCACAGCCGGTGCGGCTCCGACTGCTCCTGCCGCTGCTCCCGTCGCCGCGGCACCGGCGGCGCTGCCGCCCGGCACGGTGCGCGGGCCAGCCAATATTGCGGATGTTGCCGAGCAAGTCATCGACGCAGTGGTCAACGTTTCGACGTCGCAAAAGGTCGACCCGCATGTCACCGAGTTGCCCGACCTGCCGCCCGGCTCGCCCATGGAGAAGTTTTTCGAAGATTTCTTCAAACATCATCATGGCCAGGGCGGCGGCGGTGACGATGAACCGCGCCGGGTTAACTCGCTTGGCTCAGGCTTCATCATCGATCCGACCGGACTGATCGTCACCAACAACCACGTCATCGACGGCGCCGACGAGATCAGCGTCATCCTCAATGACGGCACCAAGCTCAAGGCCGATCTGGTCGGCAAGGACTCCAAGAGCGATCTGGCGCTGCTGCGGGTTCATTCCGATAAGCCGCTCAAGTTCGTGAAATTCGGCGATTCTGACAAACTGCGGCTCGGCGAATGGGTGGTCGCCATCGGCAATCCGTTCAGCCTCGGCGGGACGGTGACGGCGGGTATCGTCTCGGCCCGCCACCGCGACATCAATTCGGGCCCTTATGACAATTACATCCAGACTGACGCACCCATTAACCGCGGCAATTCCGGCGGCCCGCTATTTGATCTCAACGGAGAAGTCATCGGCATCAACACGGCGATCATCTCGCCGTCCGGCGGCTCGATCGGCATCGGTTTTGCGATCCCGTCCAACAGCG
The DNA here is from genome assembly GCA_036511795.1 of Xanthobacteraceae bacterium. Classification (GTDB taxonomy): domain Bacteria; phylum Pseudomonadota; class Alphaproteobacteria; order Rhizobiales; family Xanthobacteraceae; genus BOG-931. The sequence goes on from DATCBO010000135.1 coordinate 21,545, forward strand.
CGGTCGCGGTGCTTGGTCAGCTACAGAAATACGGTGAAGCGCGGCGCGGCTGGCTTGGTGTGCGCATCCAGGAAGTGACCGACGAACTCGCCGAAAGCCTCGGCATCGACCACGCTCGCGGTGCGCTAGTGGCTGGCGTCGACGACAAGGGGCCGGCCAAGCCGGCCGGCCTCGCGCCGGGCGACGTCGTCATCACATTCGACGGTCACCCCATCAAGGAGATGCGCGACCTGCCGCGTATCGTCGCCGACACGCCGGTGGGCAAACAGGCCGACGTCGTCGTCATCCGCAAGGGCAAGCAGGAGACGCTAAAGGTCACTGTGGGCCGCCTTAAGGACGACGAAAAGGTTGCGGCCATCGACACCAAGAAGGATGCCACGCCCGAGCACAAGTCGGTGGTGCAGAAGACCCTGGGGTTGGAACTGTCGAGCCTCAATGCGGAGACGCGCAAGAAGTACAAGATCAGGGATGCGGTCAAAGGCGTGCTCGTCACCGGGGTTGATCCCGGCGCGGCGAGCGATGTGCCCGATAAGCATCTCGGGGCCGGCGATGTGATCGTCGAGGTGCAGTACCAGGCCGTCGGCACGCCCGCCGATCTGCAGAAGCGCGTCAACGAGCTCAAGGGCCAGGGCAAGAAGGTCGCCGTTCTTCTGGTCTCCAACGGTAACGGCGAGACGCGGTTCGTAGCGCTGAGCCTGCAGTAAAATACGTGCTCGACTTCAGTCGAGCACGTGGCTCACCATGCCGTCGGCGAGCTTCGGCTCGAACCAGGTCGATTTGGGCGGCATGATCTTGCCGGCATCGGCGACCGCCATCAGGTCGCTCATCTGCGTTGGATAAAGCGCGAACGCCGCCGCCATCTCGCCCGACGACACAAGCCTTTCCAGTTCGCCCAGGCCGCGACCGCCGCCGACAAAGTCGATGCGCTTGTCGCTGCGTTGATCGGCGATGCCGAACAACGGTTCGATGATATTGCGCGACAACAGCGTGATCGGCAGTCGCGCGATCGGATCGGATGACTGCGAATCGCCTTCGGCGCTGGGGCGCAACGCAAGCCGGTACCAGCGGCCGGCAAGGTACATGCCGGTTTCGCGGGCGCCGTTGGGCCGCACCGGCTGATCGCTCGGCTCGACCGTGTAATGCCGCCGCAACTCGCCGAGCAGCGCTTCGGCCGTGTGGCCGTTCAAGCTGCGCAGCACACGATTGTAATCGAGTATTGTCATTTCGTTTTGCGGAAACAGCACGGTGAGAAAATACGAGTGCGCGCCTTGCCCGCCGCGCGCCTTCGCGACGCGCGCCGCCGCGGCCGAGCGATGATGACCGTCGGCGATGTAGATCGCGGGCAGCGCATCGATTGCGCGAGTCAGCCGTTCGATCGCCGCGGCATCGCTGATCACCCAGAGCTGATGGCGCACGCCGTCGTCCGCCGTCACGTCGACGGCGGGGGCGCCTGTCGCGTGCTCGGCCAGCATCGCATCGATCTGTGGCGCTGCGGGATAAGCCACCATGACCGGGCCGGTCTGCGCATTGACCGCCTCGATCTGGCGCACGCGGTCGTCTTCCTTGGCGGGCGTTGTCAGTTCGTGCTTGCGGATGCGGTTGGTGGCGTAACCGGCAAGCGACGCGATTGCCGCGAGACCGGTCTGCGTATGTCCGCGCCACGTCAGGCGATAAACATAGTAGCAAGGCTTGTCGTCACGGATCAGCACGCCCGAAGCGGTCATGCGCCGCAAATTCTCAGCCGCCTTGGCATAGACGGCGCTGTCGTATGGATCGGTCGCCGGCGGTAGGTCGATCTCGGCCCTGGAAACGTGCAGAAAGCTCCAAGGCTTGCCAGCAGCCCGCGTCCGCGCCTCGGCGCTCGACAGCACGTCATAGGGCGGTGCCAGCACATCCACGGCGCGTCCGGGTCCCGGCCGCAGCGCGCGAAAGGGTTTTATCAGGGTCACGGAGCCTCACATATTTGACTAAGGTTGGGGCGATGAAGCGATGCAAACCTCATCGCGCCCGGCGTTTTAATTCGCGCTAAAAGGCACTACGTCAACCCCGTGAACGAACCGCATATCGTCCTCATTGCCGGGCCGACGGCGAGCGGCAAATCGGCGCTGGCGCTCGAGCTTGCGGAAAAGCTCGGCGGCGTCATCGTCAATGCGGATTCGATGCAGGTCTATCGCGATCTGCGCATCATCACGGCGCGGCCGAGTTCCGAGGAGGAGCGGCGCCTGCCGCACCGGCTTTATGGCCATATCGACGCGGCGGAGAATTTTTCGGTCGGGCGCTGGTGCGAAGAGGCAGCCGCGGCGCTCGCGGAAGCGCAACGCAAGGCGCACCCGGCCATCGTGGTCGGCGGCACCGGCCTCTATTTCAATGCATTCACCCGAGGCCTTGCCGCCGTGCCACCGATCCCCGCCAACATTCGCGAGGCGGTGCGGGCGCGGCTTGCGAGCGATGGCGTCGCCGCATTGCATGCCGAGTTGAAATGGCGCGATGCGGCGGCAGCAGCGCGGCTGATGCCGGGCGACCGCGCGCGCATTACCCGGGCGCTCGAAGTGGTGCTGGCAACCGGCCGCTCGCTGCTCGATTGGCATGAACAGAACAAGCCGGCGAGCCTCGACCCGGCGCGCGCCGTCAAAATCTTTCTTGCGCCGGAACGCGACGACCTGCTGGGGCGCATCGATGCGCGGTTTGACGCCATGATGGCGGCCGGCGCGCTGGAGGAAGTGCGAACTCTGGCGGCGCGCAAGCTCGCGCCCGACTTGCCGGCGATGAAGGCGCACGGCGTGCCCTGGCTCGTGCGTCACCTCGAGGGCGAGATCAAGCTCGATCGAGCCGTGGCGGAGGCCAAGCGCGACACCCGCCAATACACCAAACGGCAGGCGACCTGGTTCCGCAACCAGCTGCCGGACTTCGCCTGGGTCGAGCCGGAGCGGGCGCTGTCCGAGGTCGAGGCGCAGCTGCGCGCGATGGCGCGTTGACCTTTTTCGTTGGCGCGGTCGTCTTTTCCGCGCCATTCAACCTGACGGCGTGGCGAAATGGCCCGTCTGGATGGAGACGCGCCGACGCGCTAAGAATAGAGGTAAGAACAAGCCCAATGGCGGCAGCGAGGAGGTTGCGAATGTTTCTGCGCAATGGCTGGTATACGGCGCTGTGGTCCCATGAGTTGACGGATAAGCCGGTCGCTAAGACTCTCCTCAATGACAGGGTTGTGCTGTTTCGCAATGCCAATGGCGAGGTCGGCGCGCTGGAAGATTGCTGCTGTCACCGCGCCGCGCCGCTGTCGCTAGGCGAGGTCGCGGGCCAGTACCTGGCGTGCGGCTATCACGGCCTCAAGTTTGACGTTACCGGCAGGTGTGTCGAGGTGCCAGGGCAGGTTCAGGTGCCATCCGGCGCCAAGGTGCGAAGCTATCCAGTGGCCGAAAAATGGAACGTGATCTGGATCTGGATGGGCGATCTGGCCAAGGCCGACACCGCAAAGATTCCCGACATGCCGTGGCTGTCGGAGCCGCAATGGACGGCGACGCCCGGCCGGCTTCATGTCAAATCGAATTATCAGTTCATCATCGACAATCTGCTCGATTTCACCCACGTCGCTCACGTGCACAAGCGCACCATTGCGGGCGATCCGCGCGAAGCCACCGAGCCGATGAAAGTCGAGCGGCTCGATGACGGCGTGGGGGTCAGCCGCTGGCTGCTCGACGTGCAGCCGCCGCCACTGTTCGCCAAGGCGGGAAATTTCGCCACTAATGTCGACCGCTGGCAGTTGGCGCGCTGGCACTCGCCAAGCGTCGTCTATCTCGACGTCGGCTGCGCCAAGGTGGGAACCGGAGCGCCGCAGGGCGATCGCAGCAAGGGTATTTCGATCTGGTCCACGCACCTGTTGACGCCCGAAAGCGAACTTGCCAGCCACTACATGTTCTGCTTCTCGCGCGACTTCAATCTAGGTGATGCTGAGATGTCGAAGCTGCTGTACGAGGGATCGCGTGCGACGTTTCTGGAGGACGTGGATTTTCTTGAAGCGGTGCAGACCAATCGGGTCAACGGTTCGCTCGATGGCTTGGTCCACCTCGCCTCCGACGCGCCGCAGCTCCAGGCGCGGCGCATGCTTGGCGGCATGATCTCGGCTGAGCAGGCGCCGTAAGGCGCTTCCGCCGCGCTCTGCCGCGCACTCCGCCTGGCACGTGATGATTTGCAACTCTCGATCTTTGCCCCGCGGGTCATTCTTTGGCGTCGCCGCGCTTAAATTTTGTGCGCTGCACAGTCCTTCGCCGCGCCCGCCTGAAAAGTGCGCATAGCGGCTATTCCGCAAGGGTAAAACCGCCGATTCTCTAGCGCTTTGGGACTGGCACAGGGCTTGCGAAGCACTCCCTCGGTGAAGCCGTGAGGCTCGAACCGTCGTGCTTAATAGGGAGCGTCGATCGCATGCGCAGCACATCCTGGATAGCCGACTGGAAGCCTGAAGATGAAAAGTTCTGGCAGTCGACGGGCAAGTTAATCGCCCGGCGCAATCTCATCTGGTCGATCGTCGCCGAGCATCTCGGGTTTTCGATCTGGCTGATCTGGAGCATCGTCGCGACCAAATTGCCGCAGGCCGGATTTCACTACACGACCGCCCAGCTGTTTCAGCTCGTGGCGCTGCCCGGCCTAGTCGGCACTCTCATGCGATTTCCCTACACGTTTGCGGTCACGACATTCGGCGGACGAAACTGGACGATCGTCAGCGCGACCTTGCTGTTTATCCCGACGATTGCGCTCGCGTATTTCGTGAGCCGGCCGGACACTCCGTTCTCGACGATGCTATGGGTGTCGGCAACGGCAGGGCTCGGCGGCGGCAATTTCGCATCGAGCATGGCCAATATTTCGTTCTTCTATCCGGACCGCATGAAGGGCTGGGCGCTCGGCCTCAACGCCGCTGGCGGAAATATCGGCGTCAGCACCGTGCAGCTGTTGGTGCCGATTCTGATGGGGTTCGGCTTTATCAGTCTGTATCAGGCGCCCCCGATCGGCGGCGTTTATCTTCAGAATGCGGGCTTGATCTGGCTGGTACCGCTGGTAATCGCGGTAACCGGCGCCGTCTTGTTCATGAACAATCTCACTTCGGCGCGCTCGACGTTCAAGGACCAGCTTGTCATCGTCAAGCGCAAACACACCTGGATAATGTCTTATCTCTATATCGGGACATTCGGATCCTTCATCGGTTACTCGGCCGCGTTTCCCCTGCTGATCAAGACGCAATTTCCAGCGGTCACGATCGGCATTGCCTTCCTTGGACCCCTCGTCGGCTCGCTCGCACGTCCACTTGGCGGCAAGCTTGCCGATAAAGTCGGCGGAGCCATCGTGACGTTCTGGAATTTCATCGCCATGGGCGCCGCGACGATCGGCGTCGTCTACTTCGTGGACATCAAAGACTTTGCCGGTTTCCTGGCAATGTTTCTGATTTTGTTCGTGACGACCGGCGTTGGCAACGGTTCGACATTTCGAATGATTCCGTCGATCTTCCGTGAGGAAAAACTCAGGGAGTCCAAGGGCCTTGGCGAGACCGGCCGTGCGCTCGCGCTGAAAGCGGCGGGTCTCGAGAGCGCCGCCGCGCTGGGATTTATCAGCGCGATCGGCGCTTGCGGCGGATTCCTGATCCCGACCGGCTTTGGCAAGTCGATCGCCATGACCGGCGGCCCGCAATTGGCCTTGGCGATCTTCCTGGCGTTTTACGTGACCTGCGTCGCGCTCACGTGGTGGTACTACCTGCGCAAGAGCTCCGTGACCGCAGGTGCGGCGAGTCTTGCTCAAGCGCGCGTCTAAGGCAGGCGCACGCCGGGACATCGAAGCAACTTCCAGGAGCCGAACGTGACTCCCGAGCAGATCAAGGCGATTCAGGAAAGCTTCGCGAAAGTTGCTCCGATATCCGAGCAGGCGGCCGCGCTGTTCTACGGCCGCCTGTTCGAGATCGATCCGGCGATCAAGCCGCTGTTTCACGGCGACATGAAGGAGCAGGGGCGCAAGCTGATGGCGACGCTGGCGGTTGTCGTCAACAACCTGAACAATCTCGACGCGGTGTTGCCGGCCGCTTCGGCGCTCGCCAAGCGTCATGTGGCCTATGGGGTGAAACCCGCACACTACACGCCTGTCGGCGGAGCGCTGCTATGGACGTTGCAACAAGGCTTGGGCGCTTCGTGGACGTCCGAACTGGCGGCAGCCTGGGCAGCGGCCTACGGAGTGCTGTCCGAATACATGATTGCCGAGGCCTATGGCCGCAGCGCTGCCGCCGAGTAGGGCCGCCCCATGAGCGATCGCCGGCGCGCGCGGCTCGTGGTGGTTGGCAACGGCATGGCCGGAATGCGGACGGTCGAAGAGTTGGTCGCGCGCGCCCCCGATCGTTTCGACATCACCGTGATCGGCGCCGAGCCAGAGCCGAATTACAACCGCATCCTGTTGTCTTCGGTGTTGGCCGGCGACAAGACGCGCGACGACATCATCGTCAACCCGTGGAGCTGGTACGGCAAGCGCGGTATCCGCCTGATGACCGGGATCGCCGCGGTCGGCATCGACCGTACCGCCCGTCATGTGATGTTGGCCGACGGTTCCGCAGTGCCATATGACTCGCTGTTACTGGCGACCGGCTCGAAGCCGCTGGCGCCGCCGATTCCCGGCGTTGGTCTGCCCAATGTGCGGGCGTTCCGCGACATAGCCGATACCGAGGCGATGGTCGCAGCGGCGCGCAGCGGCCGGCGTGCCGTTGTCATCGGCGGCGGGCTGCTTGGCCTTGAAGCGGCGTGGGGGCTGAAGCGGCGCGGCATGTCGGTTGCGCTCGTGCATCTGATGCCGACGCTGATGGAGCGGCAGCTCGATGTCGCGGCTGGCGAATTGTTGCGCCGCGATCTCGATGCCCGCGGCATCGTCTTTTTCACCAACTGCCAAACCGAGGAGATTGCCGGCGACGAGCGGGCGCAGGCGGTCGTGCTGGCGGATGGCCGCAGGCTCCCGACCGACTTCGTCGTGCTCGCGATCGGCATCCGGCCGAACATCGATCTGGCCCGGATCGCAGAGCTCGACGTCAACCGCGGGATCCTGGTTGGCGACGACATGCGCAGCAGCGATCCGGATATCTTCGCGGTTGGCGAATGTATCGAGCATAACGGCCAGGTGTTCGGATTGGTGGCGCCGATCTGGGATCAGGCCAAGGTCTGTGGCGCACAACTCGCTGGCGACCGCGCGGCCGTTTACGCGCCGCCGCCAGTGTTCACCAGTCTGAAGATTACCGGCGTCGACGTGTTCTCGGCCGGCGCGCTTGCCGCGGCCGACGATGCCGACGAAGAGATCACGCTGCACGACGCCAAGCTCGGTCTCTACAAAAAACTCATCGTGCGCAATGACCGATTGGTCGGCGCCGTGCTGTACGGCAGCGTCGGCGACGGCCCGTGGTACGTGGAATTGATGCGCGACAAAGTAGATGTGTCGGCGATCCGCGATCGCCTGATGTTTGGCCGCAGCTTTGCCGAGAAGAGCGAGGCCGCGCTCGTGCCGGAGGCCGACGCGACGACGACCGTCTCCGGCGCGGCGCGTGCGGTGCCGCAATGGCAGGACGCGTGATCCGCACCACCTGTCCGTATTGCGGTGTCGGCTGTGGCCTGGTCGCTGCCGCTGATGGCACGCTGTCGGCGGATCCGGATCATCCCGCCAACAAAGGCCGGTTGTGCTCGAAGGGCGCGGCGCTCGGCGACACGCTCGCGACCGACGGCAGATTGCTGCACCCGCAGATCGGCGGCCGTAACGCGAGCTGGGATGAAGCGCTCGATCGCATCGCCGCCGCCATGACGCGGGCGGTGGCCGATCACGGTCCGGATGCGGTCGCGCTCTACGTATCCGGCCAATTTCTCACCGAGGATTATTACGTTGCCAACAAGCTGATGAAGGGATTCGTCGGCAGCGCCAATATCGACACCAACTCGCGGCTCTGCATGGCGTCGTCGGTCGCCGGCCACGTCCGCGCTTTCGGCGAAGACATCGTGCCCGGCTGCTATGAGGATATCGAGCTTGCCGATCTGGTGGTGCTCGTCGGCAGTAACGCGGCGTGGTGCCATCCGGTGCTGTATCAGCGTCTTGCCGCGGCGCGCGAAAAGCGCGGCACCAAGGTTGTGGTGATCGATCCGCGGCGCACGGCGACTAACGATATTGCGGACATTCATCTCGCGCTGCGACCCGGAACGGATGTCGCGGTGTTCGCTGGCCTGCTGTTGCATCTTGTGGCGACCGGCGCTTGCAATAACGCATGGACGCACGATTACGCAACCGGGTTCGACGAAACAATCAAATCAGCGCGCGAAGCTGCGCCGTCGCTCGCCGAAGTCGCCGCGGTCGCCGATGTAGCGATCGAAGATCTTGAGCGGTTTTATCAGTGGTTTGCCGCGACCGAACGGACCGTGACGCTCTTCTCGCAAGGCGTCAATCAATCCTCGGCCGGTACCGACAAGGTCAACGCGATTGTCAATTGTCACTTGGCAACGGGACGCGTAGGTCGGCCCGGCTTGGGCCCGCTGTCGTTGACCGGGCAGCCCAATGCGATGGGCGGTCGCGAAGTCGGCGGGCTCGCCAATCAGCTCGCCGCCCATATGGGCTTTGCCAATGCGGCCGACGTCGATCGCGTGCGCCGCTTCTGGAACGCCCCGCGCATCGCCACGCAGCCCGGTCTCAAGGCCGTCGAGCTGTTCGATGCGGTGCTCGATGGCCGGATCAAGGCGCTATGGATTCTGAGCACCAACCCCGCCGTGAGCATGCCACGCGCCGAACGTGTTCGCGCCGCGCTCGCGGCCTGCCCGTTCGTTGCCGTCAGCGATTGCTGGCCGACCGATACGACCCGCTTTGCCGAAATCGTGTTGCCGGCTGCAGCGTGGGCCGAAAAGGACGGCATGGTCACCAATTCGGAACGCTGCATCTCGCGGCAGCGTGCATTCCGGCCGCCGCCCGGCGAAGCGCGGCCGGACTGGTGGATGCTGATCGAAGTGGCGCGGCGCATGGGTTGGGCTGAGGCGTTCGATTATCGCACGCCGATCGACATTTTCCGCGAGCATGCGCGGCTGTCGGCGTTTGAGAACAACGAACCTAAAGGGCGCTTGTTCGACATTGGCGCGCTCGCTGATCTCAGCGACGAGGACTACGATGCTTTCCCGCCAATGTACTGGCCGCTGCGGCGCGGCGCCGACCACCCCCGTCCGGGCGTCAAGCGGCTGTTCGGCGACGGTACTGGTTTCACCACTGCGGACGGACGCGCCCGCTTTGTGCCGACGCCGTACCGCGCGCCAGTGGTGCCGGCTGGCGAGCAGTTTCCGTTCATCCTCAACACCGGTCGCGTGCGCGATCAGTGGCACACCATGACGCGCACCGGCAGACTGCCGCGGCTGATGGCGCATCAGCGTGAACCGCGCGTCGATATTTGCTCGGAAGACGTGACGCGCCTGCAACTGAAGGACAGCGATCTTGTCCGAGTCGAAAGTCCGCATGGCGCCGCGGTGCTTCCGTTTCGCATCGCGGATGGCCTGCGTGCCGGCGAAGTGTTCGCGCCGATGCATTGGACCGATCAGTTCACCTCCGCGGGTCCGATCGGCCGGCTCGTTGGCGCGGCCACCGATCCGGTATCGGGACAGCCCGAGCTCAAAGCCTCACCGGTGCGTCTCACCGCCGTCGCACCGCAATGGCAGGGCTTGCTGCTCAGCGACAGCGCGCACGTGCCACAAGGTTCGTACTACTGGGCGCGTGTACCGCTGGAGCGGGGTCACGCCTTCACGCTGATGGGTTGGGAGCCCTTGCCAAGTGGCCGCGGCACCGAGTTCTGGGTTGCTGCATTGCTCGGCGCATCGACGGCGGCAGAGCTTGTAATCTACGCCGACCCGGCGCGCGGCACCTATCGATACGCCAGCATGGTGGGTCGGAAACTGGAAGCCTGCCTATTCATCGCCAGAGCCGGCTCGGCGCTGCCGCCGCGCGAGGCAGCGGCGGCGCTGCTGGGAACCCGCATCGAACCGGAAGCGCGCGCCTTCGTACTCGCCGGCGACCTGGGAGGAGCGGCGGCGCTGAATGCCGCCGGCCCGACGATCTGCTCATGTTTCGGCGTCGGGTTGAACACGCTGCACGACGCCATCGTCAGCAGGCGGCTCACCAGCGTCGCCGAGATCGGTGCCGTGCTGCGCGCCGGCACGAATTGCGGCTCGTGTATTCCGGAGCTGAACTCGATCCTGAACAGCGCTCAGGCTCAGACCGGAACGGCGGCCTGATCACTGGTTGGACATATATGTCATGCCCGCCGAATAGGTGGCGCCGCCGATCACGCAAGGTATGCCGAATTCGACTTGGCCCGCGGCCGCGGCGGCGATGCAGCCCACGGCAAGCGCGCCTTGCCCGATCTGGCCCATGCCGGTCAGCTCGCGCTTGGAGTCGGGACCCTTTTGCTTGAGCTGCTCGATCGCCGCCAGCGATTTTTTGCGCATGTCGCCGGTGTCGACATCCTCGGCAGTGACGATGACTGCCTTGAGCACCTTGGCGGTCTCCTTCGGCTGATGCTTCACCGACCACTTGAGCATGGCCAACAGCGTGAGATCGCGCACCGCATTGCTGGCGAGGGTGAATTTTGCCGCGCTGCCGGTGGTGAGATTGTCGACGTTGTCGCGATCATCGGAGAGCGGCAACAGCTTGACGATTTGCCCGATCGGCTGGTAGGCGCCGGTGGCGAGGTAGTAGCCCCACAGCACGTCGATCAGCTCCGGACTCGGCTGCAGTGCAACCGGCTTCTTGCCGCCGTCGCCGATTTTCAGCGCGACCTTGATCTTGTCGAACATGCCGGGCGCGTGGGTTGGGAACGCGACCTGATTGAGCGTGGGCAGTTCGCCTTCGAGATAGCGATTGATCATCTCATGGCGCTCGGGCATGCGGTCGCCGACCGAGACGAGCAGATCCTTCCAGGTCGGCAATCCCGAATAGGCGATGGCGCGCACCAGCACCCAGCGGTCCGACGGCGCGATCGAGAGCATAGAACTGATCAGTCGCGGCGCGCGGGTCGGATTGGCGCCGAGCACGCCGGCGATGAAGCCGATATAGGCGCCGCAGGTCTCAGAATCCTTGAAGGTCTGGAGCGCGCTCAGCGCCTTGACCACCATCGGCAGACGCTCGGGATCAGGCCGGTGGCGATAATCGTTGATCCATTTCAGGATCATGTCGGTCGACGGCGGCATCGCGCCCGCCGGCGGTGCCGCGGCCGCGGCCGGTGCGATAACACCAATCGTAAGGGCGAGCAGGGCGACGATCGCGGCGAACGTGGTGCGCAGGAATCCGGCAACCATGGTCCCCTCCAGCAGTGTAACGAGCGCGCGGCGCAGGATGCATGGCCGCGCTTGAGCTGGACGCGAGCACACCAGGGCGCGCTGGCAATTTGCAGGCCCCGGCGTTGCCAAATCACGGCTGTGCTGTGACGCTTGGGTGCGGTTCATAAACGCGGTTTTCCGCGGTTTTCCGATTTCAAACGAATGTTTGAATTAAGTCGCGCCAGATTCCGGCCGCATTTCCTGCGGCGGCGGCTGCCTTAATTCCGCAGCGTGCCCGGTCTGTAGCCCCGCGCCAGATAAAGTAGAACGAAGATCGCGATCGGAGTGAGAAAATCCGTAAACAGGATGGGGCCCGCATTACCGGGTGCGAGATTGCCTGCGTGTACGATGTCGCGGATATGGCCGATGCCCGCTCCGCCCAAAAAGCCGGCCGCGACCAGACCCGCCGCGATCTGCGCGTCGCGACTGCGGAAAGCTGCGTAGAGCGCTGCTAGTCCGATGCCGAGATTGGCGACGCCAACTTCGAACTGGAATGGGCTGGTCTGCCAGCCGATTGCCCGAGCCGCCATCTCAGGAAAGAAGATGTGGCCGAAAGCCGCCCACAGGCTCATCAGTCCGAGCGGAAAGATAAGCACCGCACGCACCAGCCGATCGGCCATAAAGGCCGTGGTACGGGGACGTTGACCGCGCCCGATCTCGATCCATGCCGCCAGCAGGGCGGCGAGCCAGGCGATGATGGGGACAAGGCTGACCATTTGCTTATTGCGGCTCGGCTTGACCAAACTTACAACCGCGCATATAAATACAGAACAAAGCAAAGCGGGCAAATCTCGTGCTTAATTTGGTTGCCAAATTGCTGATCCTCGTACCGAGGCGCACCGCCGAGGGTGGATAATCCCACCCGCGAGATGTGGCGGTGCGCGTATCCAGGGGCTGACAAGCCCCTTTTTTATTACCCAAGCCTCTTTTTATTACCCAAGCCTCTTTTTATGACCCAAGCCTCTTCCTTGATACCGAATGGCCAGATGTCCGAGGGCGATCGAAGAGTGGAGCGAGCGATGACCGAGATGACCGGCGCGGAAATGGTGATAGCGGCACTGGCCGATCAGGGCGTGGATTGCCTTTTCGGCTACCCTGGCGGCGCTGTGCTGCCGATCTACGATGCGCTGTTTCAGCAGGACAAGGTGCGCCACATCCTGGTTCGGCACGAGCAGGGCGCCGTGCACGCCGCCGAGGGTTATGCGCGCTCGACCGGCAAGGTCGGCACCGTGCTGGTCACGTCCGGGCCGGGCGCGACCAACGCCGTCACCGGTTTGACTGATGCCTTGTGCGATTCGATCCCGCTGGTTGTCATCACCGGCCAGGTGCCGACGCATCTGATTGGCAACGACGCCTTCCAGGAATGTGACACGGTCGGCATCACGCGGCCGTGCACAAAATACAATTATCTGGTCAAAACCGTCGCCGATCTGCCGCGCGTTTTGCATGAGGCGTTTCACATCGCGTCGAGCGGCCGGCCCGGGCCGGTCGTGGTCGATGTGCCGAAGGATGTGCAGTTCGCCAAGGGGACCTACTTCAAGCCCACGGAATTCCAGCACAAGGGCTATCGGCCGAAGCTCAAGGGCGATCCCGACAAGATCAAGCAGGCGGTCGAGCTGATGGCGACCGCCAAGCGGCCGCTATTCTACACCGGAGGCGGCGTGATCAATTCCGGCAGCGCGGCGATCAGTGGATTGCGCGAACTGGCCAAGCTCACCGGTTTTCCGGTGACCTCGACACTGATGGGGCTCGGCGCTTTCCCGGCCGCCGACCCGCAATGGCTCGGAATGCTCGGCATGCACGGCACCTGGGAAGCGAACTGGGCGATGCACGATTGCGACCTGATGATCGCGGTCGGCTCGCGCTTTGACGACCGTATCACCGGGCGCCTCGACGCCTTCTCGCCCGGTTCGAAGAAAATCCACATCGACATCGACCCGTCGTCGATCAACAAGAACGTCAAGGTCGATCTCGGCATCGTCGGCGATTGCGCGCATGTGCTGGAAGACATGCTGCGGCTGTGGCGCGCTGGCGGGCATCCCCCTCCCAACCCTGCCCCGCGAGCGGGGGAAGGCAGGGTGGGGGCGCTCGACGCATGGTGGGCGCAGATCAACAAGTGGCGAGCGAAGAATTCGCTGGCCTATCGCAATTCCAATGAGATCATCAAGCCGCAATATGCCATCCAGCGGCTCTACGAGCTGACCAAGGACCGCGATACCTACATTACCACCGAAGTCGGCCAGCATCAGATGTGGGCGGCGCAGTTCTATCAGTTCCAGGAAGGCAACCGTTGGATGACCTCGGGCGGGCTGGGCACCATGGGCTACGGCCTGCCGGCCTCGGTCGGCGTGCAGCTCGCGCACCCGAACTCCCTCGTCATCGACATCGCGGGCGAAGCCTCGGTGCTGATGACAATGCAGGAAATGTCGACTGCGGTGCAGTACGAACTGCCGATCAAGATTTTTATCATCAACAATCAGTACATGGGGATGGTGCGGCAGTGGCAGGAACTGCTGCATGGCGGCCGCTACTCGCATTCCTACACCGAAGCGTTGCCGGATTTCGTCAAGCTCGCCGATGCCTACCACGCTCACGGTATCCGCTGCGAACATCCGGGCGAACTCGACGAGAAAATCCGCGAGATGATCGACGTGAAGAAGCCGGTGATCTTCGATTGCGTGGTCGATCCGATGGAAAACTGCTTCCCGATGATTCCGTCGGGCCGCGCGCATAACGAAATGCTGCTCGGCGACGCGGCCACCCGGGTCGAGGACGCAGTCACGGAAGAAGGCAAGATGCTGGTGTGATTATTATTGTCGTCCCCGCGTAAGCGGGGACCTAGGAATCACTGATTACTGGATCGTCCGCCTGTGCGGACCATGACGGCAGGAGTGAAGATCAACCATGATCGGTTTCGACGTGATCGACGCAGGACCGCTGCGCAATACGCGGCTCCTGGAAGCGCATGCCATGCTGTGGATCGAACTCGCGCTCAAGCGCGGCCTCGGCCGTGACTGGGCCTTTGCCCGCCTCAAGCGGTAAGGAGACCGGCCGTGAATACCAGCACCGCAACATCCCATTACCCCGCAGCCGGCGCGAGCGAGGGCGTTGAGGCCCGCACGCTGTGTGTGCTGGTCGATAACGAGCCGGGCGTGCTCGCGCGCGTCGTCGGACTGTTTTCCGGCCGCGGCTACAACATCGATTCGCTGACTGTTTCAGAGACCGAGCATCAGAAGCATCTGTCCCGTATCACTATCGTTACGCGCGGCACGCCCATGGTGCTCGAGCAGATCAAGAATCAGCTTGATCGCCTGGTGCCGGTGCACCGTGTCATCGATCTGACCACAACGGGTCCAGCGCTCGCGCGCGAACTTGCAATGGTCAAGGTCCGCGGCACCGGCGAGCCGCGCATGGAGGCGTTGCGGCTTGCCGATGCGTTTCGCGCCCGCGTCATCGACGCCACCACCGAGAGCTTCGTGTTCGAGATCACGGGCGCTTCCGACAAAATCGAAAGCTTCATCAATCTGATGCTGCCGGTCGGCCTTGTCGAAGTGTCGCGCACCGGCGTGGTCGCCATCGCGCGCGGGCCAGAGGGGATGTAGCCGCCGCTACGCAGATTTTCCCGATAATTTCTCGACCAGCGTCGCGAAGCGATCGACAAAGCCTTGTAAGAACTTCTTGGTGTTCTCGTCGCTGATATTGCCCTGATCGTCCACCAGATTGGGCTTGAACTGGACATAGGATTCGCCGCCGAGGAGCGTCATGCCGAGGCCAAGCATGACGGTGCGCAAGTTCGCCTGGACGAGGGCGGTGCCGATTGCGCCGGGCGATGTGCCGGTGATGAATCCAGGCTTGTTGGGCCAAACGCTGGTGCCGAACGGGCGCGCGCCCCAGTCGATTGCGTTCTTAAGTACGGTCGGCGCCGAACGGTTATGCTCCGGGGTGGCGAACAGCACGCCGTCGGCCCTGGTGATTTCGTCCTTGAAGCGCGACACCTCGGCGGGCAGGTTGCCCTCATTGTCCTGGTTGTAGATCGGCAAATCGTCGATGCGAACGATCCTGGCATCAAATTTATCCGCGCCGAGCTTGATCAGCGACTGCGCGAGCTTGCGGTTGATTGACTCGCGGCGGTTCGAGCCGACAATGACGGCGATCTGAGGCTTTGGCATGGTTGCGGTCCCTAGTTAGAATTCGTAACTGAGGCTACATAAGTGACCATTAGAGGAAGCTACAAGAGGGCACATCGATGAAACCAAGGCACAACGGGTTGCCTTCCGATTGCCGCGCCGTCAGCGATGTGCTCGCGCGCGTCGGCGATAAATGGTCGGTGCTGGTCGTCACCCGGCTTGGCGAGCGGCCGTTGCGTTTCAATGAACTGCGGCGGACGATCGGCGGCATTTCCCAGCGCATGCTGACGCTGACATTGCGAGGGCTTGAGCGCGACGGCCTCGTCACCCGCACCGTCTTCCCGACCATCCCACCGCGGGTCGATTACGCGCTTACGCCGCTTGGCCGCGATCTCTTGCAGCCCGTGTCGGCGCTCGGCGCCTGGGCTTTGCGCAATCAGGGGAAGATCGCCCGGGCGCGGGAGCAATTCGACGGCAATTGCGCAGCCAGCGGGAAAAAGCCGCTGCGCCGCACTGCAGCGCGATCCGGGCTTGTCGAAACAGCTCATAGAACCTAAAAGCTGCAGCGGAAATAGTCGTCCAAACAACCGGCCTGACTAGGGGTAAGAACCATGCGTGTTTACTACGACCGCGACGCCGACCTGAACCTGATCAAGGGCAAGAAAGTCGCCATCATCGGCTATGGCAGCCAGGGCCACGCCCATGCGCTCAACCTGCGCGATTCCGGCGTCAAAGAGGTCGTTGTGGCGCTGCGCAAGGGTTCGCAGGGCGTCAAAAAGGCCGAAGGCGAGAAGCTCAAGGTGATGGAGGTCGCCGAAGCCGCGAAGTGGGCCGACGTGATGATGATGCTGACGCCCGACGAATTGCAGGCCGATATCTATCGCGACCACATCGCCAAGAACATCAAGGACGGTGCTGCGATCATGTTCGCGCACGGCCTCAACGTTCATTTCAATCTGATCGAGCCCGCCAAAGGCATCGACGTGCTGATGATTGCGCCGAAAGGGCCGGGCCATACCGTCCGGTCGGAATATCAGCGCGGCGCCGGCGTGCCGTGCCTGCTTGCGATCCATCAGGACGCCTCGGGCAACGCGCACGACCTCGGCCTGAGCTATGGCGCCGCGATCGGCGGCGGCCGAGCCGGTATCATCGAGACCACCTTCAAGGAGGAATGCGAGACCGACCTGTTTGGCGAGCAGGCCGTGCTGTGCGGCGGCGTCGTCGAGCTGATGAAGGCCGGTTTCGACACGCTCTGCGATGCCGGCTATGCGCCGGAGATGGCCTATTTCGAGTGCATCCACGAAATGAAGCTGATCGTGGACCTGATTTACGAGGGTGGTATCGCCAACATGAACTACTCGGTGTCGAATACAGCCGAGTACGGTGAATACGTCTCCGGTCCGCGCGTTATCACGTCGGAAACGCGTGCCGAGATGAAGCGCATCCTCGCCGACATCCAGTCCGGCCGCTTTACCCGCGACTGGATGCTGGAGAACAAAGTCAACCAAACCTCGTTCAAGGCGACCCGCGCAAAGCTCGCCGAGCATCCCGCCGAACAGATCGGCGCCAAGCTGCGCGAGATGATGCCGTGGATCAAGCAGCGCGCGCTGGTGGATCGCTCGCGCAACTGACGCCGGATCAGCGAGAGCTGGCGCCGTGCCTGTCGTGCGTTTCGCCAAAATCGTGCTGGTTGCCGCGATCGCAGCCTTCGCCTTCGTCGTCGCTTACGACAACGTTGTCGACTACGACTCCAACTATGAGTTCGTGCGCCATGTGCTGAGCATGGACACGACGTTTCCGCACAATGCACTGATGCATCGCGCGATCACCGATCCCCGGTTATGGGCGGCCGCCTACATCGTCATCATCGCCTTGGAGGCAGTGACGAGCCTGCTGTTGATCGTTGGCGCGCTGGCGTTACTTGCGCTCATTAACGCGCCCCCTGCGGTGTTCAACCGCGCCAAGGTTTGGGCGGTGGCCGGTCTGACTGTCGGCTTCACCCTGTGGTTCTTCGGCTTTCTGGTCGTTGCCGGCGAGTATTTTGCCATGTGGCAATCGAAGACGTGGAATGGGCAGGAAGCGGCCTTTCGGATCACAGCTGTGCTGCTCGGCGTCCTGATCTTCGTCTGCCTTCCCGAACGCGACGAGCCCTGACGGGACTGCGGCACAGGCCTGGACAATTGCTAAGCGGCGGCGAGGCAGAGCAGGCATTTAGGGCATTTCGACCGCTGCCCCTTGTCATGACGTAATAATTACAGCCTTATGACAAGGCGCCGGTGCGCGGGGAAAAGTGTTTATCCTCAATCGGTTCCCGGGGGTGGCGCGATGGCCATGCGTGCTGCCCTGCTTTCGCTCAGCAAGCGTTTCGGACAAGCCAATTTTTTCGCGGCCCGATTCCATGGATCGGCAATACTGCTGGTGCTGCCGCAGCTCGTTGCGCTGGGCATCATGCTGGCGACCGAAAACAACAGCATATCCATTGCGGGGTATCTGCTGGGCTGGGGACTTTTGAATTTTCTGTTGCTGGCATTCGTACGCCGGCCCGCTGTCGCGGGCCTCGTCGCGCTTATCCTGGTCACGCTTCTCGTCCTGCTGTCGCAGCTCAAGTACGACGTGATGTGGATGACGGCCAACTTCGTCGACGTGATGATCGTCGACACCGATACGATCGCCTTCCTGTTCACCATCTTTCCGGATCTGCGGTGGTTCGCAGCGCTGGGCGCGGTCGTGCTCATCCCGATCGTCGCACTTGCCTGGCGGTACGATCCGTTCCGTGTGCGCCGGCCAGCGGCGCTCATCCTGGCGCTCGGCTGCCTCGTTGGGCTGACTATTCTGGAGAAGGCGCTTCCGCTGGTGCCCTATCAGGCTTTCTATGGCGGCAACGAATTCTCTTCATTCGCGCGCTCGGGAGTTGATGCGGTTTCCGCCTTGATGACCCAGGGCTTGATGGAGTCAGACCCCGGGGTCACCGGCAGCCTGCCGCCAGCGGCTGCGTGCCGGCCGGCGAAAAAGCCGCCGCACATTATCCTCGTCCACGACGAGTCGAGCTTCGACATTCGTCGCGCGCCGGACGTCGACGTGCCGGAGGGCTATGGCGCGCATTTTCTTTCGTTCGACGGCAAGGAGCGCAATTTTATCGTTGAAGGCAATGGCGGCCCAAGCTGGTACACCGAGTATAACGTGCTCGATGGCCTTGCGGCGCGCACCTTTGGGGCGTTTTCCTATTTCGTAACGAGGATTGCGGCTGGCCGCGTGAAGCGTGGGCTTCCCGCGGCTCTGGAGCGCTGCGGCTATCGTACCTACACGCTCTATCCGGCGTATGGCGCGTTCCTGAGCGAAAAGAGTTTCGAGGCCTCGGCCGGCGTCAAATTCTTCTTCGACAAGGACGACCTCAACGCCTCGGGTATCGAGCCTGACAGTTTCTTCTACGATGCGGCGCTGAAGCTGTTCCGGAAGCAGCACGCGAGCGGCCCGATGTTCG
>DATCBO010000136.1:0-7684 GCA_036511795.1 Xanthobacteraceae bacterium
CCGCCACTGCAAACAGCGACTCGATGCCGAGATGATCGAGCAGCATCGCCTGGGCGCGCACCATGTCGCGCACGGTGACCACCGGGAATTCCAGGCCCCACGGCATCCCCGTTACCGGATTGGTCGAGGCCGGACCGGACGAGCCCATGCAGCCGCCGACCACGTTGGCGCAGATGACGAAATAGCGCTCGGTATCGATCGGCTTGCCGGGGCCGACCATCGTCTCCCACCAGCCCGGCTTGCCGGTGACCGGATGGGCGTTAATCACGTGCTGATCGCCGGTGAGTGCGTGACAGACCAAAACGGCGTTGCTGCGCGCGGCGTTGAGCGCACCATAGGTCTGATAAGCAATCTGCACCGGAGCGAGATCGACGCCGGCATCGAGCCGCAACGGATTGTTTGAAGTAAAGCGCACCACCGGCGAATGCGGCTGATCCGCCTCGCGCGTGCGGTCGGCAAGATCGAGCGTGGCTGCGTCGGCCATAGCGCTTCCCGGCGATGCCGCGCTGCGACTTGGTTGGCACGCGGCGAAATAAGCTTGAAACGGGGTAAATAGGCCCCCCGCGCGGCGAGTCAACGTTTTCTTTGCTTTCGCGGCCCACGCCTCCTATCAATTGGGCCGCCGCTTGGCCTTTTGACGCCGCGGCCACACCCCGGAGCGCCCATGTCCGAACGAGCGAAGCCGAAGGAACAGGCGAAGCCGAAGCAAATGTCGCTTACCGATCTGCGGAGCGAACTCGACCGCATCGACGCTGAGATCCACGCGCTCCTGATGGAGCGCGGCGAAACGATCGACACGCTGATCGCAGTGAAAAAGACGCAGGAGTCTGGCTCGGCGTTCCGCCCGGCGCGCGAGGCCGAGATGATGCGCCGTCTGGTCGAGCGCCATCACGGCAGCTTGCCGCTCGACACGGTCGAGGGCATCTGGCGCGTCATCATCTCGACGTTCACCTATGTGCAGGCGCAATTCTCGGTGCACGCCGATCTGTCCGCGGGCGATGCGTTGATCCGCGATACCGCGCGATTTCATTTCGGCTTCACCGCGCCGTTCGTACCCCACATGGGCCCGGCCAGCGTGGTCGAAGCCGTCACGGCATCCAAGGGCGACCTCGGTCTCGTTCCGGCCTTCGCCATCGCCGGCGCCGGGCCATGGTGGACGGCGCTCGAATTCGACGCCGCGCCGAAGATCATTGCACGGCTGCCATTCGTGGAGCGCGCGGATCATCCGGCCGCCATGCCGGTGTTCGTGGTGTCGCGGGCCGCAGCCGACACCATGGTGACCGAAACCGAAGTCTGGAGCATGCGCGTGTCGGGCTGGCGAGCGCAATCGGCCGGAACACTCGCGGCGATCGCCGACGTGATCGCAATGCCCGACCGGGCGTTCGACGGCGCGGCGCTTCTGGTCTCGGTGCCGCGCGGCGGCGTCGACGCCGTCCGCCAGGCGCTCATCGGCATCGGCGCTACGATCCGCGCTGCAGCCCTCGTCGGCAGTCACGCGACCCGCTATACGGTGGCGCACAAACGATAACCCTCCTCCGTCTCGCGCTCGCTGCAAAAGCCTTGGATGGTTCCCGCCCGCGCTTTGAGGGGGCGGATGAAGGAAGAAGATGATGACTGCGATGCGTCCCCTACCCCGGCCCGGTGTGATCGAGATCGCGCCTTATGTGCCCGGCAAAAGCAAAGCGCCTGGCGTGGCCAAGGTGTTCAAGTTGTCGTCGAACGAGACGCCGCTCGGGCCGAGCCCGCACGCGATCAAAGCCTACAATTCGATTGGACCGCATCTGCACGATTATCCGGACGGCACGGCGAGCGACCTGCGCGAAGCCATCGGGGGCGCCTTCGGGCTCGATCCGGATCGTATCGTCTGCGGCGCCGGCTCCGACGATCTGTTGCACCTGCTCGCCTACGCCTACCTCACCGATGGCGACGAGGCGATCCACACCCGTCACGGCTTTCTGATCTACCCGATCGTCACGCTCGGCACCGGCGCGCGGCCGATTGAAGTGCCGGAGGTCAACTTTACGGCCGACGTCGACGGCATTCTGAAAGCGGTGACGCCAAAGACCAAGATGATCTTCCTGGCCAATCCAAACAACCCGACCGGCACCTGCCTGTCGTTCGACGAAGTCAAACGGCTGCACCGCGGGCTTCCGGGCAACGTGCTTCTGGTACTGGACGCCGCCTATGCGGAATACGTCCAGCGCAACGATTATGAAGCCGGCATCGAACTGGTGGCGACGTCCGACAATGTGGTCATGACCCGCACGTTTTCGAAGATCCACGGCCTTGCCAATCTGCGGCTTGGCTGGATGTTTGCGCCCGCACCCATCGTCGACGCCGTCAACCGCATCCGCGGTCCGTTCAATGTCAGCGGTGCGGCGATCGCGGCCGGCGTCGCGGCCATCGAAGATCTCGAACACCAGGAGCGCTCGCGCGAGCACAACGCCCGGTGGCTCGCCTGGCTCACGCAGGAGATCAGTAAGCTAGGTCTGCAAGTGACGCCGAGTGTCGCCAATTTCGTGCTGATCCATTTTCCGGAGAAGAAAGGCCGTACCGCGCAGGACGCCGACGCCTTCTTCACCGCGCGCGGCCTGATCCTGCGCTACGTCGCCGCCTACAAGCTGCCGAACGCGCTGCGGCTGAGCATCGGCACCGAGGAGGCCAATCGCCTTGTCGTTGCCGCACTGAAGGACTTTTTGGACGGCAAATGAGCGCTTCTGCTCCTCTCTTCGATCGTCTTGCGCTGATCGGCGTCGGGCTCATCGGCGGCTCGATTGCGCGCGCGGCGCGCGCGCTCGGTTTGGTCGAGACGATCGTGGCCACGTCACGGTCGGAAACAACACGGCAGCGAATCGCCGAGCTTGAGCTTGCCGACGAGGTCGTGGATACCGCGGCCGAAGCCGCGGCGGACGCCGATCTGGTGATCGTCAGTGTCCCGATCGGCGCCTGCGGCCCGGTCGCGCGTGAGATCGGTCCGCACCTCAAGCCGGGCGCGATCGTCTCTGACGTCGGTTCGGTCAAAGGCGACGTTATTCGAGCAATGGGGCCGCACATTCCGCGCGGCGTGCATTTCATTCCAGGCCATCCGGTCGCCGGCACCGAACATTCCGGCCCCGACGCGGGTTTTGCCGAACTGTTCGTCAACCGCTGGTGCATTCTCACGCCGCCGAAAGACACCGACCCGGCCGCGATCGAAGGGCTGTCCCGGTTCTGGGAAGCGTTCGGCGCCAATGTCGAGATCATGTCGGCGGAACACCACGATCTGGTGCTCGCCGTCACCAGCCACGTGCCGCATCTGATCGCCTACACCATCGTCGGCACCGCATTCGACCTGCGGCTCGTAACCGAATCGGAAATTCTCAAATATTCCGCGAGCGGCTTTCGCGACTTTACCCGGATCGCGGCTTCCGATCCGACGATGTGGCGCGACATCTTCCTGCATAACAAGGACGCCGTGCTCGAAGTCCTCGGCCGCTTCAACGAAGACCTTGCGGCCTTGACGCGCGCGGTCCGGCACGGCGACGGCGACGCGCTGTACAATTTGTTCGCCGAGCGGCGGGCGATCCGCCGCGGCATGATCAATTTCGATCTCGGCAAACCTGCGCCGGACTTTCAATCGGCTGAATCCAAGCCGCGGCACGACCCGATGCCGCGGCCTTACGCCGCCTTCGACGAGGATTGATGGCGCCGCCGCGCCTCAGCGAGCGCGCACGGCGAGCGCCTCGCTGACCGTGCCGCGCAACTCGGCGACCGAAAACGGCTTGGCGATCACGTCATGCACCAGCGCGTCGAGGCCCTGGGCGCGCTCGCGCTGATCGGCGTAGCCGGTCATCAAAAGAATAGTGACGTCGGGAAAGTCGCGCGCCGCGGCAAGCGACAGCGCAATCCCGTCCATGATCGGCATCCGCACGTCGGTGAGCAACAGATCGAAGCGGCCGCGCTCGCGGATCAGGATTTCCAGCGCCTCGCTGCCGTCGCCTGCGGTCTCGACGTGATGACCGTCGGTCGCGAGCGCCCGCGCGCACATGGCGCGCAGCGCCTCCTCGTCCTCGGCAATCAGGATGCGCGACATGGTCATCAGCCTCCGACCGCCATGAGATCGCGGCGGTTCAGGAATCGGACCATCACATCTTTACTGCCGGCCGGCGGCGACGCGAGCCGGCTGGAGAAATCGGTGGCCTGGTACGGCAGCAGGCGGGCCACCGGCGGCACGACGGTCCAGGAATAGATTTCGCGCTTGGCGGCATCGCGCACCACGAGCTTGAGGCGCGGCACCTCGGTTATTGCTCCGGTCACGTTGACGATCTTGCCACGCACCACGAGAATCGGCACGCCCTCGTGCGTCTCCGTGGCGGTCGCGAGATCGTCGATGTTTAGCCCGCGCAGATTCACCGGCATCCCAATGTGCGCATAGAGCGAGGCAGTCTGCGGCAACAGCCGCACCACATCCGTGCGCCAGCCGATCAGTATGGCATCGGCGATCAGCAGGCCGAGAATGAGCGCCTGCAGGCGTGACAATGACGGAAATTGCAGCCGCCGCCTGCCGCCTTTGGCACGCCGCGCCGCAACGGTCTCAAGGTCCTCCGCGGGCTCATACGCCCGAACGCCGTTGCGGTCGGCGTCAATCTCGATGGGCGGCCGCCCGGCATCGAGATCGACCGGTGCGAGCGGCGGCGCCTCCACCTCAACCGTGTCGGCCTCCGGCATCGCAGTGATGTCCGCTGGATCGGGTTCGCTGACGCCCGCAAGCGCTTCGGGGAGTCCTTGGGCGGGTCCTTGGCCAGCTACTGGGTCCGGCTGTTCACCTGGAGCTGCGTCCGGGAAAGTATCGGCCTGCATGACATCGCCCGCCGCAGCCGCGGCCATCTCGACATTGGCAACGCTGGCGGCGGCCAGAGGGGGCGGGAATGCCGGCGCGCCGGGAGCCAATGCCTCGGCTGCCGCCGCCAACTGGGCGGCGCGGTTTAATTCCGCCCGCCACACCGTGCGGCAGCGCACGCACCGCACCTGCCGGCCGTTGGCCCCCAGGCTTGCCGGCTCGACATCGTAGGATGTAGCGCAGGACGGGCAGACAATCAGCATCTTCGAATCAGTAGGCGTGGCGGCTTTGCGGCAAACCTAGCCTGCCATCCGTTAACGAATTGGAAACCACGACGTTGCACCAACATACTGCGGCCGCCGTAATGTTAAGATTGACTGAAGGGGCGAATCGGGCGGACGGCCGGGTCGGGTCCAAACAGGCCGCATCTAAGTCTTGTTAGGAATCCGGCCCCAATACCGGCTCAGACCCCGCGCGGAACGGTCTGCTGGAGGCACCGCGTGATCGTCTTCGAGAACGTCGGCTTGCGATACGGTCTCGGTACGGAGGTCCTGCGCGACCTCACGTTCCGCATCGACAGCCAGTCGTTCCAGTTTCTGACCGGCCCATCCGGCGCCGGGAAGACATCGCTGTTGCGGCTGCTGTTCCTGTCGCTGCCGCCGACACGCGGGCTGATCACGATGTTCGACCAAGACACCGCGACACTATCCAAGGACAGCCGCGCCACGTTACGACGCCGCATCGGCATCGTGTTCCAGGACTTTCGTCTGCTCGATCACATGACCACCTACGAGAACGTTTCGTTGCCACTGCGCGTGCTCGGCCGGGACGAAACCGAATACCGCGCCGAGGTGGTCGAACTGTTGCAATGGGTCGGTCTCGGCGAGCGGATCGACGCACTGCCGGCGATACTCTCGGGCGGCGAGAAGCAGCGCGCCGCCATCGCGCGTGCCGTGATCGCCCGCCCGCAGCTGTTGCTTGCCGATGAGCCAACCGGCAACGTCGATCCCAATCTCGGTCAACGGCTGCTGCGGCTGTTCATTGAGCTCAACAAGACGGGCACGTCGATCGTCATCGCCACCCACGATATCGCCTTGATGGACGAATACGACGCGCGGCGTCTGGTCCTGCATGAAGGTCGACTGCATGTCTACGATTGAGCCGCTGGACAGCAGGATCAAGATCCAGGCTGAGCCGTGGGACGATCTGGAAGTCTCGCCGCTGCGCGCGCACTGGTCGCGCGTCGCCACGGCGATCGTCCCGAAAGGCTCGATTGCCGGGCGTTCGCTGATCGCCGTCGTCGCCATCATGTCGTTCCTGGCGGGGTTGACGGCGGGCGCGGTGATGATGGTGGTGGGCGCGGCAAGCGATTGGAGCTCCGACGTCGGACGCGAGGTCACCCTTCAGGTCCGCCCGATCGCGGGACGCGACCTCGACGCCGATGTACGCAAGACTGTCGAGATCACGCGCGGCACGCCCGGCATTGCCGACGTGCGGGTCTACAGCAAAGAGGAATCGGCGCGGCTGGTCGAGCCCTGGCTCGGCAACGGTCTCAATCTCAACGACCTGCCGATCCCCCGTATGATCGTGGTCAAGCTCTGGTCCGGCGCGCCGCCGGATTTCGGCGCGCTGCGCAAAGCCCTGGCGGCGCAAGTGCCGAGCGCCAGCCTCGACGATCATCGCCGCTGGATCGGCCGCATGCACGACATGGCCGACGCGGCCGCCGCGAGCGGGGTCGCCGTACTCGTACTGGTGCTCATCGTCACCGTATTGTCTGTCACCTTCGCGACACGCGGCGCCATGGCGACCAACCGGCCAATCGTCGAAGTGCTGCACTATGTCGGCGCTACCGACAGTTTTGTCGCCAGCCAATTCCAGCGGCACTTTCTGATGCTGGGGTTCAAGGGCGGCGCGATCGGCGGCGGGTTGGCGATCGTCCTGTTCGGCGCCATCCAAGGCATGAACATCTGGCTGAGTGGCACCGCCGCGGGCGACGAGGCCATGGCGCTGTTCGGCAATTTCACGATCGGAGCCACGGGTTATCTAGCCATCCTGGGGCAAGTCATCCTGATGGCTTTGGTGACGGCATTCGCGTCGCGCTACACCGTGCGCCGTACCTTGAAGAGCATCGATTGAGCCGCGAACGCCCCTCATGGCGCGTCTCTGCCAAGCTAACAGCGGAATTTAACGCTATGATGGGGGCCGTGGGGCGCTGCCAGTGGGCGGCCGAACAGAGTGGCGCGGAGGACGCGCACGGCCATGGTAAGTCTTAAGACCGCGGTGCGGACACGCCGGCTGAAGTCGGTGGCCATTCGCGTGGCGGCGCTGTGTCTGCTTGTGCTGCTCCTTGGCTTTGCTGTTTTTGTGCGGCGATTGCCGAACCAGGAATTCGCACTCTCGCGCGATGCCGACGGCATCGTCGTGCTGACCGGCGGCAACTCGCGCGTCACCGAAGCGCTCGAACTGCTCGCCGCCCGTCGCGGTAAGCGGCTGTTGATCACGGGCGTCAATCCGGGCACGACGACCGCCGACATTGCGCACCAGATTCCACACTATGATGCGCTGTTTGCCTGCTGCGTGGACCTCGACTATTCGGCAATCAACACCTTCGGCAACGCCTTACAGACGCGGCTTTGGGCCGCCAAGCACGATTTCGGTTCGCTGATCGTCGTCACGTCGACCTATCACATGCCGCGCGCGCTGGCAGAACTCGAGCACCAATTGCCCAACACGAAACTCATCCCCTACCCGGTCGTGTCCGATCGCCTTCACATCGAAACGTGGTGGTCGAACTCCGATACGACACGCCTGGTGGTTTCGGAATATCTGAAGTTTCTGTTCGCCGAATTGCGCATGCAGTTCGAG
>DATCBO010000137.1:0-30916 GCA_036511795.1 Xanthobacteraceae bacterium
AGGCGCGGCCGATGTGCCAACCATCGTCAAGGCAATCTATATCGGCCTCGATCCGCGCCTTGTCGGCGCCGCCGGACTTTCAACACTGGCGCATCTTGAGGATCTGGTGGCACGCGGCATCGTAGCGACCGACGGCCCGCCGTCGATCAACGGCACCTATCGCCTGACCGAGCGTCCGCGCGGCGGCGGTTGAGCCGGCCGCGGCGGCGTCTTTTCCGGCGCCTTTTCGGGCTGCGGCGCCGACAGCACGGTGTCGATGTCGGTGATCAGATTGCGCACGCGCGCGGCGTTGCTGCCGAGATCGCCGCGGCCGTAACGCGACGCCGAGCGCACGTCGACGCGGCTGCCGTCATTGGTGGCGCGGATGCGCAACACCACATCTTCCGGAAAGCCGAGGATCAGCGAACGCGCCACCGCCTCGATAATGCCGTCCGCCGGCCGGCCCGCGACCGCACCGCGCGGCGGGCGGGCGTCGACAACGCGCCACTTGCGCTTGACGATGATCTTCATGGCGACGTCGAAGGCTTCTTGCGGCGACGCCGTAGTGTCCTCCGGATCGAGGTCTGGATAAGCCGCATGCTGCTGCTCGGCCGCGTAGAGTCCCTGATAGGCGATCGGGTTGGCGTCACGCGGCCGCAGCCGCGCAATGGCGTCGAATTGCGGCGGGTCGATCGGATCGGTGGTAATATCGTAGATCGCCGGGAGCTGATAAGCGCGGGCGCCGAGATAAGCCGGATAGCCGATCAGCGCGACCCCGATCAGCACCGCCAACACAGCTTGGCGCAGGCCGCCAAGACCGTCGCGCCAGATGACGATACCGGCGCCGAAGGCCAGCAGAATGGCGACGGCCGCCAGTACCAGCGCGCCCGCCAAGGTCGAGAGCGCCGGCACGAGATCGAGCGCGCCGGAGCGTACGATGATCAGCGCCACAAAGGTGGCAATGAGCGAAAACAGCGCGAGTCGCAGCGACCAAGCCGCCAGCCGCGACACCGGCTCCTCGATCATCCGCCGCCGCACCATGGCCAGTGGTTTCCCGCTTGGCTTCCGCCATTCCCGTTCCGCTGCGCAAATGGCATAGTGGCTCCGATTAAGGCAGGCAATGGGCGGATGGGCCGCTGCGGGCGGAACTGGTTTTGCTGCGCTGCGTTACGATAGACCGGCTTCGGAGGGGTTATGCCCGAGAGTAACGACAATCCTCCGGACAACGTCGTTCCGTTTGGGCATCTCGTTCCGTGGGCTATCGCGGACGAGCTGCGCCGCTACTACGGCGCACTGGTCGACGAACCATTGCCGCGGCAGATCGAGGCGCTGTCGAAAGCGCTCGCCGCCAAACTGACAAAAAACAAAGAAAAGGTGTGAGCTCGGGTCTGCACCCGAAGTCGGGGCATGCCAGGGAAATGCGATGACCTACACCATCGTTGCGGCGGTCTGCGAAGGCCCCGGAATGACGAATTTGTCTGCTCGCGCGCGCATCAATAATTGTCGAGCCGCCAGGCGTTCGGGTGGCGCGCCTTGATTTGAGCCGCCTCGGCAACCGAGCGCGCGCCGGCGTGCAGCAGCTCGGTCTTGATCTCGTCGAGAAAAAGATCGGCCACATGCGGCGCGCCGGCCGAGCCGAGCGCGCCGAGCCCGTAGGCGAAGCAGCGCCCGGTGAAACAGAATTTGGCGCCGAGCGCGAGCGCGCGCACCACATCGAGACCGCCGCGGATGCCGGAATCGATCACCACGGTCGCGCGCGATCCGACCGCCGACACGATCGCCGGCAGCACATCGACCGACGCCGGCGCTGCATCGAAATGCCGGCCGCCGTGGTTCGACACCCAGATGCCGTCCGCGCCCAGCGCCACCGCGCGCTCGGCATCCTCAGGATGCAGGATGCCTTTGACCACGAACGGCCGTTTCCAGCGGTCGCGCAGCCGCGCCAGTTCTTCCCAGGTGTGGCTGCCGCCCGAACGCGTCTGCATCACTTCGGCGGTCGCGTTCTGGCTCGCTTTCGGAGCATACGGCACAAGGTTCGCAGTAATCGGCATGCCATTGCGCAAGAGCTGCATGGTCCAGGCCGGCGAGGTCAGCACCTGATAGGTGGTCCACGGATTGATCGGGAACGGCACCCGGCAGCCGTTGCGGATATCGCGCGGGCGCTTCGACTTGCCGGCTGAGTCGACGGTCGGCACCAGCACATGCGCGCCCGCTTCGTCAGCGCGTCGCACCAGATCGTAGGTGATGGCGTGGTCGTTATACGGAAAGCGGTAGAGCTGGAACCAGAACACGTCCGGCGCGATCGCGGCGATCTCCTCGATCGAGGCATTGCCAGGCGTCGCCAGCACGTAGGGGATGCGCTGGCGCTGCGCCTCGGCGGCGAACATTTTTTCCGCGCCCGGCCACATCAGGCCCGCCGAGCCCATCGGGGCGACGCCGATCGGGGCTGCGTATTTGCGGCCGAACAATTCGGTGCCGGTCGTCACCTTGCCGTCGATGCAGTAGCGCGGCAACAGCTCGATCGCCTGGAACGCCGACGTATTGCGCTCGATGCAATATTCCTCGGTGGCGCCGCCATCGACGAAATCAAAACCGAAGCGCGGCACCCGCCGCCGCGCACGACGGCGCAGGTCATCAATGGTCGGAAAGCGCTGGCGCAGCCGCGCCGTAGTGCCATTCGTGGCTTTCCCAGCCGGACCTCGCTCGACCATCGTTTCCTCCAAAGCCCCAGCCCGTCGGGCGGTTTAGCGCAGCGTAATCCGCCGATGTCGATGTGCCAACATAGGGCTGCGGTTCGCCAAAGGTGAAAGTTGGCGAACGAAAAAGGACGGATTACGCTACGCCAATCCGTCCGCCCTGCGACAACCACGGGGAACATCATGCAGGTCATCGATCTCAATCGTCAGCCGAAGGAAGAATGGCGGCCGGGCGTCATGACGCAGATGTACGTCTCGGCGCGCAACGGCGCCGCCCAGCTGTGCGTGTTCGAGCAGTGGTGCGAGCCGGGCCACGGTGCGCCCACGCATCTGCACGCGGTCGAGGAAATCCTGCGCGTGTTCGAAGGCCAAGCCGAGGTATGGATCGGCGAGGATCGCGTCACGCTGACCGCAAACCAGCTCGTTGTCGTTCCCGCCGGCCGCAAGCACGGCTTCTCCAACACCGGCAAGGGCGTGCTGCGCATCCAGTCCACGCTCGCCGAGCCGGTGTTCGAGGGGGCTTACGATGACAATCGCGAGACGCCGCGGCGCTGGCTGCCGGGATAGCAAACGAGCCCGGCCTGAGCGCCGCCGCGTCCGTTGCGTGGTCTTCAGGCGACCGCCACCTTGGCTGCGACGGCCTTGATCGCTGCCGGATCGGCAAACAATCCGAAACCGACCGCGATGCGGTTCCAGCCATTGATGACGTTGATCATCAGCGTAAGCTTGATCTGTTCACCTTCCGTGAAATGCGCCTGCAGGGCTTCGCGGACGCCGTCCAGATCGCGGCCTTCGGAGAGCCGCGTCAGCGCGTCGGTCCAGCCGAGCGCGGCGCGTTCGCGGTCGGTATAGCACGGCGCCTCGCGCCACGCCGCCAGCAGATAGACGCGCTGCTCGGTTTCACCCTTCTGGCGGGCGTCCGCCACGTGCATGTTGATGCAGTTGGCGCAGCCGTTGAGCTGCGAGGTGCGGATCTCCACGAGATGCACGAGGACCGGGTCGAGGCTCGATGCGACGGCGAACGACGTGTTGAGCCAGCTCTTCATCTGTGCGGGCGCAACGGCGAAGGGATCGATCGTGGCAGTCATGATGGGCTCCTTGTGTTGGTTCCGACATCATGACGAGGCAGGATCCGCCGGTGTGACACGGCCGCGAAAATTCATGCGTGTCGCCAAGCCTGGCAATTGCTGGCATTCTGCAAACATGATCAAAGGCCTAGAGATGCTCAAATGACGGGCGACCGAAGCCAGCCGTGATGAAAGCGACAATCCCCATGAAGAAGACCAAAAGCGCCGCGACGAAAGCAAAAGAGGGCAACGCCCCTTCCCGCCTGATCGATGGGAGAATCAAGGAGCTGAACGACTGGCGCGGCGCGACGCTCGCCCGGGTCCGCAGCCTCATCAAAGAGGCCTGCCCCGATGTGCTCGAGGAATGGAAGTGGCGCGGGGTTCCGGTCTGGGAACACGCCGGCATCATCTGCACCGGCGAAACTTACAAGGCTGTCGTGAAACTGACCTTCGCCAAGGGCGCGGCGCTTGCCGATCCATCAGGGCTGTTCAACTCCAGCCTCGAAGGCAACGTGCGGCGCGCCATCGATATTCATGAGGGCGACAAGATCAACGAGAAGGCGTTCAAGGCGCTCATCCGCGCTGCCGCGGACCTGAACGCGGCGAAGGGGAAACGGTAGAGCACCGTCATTGCGAGCGAAGCGAAGCAATCCAGTGCTGAGATGCCGCTCTGGATTGCTTCGTCGCCCTTCGGGCTCCTCGCAATGACGAGAGCGTGGCGAAGGGCAAACGCTAGAGCCCCAACAGCTTCTTGGCATTGCCGCCGGCCAGAGCCGCAACGGTGGCGGCGTCAAAGCCTTCGACGCCGGCGATATGGCCGACCGGATCGAATTCCGCCATGTCGTATGGATAGTCGGTGCCCATCAGCACGTGATCGGCGCCGAACGTTTGCACCAGTGCGGCGAGCTGGTGCGGCGTGAACACCACGGTGTCAACATAGACGCGCTTGAGATACTCGGTCGGCGGCTTCTGCAGCGCGCCGTGGCTGTCGGAGCGCGCGCCCCAGGCGTGGTCGATGCGGCCCGAATAGGCGCCGAGATAGCCGCCACCATGCACGGCAAGGACTTTCAGTTTCGGATGACGTTCGAGCACGCCGTCGAAGATCAGATAATGCAGCGCGATCGTCGTCTCCAGCGGATTGCCGAGCACGTTGTTGAAATAGAACCGTGACAGCCGCGATGCCTCGGTGAAGCCGTTGGGATGGATCATCACCAGCACGCCGAGCTGTTCGGCCTTCCGCCAGAACGGCGCAAATGCCGAGTCGGACAATTCCTTACCGGCCACATTGGTCAAAACCTCGACGCCGGTGAAGCCGAGTTGCTTGACGCAGCGTTCCAGTTCTTTCGCCGCTTCGTTGCCGTCGATCATCGGCACCGATCCGAAGGGCTTGAAGCGATCTGGTTTTTTGGCGCAAAACGCCGCAAGGCCGTCGTTGACGAGCTGCGTCGCCTTCACGGCGATGTCGAGCGGCACGGTGTAGTAGCATTGCGGCGGCGGCGGCGCGATCATCTGCATATCGACGCCCATGGCGTCGAGGTCGGCGAGCCGCCGGTCGAGGCCGGCGGTGGCGCGGATGTCGGCCTCCTGCTTCGCCGATAGCGCCTTGGTCTCGGCGCTGGCAAAATGCGCGAGCGGAATGGTCGACCAGTCGAGATGCGGCTCGACGAATTTCGCCGCCTCTGGGATGCCGACGTGAGCGTGGATGTCGACCGTCACGCTTTTCGGCCGCAGCTCGCGCCCCGGTTTGCCGTGGCGCCGCGCCGCCGTGCGTTCGTATTTGTTCCATGGCTCGGACATGAGACGATACCGCTCTTGAACTGGAGATGATGGGTGACGGGTGCCGTAGGACGGATTAAAAACGCTTATATTTTTCCGTCCGCAATCGGCTTTCTGTTACCGCACATCGCATGGGGAACGCAATGAAGCTGCCCACCCGAATGATCGATCTCTCGTCGCCGCTGGAAAACGAGACGGTGTACGACCCGCCGTTCATGCGGCCGAAAATCGAGTACCGCAGCAACGCCGAGACCGCACCGCTGTTGTGCGAATTGTTTCCAGGGCTCCGCCCGCAGGACCTGCCCGACGGCGAGGGCTGGGCGATCGAGCAGGTGCAACTGACGACGCATAACGGCACCCACATGGACGCGCCGATCCATTTCCAGTCGCACACCATCAACGGCCAGCCGATGATGACCATCGATCAGGTGCCGCTCGACTGGTTCTTTCACCCCGGGGTGAAGCTCGACTTCCGCAAAGTGCCCGACGGCCATG
The DNA here is from genome assembly GCA_036511795.1 of Xanthobacteraceae bacterium. Classification (GTDB taxonomy): domain Bacteria; phylum Pseudomonadota; class Alphaproteobacteria; order Rhizobiales; family Xanthobacteraceae; genus BOG-931. Next base: position 6,014 of record DATCBO010000137.1, read on the forward strand.
TGGTGACCGCGGCCGAGGTCGAGGCCGAACTCAAGCGCATCGGCCATGAGATCAAGCCGTTCGACATCGTGCTGGTCAACACGCGCGCCAGCGAATGCATCGGCAGCGAGGAGTATCTCACCGCAGGCTGCGGCATGGGGCGCGAGGCAACGCTCTATCTGACCTCACGCGGCGTGCGGGTCGCCGGCATCGACGCGTGGGGCTGGGACGTGCCGTTCGTTCACATGCGCAAACGCTGGCTGGAGACGCGCGATCCTTCGATCATCTGGGAAGGCCACAAGGCGGGCCGCGAGATTCCGTATTGCCACATGGAGAAGCTGTGCAATCTGGAAAAGCTGCCCGCCGACGGCTTCACGGTGGCGTGCTTTCCCTCCAAGCTTAAAAATGGCTCGGCCGGCTGGACGCGCGCGGTAGCGCTGTTCGACTAACCGCCTTCCGCGGCCCAGCGCCGCCGGCGCGCCATATAGAATGGCGCAACACCGACCATAAGGCTGAGCAGCCCCGCAAGTGTCGTCACCTCAGCCAGCGGCAGCACTGTGCCGTCGGCGAGCATCCCATATAGCTGCGCAAACACCGCGCCGGCGAAATTCTGCATGAAGACACCGACGCCGGCCGCGGTGCCGCCAAGTTTTGGATTGGTTTCAAGCGCACCGGCCTGCGCGTAAGGCAGTGAGATGCCCTGGGCGAACGACAGGAAAAAGCCCGGCACGAACAAAGTCAGCGGCGTCACGATGCCGGACAGCTGCACGCTCGCCTGCGCCAAAACCGTGATCAGCACGATCACCGATCCCGCCAGCACCATGGTCTCGTTGGCGTTGCGGGTGCCGATACGGCTGGTGATGAAATTCCCCGACAGAAAGCCGAACGGGAACAAAAGGAAATAGAAGCCGAACTCGGCCGACGGCCGGTGCAGCATCTCCTTCATCAGGCTCGATGCCGCGGTCGCGGTGGCCAGAAACGAGGCTGTGCAGAGGCCACTCTGCAGCACGAAGCACGTAAAGGTGGGATTGCGGAACAGCGTGACGTAGTCGCGCAACACGCTGCCCCCGGCGTGGCTTTGTGGTGATTTGGATGGCGGCTTGGATTCAAACACCGCGAAATAGGCATTGAGCGCAATCAAGCCGCCGGCGCCGAATGCAAAAAAGAACACGCTGCGCCAGCCGAACGCGTCGATCAGGATGCCGCCGACGACCGGCGCCACCATCGGACCGACGGTGTAGGCCATGGTCAAATAGGCAATCGCCTTCACCAGATTGTGGCCATACACGTCCTGGGCAATGGCGCGCACCAGAGTCACGCCGCAGCCCGCGCCGATCGCCTGGATAAGACGGCCAACTACCAGCGCCGTCACCGTGTCCGCAAACGCTGAAATTCCGCTGCCGACCAGAAACAGACAGAGCCCGGACAGCAGCATCGGGCGCCGGCCGTAGCGGTCGGACAGCGAGCCGTAGACCAGGGTGGAGAACGCCATCACGAACAGCGCGATGCTGAAGGTGAGCTGCGCGAACGCTTCGGATAACCCGAGCGCGACCCGCACCGCCGGGATCACCGGCATGAACAGGTGGATTGCCAGCGGCCCGATCAGCGAGATCGAGGCGAGTGCCAGCGCAAACAACGGCCCGGGTACACGCGTCATCAACCTTCTCGGCGCACCCGGGCGGGTATCGCGCGGGAATCTCCCACCATAGCCGGTTCTTATCTGGCCGTGCGGAAATCCACACTACATTATGGGTTACGATCACAGCCAGCCGAGGAGAAATTGCATAGAAGACATTCCGCGGAGCTCAAGCGCCGTGGCGACACCTGGAACAAGGTCATGCGCTTCAACTGGTTGCGGATATCCGAATTGGACCGAATACTTTCTCGAGGGGCGAAGGCGGAGGCGGCAGGCCGTCCGCCGGTTTATCACGGCCGATAGCACGCGCCGCCGCATCACACTTCGATCTGGCGGCTGATCTGCACGAAATTCTGCGGCGGCAAGTTGAAGCGGTCGGCGGGGTGAATCGCATTGCGATACAGGAAGGCGAACAAGCGCCGACGCCATGCCGCCATGCGCGGTTTGCGCTTGCGCCCGGTGACGTAGTCGCGCTCGCTGAAATAGGTCGCGTTATCGAGGTCTGCGGGGCAACGCGATTTTTCCTGGTGCAGCACTCGCGGCAAATCGGGCACCTCCATGAAACCGAAGCGCACATTGAGGTGCCAGAACCCTTCGCCGAGTTTCTCGCCGCGCACGTGACCGCCGGGCCGAACGCGCGGCCGCGCCGCGAACCCCACTGTCAGCGCAATCGCCTCCTCGGGCAGCGACGCCATCTGCCGCACGTGACCTTCGATCAGCGGCGGAATGAAATCGCGCAGCCGGGTGAGATAAATCGCTTTGCCAGGGCTGCGGCCGATCTTGTGTTCGCGCAGTTTGCGCAGGAACTCCGCCACGCCTTCGGCGTCGCGGTCGTGGATGCGGTGCATGGCATCCATCCCGGCGTGCCAGGTCGTCATGACCGTAAAAATGACGCCGCCGATGACGAGCGGGATCCAGCCGCCGTCGGCGATCTTGGTCAGGTTGGCGACGAAGAACGCAATGTCGACGGCAAGGAAGACCGAGAACACCGCCAGAGCCACCGCGGTCCGCCAGCGCCAGATCACCAGCATCACACGATAAAGAATGGCCGTCGTCATCAGCATGGTGGTCGACACCGCAGCCCCGTAAGCGCCGGCGAGGCGATCCGACCGGGCGAATATCACCGTCAGCAGCACCGTGCCGGCCATCGTCAGCCAGTTCACGAACGGCACGTAGATCTGGCCATACTGTTCCGATGATGTCTGATCGATCCGCATGCCAGGCAGCCAGCCGAGCTGCATGGCCTGCCGCGTCAGCGAGAACGACCCGGTGATGATGGCCTGGCTGGCGATGATGGTGGCGAGTGTCGCCAGCACGACCAGCGGATAGAGCATCCACGACGGCGCGAGCCGGAAAAGCAGGCCCTCGCCCGCGACCGGATGCTGCAGCGCGAGTGCGGTCTGCCCCGCATAGTTGAGCAACAGCGCCGGCAGCACGATTGCCGTCCAGGCAAAGCGGATCGGCGCACGGCCGAGATGCCCCATGTCGGCATACATGGCTTCGGCGCCGGTGACGCACAGAAACACGCCGCCCAGGATGGCCAGACTCGTGATGCCGTTGTGGAACAGAAATTCCGCCCCATAGCGCGGATCGATCGCGACAAGCACGCGCGGCGCTCGGACGACGCCGATCAATCCAAGCACGGCAATACTGACGAACCAGAGCAACATCAACGGCCCGAACGCCTTGCCGACGGCGGCGGTGCCGAAGCGCTGGACCACGAACAGCAAGACCAACACGATGGCGGCGATCGGCATCGTGTAGGGCGCGAACGCGTGGCTCGCGAGCTTAAGGCCCTCTACCGCGCTGAGCACGGAGATGGCCGGCGTGATCATCCCGTCGCCATAGAGCAGCGCCGCGCCGATCAGGCCGCAGACGATCAGATAACGATTGCGTCCGCGCCACCTCACGCGGGTCAGCGACATCAGCGCCAGAATGCCGCCCTCGCCGTGATTGTCGGCGCGCATGACCACAAAGCTGTATTTGATCGTAACGATGATAATCAGCGTCCAGACGATCAGCGAGAGGCTGCCGAGCGCGCTCGCTGCGTCCAGCCGGCCGCCCTGGGTCTGGGCGATGGCTTGAAACACGTACAAGGGGCTGGTGCCAATATCGCCATAAACGATGCCGAGCGCCGTCAGAATTAGGATCGGCTTGAAAGTCTGGGAATTTCGAGGGCGAACCTGCTCGGCATCGCCGGCAACGGAAGACAAGGGCAGCTCCTGCCGCGGGGGCGCACTAACAACGCAGACAAGCGGCGGCGGTTCATTGCCGTGTTCAAAAACGCCTGCCGATGCTTAAAACACCCCGAGATGCTGCCGCAGATCGATGCCGCCGTCCTTCAGCGCCGCGGCAGTGGAAACCACGGCCACCCGGCCGGAATTGAGAATGACAATGTCGTCGGCGATGTCGAAAACGAGTTTCGGGTTCTGCTCGACCAGCACGATGGAGAGCCCGCTCGCCTTGAGCTTGCGGATCGTCGCCATCACCTCGGCGACGATCTGCGGCGCCAAGCCTTCCGATGGCTCATCCATCAACAGCACGCGCGGGTTGCCCATCAGCGCGCGGCCGATGGCGAGCATCTGCTGCTCTCCGCCGGACAGATAGCCGGCCACCTGGCTTGACCGCTCGGCGAGCCGCGGGAACATGGCGAACACCGTCTGGGCGGTCCACGGCGCGTGCCGCGCGTCGGCACTGACGCCGCGGGCGGCGACCATCAGGTTCTCGCGCACCGTGAGGCTCTTGAAGATACGGCGGCCCTGCGGCACCAGTGCGACACCACGCGACGAAATCGTCTCCGGCGGCAGCCGGGTAACTGCCGCGCCGAACAATTCGACGGCGCCGGCGCGCGGCGGCAACAGCCCGACGCTGACATTCATGCAGGTCGATTTGCCGGCGCCATTGCGGCCGAGCAGACCGAGGAGCCTGCCCTCGCCAAGCTCGAACGAGACTTTCTGCAGCACGTGGCTGTCGCCATAGAAGGCGTCGATATCGCGGAGGCTGAGCGCGCTATTCGCCAAGATAGACCTCGCGCGTGCGCGGATCGGCCACCACTTCGGCGCGGGTGCCCTCGACCACGACCTCGCCGAAATGCAACAGCGTGATGCGATCGGCGAGATCGAGCGCAATGTCCATATCGTGCTCGATCATCACCACGGTAACGTCGCGCGGAACGGCCTTGAGCAGTTCGCTCACGTCGCGCCGCTCGTCGATCGACAGTCCGGCGAACGGTTCGTCGAGCAAAAGCACGCGCGGTTCCTGCGCCAGCGCCATGGCGATCTCAACGCGCCGCTTTTCGCCGTAAGAGGTCTCCGCCAGCGAGCGGCCCGCCATGTGCTCCAGGCCGACGCGCTTGAGCGCCGCGCGCGCCCGCGCCAGCAGGTCGTGATCGCGGTGCAGCGTCAGCCACGCATTCCAGCGCAGCGGCGACAGGCCGAGCAGCGCGAGCGTCGCATTGTGCAGGATGGTGTCGCGCGGAAACAGCGTGATGATCTGATAGGTGCGCGCCATGCCGAGATGGGCGCGCTTGCGGGTCGCGGTCCGGGTAATGTCGCGGTCGAACAGCAGCACGGCCCCGGAATCCGGCGCGATCTCGCCGGTGATAAGATTGAACAAGGTGGTCTTGCCGGCGCCGTTCGGGCCGATGATCAGGCGGCGCTCGCCTGGCTCGACCGCGAGGTTGACGTTGGTAGTGACACGCAGACCGCCGAACGACTTGCAGAGATTTTTGACCGCGAGCGCGCTCATGCCTTCGGCTCCGCAATCGGCTTCGGCTCAGCAATCGGCGCCGCCGCCGCGCGGACGGATTTGCTTCGCTGCGCCAGCCGCCAGCCGGAGCGCACCAGCCGCACGGTGCCAGGGACCAGGCCCTCAGGCATCAGCACAACGATGGCGACAAAAATCGCGCCGAGCATGAAATTCCAGCGCGCGATGTAGGCGCTGACCACGTTCTTGACGATGACGACAAGTGCTGCGCCGACCACAGGACCCAACAGCGTGGCCGCACCGCCGGAGATCACCATGAGCAGGCCCTCGGCCGACGCAGTGAGCGCCAGCGCCTGCGGGCTGATGAACTGATTGTAGTAGACGAACAGCACGCCGGACATCGCGCTCAACAGCCCGGACAACATGAAGGCCCAGAACCGGATCATCCAGACGTGGAAGCCGAGTGCGTTCATGCGCCGCGGCTGATCGCGCGTGCCGGCAAGCGCGGCGCCGAACGGCGAATTGACGACGACAGCGCAGCCCGCGATCGCGAGCAGGAAGACGATCAGCGTCGCATTATAGAAACTCACCGCCGAGGTCAGCGGCAATCCAAATGGCGCCGGACGCGTATTGACGGTGATGCCGTTGTCGCCGTTGGTGATGCTGATCCAGCGATACGCCAGTCCCCAGATGATCTCGCCAAGCGCCAGCGTAATCATGATGAAACTGATGCCGCTGGCGCGCAACGCCAGCGCGGCGAAGCCAGCGGTCACTATCAGGCCGGCGGCCAGTCCGCCCGCGATGGCGACGGTGTGCCCGTAGCCTGCAGTGAGCAGATAGGCGACCGCGTAAGCCGCCACTCCCGACAGCCCGGCGTGCCCGAGCGACACCAGCCCGCAATAGCCGACCAGAATATTCAGGCCGAGCGCAAACACCGCATAGAGCAAGATCTGGCTCGCGATGTTGACGTAGTACGGCTCGGCAATGGCGTAAGGCAGCGCAAACAGCGCCACCACCGCGAACGCCACTGCGACAAGCCGGTAGTTCACAGAACCTGCCCCCCGAACAGACCCTGCGGACGCAGCACCAGGACCAGGACCATCGGCAGGAACAGTACGAAATAGGCAAGCTCCGGCAGCAGCGCCTGGCCGAAATTATAGATGAAGCCGACAATGATGCTGCCGACGAACGAGCCAAGCAGACTGCCGGTGCCGCCAAGGATGACGACCACAAGCGCGAGCGGCAGCATGTCCTGATCGAGACCAGGATAGACCGAAAGAATCGGACCGCCGATCATGCCGGCAAAACCGGCAAGCCCGGCGCCCAGGCCGAACACGATGGTGAAGAGTTGCGAGACGCGGATACCGACCACGCGCGCCATCTGCGGGTCATCGACGCCCGCTCGGATCATGGCGCCGAGCCGGGTGCGTTCGAGCATCAGCCACAGCGCAATGGCGACCACCACCGCAATGCCGATGACCGCGATACGGTAGAGCGGGAATACGGCCGGCCCGGCGCGCACAAAGCCGCCAAGCCCTTCCGGCGTCGCCACCGAGATTGGATCGCCGCCCCACCCCATCAGGCACAGATCGGCGACCATGAAAGACACACCAAGCGTCACCAGCACCTGTGCTAATTGTTGCCCGGCGAGACGGCGCAGCAAGAGCCGCTCCATCATCGCGCCAAGCACCGCAACCTCCAGCGCACCGAGGATGGCGGCGAACCAGAAGTTCAGTGTGAAGCCAAGCGCGCCGGACAGGAACGTGGTGCCAAGATAAGCGCCGACCATGAACATCGAACCATGCGTCAAATTGGGAATACGCATCAGTCCGAAGATCAGAGAAAAGCCGGCCGAAAGCAGAAACAAGAGACCGCCGAACGTGATGCTGTTGACGGTCAGCAGCAGCCAGAAACTCATATACGCCGTCCTCCCGAATCTCGGCTGCTACGTTGACTTCTATGTTAGCCCGGATCGCACCATTCGCAATCCGGGTTTGGTACCATCCGGCGCCCGGGATGATGACAGATTCGGCTCAGCACTTCGTCAGCGGCGGATAGTCGCGCGAATAGACCGGATGGGCGAGAAACTCCTTCTCCGGCCAAGTCCAGAACTGGCTGACATTCTCGTAAGTGTGGATGGTCTTATTCCACAGCTTCAATCCGTATTTGGCGCCTTCTTTGACGAGACGCCGGATGTAGATGGTACCGATGACATTGTTAAGGTGATCGAACTTGATGGGCCCGCGCGGCGTATCCGTGAGGCTGACCGATTTGAGCGCCGCCATGAACTTTTCCCGGTCGATCGAGTCACCGCCGGCAGCTTTCAGGCCGGCGTCCAGCACCTGGCAATTGCCGTAGAGCAGCGCCGCGTACTGGCCGGGAATCGCATCGTAATTCTTCAGCATGCCGTCGACGAAGCGCTGGTTGGCTTCAGTTTCCAAATCGAGCGTGTAGGGCGCCGCGCTGACCAAGCCAAGCGCTTCATCGCCGAAGCTTTTAAGCAGGAAATCGTCGGCGCCGGCTTCACCGGCCACGACCTGGTACTTGAGCCCGGCCGTTGCATACTGCTTCATGAAGCGGATTGGGTTCGACCCGGCAAACCCCTGACAGACGACATCGCAGTCGCCGATCTGCGCGAGATAGGGCGTGTAGTCGGGCGTCACCAGCGGCGGCCACAGTTTCCCGACAACACACCCGCCTTCCCTCTGAAAGGAGGCCTGGAACCCGCCCATTTGCTCATACCCGAATGCGAAGTCCTCGGAGATGGTGACAGCACGTTTGCGTTTCAGCGCGGTCGCCACATAATGCCCGAGCGGTTGGGTCGCCTGCGAGGACGTCGCTGAAGCGCGTAACAGATATGGATTAGGCGTGCGCTGCGTCAGATTATCGGCCGCCGCAAGACTGAGCGTCGGCATCTTCTTTTCGATGACATAGCCGTTGATGGCATAGAGTTCGAACGCGGCGAGCGGGCCGAGGATGACGTCGACTTGGTCGCGCTCGATCAATTGCTGCGCCTTGGTCTTGGCGCCCGCCGGATTGCCGCCGGTATCGGCCGAAATGAAATCGACCTTGCGGCCGCCAAGCGTGAAGTTCTTTTCCTTCAGGTAGGTGAGGACACCCTGCTCCATCAGGACGCCGCCGGCGGCGAGCGGCCCGGTCTTCACTGTGAGCAGGCCGAGCTTGAATGGCTTCGACTGTGCGACGGCGGGCGCCGGGAAGCCGGCGAACGTGATCGCTCCGCCCGCCGCAACGCTGCCAAGCAGGTTGCGGCGAGTCATTTTGCGAGACATCGTGCAGTCCTCCCATCAACCGTCACGCTCCGCAAAGGCGGGACGTGCGGCAGTCACGGCCTCTTAGTCACATGCCGGCATCAAACGAATATTGCGTTACTCGCAATCGCGGAGAGCGACATGCACCTCAGCACTTGGACAGCGGCGGATAGTTGCGCGAATAAACCGGATGCGCGAGGTATTCTTTTTCCGGCCACGTCCAGAACTGACTGACATTATCGTAGGTGTGGATGGTCTTGTTCCAGAGTTTCAGCCCGTACTTGGCACCCTCTTTGCCGATCCGACGGACGTAGATATTTCCAAGCGCGTTATTGAGGTGATCGAACTTGAGCGGGCCACGCGGACTGTCGGTCAGGCTGACCGCCTTGAGCGCCGCCAGAAACTTTTCTTTATCGCTCGAATCTCCGTTTGCAGCTTTCAGCGCCGCATCGACAACCTGACAGTTGACGTACAGCAGCGCGGCGTACTGGCCGGGAACGGTGTTGTAGTTCTTCAGCATGCCGTTGACGAAGCGCTGGTTGCCATCACTCTCGAGATCGAGCGTGTAGGGGCAGCAGGACACGAGTCCGATTGCTTCGTCGCCGTAACTCTTGAGCAGCGCGTCATCGCCTCCGGTTTCGCCAGTCACCACCGGAAATTTAACTCCGGCGGTTGCGTATTGCTTCATGAAGCGCAGCGGATTGGAGCCGGCGAAGCCCTGGCACACGACATCGCAGTCGCTGATCTGGGCGATGTAAGGTGTGTAGTCCGGCGTCACCAGCGGCGGCCACAACTTGTTGACGACGCAACCTCCGTCCTTCTGGAACGCGGCCTGAAATCCCCCCATCTGCTCGTAGCCGAACGCGAAATCCTCGACGATACAGAATGCGCGCTTGAGCTTGAGTTCGGTTGCCGCGTAGTGACCCATCGGGTGCATGGCCTGCGAGGACGTCGCGGACGCGCGCAGCAAATAGGGATTCGGTGTGCGCTGAGTGAGATTGTCGGCCGCGGCAAGGCTCAGCGTCGGAATCTTCACCTGTTGGACATACTCGTTGATGGCATAAAGCTCGAAGGCCGCAAGCGGGCCGAGGATGACATCGACCTTGTCACGCTCGACAAGTTCCTGAGCCTTGGTCTTGGCGCCGGCTGGGTTGCCGCCAGTGTCGGCAGACACAAAATCCACCTTGCGGCCGCCCAGCGTATAATTTTTTTCTTTCAGATAGGTCAGGACGCCCTGTTCCATCTGGATGCCGCCCTGGGCGAGCGGACCGGTCTTCACCGTCAGAAGGCCGAGCTTGAACGGCACGGCCTGAGCAACCGCGGGCGCGGGGAATTGGGCTAACGCCGCCGCCGCCCCCGCGGCGGTTCCGGCCAACAGCGTGCGCCGGCTGATTTTATGCGACTTACGCGACATTGCAGTCCTCCCTGGGGCACCCGGACGGTTGCCTTGGCGCCATGATTGCTGTGACCGCTGCCTCCCACCGCAACGGCCCTTCAAGCCATCATCCAACAAGCCGTTTCGTCCGTAAAGACCGCTGATGTCGCGGCTTGCCGTATTTATGACTCTTTATTTTCTCTTTGCCGGGATTATGGGGAGCAGCAGATACGGCCGCGCCGTAGCGCCGAAATGCAGGCCGGTAATACCGCCGAACACCGCCGCCGGCCGGTCGTGCGGATCGTCATGCAGAAATGGCCCACAGCCGGTCAATTCGTTCTTGAAATTCGACTGCCGGCCGCCACTGCCGCCGGGATAGACATAATCCTTGCCGCGGACGGTGAGCGCGATGCGGTAACCGGACGGCACGACAATCGAGGTCGGCCAGATTTCGATATCGAGCGGCACCACCTGTCCGGGCTTCAACGGCTGCTGGCGGGTATGGGTGTGATAGGGCCGGTAGGGTTTTGACAGCTTTTTGTCGAGCGCCCGGTGCGAGGCGCGCAGCCAGCCCTGGCCGACCGGCGTGTGCGGGTCGATTGCGCCCTGAAACACGATCTCCTTGAGATCGGGCGAAAACACCCGCAGCACGACGAAGATATCGGCATCGGTCGTGGAGGACGACACGTAGAGTTTAAGGGCGCTCGGACCGGTGATCTCGGTTTCATGCGCAAGCGGCGGCGTGAGGAATGTGATGCCATCGCCCATGGCGTCGAACCGGAGCACCGCCTTTGCCTTTGCGGGCTTGACGTCGAGCAAACCGCCCGCCGGGTCGAGATAGAACCGCGTCCACTTGGTGCCTTTGAGCGGCCATTCGGTTTCGGCCCGCTCGACGAAACGGTCGACATGGCGCACCTGGAGCTGCACCGGCGGCTGCTTGTCCCAGCCGTTTTTCCTGCCATGCAAGAAGTAATCGAAGAACCGCAGCTGCAGCTTGCGTCCGTAGTCCGTATAAAAATGCGTCCAGTGTTCGATGCCGTGGGCTTCGAGCCATTTTTGTTTGGACGCCGCGCGAACGTAGCCCTCGAAATTGCCGCGCGGGTGCAGGCCCTGCCCTCCCCAATTGGCGGTCGACAGCAGCGGCACCTTCACCTGTGACCACACCGGCGAGCGCGCGTGATGATAAGCGTCGTCGAGCGGATGGGCGGCAATGTCGACGCCAAAGTTGCTGCGGTTCTTGGCGAGATCGGCATCCGACAGAATTTCCGGCCCGCACACCAATTCACCGTGCACGCGGCTTCTCTTGCCGCGCTCACCGACGCCGTATTGCACGGTCTTCACCTGCATGTCGTACCAGTTGTCCCAGAAGGTGGAGAGAATGCCGCCGTGATGCGTCATGTCGCGATACCAGTCGGCGGCGCCCTCCCAAATACACATCGCGGCCAGATGCGGCGGCTGCAGGCTCGCGACATGCCACTGATTGATGCCGTAATACGAAATGCCGCTCAGGCCGACCTTGCCGCTCGACCACGGCTGGACGCCGGCCCATTCGATGCAGTCGTAAAAGTCCTTGGTCTCGCGCGGCGAGAAATGATCGATGAAGCCCGGCGAACAACCGGCGCCGCGCGAGTCGACGCGCACGCACGCATAGCCATGCGGTACCCATTTTTCCGGATCGACCACTTCCCAGCTCTGGTAGAGGTTGCTTGATCCGGCGACGACGTCGGGATGTTTTGTCGCCATGGTCTCCCAGGCGGTCGGATAGCCGTTTTGGAAAGCGAGCCCCTTGGCGTAGGGGCCGTAGCTCAGGAGCACCGGATAGCGGCCTTCCCCGACCGGACGAAATACGTCGGCGCGCAGCACCAAATCGTCGTCCATCGTAATCGGCGTGTCCCAGTCGATGCGCATGCCGTCGCGGGTTTCACTGCGCGCCTGATGCGTTTTGCGCTCGCCTGCCGCCTGCGCCATGCGCGCTTCGCCTTCAAGCGATGACATCGTTTCCTCCAAGCGGAGCTCTTCGAGACGGCCGAGTACTGGCAGAGGACATCATGCAAAGACGGTGCTAGGGTAGCAAGGGACGAAGACGCTCTGCCGGCTCGAGTGGAGGGAGGAGCACATGCCTGCAATCTCGCAATGGATTCGTTTGGGCGCAGCGTCTGTGGCGGTTGCCGCGCTCAGCTACGCCGCACCTGCGCGCGCCGCGGACGTGATCGCCGAATGGTCATCAATTCAGATGCCGCCGGCGCCGGCGTTGAAGGCGGTCACGGTCGATCCCAAGACCACCGCGCTTTTCCTGTTCGACTTCATGACGGAAAACTGCGGCCAGCGCCCGCGTTGCGTCGCGGCGGTACCGACCCTCAAGGCTATCCACGACAAGGCGCGCGCCGCCGGCATGCTGGTCGCCTATACGCTCCCGGGCGGCGGCAAAATCATCGATCCGGGCATTGCCCCGCGTCCGGGTGAAGTGGTCGACCAGAAAGCGGGCGGGCCAGACAAATTCATTGGTGACGACCTCGACGAGCGGCTCAAGGCGCACGGCATCAAAACTGTGATCCTGTGCGGGACGTCTGCCCAGGGCGTGGGTCTTGGCACCGGCGCAGGCGCGGCGCAGCGCGGCTATGCGGTGATCTATCCGGTGGATTGCGTGCCGTCGGAAAGTGCCTTCCGCGAGGCCTACGCGGCCTGGCATATGGCGGGCGGTGGACCGCCGGTTACGACCAAACACGTTACCGTGACCCGCACCAGCATGATCACGTTCGCGAACGTCAAGTGACGGCGGCCCGGACGAACAATTCACAGGATAAGGAAGAAATATGAGCGAGCAGCACAAACTTTCGTTCAGCCATGTCGGCGTGTTCGTGCACGATCTGCCGAAAATGGTCGACTTCTATACGCGCGTGCTCGGGCTCGTCGTCAGCGATCGCGCGGTGCGCAGCGACGGCAGCGAAATCTGCTTCATGACGCTTGACCCACGCGAACACCATCAAGTGGTGTTCGCCACCGGCCGGCCAGCCGACCTGCCTTACAATATGATCCAGCAATTGTCGTTTCGCGCCGAAAATCTGGCCGCTCTACGAGAGAAGTATGCGGCGCTCAAGCGCGAGCCGATCGTCGAACTTGGCCCGCTGTCTCACGGCAACGCGATCTCGGCGTATTTCCGCGATCCGGAGGGCAACCGGCTTGAAGTGTTCGTCGACACCAAATGGCACGTGCCGCAGCCCTGCGCCGCGCCGCTCGACCTGACCAAGCCTGAGGGCGAGATCGTGGCCTTCGTCGAGAGTCAGGTCGCCGCACTGGAAGGCGTAAGGCAGCGCGCGGACTGGGAGCGCGAGCGGACCGCGCAGTTCTAAGGACAGGCTCCTGCTGACTGTCAGGCCTTCTTCGCCTTGCCGCGCTTGACGCCCGCCATCTGTTCCATCACGGCGCAAACTGCGGCGGTATCTTCGTCGTCATGGCCGCTCTTGCGCGCTTTGCTGTAGATCGCCGAGCTGGCGTCGAACATCGGCGTCGGCACGCCAATGGCGCGGGCATAGCTGCCGATCACATCCATATCCTTCTGCCACACCGAGATCTTCATCGTCGGCGGCGTATAGTTGTTTTTCACCATCATCGGCGCGCGCAGTTCGAACACGCGTGAATTGGCGGCGCCGGCCTTGACCAGGTCGCACACCACCTGCGGCGGCAACCCGGCTTTTATGCCGAGCACCATGGCCTCGGCGCTCGCCACGTTGTTGATCGCGACCAACAGGTTGGCGACGTATTTCATGCGGCTGCCATTGCCGAACGCGCCGAGGTCGTAGACGCCGCGGCCGAAAGCCGCGAACATCGGCCGCAGCCGCTTGATCTCGGCCGCGCCGCCCGACGCGTAGACGACGAGATCCTTGGTTTTGGCCTGCGCGCCGGTGCCGCTCACCGGACAATCGAGCAGAAGGTGGCCGGCCTTGCGCAGCGTTTCGGCGGCTTTGGTTTTGTCCTCGATGGTGAAGGTCGAGGCCTCGACGATGACGCGCCGCGGCAGGTCTGCTTTGGCGATGGCGGCGGCGGTCGCGGCGAGCGCGGCCGGTTTTGGCAGGCTGGTAATAATGTCGCGCGCGTTATGAGCCACTGCGACCGCATCGGTGGCGATCTCAACGCCGGCCCGTGCCATTGCACGGCGCCGCGCGGGATCAAGGTCGTAACCGATGACGCGCCAGCCTCCGGCAACAAGATTTTGCGCAAATGCGCCGCCCATGATGCCGAGGCCGATAACACCAACGACACCCTTGTTACGCGAAGCCATGCGATCCCCCGATCTGCGTGAATGCGACGCTATGACATTGGCCCGGCGCACGCGCAAGCCGCTTTCTCATTCACGTGCAATCGCCTATCGTCCGCGACAGTTTGGATGTGTCGAGGAAACGCCGAATGAAAATCGGAGTCGCCGGGCTGGGCGCCATGGGCAGCGCCATCACAACGCGTCTGTTGGAATTCGGCCACCACGTGACTGTCTGGAATCGCACGGCGGCGAAGACTACGCCGCTCGCGGCTGCAGGCGCCAAGGTTGTGGACAGTCCGAGCGCGGTCGCCGCCGCGAGCGAGGCGATCATCACGATCCTGACCGACGGCGCAGCGATCGATACGGTTTACGAGGGACCGGACGGCCTGCTCGCGGGCGATGTTGCCGGCAAGCTGTTCATTGAGATGAGCACGGTGCCTCCGGCCGTCGAACTCGCGCTGGCGCCCAAGGTGCGCGGCAAGGGCGCCACGTTCGTCGAATGCCCGGTCGGCGGCTCCACAGGACCGGCCCGGCAAGGCAAGCTGCTTGGACTGATGGGCGCCCAGGCGGCCGATACGGCGCGGGCGATGCCGGTCCTCGAACAACTCTGCCGCAAGATCGAGCATTGCGGCCCGGTCGGCGCCGGCGCCTCGATGAAGCTTGCGATCAATCTGCCGCTGATGGTCGGCTGGCAGGCCTACGCGGAGGCGTTCGCCATCGCTGGCGATGTCGGCTGGGAACCGAAGCGGCTGCTTGATCTCTTCGTCGAAAGCAACGGCGCCAACAATGGCCTGAAGATGCGCGCCGACATGATCGTCGCGATGATGGAGAATCGCGATCCCGGCGCGACGACCTTCAGCATCGCCAACGCGGTGAAAGATCTGCGCACAATGGTCGCGACCGGCACGGCGAAAGGCGCCGATATGCCGGCGGCAAAGGCCGCGCTTGCTGCGCTCGAAGAGGCGAACAACAAAGGTTTGGGCGCCGCCGACGCCTCGCGTCAGACGGTGTTCTGGCCGCGCCGTGACAAATAACGGTTGAGGAAAACACATGAAACTCTTTTCATTCTGGCGGTCGCTCGCAACCTACCGCGTGCGCATCGCGCTCAATCTCAAGGGCGTCGTTCCCGACGAGATCATCCAGGTCAACCTGATGAAGGGTGAGCAGCGCGAGGCGTCGTACCGCGCCGTCAATCCGATGATGGCGATCCCGGCGCTGGTCGATGGCGAAGGCCCCGCACTGTTCGAATCGCTGGCGATCATCGAATATCTGGACGAGACTCACCCGAACCCGCCACTGTTACCGCGCGACCCGAAAGGCCGGGCCCGCGTGCGCGGGCTGTCACAGATCGTCGCCTGCGATTCGCATCCGCTGATCGTGCCACGGGTGCGTGAATATCTGCAGCACGAATTCAAATTCGACGAGCCGTCGACGCTGACATGGTGCCGGCACTGGCACACCGCGGCGCTGACCGCACTCGAAGCGCATCTGCACGACAAATCGACCGGCCGCTACGCGCATGGCGACGCGGTCACGCTCGCGGATGTCTGCCTCGCCAGTCAGGCCGCAGGCGCAAGATTCTTCAACGTCGATCTTGCGCCGTTCCCGATATTCGCCCGCATCGTTGACGAGTTATCGAAGATAGATGCTTTCGCCCGCGCCCATCCGCTGAAGCAGCCGGGCGCGCCGGCGGCGGTGTGAGCTATCCTCTCACCACCACTTGAAAAAATGATGCAGCGGGCCGTGTCCGGAGCCGATCTTGAGCCGGTCGGCTGCCGCGATGGCAGCGGTGACGTAGGCCTTAGCGTCACGTACCGCGTCATTCAGCGAAAGCCCTTTGGCTAGACCCGCCGCAATCGCCGAGGCCAGCGTGCAGCCGGTGCCGTGGGTGTTTTTGGTGGCGACACGCGGGGCGGCAAAGCGTGCGCAGTTCTCGCCCTCGACCAACAAATCCACGCTCTCGGTTCCGCCGCCGTGACCGCCCTTGATCAGCACCGCGCCGGCGCCTAGCGCGAGCAGCCTTTCGGCCTGCGCGCACATCTCGCTTTCATCCTGTGCCATCGGCACTTCGAGCAGCGCCGCCGCCTCGAAAAGATTGGGCGTGAACACCCGCGCCCTGGGGATCAGCAGCCGCAGCGCATCGATCGCGTCGGCGCGCAACAGCTCAGCCCCGGTGCTGGCGGCGAGGATCGGATCGAGCACGACGTTGCGGCTCGCGTGACGCGCAAGGCCGGCGTCGACCGCTTCGATGATCGATGCGTTCGCGAGCATGCCGATCTTTGTGGCGCCGACATCAAGATCGGACAGCACGGCGTCGATCTGTGCGGCAACGATGTCGGCCGGCACCGCATGAATAGCGGAGACCCCCTTGGTGTTTTGCGCGGTCACTGCGGTGACCACACAAGCGCCGTAGACGCCGAGCGCCGAAAATGTCTTCAGATCGGCCTCGATGCCGGCGCCGCCGCTCGAATCCGAGCCCGCGACACTGACCGCAATCGGCACGCTCATCATGCGCCCCGCTTTGCCAGCGTCGCATCGACGACTTGGCGCAGGGCGCGCGCCGCGGCGGCCGGATCGGGATCAAGCGACAGCGCCGAAATGACGGCGACGCCCTCGGCGCCCGCAGCGATCACCGCGCCGGCATTGTTCGCGTCGATGCCGGCGATGCCGCAGACCGGCAGCTCCTTGTTGCGTTCGCCAGCACGGCGCCTGAGCACGGCGATGATGCGCGCAAGCCCCTCCGGCCCGATCGGCGGATTTTTCTGCTGCTTCGACAAGGTCACATAAACGCCGCCCGAGCCGACGTAATCGATGAGCTCGATCGGCGCAGTGTCCGCCTCGCCGACATTCTTGACGGACAGGCCAATGATAGGTCCGGGCCCGAGCAGCCGCCGCGCATCGGCAACCGCCATGTCGTTCTGGCCGAGATGCACGCCGTCGGCAGCGGCCGCGAGCGCCACGTCGACGCGGTCGTTGACGACGAACGGCACGGCCAACGGCGCCAGCGCTTTCTTGATCGCGCGGGCTTCCTCCACCATGGCGCGGGTTTCGCTGATCTTGTCGCGCAACTGAATGAGCGTCGCGCCGCCCTCCGCGCACAGCCGCGCCAGTTCGGCGAGATCGCGCCCGTTGGCCCGCTCGGGATCGACGATGGCGTTGAGGCGAAGGTCGACTTTCATCACGAAACCTTTATGTGCGCGCGCAAGGTCGCGCGGTCGAGACTATGTAGGGCGTCGAGGATCCAGCTTGCAAACCGGCCGGGGCCGTGCGTCGCCGCCGCCGCCACTTCGCCGGCAACGCCGAGCACGATCAGCGCCGCGTTGGTTGCAAGCCATGCGTCGGTTTCGACCGCAAGCGCGGCGCCAACCAGCGCCGACCCCGCGCAGCCCATTCCGGTGACCAGTGCCATCAACGGATCGCCGTTGGCGATGACGGCGCGCTGGGCGCCGTCGGTGACGATGTCGCTGTCGCCGGTCAAGGCCACCACTGTGCCGCAGGCCTCCGCAACCCGCGCGGCGGCCTCGTCGGCGGGATCGCCGCCGAATAGCGGGCCGAATTCGGTGGCATTGAGCCGCACGGCGGTCGGGCCGCGCGCCAATAGCTCGCGGGCGAATGCCGCGCGGCCGGGCGAGCGTTCGATGAAAACCGGATCGAGCACCCACGGCATGCGCGCCGTCGCCACGGCGTCGAGCGCGATGGTGACAGCGCGGCGGCGCTCCTCATCGAAGGTGCCTAGATTGACCAGGAGCGCATCGGCGCCGGCGACGAAACTCACGATCTCCTCGGGCGAGATGGTCATTGACGGCACCGCACCCGCCGCCAGCAGCATGTTGGCCGTATAGTTCTGGGCGACCGTATTGGTGATGCAGTGGACCCGCGGCGAGCGGTCGCGGATGCGCGCGAGCACGTCTGCGGCGATGTCGGCGAGCTCGGCAGGTGCATGCATTTTCAAGATCTTCCTGGTAGTGTGAAGAGGATACTACGCCCGGAGGCGCGCATGGTCCCCTTTTTCGTGCAGATCAAATGCCAGCTCGGCAAGTCCTATGAGGTGGCGAACAAGCTGGCGGATGCCGAGATAGCTTCGGAAATTTATTCCACCGCGGGCGATTTCGATCTTCTGGTAAAATTTTATGTGGATCAGGCGACCGACATCGGCCATTTTATTGCCGAGAAAGTACAGACCGTTTCGGGCGTCGCCGACACGCGCACCATCATCACCTTCAAGGCATTCGGGGCGTCGTAGCCGCGCCGGGCGCGGCAGGTAGCACCACGGCGGCGGTCCGAAGCTTGAGCGCCAGCTGGTGCTCGCGCCAGATCACGAACAGGCCGGCGCCGGCGATGATCGCCGAGCCGAGCACGACCATGGTGGTCGGCCGCTCGCCGAACATCGCGTAGCCAAGGGCGAGCGCCCAGACCATCGAGGTGTAGTCGAACGGCGCCACCACCGAGGCCGCAGCATAGCGGTAGCTTTCGGTGAGGAAAATATGCCCGAGTCCGCCGAGACAGCCGATTGTCGCCAGCACCGCGAGTTCGCCCATGGTCGGCGTCAGCCACCAGAACGGCAGCGTCGCGAGTCCCGAGAGCGCGCAGATTGCCGAGAAATAGAACACGATCGAAGACGTCCGCTCGCTCTTGGTGAGGTGGCGGGTCTGGATCATGGTGCCCGCATTGGTGACCGAACCGGCGACTGCATAAATCACGCCCGCGACGCTGGTCGCGCTTGCCATCGCGATGGTCAGTTCGTCGCCGGACATGTGCGGCGCCAGCACCACGAGCACGCCCAGAAATCCGACGATGACCGCGGTCCAGCGATAGATGCGAACACGCTCCTTGAGCACGATCGCTGCGAGCGCGACGCCCATCAGCGGCGAGGAAAATCCGATGGCGTTGGCCTCGATCAGCGGCAGCCGGGCGAGCGCGCCGAAATTGCAGAACATGCCGACGATCGACAGCGCCCCACGGCTCGCCTGGCCGAGCGGCGACTCGGTGCGCAACGCGGCGGCGAGTTCGCCGCGCCAAGCATAGACCAGCATGACCGGCACGATGGCGAAAGCCGAACGGAAGAACACCACTTCGCCGATCGGATAACGCGCGCCAAGATAGCGGATCAGCGCCGACATGACGGCAAACAGCACCGCCGAGATGAGTTTAAGGACAATGCCCCTGCCGGTATTCATGCCGCTCAATTCGACTTCTTCTTCGGCGGCGGCGCCGCCGGCCCCTGTCGGGACGGCAGCGCTGCAATGTAGGCGGCGATCGCGGTGCGGTCGTCTTTGCTGAGCTGCGAGGTGTTGCGGATCACTTCGGCCATCTCGCCGCCGGCATAATCGCCGGTCGGCGTCTGCCCGTCGGACAGAAAACTCGCGATATCGCTCTGCGACCACGGGTGCTCGGCATTGTCGCCATGCTGCAGTCCGGCCGGCGTAATGTTCGGCACCCAGTCCTTGCCATCCGGAGTCGGGCCGCCGGCAAAGCGCTCGCCGTCGATGATGGCGCCGAGAAAATTGCGCGGGCTGTGGCATTCGGCGCAGTGCCCGGGACCGTTCACCAAATAGGCGCCGCGGTTGAGTTGCGCCGATTTCGACGGATCGGGTGCGAACGGCCCACCGTGCAGGAACAGAAGCTTCCACACGCCAAGTCCGCGCCGGATATTGAACGGGAATGCCAGATCGGGGCCGCGCACTTTGCCGGACACCGGCGGCAACGTCTTCAGATACGCGAATAAATCGCGGACGTCTGCGAGCCGCATATGGCGGAATGACGTATAGGGAAATGCCGGGTAAAGGTGGTTGCCGTCGGGCGCCGTGCCGTCCCACATCGCCGAAACAAAATCGGCCTCGCTCCATCCGCCGATACCGTTCTTGGGATCGGGCGAAATATTGGGCACATAGAAGGTGCCGAACGGACACGGCAGCGCCAGTCCGCCGCCGAGCCTCGTCAAATCGACCTTGTCGGGATCGGCGGTGCGCGTGGCATGGCAGCCCGCACAGCCGCCGGCGGCAAACATCGTCTTACCGTTGGCGATATTGGGCGTATAGGCCGGCAGATCGGACGCCGAGACGGTCGCCGGTGCGGTCACGATCCAAAATCCGGCAGCGCCAGCAACAATCAGCACGCCGGCGGCGATTGCGAGACGCCGCAGCAGATGTCTTTTTGGCCTCTGCGGCGCGTCCATGTCCCGGCTCCTTATGGCGATTCGCTGATTCTATGCGGTGCGGCGGCTGCGGAAAAGCCGCGCCCTGCTCGTCGTGGGGCCGAATGGGAGCGCATCGAACCGGTCCATAAGACGCAAACGGGGCGCCCTAACGGACGCCCCGCCGCGCGAAACCCATTTGTTCCGGATCAGCCCTTTTTCTCGGACCGATAGATTTTGTGGCAGGCGCCGCAATCGTTCTTGCCGATATTGCCGAGCGCTTCCTTGAGCGACGCGACATCTTTTACCGACGCGCTCGCCGCCTTGGCGTCGGCACCTAATTTCTGGAACCTGGCTTTGAAGTCCGCCATGTCTTCCCACACTTTGGGGGTCGGGCTGAACTTATCCGCCGACGCGCCGGTCTCTTCCTTGGAGCTCGCCGGGTACAAGTCCGGCATCTTTGCTGCCGCGTCCTCGAACGTTGCAAGAGCCTTCTGAACGGCGGCCAGATCGAAGGGCTTATCGCCCTTCGCCATGTCACCAACGAGCTTGGCTGCGGCGCCGTTGTGCTTCATCAGCTCTTTGCGTTCTTTGATGACATCCTGCTGGGCCACGGCCACGCTAACGCCAAGCACGAGGGCGGCGGCGGAAGCGACGGCGAACATGGTACGAATCATACGGCAGTCTCCCTTGTTCAAACATCGATTGTAAAACCTGAACGCTGCTACCCTGCGCAGGGTCGCGGTGCCGGTAATCGGCAAACACCCCGTCGATCCCTTTATTCCCGGGGACGGGCTGCCAGATTAGCCGGGCCGCTGCAGCGGTGCCAGCCGGCGTTTAGGGCGGTTCGTGGCCAAGCCGTCCTCGCCCTTCCCTCTGCGGGCCCCGGATTGTATGTGTTCGCCGCAACACTGCGGCCGAGCGAAGCCAGCGTTTTCCCACTCCACGCCGAAA
Organism: Xanthobacteraceae bacterium; assembly: GCA_036511795.1. Classification (GTDB taxonomy): domain Bacteria; phylum Pseudomonadota; class Alphaproteobacteria; order Rhizobiales; family Xanthobacteraceae; genus BOG-931. The sequence continues at coordinate 27,320 of DATCBO010000137.1, forward strand.
GAGACACCATGCTGCCGGCGACGCCGAGCCGACGCATCATTTTAAAACTCGCGTTGGCGATGGCGCTTCTAACGCTGGCCGCCGCCGCGCGGCTGCCCTTCATCGGCAATATTCTGGCCGGCGAGGAAGGCTATTTTGCCGCGCTGGTGCTCAACGGCACGCCGACGTCCGCGCTCGGCGATAGACACCTGCCGCGCGAGATCGCGGGCTTTATCGACGGCAAGCCCGTTTTGCAGACCTTTCATCGCACGGTGATGCCTTACGTGATCATGGAAACGATCGGGCGGGCGGTTGCGGTCCGAAACGCTCTGGGACGTTTGCCCACCGCGAGCCTCAGTATCGCGGCGCGGTGGCCTTTCGCCTTCATGTTCCTTTTGGGCAGCCTCGGCCTCATAGCGCTGACCGTCGAGGCCGCAAGCGTCGCCGGCGAAAACCCGACCGCAGCCGACACCCTGGCGCCACTCGGCGTGGCGGTGTGGGCACTGACCAGCCCACTCGCCGTCGGCGCTTCCATTCAGCCGCAGGTCGACGGCAGCGTCGGCGTGCTGCTGCTTGGAACCGCTGCAACTCTTCTGGCCCTGGGCGATATCGGGCACCCGGCCGGGCGCTGGCGTTTTCTCATGGCCGGGCTAATGGCCGGACTGGGAAAGCATGAGTGGGCGCTCGCGTTTGCGGCCGCCGCGCTCGCCAGTTCGGTCATATGTCTGATCGACACCGCCAACCGCCGCCGCAACGCGGCAGCCTTCGCGGTGTTCCTGATCGGCCTCGCGCTCGCCGTCGCACTCTCCTACGCGATCTCCCCCAGTGACTATCGCGCCGGTTTCAACGTGATGGCCAACATTTTCGAACAGACCGGCGGCGAGTTGTGGGCGCTGCAATCGGCACAATGGCCGTTCACCGTACCGGTCATCGCACTCGCTCTCATCGATGGCGTCTTCATCGTGGCGGTTGCGCGCCCGCTCGTGCGCACCGCGCCCGGCCTGCTGCTGGCTTATCTGGGCGCGGCCGCCACCGTCATCGGCTACGCGGCGAGCGGTTGGCGCGGCGACAATTTCCCGCGCTATTTCGCGCCCCCCCTTATAATCTTTGCGCTTGTCTTCGTGGGGCTGTGGCTGCGTTTTCGAAACGTCATCGTTCCCGCTGTAGGCTGGACGATCGTGGCGGGCACCATGGTCGGACTCGGGGCCAGTTATCAATTCCTGGCGGCAAGTCACGACAGCCAAGTCTCGCTTGGCGATTTGCGCGGCGCGGCGCTGGCGCAGATCGAGCAGAGTTATGCCGCCGCAGCCAAGCTCGGGCACGATACGAATGGCGTCGTGTTTACCGTGACGACAACCTGGATCTATCATCAAGGCATAAACTTCATCAGTGCCGGCCTGGGAAAGGACGGTGCCGCAAAGTATATCGCCGCGCATTTTCCGGCGTTCAAGGATCGCCTCGTGTTCCCGCCGCAATAGATTTCCGAAAATTGTTTGACAGCATTCGGACCGACCGCGACAACGAGACCATGCCGCCGATCTTTTTCCGCAGCAACAAGCCGATTAAGGTCGTGTGATGCCCGGTGCGGACCCACCGTTTTATCTTAAAATTCTGTTGGCCGCGGCGCTGCTCGTCGTCATTGCGGTGGCGCGCCTGCCGTTTATCGGCAACGTCCTGGCCGGCGAGGAAGGCGATTTTGCCGCGCTGGTTTTGGACGACGTTCCGACGTCCGTCGTCAGCGACACTCATCTGCCCCGCGATCAGATCGGGTTTATCGACGGCAAGCCGGTCCTGACCTCGTTCCACCGCACGATCATGCCCTACATCATCCTGGAACGGTTAGGCCGTGCTTTCGCCGTTCGCCATGCGCTGGGGCGTTTGCCGGCGGAGCAGCTCACCGTCGCGGCTCGCCTGCCGTTCGCTATCATCTTCCTGCTCGGCAGCGCCGGCCTAATTGCGCTCACCGTCCGAGCCGCCAGCTCAACCAGCCGGCGATCCGCCCTGGCCGCAGCCATCGCGCCGCTCGGCGTGACGCTGTGGTCGCTGACCACGCCTTTGGCCGTGGGAGCATCCATCGAGCCGCAAGTCGATGGCAGTGTGGGCGTCTTGCTGCTTGGAACCGCCGCAAGCTTGTTGGTCACGGGCGACATCGAGCGCCGCATGGCGCGCTGGCGCTTTCTTGTCGCCGGCCTCTTGGCCGGACTGGGCAAGCACGAGTGGGCACTCGCTTTCGCCGCCGCCACCCTTGGCGCATTGCTGGTCACTTTGGTGTTCTCGTCCGAACGACGCCAGACCGCATTGGCGTTCGCGGTCTTCTTCATCGGTTTGGCCGTGGCGGTCGCCTTGTCCTACGCGGTTTCGCCCGCGGACTACCGCAATGGCTTCGGCGTCATGGAGAGATTCTACGCGCGAACCGGCGGCCACCTTTGGGCGCTCGAACCGCCGCAACTGCCATTCACAATGCCGGTCGTGGTGCTTGTTGCCGTCGACGGACTGTTTCTGACGGTGCTTCTGCGCAAGCTGCTGCGCACCGCCCCCGGGCTGCTGCTGGCGTATATGGGCGCCGCCGCGATTACGATCGGCTACATCGTGAGCGGCTGGCCCGGCGACTTCTTTCCGCGCTATTTCACGCCGCCGCTGATCGTTTCGGCGATCGTCTTCGTTGCGCTGTGGCTGCGCTTCAAGGACAGCGTTGCTCCTGCGGTCGGCTGGACTCTTGTAGTCGGTGCCGTGATCGGCCTCGGCGCCAACTCTATTTTCCTGGCACGAAGCTACAACAACAGGGTCGCGCTGACGAGCTTTCGCGGCACGCCGCTGTCCGATCTCGAGCGCAACGTCGCCGCCGCCGCAAAGCTGGGGCGCGACAGCCAGGATGTCGTGTTCACCTTCACCCCGACATGGATCTACTATCAGGGAATAAATTACATCAGCGCCGGTCTGCAAAAATCTGAGGCCGAGGAACACATCGCGACCTCGTATCCTGCATACAAAGGGCACATCGCGTATCCGCCCGATCGGCTGCTGTACCCGCTCCCGCCTCAATGACGGCTCCGGGCCGCCTCGGGTGGCCTCCCTTCCCTCGCGTTCGTCTGGTCCCCATATGTCGGACCCAATGAACATGACCCCACTAAGCCATGACTTCGGCTGCGATCGCGTGACCGCCGCGGTCGCGCACCCTCACCTTCCTGACGACGACCAAGCGCTGCTCGATGCCTATTCGCGCGCCGTCATCGACGTGGTGGACCGCGTCGGACCGGCCGTGGTGGCGCTCGCCATTCGCGGCGGGCAAACCAACGGCCAGCAAGCCAACGACCAGAAAGGCCGCGAACGCGGCGGCGCCGGCTCGGGTGTCATCGTTGCACCGGACGGCCTGATCCTCACCAACAGCCACGTCGCTGGCGCCGTCGGCGGTAGCGCGGCGCGCATCGATGTGACCACCCCCGACGGCCAGGATTTGCGCGCCCGCCTGGTAGGCGACGATCCGGATACCGATCTGGCGCTGCTGCGCGTCGACGAGGCGGTGACACTGCCGTCGGCGCAGCTTGGCGACTCCAAGCGGCTCAAGCGCGGCCAGCTCGTGATCGCCATCGGCAATCCGCTCGGCTTTGAATCCACGGT
>DATCBO010000138.1:0-18076 GCA_036511795.1 Xanthobacteraceae bacterium
AAATTGCGCAGGCTCGGAATGTCGGGGAGGTTCGGGATGCCGCTGACGCCGGTCGCCATGACGATGTGGCGCGGATGCAGCTCGCGCGCGCTGCCGTCGGCGCGGCGAACCGTGACCGACCATCGTTGCTTATCGTTGTCGTAGCTCCCGCCTTCAAATTCGCTCGTGGTCCAGTAGTTGAGCTCCATGCTCTCCACATACCCTTCGAACCAGCCGGCGACCTTGTCCTTCGGCAGGTAGGCCGGCCAATTCGGTGGAAATGGCATGTAGGGCAGATGATTGACGTGCGTCTGATTGTGCAGCACCAGCGCGTGATAGCGGTTGCGCCAATTGTCGCCGACGCGCTGTTCACGATCGACGATCAGGGTGTCGACCTGCAATTGGCCGAGCCGGGCGGCGGCAGTGAGCCCGGCCTGACCGCCTCCGACCACGAGGACGGCGGGATCGCGATCGGCATACGCGGCGGACGCCGTCCGCTCGTCGAGCCAATTGGGTCCGCGAAAGTCGCGTGAATAGACTTTGCCCTGCGGACGCCAACGGCCGGGCCGTTCTTCATATCCCTTGAGTTCTTCCAGCACTGTCAAAAGCGTCCAGGCTTTTGGCGCTCCGCCGCCGGAGGCGTCCGGGACAAGCCGCAGCACGCCGCTACCGCGGCCTTCGGCGGCTTCAAAACGGAAGATCGCTTCGATCGCCATCACGCCCGCGCGCCTCACGCGGCGCGGCGGCGTGCGCCCCGGATCGATCTCGAAAGCGTTTGGCCGGACACGCGGCGCGCTCGCCAACAAGCCCTCGGCGACCGCATCGGCGCCCGTTACGGTTTCGATACCCCACGTAAAAGACAATACGTCGCGCCAATAGCAATCGCGGACAAACAGGCTCTGAAGCGCGTCTTTCTCCTGCGCCCCCAGTGCGCTCTGGAACGCGGCGAGCCAGTTCTCCACAACAGACGCTATTGGTTTGGTCTCGGTCAATTCATCGCCTCGTGCCGTAATCTACTAAGCGGGGCGATTGCGCGCCACTGGCGATTTTAAGAGTGCAGCGATTTCACCCGCTGGGTTTCGTTTTATTTCCGTTGATCACGTCGTAGAGGTTGCAGGCAATACCAGTCGCCTCATAGCCGTCCTGACCCGTCGCCTGCGCGATAGCAAACATTTGGGAGGCGAGGGCGACAAACGGCATCGGGACCTCCATCTTGCGCGCCATATCGAGCCCGAAGCCCACGTCCTTTGGCATCCAAGACTTGCGCGGCTTGAACTTGCGGCTCACCAAAATTTCCATGATACGCCGGGTCGCCACTGAATCTTGCTGAGAGTTCTTGATAATGGTCTGGAAGGTGGCCTCGTCGAGACCGCCCTTCTTGAGCCAACAGCAGATTTCAACAAGGCTCAGGTGTTGGATGGCGGCCAACATCGCCATGGCGTTCTTGACTAGCTTGGCGTTGCCGAGCTCGCCGACGTGAAAAATCGATTTACCCATCGCCTTGAATATCGGCTGATGCTCGTCGAACAACGCCTTGGAGCCCGAAAGCCAAAGCGCCAGTTCACCGGCCGCCGCGACCTCCTCGACGCCCCCGGCCGAAGCGTCGAGCACGGTCCAGCCCTTTTTGTTGAGCTCACCGCTGACGCTGACGATGGTCTCTTTATCGATGCTGCTAAAATCGATCCACACCTTGGTGCCGGTGGCCGCCTCAGCTAGCCCACCCTTGCCGAGGCCGACGGCCCTGACTGCATCGTTGTTCGGTAACATCGAGAGCACGAGCTCGCACGATTCGGCCACTGCTTTGGGCGAGTCCTTGAACTGTGCGCCTTCGCCTTCCAGTCCCTTGGCCTGCTCGCGCCGCAAATCGTTGACGACCAGACGATAGCCGGCCCTGATCAGGTTGGCCGCCATGCCGCTGCCCATGCCGCCGGTGCCGATGAAACCCACGGTCTTCATGCCTCACACCTCCTCAATCAATGTTGCGCAGCCGCGTGAGAATCCGGACCACGCGCTCGCTGGCCTAGATCGTCACCTTGGCGCGCCTTGCCTGCGTCTGCGCGGCATCCACGACCAAATTGCTGCCTTCGCGCGTGAGCACCACCCCGTAGTCGCGCTCCGCCGTCTCGGCCGACACCAGCCCTTCGCCTACATCGGCGAGTACGCTTTCAGGCGGCCGCTCGAGCGGGTCGCCGTAACCACCGCCTCCAGGTGTGTCCAAACGAAAGACATCGCCCTCTTTCAGCGGATAATCGGCGTAGCGCGTCGGCAAGCGCTTGGCGCCGTCAGTGTCGGGATTGATCCAGATATCGCCGGGCCGGCCGTCGCGGCCATCCGCCATGCCGTGCGGCGGGATGACGTGCTTCATCGAGCGAATGGAAAAACGCGCGTCGGCGAGATTGAGATATTCACGGCGCACGCCAAGCCCGCCGCGATAATGTCCCGGGCCGCCGGAATCGCGAATAAGCTCGAAGCGGACGACGCGCGTCGGAAACTCGCTCTCGATAATCTCGATCGGCGCGATCCGGGCGTTGCTCTGGTTGACGGTAATGACCGACGCACCGTCCTTGGTAGCGCGCGCGCCGCCGCCGCCGGCGATGATCTCGTACTGCACATAGCCCTTGCCGGCCGACGTGCTGCGCCCGCCGATGACGATCGAACGGCTGCCCGAGCCGTCGGCGCGCACTTTCTCCGGCACGATCGGCGCCAGCGCGGCAAACAGCGCATCGACCAGGGCGTGTACGGTCGGATTGTAGGTGTTGACCGGCGCCGGAAAACGCGGATTGAGCACGCTGCCTTCGCGGGCTTCGATCGTGAAAGCGCGCAGCAGCCCGCTCGACACGTACATGCGCGGGTCGATCATCGAGATCAGCGCATAAGCGCAGGCCGCCTGCACCAGCGGCGGGCGGATATTGGCGGGTCCGCGGGTCTGATCGGCGGAGCCGGAAAAATCGAAATGCAGGCGATCGCCGCGCTTTTCCGCGGCCACGTGGATGCGCACCGGCTTTTCCAGCTCGATGCCGTCGTCGTCGACGAAACGCTCGGCCTCATAGCGGCCGTCCGCCCATTCGGCGATCGCGGCACGCACGCGTGCCTCGCCGATCTCGAACAGGCGCGCATAACTCAGCTCCACCTTGTCCTTGCCGAACTTGGCGACGAGCTCATTGAGCCGCCGCTCTCCCAGCCGATCGGCGCCGAGCTGACCACGGATATCGCCGAGCACAAGTTCAGGCGTGCGGCTGTTGGCGGCAATGATGCGGTCGATGTCGCTCTGCGGTTCGAATTTGCGCTGGTAGCGCACGGCCGGCAGATGCAAACCTTCGTTGAAGGTTTCGCGCGCCTGGCCGGAACAGCTTCCCGGCACCGGACCGCCGATGTCGCCCTTGTGGGCGATCGAGCCACAAAAGCCGAACAGTTCGCCGGCGACGAATACCGGCGTCAACACGCAAACGTCCGGCGCGTGCGGGCTGCCGCCCTGGTAGGGATGATTGATCAGGAACGCATCGCCCTCCCCGATCGTGCCGGCAAATTCGTCGAGCACGGCGGTGCAGCATGCGGGAAACGCGCCGATATGCAGCGGCAGCACCACGTGCTGCGCCACCACCTCGCCCTTGGCGTTCATCAACGCGCAGGACGCATCCTGCGACTCGCGCACGATGGTGGAGAAGCCAGTGCGGAACAGCGAGTTCTGCATTTCCTGCACAATGCCGGAGAGACTCGCTTTGATGACTTCAAGATCGACTGCGTCGATGGACACTACTTCTCCTCCGTCACGATCAGATTCTTCCATTCGTCGACCCGTGCCACCTGCCCGGCGCAGATGACGGTGGTGCAGTCGAATTGATCGAGGATCGCGGGTCCGCGCAAGGTCAGCCCGACGTCGAGTTTTTCGCGCTGATATACCGGACACGCCACGATCTTGCCGTCGAACCGCACCGGCCGGGTCTCGCGCAGCGCATCGGCAAGCTTACCGCCTTGCGGCTTAAACGCCGGCATGGAGACGGGCGGCACCAGACCTATGCCGCGAACGCGATAGGACACGACTTCGACGGGCTCTTCCGGCGCGCTATGACCGAAGCGATCCTTGTGCTCGGCATCGAATTTCTTGCGCAAAGCGGCAAGCGCCGCGACTTCGTCGGCGGTGCATGACATCGTGACCTCGTAGCCCTGCCCGGCGTAGCGCAGATCGAGCGCGCGATCGATCCAGATTTCTTTTTCTGCGAAGCCGTCGCGACGCAGGTCGTCGCGCGCCCGCGCTTCCAGCAGCGCGAACACGGCTTCGACCTCGCTAGACGCCGCCGCCGAGATCGGAGTCATGCGCGAACGGATGTAATCGTGCTTGACGTCGGACATCAGTAGCCCAATAGCGGAGAACACACCGGGATAGAGCGGCACGATCACGCCCGCCATGCCGAGATCGTGCGCCATGCGCGCGGCGTGCAACGGCCCGGCTCCGCCAAAGGCGAGCAGAAAGAAGTCGCGCAGATCGTGGCCGCGCATGGTGGAGATTGCCTTGATGGCTTCCTCCATTTTTACATCGATGATGCGCACGATGCCTTCGGCCGCCGCCACCGCATCGAGCGACAATGGCTCGGCGATGCGCGCGACCGCCGCCTCGGCCTTGGCGCGGTCGAGCGCCATGCGACCGCCGAGAAAATTATCGGCGGACAGAAAGCCCAGCAACAGATTGCAATCGGTGATCGTCGCCGTCTCGCCGCCGCGGCCATAGCACGCCGGACCGGGCACCGCGCCGGCGCTTTGCGGGCCGACTTCGAGCACGCCGAAGCGATCGACCTTGGCGATTGTGCCGCCGCCCGCGCTGACCGTGTTGATATCCATCATCGGCACTGCGAGATCGCGGCCTTCGATCTTGCCGCGATTGGCGAAGATCGGCTCGGCGTCCTTGATCAGGGCCACGTCGCATGAGGTGCCGCCCATGTCGAAAGTGATGATGTTGCCGATACCGCATTGGCGGCTGGCGTGAACGCCGGCGGTGACGCCGCCGGCCGGCCCGGACAGCACAGCGGTCACGGCAGTGCGCGCAGCCTCGCCGAATGTCGACATGCCGCCGTTCGACTGCATGATGTATTTCTGCCGGGTGGCGACGCCGGCGCCGCTGAGACGGCGATCGAGATTGGCGATGTAGCGGGCGAGGATCGGCTGCAGATAGGCGTTAATGACCGTGGTGGAGAGCCGGTAATATTCGCGGATCTGCGGCAGGATTTCCGACGACAACGACACATTGCAGTCCGGCAATTCCTCGGCCGCAATGTCGCGCACGCGCGCTTCGTGCTCGGGATGCAAGAACGAGAACAACAGGCACACAGCGAGCGCCTCGATCCGTTTCGCCTTGAGGTCGCGCAAGGTGACGCGCAACGCCGTCTCATCGAGCGGCACGAGCACGTTGCCGCGGAAATCGACGCGCTCCGTCACCTCGCCGGTGCGGCTCTGCGGCACGAGCGGCGCGGGCTTGTCGTACATCACGTCGAAGATCGCCGTGCCGTAGGGCCGCGCTTGTTCGGCGACTTCGTAGATGGCGCGGAATCCTTTGGTCACAAGGAGGCCGGTTCGCACGCCTTTGCCTTCGAGCAGCGCGTTGGTGCCGACCGTGGTGCCGTGACAGAAGTAGCTGACCTCAGGCGCCGCAGCGGCATCCGTGCCGGCGCCCGATGGCGGCGCGATGAGCGCCTCAATCCCCGACAGGATGGCCCGCGACGGGTCGTCAGGCGCCGAGGGAACTTTAGTGATGGTAACCGCGCCGGTTGTCTCGTTGAGATAAACGAAGTCTGAGAATGTCCCGCCCGTATCGACCGCAACCCGGTAACGCGCCATTCGCCGGCATCTCTCAAAAATCGCAAGATTGTCCCAAGGCGCCGAAATGCCCCGGTTTTGCGGCGGTTGACAAGAGGGCGCGGCGCAACACGGCTGCGCGCCCCCGGCCACGCCTCGGCTTCCAAGGTCTTCGCTACGCCGCCCAAGGTCATGTCGCGGCTCCCCAAGGCAGCCGGAACATTCTACCATGTAGGGGTTTCCTCCAGTTGGCACGGGGTTAGGGTTCATGCGCAGCCGGTGTCAGGCGGATACTTCCATCCCGCAGAGCTTGGCGGCGGCGCCCGGTGTGCCGGGATGGTCCGCTTGAACGCCGTCGTGGCAGTTTCGCGCCCCCATTCGGTGCGCTTTTATCTGGTGTTGCTGGCGCTCGTCGTAGCGATGCCGTTGGCCGGGTTGTCGTTCTACGTCAGCGCCCGGGTCGCCGCGGCGGAGCGGGAGGCAACCGAGGCGGCGCTCCTCAACAATGCCGGGTCGCTCGCCGCCGCAGTCGACCAGGAAATTGACAAGCACATTGCGGTCGCCACGACTCTCGCCCATTCCAAGTCATTGCTTGACGGCGATTGGCAGGATTTCTGGCAACGCGCCAAAGCGTCGTTCGACGAGTTGCCGGATTCCTGGCTGGTCGTGCTCGATCCCACCGGACAGGTTTTGCTGAATACCACACGGTCGCCGGGCAGCACTCTGCCTCGCCGTCCGTTGTTCGACGCCGAGCAGCGGGCACTACGTACCGGCAAACCCCAAGTTTCCGACATCGTCACGGGATTCCGCAGCCATCGCCTGAAGTCCTTTGCCGTTGTTCCCGTGCTGCGCGACGGGCGCGTATTATATCTGCTCGATATCGCGCTGAGCCCCGCGCGATTTGTCGTGCTGCTGCAGAGCCAAAAATATCTGAAGGACTGGCTGGCCGCGATTGTCGACCGCGACGACAAATTCGTTGCCCGGCTTCCCGACGCGGAAGGAAGCAAATTGGGCCAGCCGGCCAGCGAAGGCTGGCAGAATGCCATTCACCGTAATCCTTCCGGCGTCGTTTATCACGTCGCCACCGACGGCCATCGCATCATCGACGGTTACGCGCATACGGCCTACGGTTGGACGGTCGGAATAGGCATCCGCGAGAGTATTCTCAAAGCGCCACTGCGGCGAACGCAATGGATGCTCGTGGCGGCGTGCCTCGGCTGCATCGGATTGGGCGTCCTGCTGGCATGGTTGGTGGCCCGCCGCCTGCATCGCAGCGCCATGCAACTGCAGAGGGCAGCGACGTCAATCGCTTCAGAACAGCCGCTGAACGTGGCGCCGACCGGCGTGCGCGAATACGACGATGCGGTCGCGGCGATTGCGATTGCCTCGCAGGCGCTGCACGCGCGCGCGCAGGAACGCGACCGCGCCGAGGCCGCGTTAGCGAAAAGCGCCGACGAGCACAATGCGCTCTACGAATTCACCAACAGGCTCTCGCGCGCCGAGTCCCTGAGCGTCGTCTACCAGGCGGCGATCGACGCTATCCTGCGGGCCCTGCATTGCAGCCGCGCCTCGGTGCTCCGCCTCGACGAAACGGGCGCGATGCGGTTCGTTGCCTGGCGCGGACTGTCCGACCGCTATCGCGCCGCCGTTGACGGCCATTCGCCCTGGGCTGCCGACGAAACAAGCCCTCAAGCCATCTGCATCGATGACATCGAGCATTCCGATTTGCCGGAGGCAATTGCAACCGTTGTCAAGCAGGAAAGCATCCGCGCGCTGTCGTTCATTCCGCTGGTGACGTCTGACGGCAGGGTCGCCGGCAAGTTCATGACCTATTACGAGACGCCGCACCCGTTCACCCGCGACGAGATCGACCTCGCACTCAATCTTGCCCGCCGGCTGGGCTTCGCGGTCGAACGGATGCAAGCCGAGCAGGCGCGCCAGATCGCCGAGCACGAGCTGCGCCAGCTGAAGGAGAAACTTGAAACCGAAGTCCAGGAGCGCACCCGGGAGCGCGACCGGATTTGGAACGTTTCGGAAGATTTGCTCGGCGTGTCGACGTTCGCCGGGCATTTCGTCAGCATCAATCCGGCCTGGACCAGGCTGCTCGGCTGGAGCGACGCCGAAATCAAAATGATGCATGTGAGCGAATTGCGCCACCCGGACGACGCCGAAGCCGCAATCGCTGGCCGCGGCCAGCTCGCTCAGGGCATTGGCACGGTGCGCATGGAGAACAGGTTCCGCCACAAGGACGGTTCGTGGCGCTGGATCCACTGGACCATGACGGCAGAGGAAGGCCTGCTCTATGTATCGGGCCGGCACGTGACGCTGGAGAAGGAGGCCGCGGCCGCGCTCGATAGCGCCAACCAGCGCTCGGCGCACGCACACAAGATGGAAGCGCTCGGTGCACTCACCGGCGGGGTCGCCCACGACTTCAACAACCTGCTGATGATCGTCAGCGGCCACGCGCAAAGCCTCAAGCGCCGCCTGACCGAGCCGAAGGACAAGCGCGCGCTCGAAGCGATCCAGATCGCGGCGACGCGCGGCGAAAAATTGACCCGCCAGCTGCTGTCGTTCTCGCGCGTCATGCCGCTCAACCCGACTGTCATCAGCCCGGCCGGAACGATCACGGCATTCCGCGATGTTTTGTTGGGAACGCTTCACATCAACATAGAATTGTCGATCGACGTTCCGGACACGATTTGGCCGGTGCGCATCGACAAGTCGGAACTTGAACTGGCGCTGGTGAATCTGAGCGTCAACGCCTCCGATGCGATGCCGAGCGGCGGGCGGTTGTCGATCACCGCCTCTAACGTTCGTCTCAATGCTGACGACACGGCCAAAGGCTTGACCGGAGACTTCGTCGCACTGAGCGTCGTCGACACTGGCTCCGGCATCGCCGGCGACGTCATCGGCCGCGTCTTCGAGCCATTCTTTACCACCAAGGGCGCCGACAAGGGCACCGGCCTTGGCCTGTCACAGGTCTATGGTTTCGCACGCCGCTCCGGCGGCACTGCCGTGGTCAAGAGCGCGCCGCAGCATGGCACGACGGTCACGCTTTATCTGCCGCGCAGCCACGCTGAGGTCGAGCGGCCGCTGCAGGAGGATGCGGCCCAATACGTCGCGCCGGCGGACTCGACCGTGCTCGTGGTCGAGGACAATGCGGACGTGCGCGCGGTCACGGTGTCGCTCCTTGAACAACTCGGCTACCGTACCATCGCGGTAGAACACGCCACGGCGGCGCTTGAGGCGCTTGGCCAGTCGCGCGCCGTCAGCGTCATTTTCTCCGATGTCGTGCTGCCCGGCCAGACCGACGGCTTGCTGCTCGCCCGTACCGTGAAGGCGCGCTACCCGGACATTCCGGTCGTTCTGACCACCGGCTACGCGCGGGTGTTCGACAGCGAGCCGGAGTTTCCCCTGCTGCGCAAGCCGTATCAGATTTCGGCGCTCGGCCGAATCATTCGCGAAGCGCTCGACGCCGCGAAAGCAGACAATACGGCGCTGGCGAGCTGAAGCCGCCCCCTCCATTCCATCGCCTTCGCTTGGCGCACCGTTACGTGGTCCCCCTTAGGGCGCTCACCTGAATTGCACGCCCGTACGACGCGCCTGATAATCGCACATACAGGGATAGGCGAGTTGGCAACGGATTGAGCCGGTGCGCGCTGCGCACCCGCGCAATGGCGATGATGGAGGCCTGCCGTGCTACCTGACGAATCCCAGCCATCGGGCGATCGCTCGCCCATCCCCACCCGCAAGGGCGCAAAGCCAAAGACCGGCCTGCGTTACATCTTTGTTAACGGCAGGACGCCGCGCAGCCAGGCGCATTGCGCGTCGTGCCGCGCGCCGGTCGACGACAGCTATATGCGGGACATCGCGACCGGGGCCGTCTTCTGCAATCGCCGTTGCAGCAAGAAGCACTCGCGGCGGATGTCCGAGCTTGCGCTGCAGCTGAGAGCGTGGGTCGTGTCATGAAATGCGCCCATCCCTACTGCAATCGCGGCATCGGCCTTGTGTCCTATCGGCGCCCGTTCGCCAGGGCGAGGTTCTGCTCCAAACAATGCCGCGACCGTTACCTGACCGAGAAGGAGCCGGCTGTTGGGCATCGTCCTGCCGCTTATTTCGAGCGGCTGTTTCTGCTGCCGCCGGTAGCGAATTCGCTCCTGGAGGTGGTCCATTCTAGCGTCCGGATGAGGGGTCGATAGCGGATACGTTCGCGATGGTGCACAATCGCCCTGATGGAGCGGGTTCCATTCAAGGGCATTCCATGAAGCAACTGCCCGTAACGACCATCGCGCGTACTTTTCTTGCTGCAGCGGCTTTCGCAGTCTTGGCGATCCCGGCTGCGTCGCGCGCCGCAGGCACATTGAAGAGCGTTGGGTGTGCGGCGGAATCTGGGCTCCGGTCCAGCAATTCAAAGCAACGGGCTGAGCTAACGTTCATCAACAATACCGGACAGAAAGTGGAAACCTACTGGCTCAACTACCAGGGCAAGCGCGTACGCTTCGCCGACATCGGCCCCGGCCAGAGCCACACTCTGGATACCTTTGTGACAAACCCATGGGTCATCACGAGCGCCTCGGGAAAGCGCGTGGCGGTATTTTTGCCGACGCCTGGCTCGGCAACAGCGGTGATACAGTAGCCCGACAGCCCGTCGCAGCCACGCCAACTTGGAGTAACACATTCGGCACGCTGGGCACCGAAAGCAGCATACCGGTCACCAGCGTCGGGCTTGTGCTGGGTTTCACCGCCTGATGTCGCAGGGACTGACGCCGACGAACTTCCTCGGCAACGCCGTCGCAACGATCGTCACGGCCAAATGGGAAGGCGCGCTCGATGAAAAGCGTCTGCATCGCGTCCTCGATCAGCGCACGGCTAAGGAGCCCTCGAAGGCGTAGCTGGCCGGAATGACCGCAATACGGCGCCCGGCCGGAACCCAACATGCCCGTAGCTCGTTGAAATCGAATTAGCTCGGCACGATCTGTTTACTGGAACTGCCGCCGCTCTGTCATACCCGCGCCGAATGTGTGGCCGACGCACAAAATGCGGTCATCGGAGAATCTGCCAATGCGCCCTGACATGTCCAAGGTATCTTTTGCCGTGAACGGCGAGCCCCGCGCGCTCGAACTCGACACGCGGACCACGCTGCTCGACGCGCTACGCGAGCATTTGCATCTGACCGGCACCAAAAAGGGCTGCGATCACGGCCAGTGCGGCGCCTGCACGGTGATCGTGGATGGACGGCGTATCAATTCATGCCTCACGCTCGCGGTCATGCACGAGGGCGACAGCATCACCACCATCGAGGGGCTCGGCACACCGGACCATCTCCACCCGTTGCAGGCCGCCTTCGTCAAGCATGACGGCTATCAGTGCGGCTATTGCACGCCGGGACAGATTTGTTCGGCGGTCGCCGTGCTCGACGAGATCGAAGCCGGCATCCCGAGCCACGCCAGCGCCGACTTGACCGCGCGCCCGCAATTGACGCCCGCCGAGCTGCGCGAGCGGATGAGCGGCAACATCTGCCGCTGCGGCGCCTATTCCAACATCGTCGATGCAATCACCGAAGTCGCTGGGAGGCCTTTGTGAAATCCTTCACCTACGAACGCGCCACTTCGCCCGCCGAAGCGGCCGCCGCCGCACGTGTTCAGGGCGCCAAATTCATCGCCGGCGGCACCAACCTGCTCGACCTGATGAAGCTGCAGATCGAGGCGCCATCGCATCTGATCGACGTCAATGGTCTCGCCCTCGACAAGATCGAAACAACCCCCGACGGCGGCTTGCGCATCGGCGCGCTGGTGCGCAACACCGATCTCGCCGCCGATGCGCGGGTGCGCCGCGACTATGCGCTGCTGACGCGCGCGTTGCTCGCCGGCGCCTCGGGACAACTGCGCAACAAGGCGACGACCGCCGGCAATCTGCTGCAGCGTACGCGCTGCCTATATTTTTATGACACCGACCAGCCATGCAATAAGCGAAAGCCCGGCAGCGGCTGCGCGGCGCTCGGCGGCATCAGCCGCCAGCTTGCCATTGTGGGGGTCAGCGACGCGTGCCTCGCGACCCATCCGAGCGACATGGCGGTGGCGATGATGGTGCTCGACGCGGTGGTGGAGACTGTGCGGCCCGACGGTGCGGCACGGCACATTTCGATTGCCGACTTCTACCGGCTGCCCGGTGACACCCCGCACCTCGAGACGGCGCTGGAGCCGGGCGAACTGATTACCTCGGTAACGCTGCCCAAGCCGGCCGGCGGCAAGCACATCTATCGCAAGATCCGCGACCGCGCGTCCTACGCGTTCGCGCTGGTCTCGGTCGGCGCCATCGTGCAACGCGACGGGACTGGACGCGTCGCGCTCGGCGGCGTGGCGCCGAAGCCATGGCGCGTCGCGGCTGCGGAGGCCGAAATGCCGCGCGGCGCAAACGCCGTCGCCGCGCGCTTGCTCGCCGACGCTAAACCGACGCGCGAGAACGCGTTCAAACTGCCGCTCGTCGAGCGCACGCTCGCCGCGGTGCTTAGCGAAGCGAGAGGCTGAGACATGAAGTTCGAACATCCCGCCACGCTCAATCCGATCGATCAGCTCAAGGTGATCGGGCTGGCGACCGACCGCATCGACGGTCCGCTCAAGACCACGGGCACTGCGCCCTACGCTTATGAGCGGCACGATGTCATCGCCAACCAGGCCTATGGCTATGTGGTCGGGGCAGGCATCGCCAAGGGCCGCATCACGTCGATCGATCTGAAAGACGCCGAAGCGGCGCCCGGCGTGCTGGCGATCGTCACGGCGGAGAACGCCGGCAAGCTCGCCAAAGGCGACTACAACATAGCCAAACTGCTCGGCGGCCCTGAGATCGAGCATTATCACCAAGCCGTCGCGCTCGTCGTTGCCGAAAGCTTCGAGCAGGCACGCGCGGCCGCGCAGCTCATCCGAGTCAATTTTGCGCCGGCCAACGGCGCGTTCGATCTTGCGGCGGCGAAGGTTTCCGCGATCAAGCACGAGCCGAGTTTCGGCGGCCCGGCTGACACGGCTTCAGGCGACTTCGCCGGCGCATTCGCCAAAGCGCCCGTTCAGTTTGACGCTACTTACACGACGCCGGATCAGTCGCACGCGATGATGGAGCCGCACGCCTCGATCGCGGCCTGGAATGGCGACAAGCTCACCGTCTGGACGTCGAGCCAGATGATCGACTGGTGCACGACCGACATGGCGAAGACGCTCGGTATCGCCAAGGAGAAAGTGCGTCTGATATCGCCATTCATTGGCGGCGGTTTCGGCGCCAAATTGTTTCTGCGCGCCGACGCGCTGCTCGCTGCGCTTGGCGCGCGCGCAGCGAAGCGGCCGGTGAAAGTGGCGCTGCCGCGGCCGCTGATAATCAACAACACCACCCACCGGCCGGCGACGATCCAGCGCATCCGCATTGGAGCGACCACGGAGGGCAAGATTACTGCCATCGGTCACGAGAGCTGGTCGGGTAATCTGCCCGGCGGCGATCCCGAGACTGCCGTTGGGCAGACGCGTCTGCTGTACGCCGGCGCCAATCGCATGACCGCGATGCGGACTGCCCAGCTCGATCTTGCGGAGGGTAACGCTATGCGGGCGCCGGGCGAGGCGCCGGGCATGATGGCGTTGGAGATCGCCATCGACGAGATGGCCCAAAAGCTCGACCTCGATCCAATCGAGTTTCGCATCCGCAACGACACACAGGTCGATCCCGAACATCCCGAGCGGCGATTCTCACAGCGCCAACTCAACGAATGCCTGCGCCTCGGCGCCGATCGCTTCGGCTGGAGCAAGCGTAATCCGCTGCCTGGAAAAACACGCGATGGCCGCTGGCTCGTCGGCATCGGCGTCGCCGCGGCGTTCCGCAACAATCTGCTCGCGCCATCGGGAGCGCGCGTACGGCTCGACAATCGCGGCGTCGTGACGGTCGAAACCGACATGACCGACATTGGCACCGGCAGCTACACCATCATCGCGCAGACCGCGGCCGAGATGATGGGCGTGCCGCTCAAGGACGTGACGGTACGGCTCGGCGACTCGGAATTTCCGGTTTCTTGCGGCTCCGGCGGACAGTTTGGCGCCAACAATTCGACCTCGGGCGTGTACGCCGCGTGCGTCAAGCTGCGCGAGGCCGTGGCGAGCAAGCTTGGCTTTAATTCCGCCGATGCGATGTTCGCGGACGGCTTTGTCCGCGCTGGCAATCGCAGCTTCCGGCTCGCCGAAGCGGCCGGCGAAGGTGGTCTTTCCGCCGAGGACAAAATCGAATACGGCGATCTGGACCAGAAATACCAGCAATCGACTTTCGGCGCGCATTTCGTCGAAGTCGCGGTCGATGCCGCAACCGGCGAGATTCGCCTGCGCCGCATGCTTGCGGTGTGCGCCGCGGGCCGCATCCTCAATCCGAAGTCGGCGCGCAGCCAGGTGATCGGTGCCATGACGATGGGCGCCGGCGCTGCGCTGATGGAGGAGCTTGCGGTCGACACGCGCCGCGGCTTCTTCGTCAACCACGATCTCGCCGGCTATGAAGTGCCCGTCCATGCCGATATTCCGCATCAGGACGTGATCTTCCTCGACGAGACCGATCCGATCTCGTCGCCGATGAAAGCCAAGGGCGTCGGCGAACTCGGCATCTGCGGGGTCGCCGCCGCCGTCGCCAACGCGATCTACAACGCCACCGGCGTGCGGGTGCGCGATTATCCGATCACGCTCGACAAGCTGCTCGACGGGCTGCCCGCGATGGCGTGACACTTGACGCAAGCAACTCATTCGTCATGCCAGCGCTTGTCGCCGGCATCCACGTCTGAACGACTTATTGGATCAAAGACGTGGATAGCCGGAACAAGTTCGGCCATCCGCATTTTTGCATCGTCGGGCACAGACGGGCAATAAGGGGCAAAAAGCCCAGCATTTCCGGCCGTTTCCTAACCGTTCACTATCCCGCCAAATCGGGCTTGCACGTGCAGGAACGGGAACCAAATTGTGTGTCACGGAGTATGTCACAGATCGCCGGTTCGAGGCGGCAAAACCCCCGAGGAAAGACCATGTCCCGCATCAATCAAGACTGCGTCGACCAACTGATGCGCCACGGTGCGCCGGCGAAGGTCTCAGTCTGCGAGGAAAGCTTGTACCTTTGCGTCCGCGGTCCCGGCAAGGGCTACTGGGTGCATCAATATCGCGAGCCCGGCACGGGAAAACTCCGTGGCATCGGGTTCGGCAGCGCGTCTAAGGTGACGCTAGCATCGGCGTTGAAAGCGCGCCGGCGGTTCGATCCTAAAAATCCGACGACGTGGCCCAAGCATCGCCGCGAAGCATTAGAAAACGGCACCGTTAGAACGCCTCGCGCAACCTCGACGGAGGTCGCTGGCGTGACGTTCACCGCGGCGCTGGGGGCGTGGCTCGAAAGGGACGGTAAGCAATGGTCGGCGAAGGGAGTCAAGGCGCGCCGCGGTCTTGCGCGATTGGTCGGTCTTGCATCCAAGGATATTGCGGTCATCACTCCGGATGACGTGCTCGCGGCGCTCGCGGGCGAAACGCCTCGCCAGCATCAAGACAAACGCGGATGGCTGGCCGATCTGTTCTCGTTCGCCAAGACGAAGGGCTGGCGCACCGGTGACAACCCTGCCCGGTTTGATCGTGACACGGTGCGCGGCTTCGAGCGGCCCGTCAAAGATCACCACCACCACGCGGCGGTCCCTTGGGCGGAACTGCCGGTGCTTTACCGCGCACTCCTGGACAACGACATCGGCCGTGCGTTGCGGTTCCAAATCTTGACCGCGGCACGACCCGGCGCGGTCGAGAAAGCGACGTGGGGCCAAATCCAGGGCGACAATGGCACGTCGTCTTGGGTCTACCTGATCCACAAAGGCAAGGGCCGCAATAAAGAGCCGCGCGAGTTTCGGCAGCCGCTATCGCGGGCGGCGCTCGCCCTGCTCGGCGAACGCGGCAAGCCGGACGAGAAAATCTTCGGCAAGCTGCCCCGCAACAATGCGTTGCTCAACGCGGCGAAGGCTGTTCGGCCGGACGCGACCGCGCACGGCATGCGCGCCGCATTCAAGACGTGGTGTCAGGACACCGGCAAGGATGACATCCTTTCGGACATCGCCATGTCGCACCTCGTCCGCGACGAAATTTGGCGCGCCTACGCGCGGTCGGACCTGATCGAGAAGCGCCGCGAATTGATGGAGAACTGGGCGGCATTTGCGCTATCTTAGCTTCCGCATCATCCCGCCGACAGCCATCGCTCGCAAAAAGCTTCGCGAGCTATCCGAAATCGAGGAATGGGAGCGCGAGCGCGCCAAGAGGAATTTGCAGTCAGCGCACCAGGTGCAGAGCCGCGATGCTACCGACGATCAATTATCTTCGTCTAAGGGAGTTGCACAATTTCTGCTTCCGTTTTCGGCGAAACGGGAAAGCCTGAGGGTCCAAGTCCCAACGGGCACACGCCCGGCTTACAACCATCCGCGCTCTCCGAATGCAGAAAGATCAACTCGGTGGGGCATACCATCCACCCGAGCGATAGCGGGCGCCAAGCTTCAGAGCGAGCTCCTTGTTGCCATAAGGAATCCGTAGCGGCGTAGCCGTAACCAAATTTGGCTGCGCGGGGCCAGTGGATCGGCAGCAGCGGCAGCTTTACGCTTCCGCGACCTCTTCGTCGACGCGGGCGATTGAGGCGCAACTGACCCTGCCTCGTAGGCGGTCCTCGGAGTGTCCTACAGCAAGGTCTACGCCCGGCTCAATAAGCACCCGAAGTCAGGGCGCTCAGAGTCGCAAGCGACCACTGTTGCGCCTAGAGCCGAACCGATGACGCGGGACCAATACATGGAGCTACAGGACGCCAAGTTCGATAAGCACTTCTCAACTCTGACGTATGCCACCGCGCAGAAGATTCGCCCAGCAGAAATCAATGCGGTCATCAAGAGCACCGACTACGAGAATTACCTCGATATTCGCGTGCCGTTCTGACCTATGCAGCTCTCTCTCGAACACATCGAAAAGGAATTACAGGGCAGCGAACTCGCGCCGACCACCCTCGCCGATTTCCGCGTGTTCCTCGCCGCCCTGTATTCCTGGCGGGCCAATGAGATACAGAAAATCCTCGCCCTAAAACCATTCATATGGCTCAACATTCGTGAGAAGAAGAACAGCGATAAAGCAGCGGACCGGGAGTGGCAGACGACGCAAAAGGGCGCACGCGAAATGCAGCTCACATGGGAACTCCGCCCCATCGACAAATTATCAAGTGCGATAGCAAGCAAGCTCCGCGTCATGGACGCCGAGGCGCGCAACCAAATGTAGGTATGGAACGCGTCGCTCAGGACGATGGCGGCTCAGAACCAACGGCCCCGACCGTAGAAACCGCCGCCGCCAAGCAGAACAATCAGGACAATAATTATCAGAATCGTGGTGGTGCTCATGGCTGAGTTCCCAATCGCCGAAATGCGACTATGGAACCAACCTAGTGTTGGCTCAAGAGTTCCATCGCACGAAAGTTATACAATACGAGGTATGAAATCCGTCCAATGCAAAACCCAATGGCACATCATCGTCGCCCACCTATGGAAGCTGAAGACCTGGCAGAGCACGTTCCAGCTCCAAGGCGTGCCGACCGATGACCGACTTCGGCTCATCCGGCGAGCAGCGCGTTCGTGAACTCGCGGTAAACGCGCCCTGCATCCCCGATGAGCTCCGCGACAGGGTAGAAGCGCGGTTCTGAAATCGGCCTCGATCCGCGCTATGAATACTTCCGCTACCTGCCTGCCAACGAACGGAAGTGCCGCCGCTTCGATGCGGGGTTACCAGCAGACCAAGTTTTTGCTGTGTGACACTAATCCTCGCCAAGTGGCGCACGCATGCATTGGCTGATGTATTTACCCTGGTTGCGGACGATGCATTGGGTCATGTTATCGGGCTTGGCTCCGCCGCACACCACTTTCGCGTGGACCAAACCCTTGTCCACACACTGCTGGTGTTTGCAGCGAGTATCACAAGGAATAACCCTCGTCGTAGGCTTGGGTTGAGACTTCGCAAGCGACACGGCAGGCATGAGGATGACAGCCGCGAAGACGAGGCTGGCTGCGAGACGCTTCATTGGGAACTCCTATGGCGGAAGGAACCAACGTGGAGGGTCGCTGAGGGTTCCATGAGGACTGGGTTACAGCAGCTTAACGCGCGACACGACGGACAATCTGTGTTGCACTAACCCGCTCCGCGGGAGGGAGAGCAGGGTCATTGCAAGTTGGCCTGCTTCTTTAGCTTCTTCACTCGATGCTTCTGATAATTGAGGATGGATGCGGCCAGCGGCATGGAACGAGAGACCC
>DATCBO010000139.1:0-47234 GCA_036511795.1 Xanthobacteraceae bacterium
ATTCGCAGTCGGATGAAAAAACCAACCCGCCGTTCCGCCAGGGCATCCGCATTGGCAGTGTCAAGGATGGCAAGGTCACCGCCTACATCCCGCACGTCGACCCGAAGATATCGATGCCGGAAGGCGTCGCGGCCGATAAGAACGGCAACGTGTTCGGCGGCTTTGCCACCGGCATGGACTTCAAGAAGTTCGCCAAAAACTGACGTCGAAGGTTAACGGCGGTGCCAAAAGCGGGTCCTGTTGCAGCGACGGGACCCCGCCGTTATCTATACGCGCCGTTTGCGCTGGCGCGCCTATCGCCGGTGCGCCGATTTTGAAAGCACGTATCGACCGCAAAGTACGAATCGACTTATGGCTCGTCTCGTTATGAAATTCGGCGGAACATCGGTCGCCGATATCGACCGCATCCGCAACGCCGCGCGCCACGTCAAGCGCGAGGTCGACGCCGGCCATGAGGTCGCAGTCGTGGTCTCGGCCATGGCGGGCGTGACCAATCAGCTCGTGGCCTGGTGTGCGGCGGCACTCAAGGAGCGGGCCATCTTTGATGCCCGTGAATACGACGCGGTCGTCGCTACCGGCGAGCAGGTAACGGCCGGCCTGATGGCGATCGCGCTGCAGGACTTCGACATCAATGCCCGGTCGTGGCAAGGCTGGCAGCTTCCGATCGCGACGTCGAACGTGCATAGCTCGGCGCGCATTCTCGGCATCGCCGGCGACGAACTCGTGCGGCGCTTCAAGGAACGCAAGGAGGTCGCGGTCATCGCCGGCTTCCAGGGCGTGCACAAGGAGACCAATCGCGTCACCACGTTAGGACGCGGCGGATCGGATACCTCCGCGGTGGCGATCGCAGCCGCAATCCGCGCCGACCGCTGCGACATCTATACGGACGTCGATGGCGTCTACACCAGCGATCCGCGCGTCGTGCCACGGGCGAAGCGCCTCGACAAGATTGCGTTCGAGGAAATGCTGGAACTCGCCTCGCTCGGCGCCAAGGTCATGCAGGTGCGCTCGGTCGAGCTCGGCATGGTTCACAATGTGCCCATCTTTGTACGTTCGAGCTTCGACAAGCCCGAGAGCATCGATCCGCACCGCAATCCGCCTGGCACATTGATTTGCGACGAGGGGGAGATCATGGAACAGCAAACCGTCACCGGCATCGCCTTCTCGCGCGACGAGGCGCAAATCTCGGTGCGGCAGGTGCAGGACAAACCCGGCGTCGCGGCGGCCATTTTCGGTCCGCTCGCGGAGGCCAGCATCAATGTCGACATGATCGTGCAGAACGTCTCGGCCGACGGTAACACCACCGATCTGACCTTCACGGTGCCGGCCGCGGATTATCAGCGCTCGATCGACACAATCGCCAAGGCGAAGGACATGATCGGCTATTCGCGGCTCGATGGCGCCACCGACGTCGCCAAGGTTTCGGTGATTGGCATCGGCATGCGCAGCCATGCCGGTGTTGCCGCCCACGCGTTCCGCGCGCTCGCGGAGCGGGGAATCAACATCCGCGCCATCACCACGTCGGAAATCAAATTCTCGCTGCTAATCGATGCGGCATTCACCGAGCTTGCGGTGCGCACCCTGCATTCGCTCTATGGGCTCGATAAGGCGACGCCCTAGTTCCGCTGCGTGCAGTGCAGCAAAACTCGGCGCCCTCGAGTCGGTCCTTTTTCAGATTTAGTATTGGGGTGCTGATCGGAAATCGCCCGAATGCGGCTTTTTCATTGCGATGCACAATAAGCGCCGCGCGTCATCGTGGTGTCTTTGGCTTGCGGTTTGCATGGTGCATTCGATATAGGCTTGGGATGGTCGCCGTGGGCTAAACGCCCCGGCGAATTCCACTCGATCCGGCCGGCGCGAAGCGGGCAACGCTCCGGTCATTGTTGAGTGCCCGAGGGACCTCACGCCATGCGTGGTGCGCTCGGCGGTCCGCGCGTGCTGTTGCGCCGGCTTCGCGAAGTCATGGCGGAGCCGGTCAGCGCGCAGGAACGCCTTGACAAGATCGTGGTGCTGATCGCCGCCAACATGGTTGCGGAGGTCTGCTCCGTCTATGTGCTGCGCGGCGACTCCACGCTCGAGCTCTACGCGACGGAGGGCCTTAAGCGCGAAGCCGTGCACCAGACGGTGCTGCGTCCGGACGAGGGCCTGGTCGGACTGGTTTCGAGCCAGGCGAGCGCCATCAATCTGTCAAACGCGCAGGCACATCCCGCCTTCGCCTACCGGCCGGAAACCGGCGAAGAGATCTACCATTCCTTCCTCGGCGTTCCGGTCCTGCGCGCCGGCAATACGCTCGGCGTGCTGGTCGTGCAGAACCGGGCGCGGCGCACCTATTCGGAAGAAGAAGTCGAGGCGCTCCAGACCACCGCCATGGTGCTCGCCGAGATTGTCGCTTCGGGCGAACTGTCCCGGCCGGGCGACGAACTGGCGGCGCGCCGGCCGATGCACATCAAGGGCGCCGCGCTCAGCGATGGGATTGCGCTCGGCCATGTAGTGTTGCACGAGCCGCGCGTCATCGTCACCAATTACATCGCCGACGACATTCAGGGCGAACTGAAACACCTGCGCACGGCGATCGAAACGTTGCAGGCCAATCTCGATCTACTTCTCGAACACGGCGACGTGGTCGATGGCGGCGAGCATCGCGAAGTGCTCGAAGCCTATCGGATGTTCGCCTACGACCGCGGCTGGGTGCACAAGCTCGAAGAAGCGGTGATGACTGGATTGACCGCGGAGGCGGCGGTCGAGCGTGTGCAATCCGACACGCGCGCCCGCATGCTGCGCCAAACCGATCCGTTCCTGCGCGAGCGGCTGCACGATCTCGACGATCTTGCCAATCGCCTGATGCGGCAACTTACCGGCCGCGATCATGCGCCGACGCGCGATAACCTGCCGGAGAACGCCATCGTGGTCGCCCGCTCCATGGGCCCGGCGGCGTTGCTCGACTACGATCGCAACCGATTGCGCGGCCTCGTACTCGAAGAGGGCGGCGCACACTCCCATGTTGCTATCGTTGCGCGTGCACTCGGTATCCCGACAATTGGCGAGGTCGATAACGCAGCCGGCATTGCCGATCCGGGCGACGCGATCATTGTCGACGGCTCGACCGGCGATCTGCATATCCGGCCGTTGCCCGACATGGCGGCCGCCTACGCCGAGCGCGTCCGGCTGCGCGCGCGGCGCCAGCAGCAATACCAGGCGCTGCGCGATCGTCCTTGCGTGACCAAAGACGGCGAAGAAGTGCGTCTGATGCTCAACGCCGGCCTGACCGTCGACCTGCCGCATATCGCCGACACCGGCGCCGCCGGTATTGGACTGTTCCGCACCGAGTTGCAGTTCATGGTCGCGCCCAATTTCCCCCGCACCAGCGAGCAATACGCACTCTATCGCGCCGTGATGGATGCGGCGGGCGACAAGCCGGTGATCTTTCGCACGCTCGATATCGGCGGCGACAAGGTGCTGCCCTACATGCACAACGTCGCGGAGGAGAATCCGGCGCTGGGCTGGCGCGCGATCCGGCTCGGCCTCGACCGTCCTGGGCTGTTGCGCACGCAGTTGCGCGCGCTGTTGCGCGCCGCCGGCAACCGGGCGCTGCGCATCATGTTTCCCATGGTTTCGACCGTGGCAGAGTTCGATCAGGCGCGCGAACTGGTCGAGCGGGAGCTTACGCATCTGCGCCGCCACGGCCATAAGCTGCCCGACGAAGTGCAGGTCGGCAGCATGGTGGAAGTGCCGTCGTTGCTTTATCAGCTCGACGAACTTCTGGAGCGTGCGGATTTCCTCTCGGTCGGCTCCAACGATCTGGTGCAGTTTCTCTACGCGGCCGATCGCGGCAATCCGCGGGTTGCCACCCGGTTCGATGCATTGTCGGCGCCTGTGCTGTGCGCTCTGAAAGAGATCGCTGACAAGGGCCGTGCGCACAACAAGCCGGTGACGCTGTGCGGCGAACTGGCCTCGCAGCCGATCGGCGCGATCGCCCTGGTTGCCATCGGCTACCGCGGATTGTCGTTGACCGCGTCGGCGATGGGACCGGTTAAGGCCGTGTTGCTCGATCTCGATAGCCGCAAGGCGGCCGAGTTTTTGTGCCCGCTGATCGAAAAGCCGAACAAAGGCAAGCCGATCCGTGCGCAGCTCGAAGAGTTCGCCACCCAACAAGGCTTGCAGATTTAACGTGATTTTCTTATGTCCTTGCACGCCGGCAAAATGACGAATTCGTCGTTCGCAAAAGTGGGCGATTCAGCAATCTCCGGCAGACGTAGATCGACAATCGTGACGATGACCGGATGACCGCTCGTGCGGGCATGACGATGGACACCTGCGATGCTTCCCAACCAGAAACTCAATGCGCTTATTGTGCGTCATGCGGCGATGGAACGCGATCTCGCCGGCGTGCAGCCGCCTGAGACTTACGTAAAGCTGTCGCGCGAATTCGCCGAACTGGCGCCGGTCGTCGAAGCGGTGAACGCCTACCGGGCCGCGCAGCGGGAACTCGACGGACTTACCAGCCTGATTGCCGATCCGTCGACGGACGCCGAGATGCGCGCCATCGCCGAACAGGAAAAGCCCGATCTCGAAGCGCGCCGCGCGGTGCTCGAACAGCGGCTGCGGCTTGCGCTCATTCCCAAGGACGCAATGGATGAGCGCAACGTCATTCTCGAAATCCGCGCCGGCACAGGCGGCGACGAAGCATCTTTGTTTGCCGGCGATCTGTTCCGCATGTACGAGCGGTTCGCGGCGAAGCAGGGCTGGAAGGTTGAGATTATCAGCATGAGCGAAGGCTCGATGGGCGGGTTCAAGGAAATCATCGCCGAGATCCACGGCCGCGGCGCCTTCGCCAAGCTCAAATTTGAGTCGGGCGTGCATCGCGTGCAGCGGGTGCCCGACACCGAGGCCTCGGGCCGCATTCACACTTCGACAGCGACGGTCGCGGTGCTGCCCGAAGCGCAGGAGGTTGATGCCGCCATCAACGATCAGGATTTGCGCATCGACACGTTGCGCTCCGGCGGAGCCGGCGGCCAGCACGTCAACAAGACCGAATCGGCGGTGCGGATCACGCATATTCCCTCTGGCATCGTCGTGATGATGCAGGAGGACCGTTCGCAGCATCGCAACCGCGCCAAGGCGATGGCCGTGCTGCGCACGCGGCTTTACGATCTGGAACGGCGGAAACAGGATGCTGCGCGCGCCGCGGAGCGCCGCGGCCAGGTCGGCACTGGTGACCGCTCGGAACGGATCCGTACCTATAATTTTCCACAAGGCCGCGTGTCGGACCATCGCATCAATCTGACGCTCTATAAGCTGCCGCAGGTGGTGGAAGGCGAGGCGCTCGGCGAGATCGTCGACGCGCTGGTTGCCGAACATCAGGCGGCGCAGCTCGCGGCCGAGGAGACGGTTTGATGCCGGCTGCCGCCGAGATTGACGTTGGCGCTCGCACGATTGCTGCCGTGCGTCGCGAATGGGCAAAAAAATTCCGCGCCCGCGGCATCGATTCGGCGGAACTCGATGCGCGTATCCTTGTGGGGGGCGCGCTCGGTCTTGATCGTGCCGCGCTTGCCGCCGCCGATGGCCGGCGGCTTGGCCGCGACGAGGAAGCCGTGATCGCCGCGGTGGCCGAGCGTCGGCTGGCGTATGAGCCAGTCGCGCGCATCGTCGGCTGGAAGGAATTCTGGAGCCTGGCGTTGCGCGTCGATGCCAGTACGCTGGTGCCCCGGCCGGAGACCGAAACCGTGGTCGAGGCTGCGCTGGCCGCGATCGATGCTGCGGGCCCGCGCACACGGCCCCTGCGCATTGCCGACCTCGGTACCGGCAGCGGCGCCATCCTGCTGGCGTTGCTCAGCGAGTTGCCGAACGCTTCGGGCGTGGGTACCGACGTGAGCGTCGCCGCGCTGTTCGTCGCCCGCGAAAACGCCCGCCGCCTGCGATTGGACCGCGCGCAGTTCCTGGCGTGCGACATGGCGGCCGCGCTACGTGGCCCATTCGACATTATTGTCTCAAATCCACCCTATATCGCCTCCTGCGAAATTGCCGCACTTGCTCCGGACGTACGCAATTTCGACCCGCGCCGCGCGCTCGACGGCGGGTCTGACGGGTTTGAATTTTATCGGTCGATTGCCGCCGCGGCGCCGGCGCTGCTGGCGCCCGGTGGCACCCTGATCGTGGAATTGGGCACAGGGCAGTCACAAGCGGTGGGCGCATTGTTTGCTGCAGGGGGGCTTGTGCCGCTCCCGGCCCGCCCCGATTTAAGCGGCATTCCGCGCGCGCTCGTTGCTAAAAGGGCATGAGCCCGTGGCATTGGTCCCCGGCAAAAAAGCACTTCGGGTAAATGAAAAAGCTCTTGGAATGTTGCGCGGAACGGAATAGCTTCCGGCTACGGAGTCGCCCCAAGATGTGGGCCGCCGCGTTGCCTTAAGCGCCCGGAGCATTGCTCTTTGAGGTTGGCAGCGCAGGCCAGATAGATAGCTTGATAGCGGAAGCCGAATCGGACGGCAGACGGGATCGCCAGATTCAGACCGAGATGTTTCATCGGTGAGGCGCGCATGGTTGCCGACCGGGCGCGCATGATGGGGGTGCTCAATACCTTGGCAAAAGTGCCGGTGAGAGCCGGATGAGGGATTCGTTTAGGTCCGCGTCTGGTCCGGACGGGAACGATTGTGAGCGAAACACGATTGTGAGCGAAACACGATTGTGAGCGAAACGCAGTGATCAATGCCGGTTACGCGAATGAGGCGCCCGCGCCCGCGCGCTTGCGGCGGAGCATTGCGTGTTTATCGTGACTGAGTTTTTTGGTGAGAAACGGCGGCATCATGCCGCCGCAAATAACGGGGGTTGGCAGAAAACCAAACCATGAGAAACGGTCAGAACAACAAGCGCATGCGGGGTCGCAACCGCAAGGGTGGTCACCATCAGAATCCGTTGTCACGCACGTACGAGTCCAATGGACCGGACGTGAAAATTCGGGGGACCGCGTCCCACGTCGCAGAGAAATATCTGCAACTCGCCCGCGATGCGCAGAGTTCTGGCGATCCGATCGCCGCCGAAAATTATTACCAACACGCCGAACACTATTTCCGCCTCATCGCGGCCGCCCAGGAACAGTATCGCCAGACCCAGCCGTATTTTCAGCAGCAACAGGGCGGTGACATGCGTGGCAACATGTCGGACGATTCATTCGATGACGAGGAGGACGAGCAGCCGTCCATGGGCGGCGAGCCGTTTGCGCCGCGCGAGCCGCAGCCGTTCTATCCGCGCGAGCAGCAACCTCAGCACCAGCAGCAACCTCAACACCAGCAGCAACCTCAGCCACAGCAGCAACCTCAGCCACAGCAGCAGCATTTCCAGCCGCGCCCGCAGCACATTGCGCCGCCGACCAGCGACGCTGATGTGGACCGGTTGCCGTCCTTTATCACCGGCGGCCAGGCGGCCCCTCAGTTACCGCAACAAGCCCAGGCGCCCACCAACGGTAACGGCTATGACGGCGGCCAGCCCGATCGCTTCCCGTTGCACCGCCGCCGCCGCCGCCATCGCGGTGGGCCGCGCGATCATGGGCCGGCGGGCGACAACGATTCGCCGACGTCATCGGGCCCTTCCCAGCTCGACGATTAAGACCGATCGGCTCTAAATCCTACGAAGCAGGCGGCGTTCATTCGCCGCCGCCTGGAGCGATCTCTGACCGGAAAATGCTCAGCGGCCGCGCGGCGCCCTGGCAAGGCGCACCAGGGCCCAGATCGGCACGACGATGACCGCCCCGAGCAGGAAATAGCGCCACAGCCAGCGCACGGTGTCGAAGCCCATCGTCCAGATGTGCTCGATCAGCCGGCGTACGGACTGGATGATATTCCAGGGATCGAGCCCGATCGCGGCAAGGATGACGCCGACCAGAATCGACAGCAGGATCAGCCGGCCGATCACCGCCAAGGGCGGCCCGCCGAAGAAGCGGCTGACGTATTGCTGAGGGTCGCTGCGATTGTATTCGTTGGCCATTGAAGCCTCCCGCCTCTCGGTTGGGTCAATTAGGTGCTGGCAAGGCGCTGCGCAAGCTGATGCGCGGCGATCGCCGGTGCCCGGAGGACGCCACTTGGCTCACGCGGACGCCGTTGCCTCGGCTTTATAAGAGGCGCTAAGTTGCGCCGCTTGACACGCCGTAATTTGTGCCGATTGCGGGGCTCCCAAGAGGATTATCATGGCCAACGTCGAAGACCGCGCGCTCGCCCCGGCGGCAACCCTGAACGACGATATAGGCGAGGAAACGCGCCTTCGCTTGTATCGCATCCAGGTCGAGATTCGCGAGGCGGAGCAGCGCGCCTTCGATCTGTTTCTGCAAAATCTGGTGAAGGGCACGAGCCATCTCTCGCTCGGCCAGGAAGCAGTCGCGGCCGGTTTTGCCGCCGCCATGAAGCCCGGCGATCTGTCGTTCTGCACCTATCGCGGCCATGCCCATACGCTCGCTCGCGGCGTGCCGATCGAAAAAGTTCTGGGCGAACTGATGCAGCGTGACAACGGTCTGATGCGCGGCAAGGGCGGCTCGATGCATCTAACCTCCGTCGACCACGGCGTCATGGGGTCCTACGCGATTATCGGCGCGCATCTGCCGATCGCCTGCGGCGCCGCCTGGCGGGCGCAGTACAAGGGCCAGAAGGACGTTTCGGTCTGCTTCTTCGGCGACGGCACCACCAACATCGGCGCCTTTCACGAAGCGCTGAATTTCGCCGCGGTGTGGAAGCTGCCGGTGGTCTTTGTCTGCGAAAACAATCTCTACATGGAATACACGCCGATCGGCGATGTCACCGCCGTGCAGCATCCGGCCGCCGATCGCGCCGCGTCTTACGGACTGCCGCGCATCGTGGTCGACGGCAATGACGCCGATGCGGTGTATCGCGCCGCCAATGCCGCTTACGCCAAAGCGCGCGATGGCGGCGGGCCATCTTTGATCGAATGCATGACCTATCGTCACAGCGGCCACTCGCGCGCCGATCCGGCCAAATACCGGCCCGAGGGCGAGCTGGAAAAGTGGAAGGAGCGCGATCCTATCAAGCTCTATCGCGAGCGTCTCAAGCAATTCGGCGTCGCTGAATCTGCCCTCGTCGAGATTGACGCCGACGTGCGTCGCCGCGTCGATGACGCGACGGAGAAATGCAAAGCCGCACCGATGCCGCCGCTCGATATTCTCACGACCGATGTCTATGCCGATGGGGGCTTCGCATGGCGGAACTGACCTATCGCGATGCGGTGGCGCGCGGCATCGCTCAGGAGATGACGCGCGATCCCGACGTGGTGTTTCTCGGCGAGGACGTCGCCAAGGCTGGCGGCGTGTTCAAGGCGACGGTCGGTCTCTACGAGCAGTTCGGCCCGTTGCGCGTGCGCGACACGCCGATTTCCGAGCAGGCCATCCTCGGCGCCGCCATGGGCGCGGCGATGACGGGCCTCAAGCCGATCGCCGAAATCATGTTCTCGGATTTTTTCGCGGTGTGCTTCGACCACATCGCCAACGAGATCGCCAAGAGCCGCTACATGTCGAACGGCCAGCTCAAATGCCCGCTGGTGATCCGCACCGGCAACGGCGCCGGTTCCCGCTTCGGCGCGCAGCATTCGCAGAGCGTCGAGAACTGGTGCATGATGATTCCCGGTTTGAAGGTCGTCGCGCCATCGACTCCGCGCGACGTTGTGGGGCTCCTCGCCGCCGCCGTGCGCGATCCCGATCCGGTGATCTTCTTCGAGCATAAGTCGCTCTACGCGACCAAGGGAGAGGTACCGGACGGGGAGATCGTCGACACGCTTGGCAGCGCCAAGATCGTGCGGCCCGGCAAGGACGCCACGATCGTGGCGCTGGCGCTGATGGTGCCGCGCGCGCTCGCGGCCGCCGAGAAGCTCAAGAGCGAACACGGCATCGACTGCGAAGTGGTCGACGTGCGCTCGCTGGTGCCGCTCGATACGCAGACTATTCTGGGCTCGGTGGCGCGCACGCACCGCCTGTTCACGGTCGAGGAAAATCCGCGGCTGTGCGGCTGGGGCGCCGAGATCGTCTCCATCGTCGTCGACGAGGCATTCTACGATCTCGACGGTCCGCCGGTGCGCATCACCACGCCGCACATCCCGCTGCCCGCCGCCGATATTCTGGAAGACATCGCGCTGCCGACGGCGGATCGGATCGCGGAGCGGGTGCGGAGGGCGATGGAGTCTTAGCTGGTGCCGCTCGTCCCCGCGAAAGCGGGGACCCAGTTGCTGGATTCCCGCGTTCGCGGGAATGAGCGGACAAACGAGATAGGTGCATCATGGCCATGTATGACAATCTGCTCGCCAACGTGCCAACCGACCTTTGGATCGGCGGCCAGTGGAAGAAGTCGTCTGACGGCGAACGGTTCGACGTGATGGACCCGGCGACCGAGGACAAGGTCGCCTCGGTCGCGAGCGCCACGGTCGATGACGCGATCGCGGCACTCGATGCAGCCAGCGCGGCGTTTCCCGCCTGGGCCAAGAAGAAGCCGCGCGAGCGCGCCGAGATTCTGCGCAAGTCCTACGAGCTGATCATGCGCGACGCCGAGCGTCTGGCGAAGCTGATCACCATTGAGAACGGCAAGGCGCTGTCGGATTCGCGCGGCGAGATCGCCTATGCGGCCGAGTTCTTCCGCTGGTACGCCGAAGAGGCGGTGCGCAACATCGGCTCCAACACGCTGGGGCCGTCCACGGGCGCGCGCATCTTCGTCCAGCACAAGCCGGCCGGCATCGCCGTATTGGTGACGCCATGGAATTTCCCCGCCGCGATGGCGACGCGGAAAATCGGCCCTGCGCTCGCGGCCGGCTGTCCGGTCGTGCTCAAGCCCGCGTCGGACACGCCGCTCACCATGCTGGCGCTGATGCCGATCCTGCAGGAAGCCGGCGTTCCGGCCGGCGTCGTCAATGTGATCCCGTCGCGCTCGTCCGGTAAAGTCGTGAGCGCGATGCTGCATGACCCGCGCGTGCGCGTGGTGTCGTTCACCGGTTCGACCGAGGTTGGCCGCAAGCTGCTGCATGAAGCCGCCGATTCGATCGTCAAGCCGGCGATGGAGCTCGGCGGCAACGCGCCGTTCATCGTGTTCGACGATGCCGACATCGACGCGGCGATCGAGGGCGCGATGATCGCCAAGATGCGCAATATGGGCGAAGCCTGCACGGCGGCGAACCGCTTCTACGTGCACGAAAAGGTGCATGACGAATTCACCAAAAAGCTCACCACCAAGATGTCCGGCTTGAAGATGGGCAATGGGCTCGACGACGGTGTCGCGCTCGGGCCGCTGGTCAACAAGGATGGCCTCGACAAGGTGATCGAACTGGTCGAGGACGCGGTGCAAAAGGGCGCCAAGGTGCTGACCGGCGGCAACAAGCCGGCGGGTCCGGGCTTCTTCTATCCGGCGACTGTGCTCGACAACGTGTCGAACGACGCCAAGATGCTGCACGAGGAAATTTTTGGCCCGGTCGCGTCGATCCAGACTTTCAAATCCGAGGACGAAGTGATCACCCGCGCCAACGACACCGAGTACGGTCTCGTCGCCTACCTCTACACCAGGGATTTGAGCCGCGGCATGCGCGTCTCCGAGCAGCTCGATTTCGGCATGATCGGATTGAATCGCGGGCTCGTCTCCGATCCGGCGGCGCCGTTCGGCGGCACCAAACAGTCCGGCCTCGGACGCGAAGGCGCGCATGAGGGCCTGCTGGAGTTCATGGAGACGCAGTACATCTCGGTGACATGGTGAGCGGCGACGCACAAAAGCCAACGGCGCGAGAGCGCCTGCTCGGCGCATGGCGTTATCTCGGCACGCGCATCAACGGCGGCAACTGGGATCGCGGCCAGAACCCGAAGGGCATGATCTATTACGGTCCGCACGGCGAGATGGCGGTGCAGATTGCGCCGGACGTCAAGCGCACCCGCACCGGTGCGGTGATGACGCCCGAAGAGGCGTTCGTCGCGCTCAAGGACTACATCGCCTATTTCGGCACCTATACGGTCGACGAAACAGCGGGCACCGTGACGCATCATCGCGTTGACAATCTGCAGCCGGGCGAGGGCGGCGATCTCGTCCGCCGCTACGAGTTTTCCGGTGACCGACTGATATTGCGTCCCCCAAATTCGACGATGGAAGTGACGTGGGAACGAATCAAATAATCTGGGGACGCATGCAGTGAGTGCAGAAGCGCAATGGGATAAGCAGCGCCTGATCGGCTCGTGGCGGCATGTCGGCTCGACCGTGAACGGTCAGCCGCGTCCGGGGCAGGGCGCGCGTCCGCGCGGTATCATCATGTACGACGCCCACGGCCACATGGCCTGCCATGTCGCGCCGGACCGCAACGTCACCAGGGCCGGCGACAAGCCGACGGGCGAGGAAGCGGTGGCCGCGCTCGACGGCCATGTCGCCTATTTCGGCACCTATTCGGTCGACGAGAAGGCCCGCACGGTGACGCATCACCGCCAAGGCAGCGTGCAGCCCGGCGACATAGGTGACCTGGTGCGCCGCTACGAATTTGCCGGCGATCGGCTGATTCTACGGCCCGCGGGCACCAACGCGGAAGTCGTGTGGGAACGGATCAAGTGATACGGCAGCAGAGAACGGGCTCATGGACGTGCTGATGCCGCAACTCGGCGAGACCGTCGCCGAGGGCAAAATCACCAAATGGTTCAAGGCGACCGGCGACGCGGTGAAGCCTGGCGACAATCTGTTTGAGATCGAGACCGACAAGGTGTCGATGGAAGTGCCATCCACCACGGCCGGCACATTGTCGGAGATTCGTGTCGCCGCAGGCGATGTGGCGCCGGTCGGCGCCGTGGTGGCGGTGATCGGTGATGGGACGGCGACAGGGCAGGCGGCCGCAGGTGCACCTGGGGTAGCTCCAAGACCACCAACAGCGGCGGCATCTCCGCGCATTCCCGCGTCAGCGGCCCCCCGGCCTAACCCTCCGCCGCAAGCGGGAGAGGGAAGGGTAGGGGCGGCTCCCAGCGTTCGCAGGGACGAGCGGCAAGCGATCAAGCTCGATCCATTCTTCGAAGTGCGCACACCGGAGCGCAATTTTGGACCGGCGCGATTGTCTGGTGGAATCACCGTCACGCCGCTTGCGCGCCGCCTGGCCACCGAGCGCGGCATCGATCTATCCGGCGTGCGCGGCTCCGGCCCGCATGGCCGTATCGTCGCCGACGATATTGGGGACGCGCCGCAGACGGCTTCGGTTTCGTTCGCCGCCGCGCGCAGCGAGGGCGTATCAGCCACCGAGATCAAGGCGCTGTATGCGCCGGGCAGCTATGAGGAAGTTCCGCTCGACGGCATGCGCCGCGCCATTGCGGCGCGTCTGACCCAAGCCAAGACCGTCCCGCATTTCTATCTTACCGCGGATGTCGAGATCGGACGCTTGATTGCGCTGCGCGAAGAAGCCAATGCGGCGGCGCCGAAGGATGCAGACGGCAATCCGCTGTTCAAGCTGTCGCTCAACGATTTCATCATTCGCGCGCTGGCCTTGGCGTTGCAGCGCTTGCCGTCGGCGAACGCGGTATGGGCGGGCGACCGTATCCTGCGTTTCAAGCACGCCGATATCGGCGTCGCGGTCGCGCTTGATGACGGCTTGGTGGCGCCTGTCCTTCGCGCGGCGGATACCAAGCCGCTCAGCGCCATCTCGGCCGAGATGAAAGATCTCTCGACTCGCGCGCGGGACAAAAAGCTTGCGCCGGCCGATTATCAGGGCGGGTCGTCGGCCATCTCCAATCTCGGCATGTACGGCGTGCGCGAATTTTCCGCCATCATCAATCCGCCGCACGCGACCATCCTCGCGGTCGGCGCCGCGCGCCGTCAGGCGGTCGAGAAAGAAGACGGCGGCGTCGCTTTCGCCAGCATGCTGAGCGTGACGTTGTCGTGCGACCATCGCGTGGTCGACGGAGCGCTCGGCGCAAAGCTGCTCGCGGCCTTCAAGGCGTTCGTCGAGATGCCGGTGAGCATGCTGGTCTGATCGGGGAACCTCAATGGATGCGACCAAAAGAGAGGTTCTTCTCGTCGGGCCATTGAAGCCAGTCGTGGTCCGCGGCCTCGACGGGCCCTGCACGTTGCACACGCTCGCCACCGCCAGCGATCCCGACATATTCCTCGCCGCGCATTCGCATGTGCGCGCCATCGCCTGCAGCGCGACGACCGAACGGATTCCAGGCGCTTTCATGGAACGCTTTCCCGAACTGCAAATCGTCTCCAGCTTCGGCGTCGGCTACGACCACATGGATGTGAAATGGGCGGCCGCGCACAGCGTCGTTCTCACCAACACGCCGGGTGTACTGACCGAGGAAGTCGCCGATACCGCGCTCGGCCTGTTGCTGTGCACCGTTCGGGAGTTTCCGCAGGCCAATCGGTATGTGCGCG
Organism: Xanthobacteraceae bacterium; assembly: GCA_036511795.1. Lineage (GTDB taxonomy): Bacteria > Pseudomonadota > Alphaproteobacteria > Rhizobiales > Xanthobacteraceae > BOG-931. The sequence goes on from DATCBO010000139.1 coordinate 14,361, forward strand.
CCGGGAGATGGCGCGAGGGCGAGTATCCGCTGACCAGGGCCTCGCTGCGCAACCGCACCGTCGGCCTGGTCGGCATGGGTGCCATCGGCCGAGCCATCGCCCGACGGCTCGATGCCATGAAGGTGCCGGTGGTTTATCACACCCGCCAGAAGCGCGATGGCCTGCCGTATCGCCACTATGCGAAGCTGATCGACATGGCGCGCGATGTCGACATTCTCCTGGCAATCGTGCCGGGCGGCCCCGGGACGGCAAACATGATCAATGCCGACGTGCTCGACGCGCTCGGGCCCCAGGGCATTTTGATCAACATGGCGCGCGGCTCGGTGGTCGACGAGCCGGCCTTGATCAAGGCATTGCAGGACAAACGCATCCTCTCGGCCGGTCTCGATGTTTTCGCCCGAGAACCGGAAGTTCCGCCGGAGCTTCAGGCGATGGAGAATGTCGTGCTGCTGCCGCATGTTGGCTCGGGTTCCGTGGTCACGCGCGAGCGCATGGACCAGCTTATGGTCGACAACATCCTGGCCTGGGCCGCCGGCCAACCGGCGCTCACGCCGGTTCCCGAAACACCATGGCGATCGTGGGCCTGACAATTTGTCGGCGTGTGCGATAGGAATCGCGTAGGAATTGCGGAGAGCCAAATGAGGCGCGGAACTTGACGCCGATCTCCGGCAGACCTTGCCGGAAGCGTTTGATCTGCCTTGGTCCGCACGACACGCAGGTAAGACCGTGGATCGAGTGTCCGTTCCGAAGCCGTTGGCCCCGTTCTATTGGGGCCTGCTTGGTTGCACCTTGCTGGCCGCCATTATTACCCTCGGTACGTTTTGGCTCGGGTTCCGTGAGCGGGACCAGGATCAGTGGGTGCGCCATTCGCTCGCGATACGAAGCGAGCTGCAGGTTATCCAAACGCTGACATTGCGCGCCGAAAGCGCCCAGCGCGGGTATCTGGTCACCGGGCGCGAGGATTACCTGACGCCGTTCAGCCCCGCCAGGGGCGCCTTGCAGTCGGCGCTCGATCGGGTCGCGTCCCTGGTCAGCGATAACCCGCAGCAAGTCGCAGCGATAGGCGCGCTGCGCCAGAGCATTTCGACAAAGCTCGATGAGCTGGAGCACACGATCGACCTACGCAAGGCCGGCCGGACCGAGGATGCGCTGTCGCTTGTCAATTCCGACGAAGGCCAGCGGGTTATGGGCGCGATCGTCGATCAGATCGCCACGATGCAGGGGAATGAGGATCGATTGTTGGAGGCCCGCGAAGCCGATGCGGAGTCGCTGGATTTGTCCCTCGAGTTCGGCTCGGTCGCCGCATTTCTTTTGACCTGCGGCATTGCCATTCTGGCGGGCTACCTGGCCAGGCGCTCGGTGGCGAGTGTCCACGCTGCAAACGTCCAGCTGTCGCTTGCCAATCAAAGTTTGATCGAACAGATCAGCCGGCGCGAGCAGGTCGAGGCGCAGCTTCGCCAGGCGCAGAAGATGGAGGCGGTCGGCCAGCTCACCGGTGGAATGGCCCACGACTTCAACAATATGCTTGGCGTCATCGTCGGCGCGCTGGATCTGATAAAGCGTCGGCTCAAAAAGGATGAATTCGGAATCGGCCGCTTCGTTGAGAGCGCCACGAGGGCGACGGAGCGCTCGGCCGCGTTGATCCAGCGCCTGCTCGCATTCGCTCGCCAACAGCCGCTGGCGCCTCAAACGGTCGACGCCAACCGGATGATCGCCGACATGTCGGAGCTGCTGCGTTCGACTCTCGGTGAGCAGATTCAGATCGAGACAGTGCTGGCGGCGGAATTGTGGAAAACCAACGTCGATGTGCATCAGCTCGAAAGCGCCGTTGTTAATATCGCCATCAACGCTCGCGACGCGATGCCCGAGGGTGGCAAGCTGACGGTCGAAACACAGAATGTCTCTCTGGACGAAGCCTATTGCCACGAGAACGCCGAGGTGACGGCCGGCCAATATGTGATGATCGCGATCACCGATCGCGGTGGCGGCATGGCGCCGGCCGTCGCGGCGCGCGCCTTCGATCCCTTCTTCACCACCAAACCGGTCGGCAAGGGGACCGGCCTCGGCTTAAGCCAAGTCTACGGCTTCATTAAGCAATCGACCGGGCACATCAAAATCTATTCCGAGATCGGCAACGGCACGACGGTCAAAATCTATCTACCGCGGCTCTATCGTCAGGCGGATGAAGCCACACGTACCGCGCCCAAGCCTGCGAACGGAGATGCCGGCGAAATCATTCTTGTCGTCGAAGACGATCCGCTGATGCGCCGCTTGTCGTGCGATTCGCTGCGCGAACTGGGCTATACGGTGCTCGAAAGCGAATCCGCGTCCGCCGCGCTGGCGATGGTCGACGACACGCCGAGCATCAAGCTGTTGTTCACCGACGTGGTCATGCCGGAGATTAACGGCAAGAAACTCGCGGACGCGGCCTTGAAGAAGAGGCCCGATCTGAAGGTGTTGTTTACGACCGGTTATACGCGAAATGCCGTTGTGCACGGCGGTATTCTTGACCCCGGTGTCAATTTGATCAGCAAACCGTTCACGATCGAGCAATTGGCGAGTAAGGTGCGCGCCGTGCTGGATACATGAAAATCGCCCTTCACTCTCTTTTGTGGCAATGAGCGTCGCATGATGGTGCATATCGGACGGACCGGAACGCTCCTGCGCCTCGCAGTTCTGTGCGCGGCGGTCGGTGCCTGTGGCGGGCTGGCTCATGCCGACTCAGTTTCCGACTTCTATAGTCACAAGACGTTGACGCTGGTCGCCGGATTCCCGCCGGGTGGCGGCTACGATACCTATGTGCGCGTTTTGGCCCGCCATTTCGGGGGCTTCATCCCTGGCAAACCGTCGGTCGTGCCCGCTAACATGCCGGGTGCCGGCTCGATGACGGCGGCCAATCGCATCTACAACGACCAGCCGAACGACGGCACGGTGCTTGGCGAGTTTGCCTCCTCCGTGGTGATGGAGCCGCTGCTCGGCAACAAGGCCGCCCGTTTTGATCCGACCAAGTTCAGCTGGATCGGCAGCATGTCGCAGGACGTTGCCTATTGCGGCGTCTGGCAGACGCCGGGCGCGGCCGCATCGTTCAACGACATGATGCGCCAGGGCGGCAAGGAGACGATTTTCGGCGGCGGCGCGCCCGCAGCAATTACCTATCAGCATCCGATGATCCTGAAGAACGTGCTCGGCGCCAATATCCGGGTCATTCCGGGTTACGCCGGTACTCGCGATATCGATCTCGCCATGCATCGCGGCGAGGTGAACGGCGAGTGCGGGTTCTACGCTTCGTCGATCAAGGCGCAGTTTTCCGACGACGTGAAATCGGGGCGGCTCAAGCTCGTGATCCAGATGGGACCGCACAAATCGAATGAGTTCGGCGATATCCCGAGCGTGTTCGACTACGCCAAGACTGACGAGCACCGCGCGGTGCTGGAGCTTTATTTCAATCAGCTTGTGCTCGGCCGTCCGCTGGCCGGTCCGCCCAATGTCCCGGCTGACCGCTTGGCCGCGCTGCGGGGAGCCTTCGCCGCGACCATGAAGGATAAGGCTTTTCTTGCCGAGGCGAACAAGGTCGGCCTCGACATCGACCCGGCAACCGCCACCGAGGTGGATGGCCTGCTGCATCATTTTGCGCGCTTTCCGCCTGCGATCTTTGCCAAAGCCAGAGAGGCCATCGGGCGCTGAGATTTGCGCCCGATGGTTGCAGGAAATGGCTTTGCGTCGGGTGTTTAGAGTTTGGAGAGGCGGCCGGGCGCACCCGGCATATCGCGCCTTGATCTTCCCGGCTTTTATTCTTTAATTGGCAATCGTCTCCACGGCGGCGGTGTGACAACGCCAATCCCCAAAGTGAAAGTCGCGTGCATGAATAAGCACTATCAAGTGGCCGTCGTCGGCGGCGGACCGGTCGGCGTCGCGCTCGCGGTCGAACTCGGATTGCGCGGTGTCTCGTGTGCCCTGATCGAGCGGCGCGTTGAGCCGCAGCGTATTCCCAAAGGGCAGAATCTAACGCAGCGCGCGATGGAGCATCTCTATTCGTGGGGCATTGCCGACGCCGTGCGCGCCTCGCGCATGCTGCCGCCCGAATATCCGATGAGCGGCATCGTCGCCTACCGCGATCTGACAAGCGAGTTCTGGTATGCGCCGCCGCTGCGCGAGATCGTCAACTCGTATTATTTCGAACAGAACGAACGGCTGCCGCAATATCTGGTCGAATACGTCTTGCGAAAAAAATTGTTGGAGCTGCCCAACATCGAGCGCTATTTCGGCTGGGCGGCCGACAAGGTCGAGCAGGATGCCGCCGGCGCGTGCGTGACCATTGCGAAGGAGGGCGGCGGCGCCAATGAGGTCTTGGAGGCCGACTATGTGATCGGTTGCGACGGCGGCCATTCGATCGTGCGGCGGCAGATGGGCATCCAGCGTTCGAGCTCGGATTTCGACCAGCCCATGGTGCTGGCGCTGTTCCGCTCCAAGGAACTGCACGAAAAGCTTAAGCGCTTTCCGCCGCGCTCGACCTATCGGGTGCTGCACCCGGACCTCAAGGGCTATTGGCAATTCTTCGGCCGGGTCGATGTCGGCGAAAGCTGGTTCTTCCACTCGCCGGTACCGGCGAGCACGACGCGCGACAATTACGACTTCCACGGCCTGCTGCGGCGCGTCGCCGGATTCGATTTCGCCTGCGAATTCGACTACGTCGGCTTCTGGGATCTGCGCATCGAGGTCGCGGAAAACTATCAGGTCGGCCGCGTGTTCATTGCCGGCGACGCCGCGCATTCCCATCCGCCATACGGCGGCTACGGCCTCAACAACGGTCTCGACGACGTCGCCAATCTGGGCTGGAAGCTTGCCGCTAAATTGCAAGGCTGGGGCAGCGACGCGCTGCTGAAGAGCTACAGCGACGAGCGGCAGCCGATCTTTCTGGAAACCGGCCGTGATTTCATCGAGGCGGGCATCCAAAAGGACGCCGCTTTTCTCGCCCGCTATACCCCGGAAAAGGACCGCGCCGAATTCGAGCATGCCTGGAAGGATCATCAAGGCGCTGCCGCTCCACGCGTACTCACCTACGAGCCGCACTATGAAGGTTCGCCGATTGTATTCGGCCCGCCGGGCGGCCGATCGAGCGCCCGCGGTACGCACACATTTCAGGCCCGCATCGGCCATCACCTGCCGCCGCAGCTTCTAAGCTCCGGCCGCAACGTGTTCGAAGAACTCGGAGCGTATTTCACGCTGCTGGCATTTGACGCGGATGACAGCACCGTTGCGGCATTTGTGGCGGCCGCCGAGACGCTCGGCGTGCCGCAAAAGGTCGTCCGCGACACTTATCAGGACGGCCGCAAAGCCTACGAGGCGAAGCTTATTCTGGTGCGGCCGGACCGGTATGTGGCGTGGGCGAGCGACAGTGCGCCGAGCGATGCAAAGCAGATTATTGGCAAAGCTATCGGCCGCGTATGACGCTGCGTCAGACCGCCGAAATGGCGCGTTCGAGCAGCGCGCGAACCGTTGGTGATGGATGCGCACCCTTGCCATCGGGCGCATGTCGAGGCTAGCCGACTTACCGGCACAGCCCGCCACCGCATTCATCTTTGTCTAAATGAGCTTCAGCCCCTTCAAGCTCGCGTGCCCATCCTTGCCGACTATGATGTGATCGTGCACCGAAATGCCGAGCGGGCTTGCGACGGAGATAATCTGCTGCGTCATCTGGATGTCGGCGCGCGACGGGGTAGGATCGCCGGACGGGTGGTTGTGCACCAGGATCATCGCCGTTGCGGAGAGTTCGAGCCCACGCTTGACCACCTCGCGCGGATAGACCGGCGTGTGATCGATGGTGCCGACCTGCTGCAATTCGTCGGCGATCAACTGGTTGCGCTTGTCGAGAAACAGCACGCGGAACTGCTCGCGATCGGCGAAGGCTTGCGCGGTGCGGCAATAATCGAGCACCGCCGACCACGATGACAGCGCGGGCCGCTTCTTGACCTGTCCGCGCAACAGCCGGCTCGCCGCCGCCTGCACGATCTTGAGGTCGGTAATGCTGGCTTCGCCGATGCCCTCGACCTCAGCGAGCCGTTTCTCCGGCGCCGAGATCACTTCGGCGAATGAGCCGAATTTCTCCAAAAGCGCCTTGGCGATCGGCTTCATGTCACGCCGCGGCTGGGCGCGAAACAGCAGCAGTTCGAGCAGTTCGTAATCCGATAGTGCGTCCGTCCCGGCCTCGCGAAAACGGTCGCGCAGCCTTTCGCGATGGCCAAAATAGTGCGGAGGAGCCTCGGCGAGGCCTTTCGCGCGCTCGCGGTTCTTTTCCACCATGGGACTTTGAACACACCCCGCCGGGGCCGATCTCAACCGGCATAACGTCTGCCGACGCCGCACCCGACCCGTCTGCAAGATGACCGGATTACCGGATTTTGCAATCTCCCCGTGCGCAATGTTTTCGCGCAGCAGGCGCCGGACAGCGTCAGCTGGCTTGCGGCGGGTAGGGTGGCTTGTCGAGGCCCTTCGGCGAGAGGGTGAAAATCTCGACGCCGGTCTGCGTGACGCCGACCGAGTGCTCGAACTGCGCCGACAGGGAGCGGTCGCGGGTCACTGCGGTCCAGCCGTCGGACAGGACCTTCACGTGCGGACGGCCCAGATTGATCATCGGCTCGACCGTGAAGAACATGCCGGGCTTGAGCACGATGCCTTCGCCGGGGCGGCCGACATGCACGATGTTCGGCTCGTCGTGGAACAGTCGGCCGACGCCGTGGCCGCAGAAATCGCGCACCACGCTCATGTGCTGCGCCTCGACAAAGGACTGGATGGCGTGGCCAATGTCGCCGGTGGTGGCGCCCGGCTTGATCGCGGCGATGCCGCGCATCATGCCCTCATAGGTCACTTCGATCAGGCGCTCGGCGCGACGCGGAATTTCGCCGACTGTGTACATGCGGCTCGAATCGCCGTGCCAGTGGTCCAGGATCAGGGTCACGTCGACGTTGAGGATATCGCCGTCGCGCAACGGCTTGTCGGACGGGATGCCATGGCAGACCACGTGGTTGACCGAGGTGCAGGTCGCCTTGCGGTAGCCGCGGTACATCAGCGTGGCCGGCATCGTGCCGTGGTCCTTGCCGAACTCGTAGACGAGCCGGTCGATCCGCTCGGTGGATACGCCTGGCCTGACCTCGCCAACCAGCATGTCGAGGCATTCGGCAGCCAGCCGGCCGGCCCGGCGCATGCCTTCAAACGCGGTGGGCCCGTGGATCTTGATCTGCCCGGTTTTGCGCAGCGGTGCCGATGCCGCTTCGACATAGGTCATTGTGCTAATGCATCAGTCGCGAGGAAAAGCGCCGGTAAGCCGCCGCCCGCCCGCAATGTAAGCATACGCGCGGGCAGCGCAAGCAAAACGCGATGCTTATGGCGTTTCCGCGACCGGAACCGGCGCCACAATGTCGATGCCCTCGACATTGACCTTGCAGCGCCAAGCCAGAATCTCGACGCCTTTGGCCCGCGCGCGGGCGAAACCCGCCGCATAGGTCGGGTCGATGTCGCCGGCCACGCTAAAGCGTTCGGCTGAGGCAATCTGGATGACGAACAGCAGGACCGCACGGGCGCCCTGTTGGACCGCAGTGGCAAGCTCGTCGAGATGCTTGGCGCCGCGCACGGTGACGCAATCGGGAAATTCCGCAAGCCGCGGCTTGCGCATCAGGTGCACGTTCTTGACTTCGAGGTAGCATCGCGGCCGCTGCGGGCCTTCGAGCACGAAATCCGCGCGCGAATTCGTGCCGTATTTGACCTCGCGGCGAGTCGTCGGGTAGTCGAGCAATTGTGGAAACAGTCCGGCCTGGAGAGCGTCGGCAACCAGCAGATTAGGCTGGACAGTATTAACTCCGATGATCTCGGGACCGCTGCCACAATCAGCCTCGATCAATTCCCAGGTGTAGCGCAGCGACCGCATCGGATTCTGCGAATCAGACAGCCACACCCGCGAGTAGGGCTTATCGAGGCCGGTCATGGCGCCCGGATTGGGAACGTGCACCGTCGTCATCTCGCCGGTATCGAAAATCACGTCGGCGAGAAAGCGCTTGTAGCGGCGCACGAGCATCGCGGGAATGAGCGGGGTACCAAATTTCATCGCGGCAACACATAGACGCTAAGCGGCGCGCGTGGGAAGTCTTTTGCGGCCTCACGCGGCGATCTTGCCGCCAAGCTCGTCCTCAATGTGCACGCGAATGATTTCGTCGAACGACGACTCGGCCGTGAAGCCGAGCGCCAGTGCGCGGTGCGGATCGAAACGGCGCGGCCAGCCGGCAACGATGCGCGTTACCAGTGGATCGGGCATGCGGCGAATGCGGGCCGCGACCTTGTCGCCGGCGATCCGGCGCAGAGCTGCGATCTGTTCGGCCACTGTGCAGGCGACGCCCGGCATGGTCAGATTAATGCGCGTGCCGAGCCGTTCGCCCGGCAATCCGGCGGCATGAATGAGGAAGCCGACCGCGGAGCGCGGACTTGCATGCCAGTGCATGACGCTGTCCTCGACCGGCAGTACCGCTTCCTCGCCGGCAAGTGGCTCGCGGATGATCGAGGAGAAGAAGCCCGACGCCGCCTTGTTCGGTTTGCCAGGCCGTACGTTGATGGTCGGCAACCTGATGCCGATGCCGTCGATAAAGCCGCGGCGCGTATAGTCGGAAAGCAGAAGTTCGACGATCGCCTTCTGGGTGCCGTACGACGTGAGCGGCGTGTGGTGGAATTCGTCCGGGATCGCATCCGGAAACGGCGCGCCGAACACCGCGATCGACGAGGTGAAGACCAAGCGCGGCCGATAACTCTCGCCACGTTGGCGCACCGCCTCCAAAAGCGCGCGCGAACCATCGAGATTGACCCGCGTTCCTTTTTCGAAATCGAGCTCGGCTTCTCCGGAAACGATGGCCGCGAGATGAAAAATTACGTCGGGGCGACCCGTAACGCATCGCGCGGCCGTTGCCAGGTCGCCGATGTCGGCTGCGAACGCGTCGATGATGCCGTGAAATCCCTCGGGCCGCGGTGGCGCGCCGATATCGGTCAGCGTGAAATTTTCGATTGTGCGACCGTTGAGCCCGCCGTCCTTGACCAGGCGCGTCGTCAGTTTGCGCCCGATCATGCCGGCTGCGCCGGTGATGAGAATGTGCATGGTTTTGTTCCGTCACCCAGAGGTGCGAGCCATCAGCGCGTTTACGCGCGTCTTCGACGCGCTATGGCGAGCGCCTCGGGATCACGGTTATCAGAGTGCCATCCCGCCGTCGACGAGATGGGCCTGCCCGGTGATGTAGCTTGCTTCGTCGCTGGCGAGAAAGAGGGCGAGGGCCGCAACCTCGCGGGCGGTGCCAAGCCGGCCCATCGGCTGGCGGGAGACGAAATCCTGCCGGACGGCATCGAGCGATTTTCCGGTCTCCTTCGAAGCCGTCGCAATGCGGTCTTCCAGCGATGGCGACTCGATCGTGCCCGGACAGATGGCGTTGCAGCGGATGCCTTGTTTGATGAAATCGGCGGCGACCGCCTTGGTCAGCCCGATCACCGCCGCTTTGGTCGCCCCATAGGCATAGCGGTTCGGCACGCCGCGAATCGACGACACCGCCGAGGAGATGTTGACGATCGAGCCTGATTTCCTTGCCAGCATTCCCGGCAGAAACGCCTTGATCATGCGATGCATGGATTTGACGTTGAGATCGAAGGAAAAGTCCCAGTCCTTGTCGGTGCAATCGAGCACCGAGCCGTTGGCGACGTAGCCGGCGCAATTGACTAGAATATCGGGCGCGCCGAATTCGGCCATCACGGCCTTTTGCAGCGCTTCGATATTATCTTGCGCGCGCACGTCCAGCTTTTGCACCTTGGTGGCCCTTAGGCCATTAAGCTTGTCGTCGGCGAGGTCGGTGGCGATGACCTTGCCGCCTTCGGCGATAAAGGCTTCGGCGATAGCGCGGCCAATGCCTTGCCCGGCGGCTGTCACCAGCGCGACTTTATTCTGTAATCTTCCGCTCATTCATCTCCTGCGCTTCCTGCCTCACGCCTTCTGCCCGTTCAAAACTGCCAAGCTGACTCTCTGCCGTCCTTCGCTATCGAAATTCTCCGGCGCCAACCAACGTTCGAAATTGTGCTTGCGCTCCGGCCATTCGCCATCGAGCATTGAGAACCAGGCGGTGTCGCGATTGCGGCCGTCCTTGTTGATCATGGACTGGCGGAACGTTCCTTCGTAGACGAAGCCGTATCGCCGGGCCGCCCGCTGCGACGCCACGTTGAGCGCATCGCATTTCCATTCGTAGCGCCGGTAGCCCAGCGTCTCGAAAACATAACGCGCCAACAAATACTGCGCCTCCGTGCCGAGCGGCGTGCGCTGCAGCGCCGGCGAATAAAGCACGTGGCCGACCTCGATAACCCGCATCTCCGGCACGATCCGCAACAGGGTGAAATAGGCAATCGCGCGTCCGGCCGTATCGACGATGGCGTAGGCATAGGGGTCTGTGGCCGCCGCGCGCTTGGCTATAAACGCCGCAAACGCCTCGAAGTTCGCGAACGGGCCATCCGCCGAGATGTAAGTCCAGAGGCGATCTTGGCCGCCGAAGACCGACCACAGCTCAGCCGCGTGTTCCGGCGCGAGTTTTTCGAGATGGCCGTAGCGGCCCTTGAGCGTCACTGGGCCAGGGCGCGGCGCGGGTCCCGGATTCTCGACGCGCAGCCCGATGGGCTGGCCTGTCAGTGGATGCGGTTCGGATGGGGTCATGGCGAAAGCTTCTTCCGGTCGTCCGCGAAGAACTTGTTCAACTCGGCATTGGTGATAAGACCGGCGAAGCCGTCGAACTGGCCGTCCCTGGCGATCTCGGTCGCGGTGCGAATGAAAGCGTGCATGGCGACGCGAGCGAGCGAGCCGCCGACGCTAATGCGCCGCACGCCCATGTCCGCAAGGTCTGCCACGGTGAAGCCGAAGGCGCCACTATTGAGAAAATTGACCGGCTTCGGCGCTACCGCTTTGACTACGGCTTCGATCTGCTCGCGCTTGTTGATGCCCGGCGCATAGAGACAATCGGCGCCCGCGGCCGCGTAGGCCTTCAGGCGGCGGATCGCGTCGTCGAGATCGTTGACGCCGCGCACGAAATTTTCCGCGCGCGCCGTGAACACCACGTCGCCGCCGGCGCGGTCGATGGCGGCGCGCGCCGCTTTGACGCGCGTGACGGCGGCGTCGAGATTGTACAGCGGCATCTTGCCGTCATTCGGCGAATCCTCGATCGATAAGCCCGCGACGCCGGTGGCGATGCAGCGCGCGACGTTCTCAGCGAGGCCGTCCAGCGTGTCGGCGAGGCCATCCTCGAAATCGGCATTGAGCGGCACGTCGGTCGCAGCCGCGATCTCGGCGAAATGTGCCAATACCTGGTCGCGGCTCTGCGCGCCGTCAGCATAGCCCTCCGAGTGGGCATAGCCCGAACTGGTGGTCGCCAGCGCCTTGAAGCCGAGACCCTGCAGATAGCGCGCGCTGCCGACATTCCACGGATTGGAAATGACGAAGCAGCCGGCTTCGTGCAGCTTACGGAAGGTTTTCCGCTTGTCGTGGGTCGAGGGACGGGAACTGCTCATGAATGACTCCCGGCATCAGCGAGCAGGGCCAACCTGCCACGGATGAGGGCGCGATGACAGACCCGACAACGGATGAGTACGGCAGGTTCGAGAACTCCGATTGGAGGAGTTTGGTTGACATAGGAGGCAGTCGCGAACCGTCAAGGCCAGCGCGCCGGTCGGCTGCGAACCATATCTGTATCCATCAAGACACGACCAAAATGACGAGGGTGGAGTATCGGCCGCGATCTTGAATCACTCCGCCTTTATGTGTGCGAACTTGATCACCTTGGCCCACTTTTCAGTTTCGTTTTTAATCAACGTTGCGAATTCGGCAGGCGAACCCGGCAGCGGCGTACCGCCGAGAGCGATAAGCCGTGCCTTAAGTTTAGGATCGGCGAGGCCTGCATTGATTTCCTTGTTGAGCCTTTCAACAATCTCAGGCGGCGTTTTCTTGGGAGCGCCCACGCCGTAAAACGGACTCGCCTCAAAGCCCGGCAGAGAAGCATCGACAGTCGGGACGTCGGGCAATTCGTCCGAGCGTGTTTTTGTGGTCACCGCTAGCGCACGCAGTTGGCTGGCCCGGACGTATCCGATGGACGGGGGCATGCTGGCGAACATCACCTCTACCTGCGCGCCAAGCAGGCTTGTCAGCGCGGGCGCCGTGCCGCGATGGGGGACATGAACCATATTGATGCCGGCCATCATGTTGAACAATTCACCGGCCATGTGTTGCGATGTCCCGATGCCCGCTGAGGCATAGTTGATCTTGCCCGGATTGGACTTGGCATATTTGATAAATTCCGGGACCGTCTTTGCTGGCACGGACGGATGGACCACCATCACGTTGGGGTCGTGGCTGACGCTCGCGACCGGCGCAATGTCGCGAATGAAATTGAAATTGAGCTTGTCGTAGAGTGTCGCATTGGTCGCGTTCGGAGCGGACACAAGCAGCAAGGTGTAACCATCGGGCGCCGCTCTGACGACCAATTCAGTTCCAATATTTCCGCCGCCGCCCGGCCGGTTCTCGATGATGAATTGCTGCCCTAGTCGCTCCGACAGCCATTGACCCATGAGGCGGGCGGTGATGTCGTTTCCGCCACCTGGAGCAAAGTAAACGATCAGATGCACCGGGCGGGACGGATAGATTTGCGCCCGTGCGGCGCGCGAAAGAACCGGAAGCCCGACAGCGCCTGCCGCCAGATGCAGAAAACGTCTACGGGGGAGCTTCATCAAAATCACTCCTTGGAAATCGATCAAAAAGGCAGACGCATGGGCAGCAGGCCTAAGCATCGCGCCAGCAGCTCTGCGACAAAGCCTAGACTAACCTATTCGCTCGCCTGGAGTCGCCCAATCGCCACCAAAACGGTAACAGGTGCGCTCGCTTCTTGTCTCCCCAAAATAGGGGAGATCGTGCTTGCTATGTCGAGGGCTACGAAAGCAGCGGTGACGAAAGGCGTCCGCTCTCAATGGTTGTCGCGCGGTAGGAAATGCTGCGCGATACGCTGATATTTCGGCGCCGGCGCCAAAACCATGCCGCTATCGAGCTGGTCCACCATGGAGCGCTGGATTTCCTGCCACGGCGTCTGGCTCTGCGGGTAATGGTAGCCGCCGCTGTTTTGCAGTGCCGCGCAGCGTTCGGCAAGCTCGGCCGCTGAGATCAATATATCCGCAGTGCCCTTGTTGAGGTCGACGCGCACGCGGTCGCCGGTCTTGAGCAGCGCCAAGCCGCCGCCGGCCGCTGCTTCCGGCGATGCGTTGAGAATAGACGGCGAGCCCGAGGTGCCCGATTGCCGCCCATCCCCGATGCAGGCGAGCGACGTGATGCCCTTTTTGATCAGCGCGGCAGGCGGCTGCATGTTCACCACTTCGGCCGAACCCGGATAGCCGATCGGCCCGGTGCCGCGCATGAACAAGACCGAATGCTCGTCGATCTTGAGCGCGGGATCGTCGATGCGATGGTGGTAATCCTCCGGGCCGTCGAAGACGATGGCGCGGCCCTCGAAAGCGTTGGGATCCTTGGTGTTGCTCAAATAACGCTGGCGGAATTCCTCGGAGATCACGCTGGTCTTCATGATCGCCGAATCGAACAGATTGCCGTGCAGCACTTTGAAGCCCGCCTGAGCTTTCATCGGCTTGTCGTAGGGCCAGATCACCTCGGAATTAGTCGCCTTGGCTCGAGCGACATTCTCCGCGCAGGTCTTGCCGTTGATGGTGAGCGCGTCACCGCGCAGTCGTCCCGCCGCCAGCAACTCGTGCATCACCGCCGGCAGGCCGCCGGCGCGATAATAGTCTTCGCCCAGATACTCGCCGGCCGGCTGCATGTTGACGAGCAGCGGCACATCGTAGCCGACTTTTTCCCAGTCCTCGATGGCGAGCGGCACGCCGATGTGCCGCGCGATGGCATTGAGGTGGATCGGCGCATTGGTCGAGCCGCCGATCGCCGAGCAGGCAACGATCGCGTTCTCGAACGCAGTGCGCGTCAGAATGTCGGACGGCTTGAGATCATCGAGCACGATCTCGACCGCGCGGACTCCGGTCTCGTAGGCGATGCGGGCGCGCTCGCGATACGGCGCCGGGATGGCGGCGCAGCCGGGAAGCGACATGCCAAGCGCCTCGGCCATCGCATTCATGGTCGACGCGGTTCCCATCGTGTTGCAGTGGCCGACCGAGGGCGCCGAAGAAGCGGCGATGTCGATGAATTCGTTGTAATTGATGCGGCCGGCCGCCACGTCCTGCCGCGCCTGCCACAGCACCGTGCCGGAGCCGGCGAGCTTGCCGTTGTGGTAGCCGTCGAGCATCGGTCCGCCGGACAGCACGATTGCCGGAATGTTGACGGTGGCGGCCGCCATCAGGCAGGCCGGCGTGGTCTTGTCGCAGCCGGTCATCAGCACCACGCCGTCGAGCGGGTAGCCGTAGAGCACTTCAACGAGTCCCAGATAGGCGAGATTGCGGTCGAGCGCCGCGGTCGGCCGTTTGCCCGTCTCCTGGATTGGATGCACGGGAAACTCCATCGCAATGCCGCCAGCAGTGCGGATGCCTTCGCGCACACGCTCGGCAAGCTGGAGATGATGGCGATTGCAGGGGCTGAGATCGGATCCGGTCTGCGCGATGCCGACAATCGGTCTGCCAGAGGTCAACTCTGCTCGGCTCAGGCCGTAATTGAGGTAACGCTCCAGATAAAGCGCGGTCATGCCAGGATTGTCCGGATTGTCGAACCACAATCGCGAACGCAAGTGCGCCCGCTGCTCGCCGTTGGAATGTCCGGTCTTTGCCATCGTCTTCCACCCTATTCGCGCAACGGGGATCTGCGGCGCATCTCGTCCCTTAGATATGTCGATTTAATGCCGGAGCGCAGCGTCGAGAAGTCGCCATTTTTGAGGGCGCGAAAAAGCTCTCCCCGGCGACAGGGCGGTGGTGGTTTGGCCCACAAAGCCGGTTCGACGGCGAATCTTGTTCTATTGCACTGCAGCAATTCGCCATAAATCATGCTATAAAAAATCCATTAATACGTTGAATTTCATAACATTTTTGTGAGAGTTCCGCGATGACTTCGTGTCTTGTGCAATGCAGAATCAGCAATAGGTTTCTGGCCACGGGGCATAACCAATGAGAATGATCATGAAGCTCTTTAAGACCAAACTGATCCTTTCGGCCGTGGGCATCGCGCTGCTCGCCACGCCGGCCCTGGCGCAGGAATCGTATCGGCATTCGTCGTCCCGGAACCAGTATCACTACCAGACGAACGATCCGGCCGGCATGTATCCGAATCCGATCGCCCGCAGCGGCAGTGCCGCGCAGGTTCAGTCCGGCGCCGCATTTGATACGGACCGCGGCTACTAAGCCGTTCCAACGAACTGTTGTTGCGTTCAGGAGCCCCGGACTCGTTCCGGGGCTCCTTATATTTTTGGCGGGGGTGTCGCAGGCCGTCGCGGCCGTTTGCATTTGACCGGCGATTGGGATGAACTGCCGTCGCGAAATTCTGCCGGGGGAGTACCATGCTGAAGACCGTCGCCGCATTCGACCGCATCGGCGAAGAGAACGCGTTTGCGGTGCTGGCGCGCGCCACGCAGCTTGCCGCGGCCGGTCGTGACATCGTCAACCTCGGCATCGGCCAGCCCGACTTCCGCACGCCGAATTTTATAGTCGAAGCCGCCGTCAAGGCGCTGCGCGACGGCCATCATGGCTACACACCGGCGGTTGGCATTTTGCCGCTGCGTGAGGCGGTCGCGGCCGACCTGCATCGGCGCTTCAACGTCAGCGTCTCTCCCGACCACGTGATGATCATGCCGGGCGGCAAGCCGACCATGTACATGTCGATCCTGATGTTCGGCGAGCCCGGCGCCGACATTCTCTATCCGGATCCCGGTTTCCCGATCTATCGCTCGATGATCGAATTTAGCGGCGCGCGGCCGATCCCGGTGCCGATTCGCGAGGAGAATGGCTTTGCCTTTTCGGCCGAGGAAACGCTCAAGCTGATCACGCCGCAGACGCGCCTTATCATCGTCAATTCGCCGGCCAATCCGACTGGCGGCGTGACCCCGAAGGCCGAAGTCGACAAGCTGGTGGCCGGCTTGGAAAACTTCCCCGACGTCGCCGTGATGTCGGACGAGATCTACGATCACATGGTGTATGACGGCGAAATGCATGTATGCCTGTTGTCGTATCCGTCGATCCGCGACCGGCTCATTTTGCTTAACGGCTGGTCGAAAACCTACGCGATGACCGGCTGGCGGCTTGGCTACGCGATCTGGCCGGGCAAGCTCTACGATTATGCGCGCAAGCTCGCGGTGAACCTTTATTCGTGCGTCAACGCGGCGACCCAATATGCCGGGCTCGCCGCGCTCACCGGCCCGCAGGACGAAGCCGACCGCATGATCGCTGAGTTCGACAAGCGGCGCGAAATCGTCGTCGAAGGCCTGAACAAGCTGCCCGGCATTTCGTGCGCGACGCCGAAGGGCGCCTTCTATGCATTCCCCAACATCAAGCGCACCGGCTGGAAGGCGAAGCCGCTCGCCAACGCACTGCTCGACGATGCCGGTGTCGCGCTGATCGGCGGACCGGATTTCGGCATCCTCGGCGAGGGTTATCTGCGCCTGTCCTACGCCAATTCGACCGAGAACATTCTGCGCGCCCTCGATCGCATGAGCGTTTTCTTGGCGACCCGCAAGGCGGCCTAAGGGCGACCACAAGGGTCGCCACTACAGAGCCGAAATGATCGTAGGGGCGCCCCTTGTGGGCGCCCGCAACCAACGAAACATCATGTCGACGCATCTCTCCGAAGAACAGAAAATGATGCGGCAATCGTGCCGCGATTTCGTCGACGATGTCGTTATTCCCTTCATTCGCGGCGACTGGCGGCGCGAATGGGTGATGACGCCCGAGGACCGCCTACCGCGGGAAATCCTGCAGGGCGCGGAAAAAGTGGGCGTCCGTACGCTCGGCGTGCCGGAAGAATTCGGCGGCATCGAGCTTGACCGCGCCAGCGAAGTGCAGACGTTCGCGCTGATCGCCGAAGAAATTGCGCGTGGCGATTCCGGCCTCGCCGACAAGCTCGTTCAGAACTGGAAGGTCTCGGTGCTGTTGCGCAATCTGGCGCCGCGCCACCTGCAGGAAAAATGGTTTAAGCGGCTCATCGACGACCCGCAATTCCTGCTGGCGCATTGCCTCACCGAGCCGCGCGGTGCGTCCGACCGCTGGCTGCCCTACAATGTACCGGAAGCCGCGATGCAGACGCGCGCCGTCAAACAGAACGGCGAATGGATCATCAATGGCCGCAAGCAGTTCATTTCCAACGGCTACGATGCCGGCCTGTTCGTGGTCTACGCCAACACCAATCCGCAGGTTGGCATGGTGCAGGGCACGTCGAGCTTTCTGGTACCGCGGGGCACGCCCGGACTCACCATCGCGCGCTGCAACGAGACCATCGGTTGCCGCTTCATGAATAACGGCGAACTCGTATTCGAGGATATGCGGGTGCCGGAGGATCATCTCCTGGTCGAGGGCGATGCGCTGGGCAAGGCCGCGGTCTATTTCCGGCCGGGCAAGATCATCCAGGCGGCAAAAAATCTCGGCGTCGGCGTACGCGCCTTCGAGGTCACCGCTGACTATGTGCAGAATTACGTGCAGGGCGGGCGCATTCTGATCAAACATCAGGCGGTGGCGCTCCGCCTTGCCGACATGGCGACGCGGATCGAGGCGGTGCGCGCGCTGCTCGATCGGGCATCGAAAGCCGTCGACGATAATGCGCCGGATGCCGACACCCTGTGCAACATGGCCAAGGTGTTTGCGTCTGAGGAAATCCTCAAAGTGGCGCAGCACGCGCTCGAGCTGCACGGCGGCAACGGCGCCATGCTGGATTTCGGCGTCGAAAAGCTGTTCCGCGACGCCGCAATCTTCCTGCACATGGACGCGACGGTCGATATCTCGCGCTTTAAGATCGTGAAGTCGATGTTCCCACACACCGCGGGTCAATATGCGGGGCCGGAATGACGGCTATCCGGTCTGCGTCAGCCGGAAGCCGATGACCACGACCGTGAGGCCGATAAGCTGCGAGAGGCTCGGCACTTCGCCAATCGTCAGAAAGCCGACAACGAGCGAGAATGGCGGCACCAGCGACGGGTAGAGCGCGGCGCGTCCGGCGCCCAGCAGCACAACGGCCCGGGTGTAGAGATAGATCGCCGCCGGCCCGGCAAAGATGCCCTGCACGACGGCTTGCAGCAGATTTTCCCAGAGCCCGGCGGCGATGAGGTTGCGGTAGGCCAAGAACAAAATCGGCAGACCGGCGAGCGACAACACGCTTGTCACCGCGGCGGCGTGCATCGGCGGCACCCGCCACAGCCGCAGCAGCATGCCGAAAATCGCAAACGAGCTGCCGGCGGTTACAAATAACAGATCACCAAGGAGCCCTTGGCGACCCATGGTGCGCAATGCCTCGGAGCCGATGACGACAAGGCCGAGCACGATGGTCAGCGCGCCGGCGAGGCGGCGCGGCGGCAGCGCTTCCTTGAGAACGAGATGCGCCAGCACGAGGCCACCGACGGCGGCGCAGGACGGCTGAATGACGCTGCCGTGGCCGAGCGGCACATAGACGTAGCCGATGTAGCTCCACAGCGCGAGAGGCAGACCACCGAACGCAGTCAGCGCGATGCCGCGGCGCCAGCCCAGGCCGCCGAGACCGCCAAGGCCGGAGCGGGCAACGAGCGGTAACAGCGCAAAACCCGGCCAGATGAAGCGGTGCAGCGCCAGCACCAGCGGCGACATGCCGGCCAGCACGCCATGCCGGGCGGCGACGAAACCGAAGGCCCAGAACAAGGCCGATCCGGCGCCGCACAGCACGCCGAGCGTGGTCGCGTGCTTCACCGGCGCCGGCGGCGATTGCGAGGACTCCATCGTCCGGAGCATAGTCCGCCGCGGTTTGGGCGGACAACACGTCAATGCTCATGCCTGCCTTCGTCGGACGCGAAATTCGGCCGCCGCGGCGCTTGACCTGCTCGCAGCCGCGAGGTGCTATCCTCGCCGAGCGACGGAGAAAGCGGCGAGGGGAGGGATGGCGGAAGCAAAGCCGATCGACGGCGAATACGACTATGTGATTGTCGGTGCGGGTTCGGCCGGTTGCCTGTTGGCCAATCGGTTGTCCGCCGATGCGAAAAGCCGCGTGCTCGTGCTTGAGGCCGGCGGATCGGACAATTGGATCTGGTTCCACATTCCGGTCGGGTATCTGTTTGCCATTGGCAATCCGCGCTCGGATTGGTGCTTTAAGACCGAACCGGAGCCGGGCCTGAACGGCCGCGTGCTCAACTATCCGCGCGGCAAGGCGATCGGGGGCTCATCCTCGATCAACGCCATGATCTACATGCGGGGCCAGGCGGCCGATTATGATCATTGGCGCCAACTCGGGCTTTCCGGGTGGGGCTGGGACGACGTGTTGCCGTATTTCAAGCAGCACGAAAATCATTTCCTCGGCGATAGCGGAAAATTCGGCACCGACGGCGAATTGCTGATCGCGCAACCGCGTGTGCGCTGGGATCTGCTCGATGCCTTCCGTGCTGCCGCGGCGCAGGCCGGGATCAAATCGATCACCGATTTCAACACCGGCGACAACGAGGGTTGCAGCGCCTTTCACGTCAACCAGAAACGCGGCCGGCGCTGGTCGGCGGCGAGCGCGTTTCTCAAACCGGCGCTCAAGCGCGGCAACGTCCGGCTCGAAACCGGCTGTTTGGTTGAAGGCATCATGTTCGAGGGGCGGCGCGCCGTCGGCGTGCGCTGGCGCAAAAACGGTGAGGCGCGTTCCGCGCGCTGCCGCGGCGAAGTGGTCCTTGCCGCGGGCGCGATCGGCTCGCCGCACATCATGCTGCTGTCCGGCGTCGGCCCGGCGGAGCATCTGCGCGAGTGCGGCATCGCGGTCGTGGCCGATCGTCCGGGCGTCGGCGCCAATCTGCAGGATCATCTGCAGCTCCGCATGATCTACAAGGTCGACGGCATCTCGACGCTCAACGAACGCTACTACGCGCCGCTCGGTCTCACGCGCATGCTGATCGAATATGCGCTGTTGCGGCGCGGGCCGCTGACCATGGCGCCCTCACAACTCGGCCTGTTCACGCGCTCCGATCCTGATCAAGAACGTGCCAATCTGCAATATCACGTGCAGCCGCTGTCCCTCGACAAGTTCGGCGATCCGCTGCACAGATTCCCGGCCTTCACCGCGAGCGTCGCCAACGTCCGCCCGACAAGCCGCGGTTCAGTGCGCTTGCGCTCGCGCGATGCGGCCGACGCGCCAATGATCAAGCCGAATTATCTATCGACCGATCAGGATCGCCGCATTGCCGCGACTGCGATCCGGCTCACCCGCCGCATCGCCGCGCAGCCGGCGCTCAAGCCCTATCATCCCGACGAATATCTGCCCGGCGCGTCGATTCCAGATAATGACGAGGCGGCGCTGATTAAAGCCGCAGGCGATGTCGGCACCACGATCTTTCATCCGGTCGGTACCGCCAAAATGGGCCTCCCCAGCGACCCGATGATGGTGGTTGACGCCGCGTTGCGCGTTGCCGGAGTCGAGGGGCTGCGCGTCGCCGATGCTTCGGTCATGCCAGCGATCACGTCGGGCAACACTAATGCGCCGACCATGATGATCGCCGAAAAAGGCGCGGCGCTGATCCGCGTCGCCGCGTAACTCGCCGCCATGAAAGGCGTCTGGCGCCTCATCGGTATCCTCGCCAATCCGTTTTCCGAATGGGTGCGGATCGAGGCCGAGCCTGGCGAAACGGTTGCTCTCTTGATCGGCACTGTCGCGCCGTTGGCGCTCGTGCCGGCGATTTTCGGTTTCGTCGGCGCCTGCATCATCGGTGTCATCGGGCCCGGCAGAGGCGAGGTGCGCGCTCCGATCTTCGATGGTCTCGTAGCGGCTTTCTTCGGCTACGTGGCGAGCTTCGCCGTCGTGCTGCTGCTCGGCCTCGTCATCGCGGTCGCGGCGCCTTTGTTCGGTGGCCGGCGGAATTTCGCTCGCTCGCTCTGCCTCGCGGTCTATTCGTATGCGCCGGTCTGGCTTGCAGGTGTTTTTCTGCTGCTGCCCGGCTTGCGTTTTCTCATGCTGTTAGGCTTCTACGGCGTCTACATCCTGCTCGCCGGCCTGCCCGCAATGGCAAAAGCGCCGCAACAAAATTTGCCGGGCTTTGCCGCGTTGATCGTCGTTTTCGCCTGCGCGCTGACGTTCATCGCGTGGAGCGCGCAGTCCGTGTTGTTCGCCGCTGCGGTGTAGCGTTCAGGGCGCCTGGACAACGGCGCGGCACGCGGGCGGTAACGCCGCAAGCGTCATCATGTGTTTCGGCCCGGCAGGCGTTTTCGGCGGCGCCGGATGCAGAATGCCCGGCTTGAACCAATAATCGAGAGCGTGGCCGCAGCCATCGCCTGCCGGCACCGGCGGTTGCGACTTGCATTGCGGACTGTCGGGCGGACACAGCAGCCGTATATGAAAATGCTCGGCGTGTCCCCACCACGGCCGCAGCTTGGCGAGCCAGGCGCGATCTGTCCCGGCTTCGGCGCAGGCTTCCTTTTTGATCGCGGCGTTGACGAACATGCGCACGACCTTGGGGTCTTCCGCGGCGGCCTTGAGCAGCGCGGTGCGGGTCGGCGTCCACAGCTTGTGATCGACCTCGAGTCCGCTCGGCTCGACCATATTGACGGCGCCGTCCCTCTCACGCTCTTCGCGTGACAGCGTGTGATCGGGCATCGGCGTCAGCCAGATATCGGCGTCGAGGCCGATCTGATGACTGGCATGGCCGGAAATCATCGGGCCGCCGCGCGGCTGCGCCATGTCGCCGATCAACAGCCCATTCCAGCCTGCTTTTTTGGCATTCGCGCCGAACCGCTCGATGAATTTAATGAGCTCGGGATTACCCCAGTTGCGATTGCGCGACAGCCGCATCACCTGCCAGGTCGGCCCGGTGATCGGCAGCTCCTCGGCTCCCTCCATGCAGCCGTCCGCATAACCGCCGATCGCGCGCGCCGGGCCGGGAAACGGCGTCAGCTTGCGGGCGAACAGTTCTTTGGCCGGCGTTTCCTTGGCATCCGGATGTTCGAGCGGCGGCAGCGGCTTGGGATTGAGCGTGCCGGGCGGCGTCGTATCGATCGTGGACGCGGCGCGCCCGGCATCGAGACCCGCGCCCTGCGCCAGCGCCGGACCGATTCCGGCAGCGAGAGCGATCAGCAACGTGCGAAACAGGATGGACATCACCTCGTCTCCGCTGCGGCACTCGCCCCCGATGCAGCACTCGCCCCCGATGCAGAATTTGCCCCCGATGCAGCCGGTTTTGCCCGATACGCGACTGCGCGGCGACGATAGGCTGCCGCGAGTCGGTCGCCTTGTCCAGCGCCGAACAGATCGGCATGGCCGTCATATTCGGCCAATAGCCGCCGCTCGATCGCCCCCGTGCGGCGCCGTCATGCAAGATGTGACCGATGCTGACGCCGCGCTCGGCGCGCTTGGCCGGTATGTTGGAGTGACCGATGGTCAATAGATCGAAAGTCGGCATCGTTCGATTTTAACCAAATCGTTGAGGCAAATAGATGGCACCTGTTTGAAACATTGTCGCCCTGTTGTTGGAGACCGCGAAGCGCATTGATGCAAGCGCGCGATTAACTCTGGCCGTGTTGTTTGCTTTACAACTCGCCGCTGATGACGCACATGCATTGGCGGGCACGGCGAGGGCATTAGAGGGTTGCAATGCATCGCTTGCTTTGCGCGGTCGCCAAGTCTGCGCTTTTGAACTCCGCGCTGTTGATGTCCGCGCTGTTCGTGTCCTTCTTCGCCTCAGATCATGCCAGTGCAGCGATCGTCGTGCGCGTCGCTCGCGCAACGCAGACCATGCGGGTCGTCGTCGACGGCGTGCCGCGCTACGACTGGCGGGTGTCGACCGGCCGCCGCGGCCTGCCGACGCCGGGTGGCGTCTATCACCCGCAGCGGCTGGCGGCGCGCTGGTTCTCCCGCAAATACCATAACTCACCGATGCCGCATTCGATCTTCTTCCGCGGCGGCATCGCCATTCACGGCACCTACGAGACCGCGTGGCTCGGTCGTCCGGTGTCGCACGGCTGCGTGCGGTTGCAGCCTGCCAATGCGGCGGCGTTGTTCGGTCTGGTCGAACACGAAGGCATGGGCGCGACGACGATCGTGGTGCATTAGTCCGCCACGCGTTCATTCCGCCGCAATCGCCTTGGCTCGTGTCACGACATCGGCCGGCGACGCGTAGAGTGCCTCGATTTCGCGCTTCACTTCCTCGCCGCTCATTGGCGTGACGGTAAGGCGCATCTTGTCCGCATCGCGCAGGAATGCCGGATCGGTCATCATGGCATTGAAGGCGTGGCGCAGCGTGGCGACGCGGTCGGCCGGCACGCGCTCCGACACCATGAACAGCCGGCCAAGTTTTTCCGGCGCTACCAGAAAGTCGAAGATCGCTCGCTCGCGTTCGGTCTTCACCAGGTCGCCCGCGTAGGGCACGCTTTTGTCCATTCCGGGAACAAGCGTCGGCGACAGCCGTACGACGACGTTGATCTTATATTCAAGCAACCAATTGGCGGGCATCGCGGTCCAGCCGCCGCAACTGCCCTCGACTTCGCCTTTTTCCACCGCGAGCCGCATCTCGGCGCTGCCCGGATAGCCATTGATCTGCTTGAGATGCACGCCGAACAGGTCGCGCAACATGGCGGCATCCACATAGCCGGCGGTGCCCGGGGCCGATGCGGAAAATACGACCTGCTGGCGCGCCAAGAGGTCCTGCCAGTTGCGCACACCCGTGGTGTGCCACAGGTAGCAGATGCGCGCGTCCTCGCTGACATTGCCGATCCAGTTTTGTCGGCGAAAATCGGTTTTGACGTGGCCGGGCGATGTGATGGCTTCGGTCAACAGGCCGGAGCTGAAAGTCGCAAGCGCGGTACCGTCGGACGGCAAGGATTCCAGATACGCCACCGACTTCATGCCGCCGGCGCCCGGCACGTTCTGCACCAGGATCGACGGCGCGCCGGGCAGATGCGCGGGTAGATGTCGCTGCACCAGCCGCGCATAGGCGTCGGCGCTGCCGCCCGGCGGCAGGCCGACAATGATGCGCATCGTCTTACCGGCAAAGAAGGCTGCGGCGTCTTCGGCATGGGCGGGCTGAACGAGTGCGACGAGCACCAATCCGCTCGTCCCCGCGAAAGCGCGGACCCATTTCGTTAGAGCCGTGAGTAAACGGCCCCTGGATTCCCGCTTGCGCGGGAGTGAGCGGAGTTGGCGTTTAGTCATGCGGTCGCCGTCGCGCTGTCGTGTGTCACTCCGCGGCGGCAGCGCGATAACCGGGCGGTGCCTGGTAGAGCTCTGCGCCCATCTGCGATTTGACGCCTTCCTTCGCCAGCGTCTCCTCGTATTCCTTGCGCAGGAACGGATCCTCCAGCCAGTACGGAATGGCGGTGCCGCCCTCGGTGACGTCGATGGCGCCCTCGTCGGTGTCCTTCTCGCCCGGCACGCCGGCCTTGTCCTTGCGGTGGTTGTTGGGGCCGTACCAGCCGATCAGTCGCAGCGGCTCCTTCGAGATGCCGAAATGGGCGTGGAACCAGTCGCCGCCGTAGGGCGCCGCGGTGACGAGGCCGACCGGCTCGTAATCCTGCCGGTAGACGTTCTGCGTCTTGCCGTCCTTCCACGGCGTCATGCCTTCCGTGCGCGGCCACGTATAGGTGTAGCCCTTGCCTTTGAGACAGACGAGTATCGCCGCCGACATGTGGGCGTGCGCCTTGGAATAGCGGCCGGTTTTGTGCTCGCCGACGAAGCCGTAGAACACGTTGTTGGCCATTTGCGGCTCGACTCGCGTGTAGCCGGGGGAGCGGCGGTTATCGAGATAGAGGTCGGCGTTCATGATGTCGGGAATGAAATTCGACTTGCGCAGCGCCAGCCCGCGCAGCGGATCGGGCACGATGTCGTCCTTGACCTTGAAGAAATCCTGACTGCCGTCGAAGCGCGACGGGAAGGTGTTGGCGCAATTGAAGATCCAGTCGCGGTCGCGGAAGATGTTCATGACATTAGGCGCGGTCGAGGCGACCAGGATCAGGGCCGGGCTCGACGCCGCGTTGATGATCCGGTGATTGGTGTTGAGCGGGATCGAGAACATCGAGCCGCGCTGCCACTCGAAGGTGTGCGGCTTCTGCTGACCGTCGGCCCAGATTTCGACGGTGCCGCGGCCTTCGACCACCACCATGATCTCTTCGTACATGTGCTTTTCGGGATTGAGCGCGCCGGCCGCCGGCACCTCGACGACATAGCAGCCCCATCTGCCTTCGGTGCCATAGAGCTGGATGAAGGTGCCTTTGCCGCCCATGCGGGCCCACGGCTTGAGCGGCATGTCCTGCACGCGGCGCACGCCGATGCCGCGGAAGATCGGAATGCCCTGCTCCTCCATGTAGTCGTCGTAGGACGTGTTCGGCCGTTTCCAGGCGCCGTAGCCCGCGTTCTTCAGCCCTTCGGGTTCGTGCCAATGATCGTCGGTGACTTCGTGCATGGTTGCTGTCTCTCCCGAAACGCCGTTGGGCCGGATTAGCGTCAGGCCAAATGCTCGCTCGCACCCGCAAAACTCTCACACTGCGCGAGGCCGTCGACAAGGGGCCAAGGATTGCAAAAACGCCAGCCCCCCGTGCCGGGCAGGCATATGGGGTGTGCGTTCTCCCCCGTTGTCGCGGGCTCCGAAGGCAAGCGCTCTCATTCTCGCGGCGCGTTTTTTGTTCGCGTCCGAGGTGTTGGTACGGGACTGGCAAGGCGCGAATGGCGATAGGGGAGGAAATCTATTCGCTATTCGCAAGCTCAAGTAGCCCGGGTTGAGTGAAACGAAACCCGGGAACGGCAATGAAGTCTTTGTCTCAGCTCCCGGGTTTCGCGGAGCCTGTCATCGGGCCGGCCACTTCGGCCGGACCCGTTGGCTCAACCCGGGCTACAAAAGATGAGGATATGGAACGCCGAGAGACGCGTCGTCACGACCCGCGCAGCGGGCGCGGGGCGGTCCCGGCGGGGACCGCTCGCCTCTCGGCGTTCCACGGCGGCTCTCGTTGGGCGGTTGTCCCCTCCCAACTCAGCTTCAGGCCATGCTTCCTGGGACGCGGTGGACGTACGATCCTTTGACCGCCAACCGGGGCGAAGACCGTCCGTTTCTGCGCGGGCGTTACCCGCGCCCAACCTGTCCCAGTCCAGGGTTGCACCACCCACTCCGGTCGTAATGCCGGAACGCTGATGCCCGAAGCCGCCCGAGAGCGGGTTACAAGCCCGCGCGCAGGCGCCGCACTCGCCCCATGACCGGGTGTGTCTCCCGGCCAAGTCCTCAACGAGCGAGATCGGTTGTCCCATTACGCCAACGGCCGATGCGGTCAATAAGTTTGTTGTTGATGCGGCAAGCGACTACAGCTTGTGTGTCGGGCGCGACCGCAGACGCATCCTGTGGGGGTTCGTCGACGTGACAACGGACGAAGACAATGACGCGCTGCACGCACTCATTATGATTCGCACACGCACGGTCAAATTGCGCCATAACTTCAATCGATTATCGAATTGTGGCAGCGGTATTCTCCCCCACGGAGATGAGGACTAGGCCTTGTCTTATAAATCTGCGTGTCGGCTTACCCCAGAAGCCGACGTCGGCTTGGGCCCGCTGCATGTCAGCTTTGTGCCATAAGCGACCGAAGTGCGGTGCAGCAAATTGCGACGTCTATTCGATCACCTCGTCGGCGCGGCCAAGGAGCGTGATGGGGACTGTAAGGCCGAGCGCCTTGGCCGTCGTAATGGCAACATGTTCGGCACCCCCCGTAACCCGCACCGCGTCGGGCTTCCAAAGGGTGAAAGCATTGACCGGGCCGCCCGACCCGGGATCCCGGAGCCTTGTTCGCTGAGGTGAAAAAGCTGAGGTGTCGGCGATTAGTATCTTATTGCAACCGCCGCTAGACGGATCAGAACTTGTAGTTCAGGCCAAGGCGGCCAATGTTCTCCTTAAAGGTGGCGCTGTTAGCCGTGGTGAAAGTCGGCATTACGATGTTGGCCCCAGCAAAACCGACGGAGCCGAGATTCACATAGAGGTATTCGCCCTTGATCGTCCAATTGTTGGTCATGGCATACTCAATGCCGCCGCCAATGGTCCAGCCGCTCTGGGTCGAGGACACCGTTCCACCCGTACTTACTCCGGCCCTTTGCGACATTGACTCGCTGTAGGTAACGTTCCCGCCCGCATAACCGCCCGTCACATAGAACAAAGTCCGGTCGACTGCGAATCCGGCCCGTGGGCGGACGGTGAATAGGGAGTGGCTTGATACTGATGTGGTCGCTGAAGCCGCAAGTTTTGCTATGGGGAGCGTTGCGGTCGCGGCTGCGCTTCCGCTCAGGCCAGTATATTCGCCGTCGCCCTCGATGCCGAACACGAAACTACCAGCTTGATAATTGCACCCGACCTGGCCGCCGCCGGTAAATCCGCTCATCCTAATTCCGGGCGAACCAAGCGCGTTAGAAAACGCGACATCGGCTGGTGGGTTATGGGACAATGGGTCAAGGAAAGCTCCCGTCTCCATGAGAGTCACGTTCGAATTGCCCCATGCGCCACCGGCATTTCCGCCGACATAACAGCCGGTCCAGCTAAAGGCTGTCGCAACTACCGGCGGCGATGCCTTCACTGCCATATCGGCAGCAAAGGCCGGGCCGCTGAACGTCAGCACGCCAAACAGGATGGCGAATTTTCGCATAGGAGCCCCCAATAAAAACGGGCAGGCAGCTGAACCATCAGAATAGACCTATCAGGGGACAATTAGTGTGGCTGAGGCGCAACACACCCCACTAAATAAGTACGGGACGCAGGCCGCTAATGTCCGCTTCTCAAATCGACCCGTTGGGGTCAATCGCTTTTCAGACTATCCACCCTCACGGTACCGACTAGCGGGCTTGTGTTTTGCAGCACAACAAATGACCCGGCGGAAATGTCGAAATGGGTCATTTTCGACCGATTGACCGTCGCTCGCTATGTCCGGTTATCTCCCCCGACAGCGGACATCGAGACTGCTGGCGTTTATGAGTGCACGCCCTAACGCGCTAACAGAGTCAGGGCGGCTTTTTTCCAGCTGTTGAAGCCCCGCCACGATGGCAGGTCACGCTGACGCCGGCCGGCCGTGCATAATTGCCATCGGTTGCCGAATCCCAATAGGGAGTCCGCCGACCGAGGACGTCGGAATTTGACTTGGAAATGTCGATTGAGGACACTCCCGTGATCCCAGGGAGGACGCATCATGGCCGCTCGCATCCGTCACATCGCGCTTTGCGTCAAGGACATCAAGGCGACCGCCGACTTTTATGAGAAGGCGTTCGGTCTCAAGCGCACTGAAATCAAGGAAGGCAAGACCGCCTTCAATTGCTACATGAGCGACGGCGAGATCAATCTGGCGCTGCTCCAGTACAAAGGCGAAGAGGGCTCCGGCGTGCCGAAAGGCTGGACCGGGATCCATCATTTCGGCTTCCAGTGCGATGACCTGCCGAAGCAGCAGGAGAAGATCGAAGAGGCGGGCGGCAAGTTTTTCTACGATCTGGGCGATCCGCACGATGAAGGCTTTGAGCGCAAATTTCGCGACCCTGACGGCATCGTGTTCGACATAAACTGGAAAGGCTGGCAGCTCACGCGCGCCAAGGTCAAGAATGCCAAAGGCGGACTGACGCCGGAAAGACCCGCGGCGGCAGCCCGCGCCTCAAGCCGGAAGAAGATAAGCAGAAAGTCGGCAAAACCGACGAAGAGCCCAGCCCGTACTCAGACCAGGCGGAACAACGCGAGCTGATTCGTCGCCAGGGCGGCTTTCCCGGTTGAGCGGGGCTGTCAAAAAACATGGTTCATTGGCCTCACTGGTTGGGGGGAGCCGACGAAGTTATTGATGCTGCTGGGCCGGCCGACTTTCTAAAAATGGAGCATGGCGGCGCTGCCCCAGGCTGAACGCCGGGGATGCAGACACCCCGGTGGGATTGGGGCGCCGGCATTGCATCTTAGCGCTTGCGCGCGGCGCGGCCGCCCTTGCGCTTCGATGCGCTGTCGGTCCCGGAAGCGAGTGTCGCCATCGCTACTTCGAGAAAGGCCTGAACCAACCGCATCCTTAGTGAGGCTCGATTCCAGACAAGACCGATGTATCGGGTGTGAGACCGATTGGGCACGCTCAGTTTGCACAGCGACAGACCTTCTGGCCACGGCGGCGCCCAATCCGGCACCAGCGCAACCCCCAATCCACGATCAACCATGATGGCGATGGTTTCCAGTGCATCGACTTCGAACCGTTCTCGCGGCCGGATGCGGGCCTGGCGCAGATAGCTATCGACAAGGCGGCCGGCCCAGCCGCTGCGGTCGAGCCGGATGAACGGTTCGGTGGCGAGAGCGGTGTTAGCATCGCGAACTTTTGCCGACGCCGGCGTCAAAACGACTAGGGGCTCTTCTCGCAACAGGCGCCAGTCGCACGTCTTGGGGATCGGGAATGTCGGCTTCATGCAGATTGCCGCATCGAGTTCGCCGTCCAGCACCTTGGCGTAAAGCGGCGCCGCGGTATCGCCGACGATGCGAATATCGATCTGCGGATATTTCCTTGTCATCCCGGACAGGATGCCGGGCAACAGTCCTGATTTCGCCGACTGTACGGCACCGAGACGAAGTTCTCCGGCGGGCGTGTCGCTGGCCGCTATCGATTTGAAATCGCGCACCCGCCGCAGAAAATCGTGCGCATAGACGAGGATGCCCGCTCCGGCTTCGGTCGGCCGCACGGTTCGGCCGGAACGAGCAAGCAGGCGGGCGCCGATCTCATCTTCGAGCGTGCGGATTTGATGCGCGATCGCCGCAGCGGTGAGATTGTGCCGGCGCGCGGCTTCCGCGATCGAGCCTTGCTCGACCACGGTGACGAAGCTTTCGAGGAACCGTGTGTCCATAGATGAAAAAACTATCTTCTAAAGATAGTATTATCAATATTTTTCTACGAATCGATCAGCCCATCATGGCTGTGTGTCTTCGTCAGGTTGCTTATTGCTGCACTGTTGTGGAGACGATTGTCATGAAAGCAACGCTTCTAGCGGCCGCAATTGCCGTTGCGGGATGCACCGCAAGTGCAACCGCACAGGTTTATCCATCGCACCCGGTCAGATTGAACGTTGCGTTCGCTCCGGGCGGACCGATGGACACAGTCGGGCGGATTCTGGCCGAAGGCATGCGCGGCCCGCTCGGCCAGCCGGTCATTGTCGAAAATGTGAACGGCGCGTCCGGCACTGTTGGCGTCGGCCAAGTGGCGCGCGCGGCGCCGGACGGATACACCCTCAGTTTTGGCGGCTGGAACACGCATGTGGTCAACGGTGCGATCTACACCCTTTCGTACGACGTGTTGAAGGATTTCGAGCCGGTCGCCCTGATTTCAAGCAATCCCTATGTCATCGTCGCCAGGAAAGGCGTGCCGGCGAATGACCTGAAGGGGCTTGTCGACTGGCTGAAGGCCAATCCGGACAAGGAAACGGCGGGCATCTGCAATGGCTGCCCGCAGCATGTGTTCGCGGCTTTTCTTGAAAGCGCGACCGGCGCCCGCGTCCGGTTGATACCATATCGCAGTTCGGCTCCCGCCACCCAGGACCTGATAGCCGGACGCATCGATATCATGATTGACAGCCCCATTAATGTGCTGCCGCAGGTTCGAGCAGGGACCATCAAGGCCTATGCCGTAACGGCGAAGAGCCGCCTGGCCCAGGCGCCGGATATCCCGACCGTCGACGAAGCGGGGCTGCCGGGTTTCTACGGCTCGCAGTGGTTTGGGCTTTGGGCGCCGAAGGGTACGCCACGCCGGGTCATCGGCGTGCTAGACGCCGCTGTCGAGAAGGCGTTGGCCGATCCGGTCGTCCGAAGCCGCATCACCGATCTCGGTCTGCAGATTTTTCCACCCGAACAGCAGACGGCCGCCGCTCTTGCCTCCTTTCAGAAGGCCGAAATCAAGAAGTGGTGGCCGATCATCAAAGCGGCGAATATCAAGGTCGAAGAGTGATTTGGAATTCGCTTAGGCGATGAGACCCTGGCGATACCCGGCCTACGAACAAACAACCGCCAGGCATGTGATGTCGTCGGACTGCACGGTGCCCTTGGCGAACGCGGTGACACGCTTGATGACGTGCTCGACCACATCGCGGGCGGATTGTCCGCGCATTTCGAGGATCGCTTCCTCGAGCCGCTTCGTCCCGAACAGGGCCTTCCGCGCGTCTTCGGCTTCGGTCACGCCGTCGGTGTAGAGGACGAGAACGTCGCCCGCCGTCAGCGCGATCGACCGCGCCATGTAGTTGCTGTCCTCAAGGATTCCGAGCGGCGGCCCGCAGACGCGCAATGTCTCGAATGTGCTCGCGTCCTTACGGAGAACGAGCGGGGCATTATGGCCGCAGTTGCAATATGTCATCGTTCCGGAAGTCACATCAAGTAAGCCGCAGAACAGCGTCGTAAACATTTCCTCTCTGTTGTCGGCGGCCATTAACTTATTGGCGCCGTTAATTTCCGTATCCAGGTCCTGATCGAAGCGGACCACGAGCCGCATGATGGTCTGCGTGATGGCCATGAACAGCGAAGCCGGAACGCCCTTGCCGCAGACGTCGCCGATCGAGACCATGACACGGCCGCCGTCGAGCTTGACGATGTCGTAGAGATCGCCGCCGACTTCGCGCGCCGGTATCATGTGCGCGAAGATATCGAGCCTGCCTTCGGCGAAGTCGCTTTGTCCGGCCCCTGGCAGCATCGCGCGCTGGATGGCAGCGGCGCTTGCCATCTCCGCCTCGTGCGCGCGTCTCTGCGCCGCCTGCGCGGCCATGATACGATCGGTGACGACGAGGCGATAACCGATGGTGGTGGCGAGAGAGGCAAGCGCGGTCAGCAAAGGCTCGGCCAGCGGTACCACCAGCGCGTAGCGGAACGCCATCGTGGCCGCTACGGTCCAGACAATCGCAAGACCAAAAAAGCTCAAGGCGGCGCTCATAGGTCCGAGCGCCAGTGCGGCGGCGACGGCGAGCGCCGCCAGGACCAGCGCAGCGACACCGGCGCCGGTGCGGCCGAATTCGGTCAGCGCGTCGCCGCGCAGCAGGTTGTTCACCGCTGTGGCGTGGACATACACGCCGGATATCGAGTCGCGGATGAAGGTCTGCCGCACGGTCTGTGTTGTCAGCCCACAGCGCTCCGCGCGGGCGCCTTCGCGCGCCGAGGCAAAGCGCGTGGAGGTGATCTTGCGATCCTCGACGTCGAGCACCGTGCCGAGCAATACGACCTTGCCG
This sequence comes from Xanthobacteraceae bacterium, assembly GCA_036511795.1. Lineage (GTDB taxonomy): Bacteria > Pseudomonadota > Alphaproteobacteria > Rhizobiales > Xanthobacteraceae > BOG-931. The sequence goes on from DATCBO010000139.1 coordinate 46,711, forward strand.
TTAAAATGGCGGCGAAAGAAGTCCTTGTCGCTCTTGTCGGCGCAGGCGCTGAGATCGGCGAACGAAAATGTCGGGACATCGTCGGCCCCGGCTGCGAAGTTCAGCGTGATCGTTCCGGCGACGGCGCCTGCCTTGGCGATCTTCGGCGACGGCGGTGCGCCGCTCGCGCGTGCTGCCAGTTCGGCGGCCATCGAGGTCACCGGCTTGCCATCGACCGTAAAGGTCAGCGGCACGCGGCGGATGACGCCATCGGGATCGCTATAGACATTGAGCGGGCGGATGTTGCGTCCGAACCCGACCGCGGCGCGCTGGCCCGGCGAGGGCAGGACCGGGCTGGCTTGATTCTGCACTTCGCCGAGCACGACTTTGCCGTCGCGCGCGCCGAGCGCGAGGGCGCGGAGATAGTCCCGGTCGAAGCCGTGCAGGTGACTGCCCAGGGTTTCGTCGCCGAACGGTACCGCCGACTGTTCGATTGAAGTCGGAAACACGATGTCGAAGCCGACGACCTTGGCGCCGCCGTCGAT
>DATCBO010000140.1:0-5784 GCA_036511795.1 Xanthobacteraceae bacterium
CTCGCCTTTCGAAGGGACGTTCTTCGCGAGGACACTCCTTGGGACGGGGCGAGTGCGGTGCCCGCGGGCGGATTTGTAACCCGCTCCCGGGCGGCATCGGGCATCAGCCTGCCGGCATCATGACCGGTGCGTGAGGTGCTCACGGGACGGGGACAGTTGTTTCGTTGGTTTTCCGGCGCGGGTAACACCTGTGGAGACGCGCACGATCCTCGCCCCGGTTGGCGGTCCATAGGGTCGAACGCTCCGGACTGTCTCCCGAAGCATGGCCTGGTGCAGAGCCTTGGGGACCAGCTGTCCCTCTGGCAAGAGCCGCGGTGGGACGCCGAGAGGCGAGCGCCCCCGCAAGGGGCGCCCCGTGCCCGCAAGGCGCGGGTTGTGACGACGCGTCTCTCGGCGTTCCGCTTCCCCTTTGTTTGCGGCCTGGGTGGGCACAGGGAACCCCAGGAAATAGCGCAAGCAGGGAAGCCGTTAGCAACATGGTGGGGCAGAGGACTCGCGCGCGAACAAAAAGCGCGCCGCGAGAACGGGAGAACTCGTCATTGCGAGCCAACGGGCCCGGCCCGAAGTGGCCGGCCCGATGACAGGCTCAGCGAAGCAAACCAGAGCGGCTTGCGATAGCCACGAGGCCCGCTGGATTGCTTCGTCGCTTCGCTCCTCGCAATGACGAAGTATCACCTCTCCCCGCACGCGGGGAGTGGGAGAACAACGAGGCTAGACGTGCAGCACCATCGATGATTTCAGATCTTTCAGCGACGGCGCGCCGGCCTGCTGCATGGCGACTTTCAGCTCCGTGCGCAGGATTTGCAGCACGCGCTCGACGCCCGGCTGGCCGAAGGCCCCGAGACCCCACAGATAGGGCCGGCCGACCGCGACGCCCTTGGCGCCCATGCACAGCGCCTTGACGATATCGGTGCCGCGGCGGAAGCCGGAATCGATCAGCACCGGCATGTTGCCCGAGACCTTCATGATTTCCGGCAGGGTCTCGATGGTCGAGCGGCCCGACTCATCGGCACGGCCGCCGTGATTGGAGACGATGATGGCGTCGATGCCGGTCTCGGCCGCGATCTTGGCGTCTTCCCACGCCAGGATGCCTTTGATCACCATTTTCATCTTGGTGAGATCACGCAGCCGCTTGATGTAGTCCCAGCTCATCGCCGAAGACTGGATGCTCTTGAGCCCCGACAGATCGGCGCCGTCATACATCGGCTTGTCGCGTTGCCCCGCGGCGAGGCTGGAGTGGTCGTGGCACGCCGAGCATTGCCGCGTGTCGGTTCTCGCCATGCGCATGGCGGTCTCCTGATTACGCCCGCCGTTGCGGTCGACCGTCACCGCGACCGCGATCGAACCCTGCCGCTCCATGCTGAGCACATGGTGCTTGGCGACTTCGAACTTGTTGGTGGCGTAGAGCTGCGACCAGATCGGCCGGCCGCGCGCCGCGATCACGTCGGCGACCGAGGTGGTCGCCTGGGTGGACAGGATCATCAGGTGATCGCCGATCTTGGCGGCACGCGCGACGCCGACCTCGCCGTCCGGATGGTAGCCTTTGTGGCCGCCGGTCGGATCGATGACAATCGGCGATTCATATTTCTGGCCGAGAATTTCCGTGCTCATGTCGATCTTGCTGACATCGACGAGCCGGCGCGGCCGCAGCTGAAACTTGAGAAATCCGTCGCGATCGGCCCGCAAGGTGACGTCGTCGTCGACGCCAGAGGCCATGTAGCCGAAATGCGCCGGCGGCACGTTCTTGTGCATCACCGGCTCGAAATCGAACACATCGAGCGCTTCTTTCGGACTCGTAATCAGATGATTGTAATCGCGCGGCGACCACACATAGGGATCGGGCTGCAGTTCGGGGAAGTGTGGCTCCTGATGCGGCTCTTGCGCCAGCGCGGCGATGCTGGTGCCGGCAAACAGCGGGCTTGCGGCGAGATATTGGATGAAGCGGCGGCGGCTCGCCATTTGATGATCTGTCAGCGGCATGATGTCTGTCCTCCCTGCGCGTTAATTCTTAGAGACGCATCCTATCGGCCGTCTTCGCCGATGCAAACGCGCAGCCGGCATGGCGGCGTTGCGGCACAGCGCGGAAAGTGTCATTTCCCATCGCACGCGACGGAAGAAGCCGTAGTGACAAACAAGGAAGAGCCCCATGGCGACCGACAAGCCCACGATATCTTTCATCGGCTTCGGTGAGGCGGGAGAGGCCATCGCATCGGGCCTTCGTGAGGCCGGCATCGAACAGATCGCCGCCTGGGACATTCTTTTCCCGGCCCCGGGCGGCGAAAAGCTAAAAGACGCCGCTGCAGCGATCGGCGTGCGTTGCGCCACCTCGGCGGCTGACGCGGTGCGCGGCGCGGACGCGATCATTTCGGCGGTGACGGCGGCATCGAGCGTCGATGCGGCCCAATCGGTCAGGCCGCACCTCGCGCAGCAGCCGTTCTTCCTCGACATCAATTCGGTCTCGCCCGGACGCAAGAAGAAAACCGCAAAGCTCCTTGGCGACACGGCGCGCTATGTCGATGTCGCGGTGCTGGCGCCGATCCATCCGGGCCGCCATCAGACGCCGATGCTGCTCGCCGGACCGTACGCGGCCGCGATTGCCCCGGTGATGAGCGCGCTCGGCATGCGGGTCAGCGTCGCCGGCGGCGAGATCGGCGCGGCGGCGGCCATCAAGATGGTGCGCAGCGTCATGATCAAGGGCATCGAGGCGCTGACGTTGGAGTGTTTTCTCGCCGCGGCGCGCGCTGGCGTCGTCAACGAGGTTGCGGCTTCGATCAAGAACAATTATCCGGGCCTCGATTGGAGCAAGGTGGTGCCCTACAACCTCGAACGTATGGCGAGCCACGGCGAACGGCGCGCCGCCGAGATGGAAGAGAGCGCCGACACCTTACGCGAACTCGGCGTCGAGCCGCTCATGACAATGGCCACGGTCCGCCGCCAGCGCGAGATGGGCAAGATCGGCAAGCAGGCGAGCGTGCGCGGCGCGCTGCCAGAGGGCCGCGCTGCGATTCTCAACGCGATCAGCGCCGCCGCGCGCGACCGGAATTAATGTTTAGTGAAATAACGCGCACCCTCTCAACGGCGCTTCTTCGCTCGGCGGCGCCCGCGCGGCGCGGCGCGCTTGGTCTTTTTGATGCGGCGCGGAGTCGGCGTTCCCACCCGCGCGCTCCAATATTCCCACGTCCGGCTCACCACGTTCGGCATCCTGCTGATCGCGCCGGCAAGCTCGACTTCGCCGTGATGCAGCCGGTCGGGCGTGCCGAGCACGAGTGCGCGCAACTGGTACTCGGCGTTCTGGCACATGAAGATCGAACGCGACGCCAGCTCCTTGACGTTGCCGCCGACCACGGTGGCGCCATGGCGGTTCATCAGCACCGCCGGGTGGTTTCCGAGCGCGCGGGCCAGCGAGCGGCCTTCCTCGGGTTTGACGACCAGAAGGTTGGTATCGCCGAACTCGTCGTACTGATCCCAGAACGGCATGTCCTCGCCGCCGGCCGCGCCGAGATGAAACACCGGCACGATCGGCTTGCCGGCGATGGCGAACGGCATGATCGCCGGCGCGTGGTGATGGCAGATCGCCATCACGTCCGGCCTCGCCTGATAGATGCAGCCATGAATGACGCGCTCGGCGTAAAGATGCACCGTCGGCGGCTTGACCGGCTCGGAGTCGAGCGTGAACTCCAGAATATCCGCCGGCTCGACCAGCCCGGGCGAGCGCGCACGCGGCAACAGATAGCGGCCCGGATCGGCCGGATGCCGCGCGCTGACATGACCAAACGCGTCGAGCACGCCTTCGTTGGCGAGAATGCGGTTGGCAAGCGCCAGCTCCGCGATGATGTCGTTGAGTTTATCGGCCACGATCGCTCCTCTCAATGGGAGGCGATGATATCACCAACCGCTTGGGATTAAGCAATCGTATCGGCAGATCGGCCTGTCGCGGCGGGCCGGCTTGCGCCATAATGCGCCACGGATAGCGCGCGCCGCGGCCAGCCGGAGGGCTGCCGTCCGAGCGAGCGCACTGATGGGGAGAGCGCGCACATGGTGGCATTTACCCTCAACGGAAAGCAACAGAACGTAGAGGTCGGGCCCAATACGCCGCTGCTCTGGGTCTTGCGCGAACATCTGAAACTCACCGGCACCAAATTCGGTTGCGGCATCGCCGCCTGCGGCGCCTGTACGGTGCATATCGACGGCGAGGCGGTGCGCTCGTGCGCCATGCCGATCTCGCTCGTGGCCGGCAAGTCGGTCACCACCATCGAGGGCCTGTCGGCCGACGGCAGTCATCCGCTGCAGAAGGCCTGGGTCGCCGAGCAGGTGCCGCAATGCGGCTACTGCCAATCCGGCCAGATCATGCAGGCGGCCACGCTGCTTGCGGCCAACAAGCGGCCAACGCGCGAAGACATCGTCGCCCACATGGACGGCAATATCTGCCGCTGCGGCACCTATCTGCGCATCATCAGCGCCATCGAACGCGCAGCGCAGGAGGGCTGAGCCATGACCAAACACGTCAACGCCCGCGCCATCAATCGCCGCCGCCTGCTCAAGGCCGCCGGCCTCACCTTCGCGCTGACCATCGCGCCCGATGCGCTTTCCGTCATCGGCAATGCGTTCGCCGAAGAGGCAAAGCCCGCACCCTATAAGCCGAACGTCTGGCTGACGATCGCGCCCGATGGCACGATCACCGTGGTGTCGCCGGCCGCCGAAATGGGCCAAGGCTCATTCACCACCCTGCCGCTGATTATCGCCGAAGAGCTTGATGCCGACTGGGCGAAGGTCCGGCCGGTGTTCCCGACCGATTGGGACGACAAGAAATACGGCAACCCGATCTACGGCTACACGTTCCAGACCTCGGCCAGTTCGTCGGTGACCGGCTATTTCACCTCGCTGCGCGTCGCGGGGGCGCAGGTGCGCCGCGTGCTGATCGATGCCGTTGCGGCGAAATGGAATGTGCCGGCCGATGAGCTTTCGACCGAGCCGAGCGTCGTCGTTCACAAAGCGTCGGGGCGGCGCATCGGTTACGGCGAGATCGCCGTGTTCGCCACGGCGCCGACCGAACTGCCGAAGATCGGCGAGAAGAACCTGAAGCCGACCGCAAGCTTTCGGCTGATCGGCAAGGATACCGGCCGTATCGACGTGCCGCTGAAAGTCGTCGGCGCCGCCAAATACGGCATGGATGTCCAGGTGCCCGGCATGGTCTACGCCGCGGTGTTGCAATCGCCCTATGCGGGCGGCGCGCCGCTTGAGGTCGACGATGCCCGTGCGCGCAAGGTGCCGGGCGTCACGGACATCGTGAAACTGCCCGAAGGCGTCGGCGTCATTGCCACCACCGTCGAAGCAGCGTTCGCCGCAAAGCGGCTGCTGCGTGTCACATGGGGCGGCGCGACCGGCGCGCATCTCGACAGCGAGCGGGCACTCGGCGATCTCGCCGCCATCGGCCGCGACAAGAGCCGCACGGGCGTCCCGTTCGCGAAGACCGGCGACGCCAAAGCGGCGCTGGCGAGCGCCAAGCGCGTGTTTCGCGGCGAATACCGCACGCGCTACGTCTACCACGCGCAGATGGAGCCGATGAACGCCACCGCCGCGGTCAGCGCCGACGGCAAGTCGGTAGAAATCTGGGCAGGCACGCAGGCGGCCACGAGCTTGCTCAAGGGCGTGGCGAAATTACTCGGCACCGAGCGCTCGAACATCACGCTGCACCAGCAATTCCTTGGCGGCGGCTTCGGCCGCCGCGGCAACCACGAGGCCGTGTTCGACGCGGTGCGGCTTGCGAAGGCCGTCCGCAAGCCG
>DATCBO010000141.1:0-48822 GCA_036511795.1 Xanthobacteraceae bacterium
TGAAACGAGATGCGGGACAGCGCGTTGGCCTTGCCGGGTTCGAGCGCGATGGCTTCGAGGCCAAGCTTGCAGGCGAGAAACGCGCGTTCCTTGCTGCGCTCGACCAGCGTGAGACCCACGACCTCGGTGTAATACTCGATCTGGCGATCGATATCGGGCGTGGTCAGCGTTGCGTGCCCCAGTCTTCTTACGTTGATCACCTTCATCCTCCAGATGCCGCGCGCGGCCGCGGCGATGGCGCGTCGCTTGCCAAGCTGTTGACATGGCGGCTGGGCGGCCGCCGCAGTCCAAGATTTTCGCGCAGCGTGCGCCCCTCATACGCGGTGCGGAACAGACCGCGCCGCTGCAATTCGGGGATCACCATGTCGACAAAATCGTCGAGCCCTCCTGGCAAGAACGGCGGCATGATGTTGAAGCCGTCGCAGCCATCCTTGCGGAACCACTCTTCCATCATGTCGGCGATGGTTTGCGGCGATCCATACACGACCGCCTTGGCGCGCGCGCCGGCGACGCGGGTCGCCACCTGGCGGATCGTCAAATTTTCGCGCTTCGCCATCGAGGTGACTTCCTGGAAAATCTGCAGGCTCGCGTTCGAGCGCGGCAGGTTCTCCGGCAGCGGCCCGTCGAACGGATACGGCGAAAGATCGACATTGCCGAGCACCATCGACAGGACTTCGCGGGCGACGATGGGGTGAATGAGCGAATTGAGATACTGATAATTCTCCAGCGCCTCCGCGTCGGTGCGTCCGACCACCGGCGACAGCCCCGGCAGGATTTTCATCTCGTCCGGCGCGCGGCCGTGTGCGGCGAGCCGGCCCTTGAGCGAGGCGTAGAACCGCTGCGCGGCTTCGAGCGTCAGCGGCGCGCAGAAAATCACTTCGGCAAATTCCGCGGCGACACCGATCATGTCGTCGGAGCCGCCCGCCTGCACGACCACCGGATAACCCTGCGGACAGCGCGGAATGTTGAGCGCACCGAGCACCGAAAAATTTTCGCCGCGATGGTTGAGCTGATGCAGCCCGTCAGGCTGGAAGAACTGCCCGCTATCCTTGTCACGCACAAAAGCGTCGTCGTCCCAGCTGTCCCACAGGCCGAGCACGACACGGGCAAACTCGCGAGCACGCTCGTAGCGCTCGCCGTGCTCGTAGTGCTTTTCGCGATTGAAATTGCGCGCTTCGTTTTCTTGGCCCGAAGTGACGAGGTTCCAGCCGGCGCGGCCGCCGCTCAGATGATCGAGCGAGGCGAATTTACGCGCCACGTGGAACGGCTCATTGTAGCTGGTCGAGGCCGTGGCCACGAGGCCGATGTGGCTCGTATGCGTCGCTAGCGCCGACAGCAAGGTGAGCGGCTCGAAATTGGCGATGTACTGCGCCGAACGCGACAGCGCCTCGATATGGGCTTGGCGAACGCCGAGATTGTCCGCCAGAAAGATCATGTCGAATTTACCGCGTTCAGCGGTGCGACTTATGTCGAGATAGTGCTGAAAGTTGATGCCGGCGTCGGCCTGCGCACGCGGATGCCGCCACGAGGCGACGTGATGCCCCGTCGGGTTGAAAAAGGCGCCGAGCCGCATCTGGCCTTTGCCGCTCATCGGCCTCTCATCATTGCTTATCACCGGCAAGCGGGCGAGTTTCCGCTCCTACTATAACGCCGAAGACGCAAAATTTCGCCCCCGACGCGCGCGCGCCGGCTGAGACGTGGACCATCAAGGCAGAACGGCGCTACCTATATGACAGCCTACTTGGACGACAGACCGTTGAGCAGCGGAATGTCCTTCGCCGCCTTCGGCTTCGGACGCGACTCCAGATACGCGTAGATGTCGGCAAGGGCCGAGTCCGACACCATCGCGGCACGGAACGGCGGCATAGCACCAGTCGGATTGCGCACGTAGGCCTTGAACGCCTCGAACGGAAGCTGGGTGTCGGCGATGACTCGGCCGCCGCTGGTCGCCACCGAGCCCTGGCCTTGGAAGCCGTGGCACTGCCAGCAGCCGTTCTTGACGAACTCGGTCTTGCCGTTCTCGGCCGAGGGATCGGCCGCGGCTGCCTGACAAAACGCAACGCTCGCCGCCAAGGCCGCAAGCATGAAGCGGACGCGAACTTTTATCATTGAGTGATTCTCCTTAACGCGGCTGCGTCCACACATTGAGCAGGGCCGGCTGACCCGACTTGACGACGGCGACCGCTTCCTTGAGCGCGGGCCCAAGGTCGGCCGGGTCCTTGATTGGACCCTTGGCCCACCAACCCATGGATTCCGCAAGCTTGTGGTACTCGATGTCCGGATTCATGATGCTGGTGCCGATCGGCGCCATATCGTTGCCGATATTCGGCGAACGGTTGCGGAAATTGGCAAGCCGCTGCACGTGCATCACCTCCTGGTGATAGCCGCGGTTGTTGTGCATGACCGCAAGCAACGGAATCTTGTGCCGCGCCGCGGTCCACAACGCGCCCGGCGCGTACATCAGATCGCCGTCGGACTGGATCGAGACCGAGAAGCGGCCCTCGTCGCGGTTTGCGAGCGCGCCGCCGACCGAGGCCGGTGCGCCCCAGCCGACGCCATAGCCACCCGAGGTGCCCGTGAACTGATAACATTTGTCCATCGGCCACAGTCGCGTCGGCCAGCCGCTGACGTTGCCGGAGGACGGCACCATCGACCAGTCGAAATCCTTGATCTGCGCATAGAGCTCCATGCACAACCGCGCGGTCGAAATCGGGCTTGCGTCCCAGGCGATGGCGGCGAGTTGCCTCGTAGCTTCGCGGGCCTTGCCGTGCGCTTCCATGATCGCCTGGCCGCGCTTTGTCATCGCATCCTTGCGGCTGTCGGGGATCGCCGCCTTGACCGCCTCGATTAGCGCCGGCAGCGTCGCCTCGACGTCGCCGGTGATCGGCACGTCGACGCTCTGGAAGCGTTCGAAGCCCTGATAATTTGATTTGGTCAGCAGCGACTGCGCGCCGATGCTGATGAGTTTGGTACCCGGCTTGACGCGAGTTCCGATGCTGCCGATGCCCTCACGGTTGTTGTCGGTGTACTTATTGACCGTATCCCAATAGTCGGTCAGTTCGAGGCCGAGGATCACGTCCGCCTGAGCGATGACGGCCGCTGGACGGCCGAGCGGATGCGTGGTCGGGAAATTGAGCCGCGCGCGCTGACGCACCAGCGGCGCCTGCAACAGCTCCGCGAGCTGCACCAAGAGATTCATGCCCTTCTGCGTATTCACCGCACGGTCGGCGACGATCACCGGATGCTCGGCGTTGGCCAGAAGGCGGGCCGCCTCACGCACAGCCCCTTGCTCACCCGCCGGCGGCGCTGCCGGCACGAATTTCGGAATGTAGAGCGCCTGCCCGTAATCGCGGATCGGCTCCTGCGCGAGTCCGTCGTCGACGGAAATGACGACCGGTGCGCACGGCGCAGTGGTAGCGATCTGATAGGCGCGCACCACCGACTGCGCGAAATGCTGGGCCGAGACCGGCGTATCGTCCCACTTGGTGAAGTCGCGCACGATCGCGTTGATGTCCTGCGCCGAATGGATAGTCGGCACGCCGGGTGGCCGATACGCGGCATCCATGTCGTTGCCGGCGAACACGATGACCGGCGCGTGGTCGCAGAACGCGTTGTAGATATTCATGGTGGCGTGCATCAGACCGACGGTGCCGTGGCAGGTGGTCATCAGCGGCTTGTTGGCGATCTTGTAGTAGCCGTGGGCGATGCCGACCCCGACTTCTTCATGTGTGCAGGTCAAAAACTCGGGCATCGTGTTCTTGCCGTAGTCGATCAGCGATTCATGCAGCGCGCGGTAGCTCGACGCCGGATTGGACGGCGAATACTTGATATCGAGCGACTTGATCACGTCGACCATGAAGTCCGAGCCGGGACGGGCGTGCTCGGTCGAATACGGTGGGACATCGGGCACATCGGTTTCGGCCGCGGCGACGTGTTCGTTCGGCGGCAGCGCAGACGGCACGCGCGGCGGCGTCTGCACGCCGGTGCTTGGGGCCGCCTCGGCCGGCTTGACGGAGCCGGCAGCACCGGCGACGGCCGCAGCCGCGAGGAACCTGCGCCGATCGAGTTTCGGCGCGGAATCCTTCTTGCCCTTGGAATCCTTATTCATGGTCGTTCCCTCGCAGTGCTGTTCTTGGTGCGACAAGGCTGTTCTTGGTGCGACAAGGCTGTTCTTGGTGCGATAAGGCGCCTGGTTCGGCGCCACGGTTGGGCGATTCAATAGCATGCCGCCTCGCGCGCTCCCAGGGGCCGCTTTGACCGCGGGGTCCGCGAGACACGCATGGGTCCTGCCGGCCGCGGCACGTTTACTGGGCACGTTCCCTGGGCACGTTCCCTGGGCACGTTCCCTGGGCACGTCCCCTGGCACGTCCCCTGGGGCCCCCGTTCGCAAACGACCGGTTAAGTATTTTTACCGATGATGCACGGTCCCGCCATGCGGGTGCACAGGCCGAAATTATGAGTGCGACTCCCGCGCGGCCACTCGCCGCCAAGCCAGGTGCCGCAGCGACGCCGCAGACCGAAGAGTCGGCCGGCGGCGCGTGCACACCGCTGTGCTACGTCGTCGATTCGGACTCCAGCATCTGTCATTTTTTGTCGCTGATCATGCACGGCGCCGGCATCGACACCGAGGAGTTCGCCGACGGCCCGGGCCTGCTCGCGGCGCTGAGCCGCCGCACCCCCGATGCGGTCTTCCTCAACATCGCACTGGAATCGGCCGAAGCGATCGGCAGCGTCGTGGCGCTCGGCCAGCGCGGTTACAGCGGCTATGTGCAATTGATGTCGAACCGCGGTTCGGCGGTGCTCGCGCACGTCAAGGGTATCGGCGACCAGCACCGGCTGCTGATGCTGCCGCCGCTGAAGAAGCCGTTTGAGACCGGCTCCATCGTAAAGATCCTCCAGGATCTCAGACTGGGCGACCCGCCGGCGGCCGCCGGCCGTGTCGATATCGACGAAGCTTTGAAAAACAATTGGATCGAATTCTGGTTTCAGCCGAAGATCGACTTGCGCAAGAAGCAGCTTGTCGGCGCCGAGGCGTTTGCCCGTGCGCGCCACCCGACCTACGGCGTACTGAACCCCGGCGCGTTCATGCCTGGCGCGCCGGAATCGAGCCTGATCAAGTTATCCGAACTCGCGCTCACGCAGTCGCTGCGCACCGGGCTCAATTTTGCCAAGCTCGGCGTCAGCCTGCGGCTCGCCGTCAACATTCCGGTCAGTGCGCTGGTCAAGATCGACATCGCCGACATCGTGCAGAGATACAAGCCGCATTACGAAAAATGGCCGGGGCTGATTATCGACGTCACCGAGGAGCAGATCGTCACCGACTTGAAGCTCGCCAGCGAAATCACCAAACGACTCGCGCCCCTCAACGTCAAACTCGCGATCGACGATTTCGGCCGCGGATATTCCTCGCTGGTGCGGCTCAAGGAACTGCCCTTCGCCGAACTCAAGCTCGACCGCAACTTTGTCGCCGACTGCGGCACTGACAAGGTCAATGCGCCGCTGTGCAAGACCGTCATCGATTTGGCGCACAATTTCGGCTCGATCGCCGTCGCCATCGGCATCGAAAAAGCGGCCGACGCGATGGCGCTGGTCAGCATGGGTTGCGATTACGGCCAAGGCTTCCTGCTCGGCCAGCCGATGCCGGAAGAGCGCTTCATGTCGCTGCTGCGCCAGCGCGCCGCGTCGCGCAAACCGAATTCCGTCGCCGCCAAACCGGACGCGCCCACCATGCGGGTTGTGCCGGCCTAGGTTTGTGCCGGCTAGTCCTGGCCGTAGTTGGCTTCAGTGCGTCCAGGCCCCGCGCCGGCCAGCGGCAAAATTATCGGAATAGGAAATGCGCGCGCGCTTGGGCGGCGTGGTCTCGAATACCTGATAGGCAATGCCCTCGCGCTCGCAATAGGCGATCGCCTCTTCCTTGGTGGCAAAGCGTAGCCGCAGCTGCTGCTTCATGTCGCCCGAACTGGTCCAGCCCATCAGCGGCTCGACCGCGCGCGGCTGTTCCGGCTCGTAGTCGAGCACCCACTCCTTGGTCTTGGCCGTGCCGGACTGCATTGCCGTGCGCGCCGGTTTGTAGATGCGGGCGGTCATGGTTGCTTATCGTCCTTCCAGCCAAGGCTCAGAAATGTCTTTTGGCGAATTCGCGACCTGAGCCTGTCTTTAAATAGGCTTCAAATCGATCAACCTTCGAGTGATCGGAGAACGCAACATAAGTGACGAGTTTCCACGGACAAAACTTGCTCGTATGCGCCGACAGACCGGCATTGTGATCACTAAGCCGTTTTCGGAGGCCGAGCGTACTGCCAACATAATATCTGCCAGGAGAGGACTCGCTTTGCAATATATAGACATATTTCAATAGCTAGCCTCCGTCGGCGAGGTCCGCCTACGCCAAGGCTCCGGCGGGACATCCGCCTTCGCACCGAAACTATGACGATCTTTGGTCACGCCGGAGCGAAGCGAAGGCGGATGGTCGGGGCAGCAGGATTTGAACCTGCGACCTGCAGTACCCAAAACTGCCGCGCTACCAGGCTGCGCTATACCCCGCCCGGTTCGCCTCCCGATACACGGTTCGTTCCCGGCCAGCAAGCGATCAAGGCACTGCGCTACGGCTAATGCCCGAAGATCGAGCCGGCGACGTGGTCGCCGGGCTTGATGCCAAGCTTGTCCGCCGTGCCGGCAATCACTTCGAGCACGGCGCGCACCGGGCCGTCGGACGGGATCATGGCGTCCGACAGCGGCTTGGCGCTCGCGGCAATATGCGTGATCGTGCCGTCGCTGCGGATAAAGAACATATCCAGCGAGATGTACGTGTTATGCATCCAGAACGAGACCGGCTGATCGCTCTTGAAGTCGAACAGCATGCCCTGCCCTTCGGGCAGATGCTTGACGAACATCAGCCCGCGCTCGCGTTCCTTTTCATTCGTGGCGAGTGTCACGTCGAAGGCATGGACGCCGGTCGAGGATACGATCTCGATCGTCGCCTTATCGGCGGCGCGCGCCGGCGCCCCCAAAGCAAAGGCGGCACAAACGGCCACGCACAGGGCCGCAGCCAAGCGGCAAAACCACGTCTTTCGCGATGGGAGGAATGCGGCCAGCGCCGCTAGTGCGATGCCGGACTGAGCGAACCGCCCTCGGGCTGCACCTCGGCCGCCATCATGCCCTTCGGACCGGGGCCAAACCGCACCAGCACAAACTGGCCGGGACGCAGTTCGGCGATGCCGAACCGGCGCAGCGTCTCCATGTGGACGAAAATATCCGGCGTCCCGTCGCCGCGCGTCAGGAAGCCGAAACCGCGAAGCCGATTGAACCATTTCACCTGTGCCCGCTCGAGACCACTCGTCGGGACAACACTAACATGAGTTCGCGGCGGCGGAAGCTGCGCCGGATGGATCGCCGTCGACTCGTCCATGGAGACGATGCGGAACACTTGCAGGCCTTTCGGCCGCGCCAGCACTTCGCACACCACCCGCGCGCCTTCATACGCGGTCTGGAAGCCGTCGCGGCGCAGGCACGTCACATGCAGGAGCACGTCCGCCGCGCCGTTATCGGGAACGATGAAGCCGTAGCCCTTGGCGACGTCGAACCACTTGATGACGCCGGACATCTCAATGACGTTCGCCGCCGACTCGCCAGCGAGATCGAGCTCGGGTCCGAATCCCGGTCCAGTTGTTTTTGGTTCAAATCCGTCCGACGCCATGACGCCGAGGCCGCCGCTGTTCTTTGCTGGCGCCCCCCCGGGCGCATCACGAATCTCTTGAGTTCAGGATAACACCCAACATCCATTCGAAAAGAGAGAAAATGCATGGCCGAGCGAAAAGCCTCGGGAGCCTGTGCACAAGCGTGGATGAACCGCAATTTCAATGGACTATGAAGGGTTCGAGTACCGTGCCGATGTCCTGACGCACGACAAGGTCGGCGGCAGAATCGAATTCGGTCGCTTCCCGATTGATAATGACAAGCCGTGCGCCGTTGCGTTTGGCCATCAGCGGAAAGCCGGCGGCGGGCCATACCACGAGCGAAGAACCGATCGCGAGGAACAGATCGCAGCGAAGCGCCAGCGCCTCGGCGCGCGCCATGGCGTCTTCCGGCATCGCCTGACCGAACGAAACCGTCGCGGTCTTGATAAAGCCGCCGCATGGGCAATCCGGCGCACAGCCATTGGCCGAGTCCATGCGCTGGCGAACCCAAGCGAGCTCATAGCGGTCGGCGCAATCGAGACAGGCCGCGTAAGTCGTGTTGCCGTGCAGTTCGACAACGTGTTCGGCAAGAATGCCAGAGGCTTGATGCAGATTGTCAATGTTCTGTGTGATCAAGCCCGGCACTTTGCGGGACCGGTAGAGGCTCGCCAGCGCCCGATGCCCGCGTCCCGGCCGGGCGCCGCCGAACTGGTCGTCCATGGCGAAGCGCCGCCGCCACGATTCGTTGCGCGCTTCCTGGCTCGCCAGGAATTCGTCGAACATGATCGGTGCGTTCTTGGTCCACAATCCGCCGGGGGAACGGAAATCGGGGATGCCGCATTCGGTCGAGATGCCGGCGCCGGTGAATGGCACGACGGCGTTGGCCTCGTGTATCATCGCCCCGAGGCGCGTCATCGCGGTATCGAGGTCTGGAGCGATCATGCTTCGTCACCCAACCGTACGCGGCGCGTTCTGTTACCTCGCCGACCCTAACCGAAAACCGGCGGCCCGAAGGAGGATTTCATCATGCGATACCTGCACACCATGCTGCGCGTGCGCGATCTTGACGCAGCGCTCGACTTCTATTGCAACAAGCTCGGTCTGACCGAGGTGCGCCGCCGGGTCGACGACAAGGCCAAGTTCACGCTGGTGTTCCTTGCGGCGTCAGCCGACGACGAACTGGTGGCCGAAGGTCCAGCCGGGCGCCAAGCGCCGTTGGTCGAGCTGACATATAATTGGAACACCGAGGATTATGGCGAGGCGCGCTATTTCGGCCACCTCGCCTACGAGGTCGACGACATCTACGCGCTGTGCGAGCGGCTGATGAAGGCCGGCGTCACCATCAACCGGCCACCGCGCGACGGCAACATGGCGTTCGTGCGCTCGCCCGACAATCACTCGATCGAGCTGCTGCAGAAAGGCGCGCCGCTGGCGCCGAAGGAGCCTTGGACGTCGATGCCCAATGTCGGGCATTGGTAGCGGCCGCACGACTGGCGCCGCCGCAGGGCGGCATTGGAGCTCCTGCCCGGCTTGCTTGCTGGCCGGAGCGAACCACTTTATATGTCGCGCCGTTCCTGCCGCGTTCCGCGCGGCCGTGCGCCCTTCGTCTAGCGGTCTAGGACGCCGCCCTTTCACGGCGGAAACACGGGTTCGATTCCCGTAGGGCGCGCCAGTCCTGTAAAATCAATCACTTAGCTAGGGTCGATGGTAACACTGGTGACAGCGTTTGGTGACAGGTTTACTCTCAGTTCCCGGTTCCCGGCGAAGTTCGGCTTGTGGACAAGGGGGACGGTGGCTATATCTCTATGGATCAAGGTGCCCTTTCGCCGTTAACTCAACGGAAGCTTGGAAGGGCGATTATTCGACCCCGATCTATAAGCGCAGCAACGCTGAGATACGGTTATGAGCCCCGCTCTCGTTTTGACTACTGTAAATGCGCCACATAGCAAGCAGCTAAGTGCGCAGGAGCTTGTCTATTGTCTGAAAAATCATGCTGCGGCACAAGCTGTGCCGGGGCATATGTCGGCATTTTTTGGCGATGTCGATCCTGCATTACAGGTCGGTTTTGCCGAGCTATTTGGAATTAGTACATCCGATCTCGGAGCCGCCGCGAAGTCCTTTGCCGAGTATTCTGGCGCGTCCTATCCGCACGCGGCGTGACTGCTTCAAATCAGAGTCAGATTGGGCCCAGCTATTTCGGGTTACTTGCGCACTCATCCGGCAAGTGAACTCGAAAGGACCTGTCATTGATAATTGGACGTTCGGCGGCGGCACCGCGATAATGCTTCAAATTGACCATCGCGAAAGTCATGACGTAGATATTTTTCTGCCTGATCCGCAGTTGCTTCCATATTTAGACCCACGAACGCACGACTTCACATTTGAGATAGAGCCCACTGACTATGCGGGGGATGGCGCTCGGTCTCTAAAATTGGTGTTTGAGCATATTGGGGAAATAGACTTCATCGTTGCAGGTTCGCTGACTTCAAATCCTGCAACATCAACGACGGTCGAAGGCGAAATTGTTCAACTAGAAACAATTCCGGAAATAATTACTAAAAAAATCTATCATCGCGGAGCGAGCATACAGCCGCGTGACATCTTCGACATTGCAGCA
Source organism: Xanthobacteraceae bacterium (assembly GCA_036511795.1). GTDB lineage: Bacteria > Pseudomonadota > Alphaproteobacteria > Rhizobiales > Xanthobacteraceae > BOG-931. Next base: position 10,294 of record DATCBO010000141.1, read on the forward strand.
GGCGGCAACGCTGATGCAAATTCGATCATTAGCGAATTAAAATCGTACAAAGATGAGGTAAGCAAAACGCTAGCTGCAATAAATAAGCTTAATCCCACCTTTGTAAATCAAGGAATTGCAGACCTAGCAATCAAACCAAAATACGAAGCGATTGCTAAAACGGCAATTGAACGAGCTAAAGAAATTCTTCTCGCTGTATAATTGCTAGGGCATACACTCATAAATTAAGATCGGTACGCGCCGCCCCGGCAGAGGAATGTCCATCACTGACGCGCTAACCCACGGCCAGCACCTTGCGACCCAAAGGCGGTTCAAACATCACAACCATTCGCCTGTTGCCGCACCGTGGGCATCGCAGGCGACTTTCGAGCGATGACAACGGAAACGCTCGGCCGCGCGTGCACACAAGCGTTTCCAAGTCCAACTCCCGGCATAGGTGCACTCCCGGCTTGATCGGGACCTAGGGCCATCTTCGCGGCCACGGGCGCGCCACGACGCGCCAGCCCGCGAGACTTGGATGTTCGCTATCGCCTGTGTGTTGGGAGCGGCGGCCGGATCAGCCATTGGACAACGTTGGCCGTCCCAAAAGACCATGTGCTATATTCTTGCGGCAATCCTTGGCGTCGCGGGCGTCCAGCTTCTACTGCATTGAAACACGTAGTCATTGCCGTGATGATGGAGGCGCGCTGCATGCTAATGTTCCGCAATGAATGATTTTGCAGCCGCCTTCCGCACCGCACTTTCGCTGATTGCTGGTTTCGATCCTGACTTGCGAGATCGGATTGCGGTGCGGATTGCGGTGACAGTGCATTTAATTGCTTTTCACTGCTTCAGCTCAATTGAGTGCACCATCGCCGTAAGATGAATTAAGTGCACTGTCCCGTAAGACCACGAGCGCAGGGCGCAACTCGGCTTCTTTGGCAGCTGCGGCCGCCCGCTCCTTCTCGATCCGGGGTTTATTGAACCCATGGCGGCCCGTAGAAATGACGGCCCGTAGAAATGGCGGCCCGTAGAAATGGCGGCCCATAGAAAACGGCAGGCGGGGCGCCGGCGCGTATCCGATTTTGGTTGCGCAAACTTAGGCTGGTCAATTTCTTGAATCGGGGTAGCATATAACTCGCGCGCAATCGGCGTGCGTTTATCGAAAAGGCAAGAAAATGCGCTGGTTACTCGTTGTCGCCGTAATTGCATTGAGTCCGAGCGCTGTATTCGCTCAGTCTCCGGTAAACCAGGAGGGAATCAGCAACTACTGTTATTACGGTGGTCAATTGTATTCTATTGGATCAAGATTGTGTATCACAGGCGCGAAGGCGAGCGCAGCCATGTTGCTCTGTGAGTCTGTTGATCAAGCCAAAGATGTCTCAAAAACGGGCCGCGCTGTTTGGGTATATAATACTGGCGAGGGGAATCCGTCCTGTAAGTAGATAGAAAAGGCCGCCTCGATTGGCGGCCTCTTTCATTTTACCCGGCGAATGGTCATCAATGCCGATTGGGTTACCGTCCACCCCATCACCCACCCCACCACCGTAAGCCCGACTTCACCGCTGAATTTCTCCGCAACGTTGAACAGTTCTGCGACACCCGATCCGCCGGAACTGCTCGGGACGTATCGCGTTGTCTCGCGTATTCGGAAACTGCAGAAACGGAGATGCGTATATGACGCCGCCAACAAAAGCGGCCTCATTCATTTTGGAACGGCTCGTGGTGGATACGCAGGCAGGTGTGAGTGAACGCAGGTATGAGTGAACGGCAGAAGATCACGATGGCAAAGCTTGTCGGAATCCTCGAAGCCGAATTCGCCACTTCGTTAGGCCGCAGCGTCGCCGAATACATGCCGCGCATTCGCATCCGCGCTCGGGCCGGCGAGCCAAACTGGCATGCCGAAATCGGCGGCGACACCGGTCTTACGATCCTCGGCGCGTTTCTTGAATCCCTCGACCGCGTGAGGGCAGTGTATGATCTCGACGCCAGTGCGCGCGATCAACTGACGGTGCAGAGCCGAACTGGGCCTGGATCAAAGTCAGCAAACTGACCACGGCGCACGATTGTCGAAAACCGCTCGCCCCGCCTTCAGCACGCGCCGAGATTGGACTGCGAACTGTAGATGCTGCTGGTCGGCGGCACGCCGACCGGGATTTGACCAAGCGTTTCCGTAGATTCGCTGGGCGGCGGCGTTGCGGTGCCCGGCAGGCCGCCGGCACCGCTGACTGAAATCGAACCCGAGCCGTTGCAGGGAAGGCCGGTGACCGGATTCGTCCCGGTGGCGCTGCCCCCGATCGCTGCGGTCGAACCCGGCAACGAACCGGGATTGATCGGCGATACCGGAGGCTCCCCGGTTTCGGGAAGGCTGAACGGCGTGAAGGCGTTCTGCACCAGAATGAGCGCCGGCCGCGTCGTCGCAGGCGACAGCGGCTTTGCCGCCGCAAAGCCCTGCGCGTGACCGGCCGCGGCGCCGGCGACAGCGCCGAGTGCGGCGCCTGCCGCGACCAGCACGACCACCAGTGCAATCTTTTCCAACGCGCTTGCCCGCATCGCACTCTCCAGCGTCGATCCGATCCGATTTCCTTAAAATCCGAACTTCTAAAATCTATTGCATCGGCCGTACCGCCGCAACGCGGCAGCAGCGTACCGGTGAAACAATTCTCGCCAATTCCTCTTCAATTCCTCGCAATTCCTCCCAATACCTCGCCTTGTCCGCGCCCGCGACTCAGGTCGGTCACGCCTCTGCCACAGATTCCGTTTAGCAACGGGGCTTCTCGGGAGGGGTACAGGGAGATCCGACATGACCCTGCACACCGATAAAGCGGCACAGCAGCGGCTGGTTACCTACGATAAGAACAAGTGTCCGCAATGCGACGATTGGCTGCTGGCGCCTGAATGGTCCGAATATCTCAGCGAACGCTGCGTCCGCCATACGTGGTCGTGCGACGCCTGCGGCTACTCGTTCGAGACCGATGTCTTCTTCGCCGTAGCTGCGTAGTTCGCGAAACCTGCTTGATCCTCGTCCTCACGGGGCCGCGCGACGCGCCGGCCTCGAAGGATGCGCGTCCGTAGCGCCCTGCGCTTCACGCCTCTTTGGGTGACGTTCGACATCCGGCGGCGGATAGCGGTGGCGGCGGCCGTGGAAATCTTCCACCGTGGAACAATCAGCAGCCAGATAGCTTGCGTCGGCCAGATAGTTCGGCCCGATCGGCGATTTACCGTGCCCGCCTGGAATATCGAGCACATAAGACGGCTGGCACAGACCCGAGGTGCGGCCGTGCAAAGCGCGCATCAGCGCCTGGCCCTCCGCGATGGTGGTGCGCAGATGGCCGGTCCCTGGCGCAAGATCGCCGTGATGCAAATAGTAGGGCTTGATGCGGCACTCGACCAGCGCCCGCATCAGCGCGCCGAGAGTCTGCGCCTCATCGTTGACGCCCCGCAGCAGCACCGTCTGCGACAGCATCGGAATGCCGGCGTCGATCAACCGCGCGCAGGCCGCGCGGGCTTTTGCGCCAAGCTCGCGCGCGTGATTGACGTGCAGCACCACGAAGCACGCCTTGTCTTTCTTTATATAGGCACGCAGCGCACGCACCAGCGCCGGCGACACACGTTCGGGCGCGACCACCGGCACGCGAGTATGGATGCGCATCACTTTGACATGGGAAATGGCGGCAAGTTCATCCAACACGCGCGCCAGACGCCGCACCGACAGAATAAGCGGATCGCCGCCGGTCAAGATCACTTCCCAGATTTGCGGCGCGGCGCGGATGTAATCGAGCGCCGCCGCCAGGGCGTCCGCTGACAGCGCGCCCCTGCCGGGCCCCACCATCTCGCGGCGAAAGCAGAACCGGCAATACACCGCGCACGCGTTGACGAGCTTGAGCAGCACGCGGTCGGGATAGCGGTGCACCAAGCCTCGGAGCGGACTGTGAGCGTCATCGCCGATCGGATCGGCGCTCTCGCTTGGTTCGGCGATCAACTCGGCCGCGTCGGGCACGAATTGCCGCGCTATGGGATCGGCCGGGTCCGCCGGATCAATCAGGTCCGAGATTGCGGGCGTGATCGCCACCGCATAACGCGCCGCGACATCTTGCAGCGCTGCAACGCGGTCGCGGCCGATCAGGCCCGCTTGCGCGAGGTCCGAGAGGCTGCGCAGCGATTTTTCCTGCTTAACGGCGGCGTTCATGTCGGCCTCATTGCCTGCCACGCGTGATTGCCTTTCGCCGCTTATGCGCGAAGCGCCACAGTGCAAGCAAGCGCCCGGCCATTGCCGCTAGGGAGCCCCAGCCAGCACTTGGGAGCCCTTGGCAAGCAAGCCGCGCGTTGTTACGGAATTGGCCCATCAACCGGGCTCATAAAGAGGGCTCTTGGAGCGCCGGTACGGCGCAGGCAGCCGAGTACAGCAGGACAAGCCAATGAAAAACTATATGGACGGCGGGGAAGCGATCCTGGAGGCGTTCCGCAAACTTAAGATCGACTACATCATGTCGTCGCCGGGATCGGAATGGTCGCCGGTCTGGGAAGCACTGGCCCGGCAGAAGCTCGGCAATCACTCGGGCCCGACCTATGTCGACGCTTGGCACGAAACGCTCGCCGTCAACATGGCGACCGGCTACACGCTGATCACCGGACGGCCGCAGGCGGTCCTGGTCCACGCCGGCGTCGGCCTGTTGCAAGGCAGCATGGGCGTGCACGGTGCGATGCAGTCCGAAGTGCCGATGATCGTCATGTCGGGTGAATCCAACACCCTTGGCGAGGATCCGAACCTCGACATTGAGCAGCAATGGTACGGCGGCTTAAGCGTCGGCGGCATTGAGCGCTATGTCGAAAACATCACCAAGCTGGCGCGGCCGGTGACCAGTCCGCACACGCTGTATGGACAGGTGATCCGCGCCGGCGAGATGGCGCAGCGCACCCCGCGCGGACCGATCTATCTCAATGTCGCGCTTGAGCACATGCTGCACGACTGGTCACCGCCGGCTGGCGACCGCGATGTACCGGTGGCGCCGCGCCTGCAGGCGCATCCGAGCGAGGTCCAAAAAGTCGCCGAGCTTCTACTGTCGGCGAAGAATCCGATCGTCGTCGCCGAGCAATCGGGCCGCGATCCGGCGGCGTTCCACGCGCTGGTCGAACTCTCCGACCTGCTCGGCCTGCCGGTGACCTGGAGCCGCGGCTCCAATTTCACGAACTTCCCGACCGACCATCCGCATTATCTCGGCGTCGGCAGCTACAAGTACCTTGCCGACGCCGATCTGGTTCTGCTCGTCGGCGGCCGCGTACCGTGGTACCCGCCGCATGTGCGGCCCACCAAGGGCAAAATCGTCGCCATCAACGAGAACCAGTTCAAGAACCACATGATCTATCAGCAGCTGCACGCCGACCTTTATCTGGAAGGCGATATCGCAGCCTCGCTGCAAATGTTGGCCGAAGCGGCGCGCGCCGGCAAGCCGAACGCGGACGCCATCGCCAAGCGGCACGCCAAGTGGAAAGGCGAACACGACGCCTTCGTCGCCGGCCTGAAGGCCGAGCGCGAGAAAGCAAGGGCCGCCAGCAGCAAGGCGATCGATCCGCTGATGCTGATCGATACGCTGGCCGAAGTGATGCCGGCCGACACCGCGTTCGTTGATGAGACGATCACGCATGGTCCGGTGCTGCGCCAGCACCTGCCGTTCACCACCCCGCACAGCTTCTTCCGCGGCTTCGGCGGTCTCGGCCAGGGCATCGGCACCGCGCTCGGCGTCAAACTCGCCTCAGGCAAGCGGCCGGTGGCGCTGCTGATCGGCGACGGCGGCTTCCTCTACAACCCGGTCATCCAGGCGCTCGGCGCCTCCAAGCAGCACAACCTGCCGATCCTGATCGTCATGTTCAACAACAAGGGCTACATGGCGATGCAGAAGGGCCATGTGCATCATTACAAGGACGGCGCCGCGGAAGGAGCCAACATGTGGCTCGGCTCCAAGCTCGACGGTTTCGATTATGCCGAACTGGCCTCGCATTTCGGCCTGCACGGCGAACGCGTCCAGGACCCCGCCAAGCTCAAGGGCGCATTGCAGGCCGCGCTGAAAAAGGTGCAGGACGGCACGACGGCCATCCTCAACGTCGAGGTGAGCAAGTAGAATTCCTTAACCAAGCTGCCACCTCCGCACGAATCGACCCGCGCAATTCCCGCCCAAAGCGGGGACAATCTCGGCCGTTTTCCAAAATTGTCACTTCCGCGTCGGGCTGAGCCGGTATAACGTCGGAACTGTTGGGTACTCTAGAGACCGCTAGCGTTGTCTACGTTCTGTCGGCGTGAGCGGGGCGACCATCCACTGTGGAGAAGATCAACATGGACGTAAAAGACATCTCACGGGAGCTGAGCAAAGGCGGCCTTTCACGGCGCGGCCTTTCCGATCGGCTTAAAGCTCTTGGTATCGGTTTCGGGGCGGCGTTCGCGCTCGGCATGACCGGTGCCCATGCTGCCACTGCACCTGACGCCGGAGTGGCATTGAAGTCGACCAATCCGGTCATCGACAACATCATCCAAGGCCCGCAGATGCCGACGGCGAATGTCGGTACTCCGATGGAGCAAACGGCCTGGTATCACCGCCACTACTTCCGCGGCTATTTTAGGTACGCTCGGTTCTACCAGCGGTGGTATCATCGTTGGTAAGGGCTTCGGCGGCGCGCTGGCAGATCCGGCGCGCCGTCTCTCTGCGTGTTTTGCCACGCTCTGCCGAGGGATCGCACGGCTCCGCGCCTATCTTCATCAGCGACTGTAGTCGCGCGCACGGACGAATCGTCGGGTGCCGCCAACATGGCAACAACTGCACCCGCCGGTGAGCCTCGCAGGAAGGACGAGCCATGAGCCATGTCGACAGCGCCGCGCCGGCGCCGGAAAGCCTGCTCCACGGCCCGCGCGTGGCGCTGGCGCCGCGGGCCTTCACCTTTGTGCTGATCAAGTTCGCATCGCGCTGCAACATCCAGTGCACGTACTGCTACTGGTTTCGCGACGCGGAGGTTTACAAGAAGCCGGCAGTGCTGACGCGCGAGGCGGAAGACGCGTTTTGCGCCCGGCTCGAAGAGCACATTCGCGAATTCAGCCTCGGTCAATTTCTCGTGGTTTTTCACGGCGGCGAACCGCTCTTGTTTCCCAAGCACCGATTCGATGCGTTTCTCAAGAAACTACGCGCAATCGAAGACCGCACCGGCTGCGCGATCCAGCGCGGAATCACGACTAACGGTATTCTGATCGACGAGAAATGGGTCGAGTTGCTCAAGACGCACGAGGTTGCGGTCTCCATCAGCCTCGACGGTCCGCCGGAAATCAACGACAAATATCGCGTCGACTTCAAGGGCCATGGCACGCTTGCGCAGACCCTCAAGGGCCTCGAATGCCTGCGCAAGGGCGGCGTGGAACCGAGCCTGATCTCGGTCTGCAATCCCGCGACCGATCCGGAAAAAGTACTGGCCTTCGTGGTCAATGAACTCGGGTTCACTGAATTCGACATTTTGCCGCCCGATGCGACCCATATCGACAATCCGCCGCCGATCGCCGACTATTTCATCAAGCTGTTCGACGTCTGGCTCGACAAATACGCCGCGCGTGGAGTCCGCATCGCCACTCTCGATGCCATGATCCGCGGCCTCGTCGGTAAGCTGTCCTTGTCCGACACGATCGGCCTCGGGCCGATCGAAACCGTGACGTTGATGACCGACGGATCGCTCGAGCCGCTCGACGTGCTGCGCATCACCGGCGATGGCGCGACCGCGTCGAAACTTAACGTCCGCAGCAACGCCATCAACGACGTGCGCACCGACCCGGTGTGGCGCCAGGCGTTCGAAGCCAGCACGCACTTGTGCGACACCTGCTTGAGCTGCGAGTATCTGGACTCCTGCGGCGGCGGCCACTTGGCGCAACGCTGGTCACGCGAACGCCGCTACGACAATCCGAGCGTCTACTGCGAGAGCTGGAAGCGCATCTTCGGGCATATCTGGCAGCGCATCTCCCCCACTCTGTCGGTCGAGATCGAGACCGCTGGCGATCCCCTGACCGCCCAATAAAGCGGCGAACGCGGCCCGACATCAGGAAGCGCTCCAGTCCGGCGCGCCATGCAGCATGGCGTGCAGGACGCCGCCAATGCGGACCGCACCGCGCGTGATGGCCGGGCAGCCGGCGCGCTCGGCGATCAGCGCAGCGGTCTTGCCGAGCGGGTACTGGAACGGCGCACCCTCAATGACGAATCCGAGCACGAACCGGTCGCCGTCACGCGTCACCAGGCTGAATGCGTGCTGCCGACGCCCGGACGTTCCACCGCCATAGACTTCGACGCGGTACTGCACCGATGCGATGACATCATATGGAAGCTCGGCGCGGATCAGGCCGGGCAGCGGCAAATGCCCGCGCAGGCGCGGTAAGCGCAGTTTTATCCGCCGCGGGCCGAGCTCGATCCGCAGCGCCATCGCGTTCAGGCACAGCAGCAGATAAAGGGCGACCGCTAGGCAAAACAACGCCGCGGCAGCGAGACCGATCCATACGGCAACGCGGTCGATTGCGTACGCCGCGATGCAGGCGGCCGCGGCCCACGCCACCATCAGCAGCGCGCAAAACACCAGGCCGGCGCTCACCAGCGCGAGCCGCAGCCGCCCCGGCCGTACGACGAACGTCTCGAGGTCTTCCGCCATGCCGGCCTGCCGGTTCAGCGCTTGCACGGCAACCGATAGCACGTCCCGCGAGGTCGAGGATCCCCGTGACCCAGGCCGCGCCGGGACCTAAAAATGAGTGTCGACCTGACTGCCGACGTGCCAATATCGTTTTGCTCAACGCCCTCGGAGAATTCCATGAATATCGAGTTGTACTATGCGCCCAATACCTGCGCTCTCGCGCCGTACATCACCCTGACCGAAGCTGGCGCGGCTTTCACCGCCCGGCCGCTCAACCTGCGCAAGGAGGAGCAGCACACGCCCGCCTACCTGAATCTCAATCCCAAGCACAAGGTGCCGCTGCTCGTTGTCGACGGCGCGATCTTGAGCGAGAGCGCCGCGATCCAGCTGTGGATCGCGCGTCAGTTTCCGCAGGCCAGGCTCATGCCGGCCGATCCGTGGCAGGAATTGAAGGCCGTTTCGCTGATGTCGTGGTGCTCGTCTGGCATTCACCCGTACCTCGCCCGGATCAATTCACCGCCACGAGTGTGCGACGTGCCGGGCGGCCCCGACCGCGTGCGCACGCTTGCCGCCGAGCAATTGTTCGAAAACTTCCGCATCGCCGAGGATCTGTTGGCTGGGCGCGAATTCTTTTTCGACCATTTCACGGCGCCCGACGCCCATTTCTTCTGGTGCTTCCGCCGCGCGACCCAATTCGAGCTCGATCTCTCCCCGTTCAAGAACTGCAGCGCTCACTTCGAGCGCATCGGGCAACGGCCAAGCGCACAAAAGCTTTTGGCGTTTGAAAAGTCCGTGCAGGAGCAGTTTGCCAGGGCGGCGTAGGTCAAGCGCGGCAGCGGCGGGTGCGCGAGGCGTGGATTAGCCGACGTTCGGTTGCGCTGCTAACGCGCCGAAGGGAGAATGGGATCAGCCGAGTTTAGCTTGTCATTCTCCTTGTCGAGCTTTTCCAGGTTGCTTGAAGTCGTCTGGAAAGCGCGGCGATGCGCATTCCACCGGAATATTGCCTGAAAGTTCCGCACGAATGGCCGCGGCACCTTATCCTCACCGCAATCTGCAAGGTCCAGCTGTAGTTTCACCTGTTCGGGGATTGTCAGCACGACCCGGCGGTAGCGGCTGCCGCGATCGGAAACCGTCTTGACCTTCGGCCATTCCGTAAGCTGGAACGTGCAGGTCTTGACGTTGAAGGTGAATACGGCGGCGACCAACCGGAAACGGCCGTGATGCACAAAGATCAGTTCGGTTTTGACGAAATCCTCATCCGAATTGAAATGATCGCTGTCGACGTGGATCAAGTCCGTTCCGTGACCGAGCGATATGCGCGGCTTGTCGGCAAACCCGGTGAGGCGGTCGCTGCCGACTTCGACCACATCGAGCAGTTTCGGCTTTCCGCCGACATCGAACAGCGCGAGCAGAACGAATTCCGTCACATCGCCGTCCGATGGGCCGAGATCCGCCATCAGAGCGAGGCGGCGTCGGCCGTCGGCGCGTATTTCGAGCGGAAATAGATATTTGATCGAAACGGGACCTTCGGGAACGGTCTTATAGTTCTTGCCTTCGATATGCCGGTAGTTGACGATCTGGTGCGCCTTTCCTTCGTCGCCCGCGCTGTCCGGGGCAAGGTCTGTCACGACCATCCGCATGAGGTCGAAATAGGTCAGTCCCCTGTGACCGGCGACCGGGTCGTCAGGCTCGACGAGTGCAGCCCTGCCGGGAGCCGTCCACAGGCACAGACATGCGACGACCAAGAGTGCTGTTCTCATGAGGGCTCGTTTCTTCGTGCCGACCCCGGAAGCATCGGTATCTGGCACCTTTCGTCGACCTACCCTGCACCGCGCATGTCGGCGACAGCCCATGGGCCACATTTTCGCCGCCGGATGGCTCTGCCGGGGATCAGCTTAATCCCTTCGTCGCCTTGACCCCGCTAAAAGCGGAGGCGAAGATGATCAAGCTTGCCTGCTGCGGTGTGGGGGTCGCCGGCAGCTTCGCGCGTACGCTATGCTTTCGTCGGCAATGCCCGTCCAAACCATAACACGTCCAAACCATAATATTTCGGGGACAAACCCCGCCTTCAAATGCCACCAGGGAGGTTGCGAAATGTCAAACGTCAGGATGCCCGTCGGCCGCCGCACGGTGCTTAAGGCCGGTTTTGCGCTCGGCGCCAGTCAAGTCGTCGGCGCGCCGTATGTCATCAAGGCGCTCGGCGCCGAAACTGTCAAACTCGGCATGGTCAATCCGCTCACGGGCGTGCTGTCGGCACTGGCGCAAGGTGAGGTCGACGGCGCCAGATACGCGACCGCCGAGGTCAACAAGAAGGGTGGCATTCTCGGCCGCCAGGTCGAGCTGCTGGTCGAGGATTCGGCCAACGACGTCGGCACCGGCGTGCAGAAGACCCGCAAGCTGATCGACCGCGACCATGTCGACGTCATCTTTGGCGACGTCAATTCCGGCATTGCCTACGCCATGTCGCAGGTGACCTTCGAGAAAAAGATCTTTCATATCGTTCCCGGCGGCCACACCGATCCGATTACCGGATCCAATTGCAAATGGAACGTGTTCCGCGTGTGTAACACGACAACAATGGACGCGGAGGCGGTTACGCCCCAACTGGTCAAAAAATTCGGCAAGAAATGGTTCTTCATCACGCCCGACTACGCCTACGGCCATACGCTGCAGGATGCGTTCATCAAGGCTCTGAAAAAATCTGGCGGCACCTACGAAGGCGACATGCTGCCGATCAACAACACCGATTTCTCCGCGACCCTGATCAAGGCGAAGGGCTACAAGCCGAACGTGCTGCTCAACAATATGGGCGGCCTCACCCAAATCAACTGCATGAAGCAGTTCACCCAGTTTGGCATGCAAAAGGACATGGCGCTGGGCGGCGCATTGTTCGAACTGGAAAGCATCAAGGGATGTCCGCCGGATGCGCAAACCGGCTGGTGGGACATGGAGTGGTGGTGGAACCAGCCCAACGTGCCGGAAGTGGTAAAATTTGTCGCCGACTATCGCGCTGCGACCAAAAAAACTCCATCGGCGCGCGATTGGTTCGGCTACGTGTCGGTGCATTCAGTGCGGCTTGCCGCCGAGAAGGCGAAGTCGCTAGACGGCCCGAAGCTCGCGGCCGCCTTGGAGGATTTCGAACTGCCGCCGGACGTAGCGCTGCAGCCGGGCAAAGTGCGTTATCGCAAGGGCGACCACGAGCTGATGCCAAATATCTTCGTCGGCGAAGTGCATTCGCCCAAGGGCAATCCCGACGACGTCTTCACGGTAGCCGATCTCGTTCCGGGCGACAAAGCCGCCGGAACGGTCGAAGAGACCGGATGCAAGATGGTCGAGCCGAGCTGATCCGCCGCTAATTTTAGCGCAAACACTCGCGCGTCATCGCAAGGAGCGTCGCGACGAAGCAATCCGGAAGCTTTCTCCTCCCTGATCCTGTCGGCTCGTGGGAAGGAAAGGCGGAACGATTGCGTCGCCTCGCTCGCGGTGATGCCAAAACCGCAGGTGGGCTCAGTGTGGCAAGTCATCATTTTCAACGTAACCAACGGCTTGATCATTGGCGCCTTCTACGTGCTGATGGCGCTCGGGCTGTCACTGATCCTCAACCTCTCGAATGTAATCAACTTCGCGCACGGCAATTTCCTGGCGCTTGGCGGCTATCTCGCATACTCGCTGACGCCGACGCTGGGCTATTGGGGCGCGCTGTTGGTGTCGCCGCTGCTCACCGCGCTTATCGGTGTCCTGATCGAACGGCTGATGATCCGCCGCATCTACAATCGCGACCCGGTCTATAGCCTGCTCTTCACGTTCGGGCTTGCCTTCGTGATGCAGGACACGGCGCGCTACATCTGGGGCCCGAACGGATTGCCGATGGGCCTGCCCAGTGCGCTGTCGCAGCCGATCACGCCTACCTTGTTTTTCATCACCTGGTATCGGGTCTTCATGGTGTCGGTCGTCATCGTCACCGTGATCGGCCTGTTCACGTTCCTGCGCCACTCCCGCATCGGTCTGCGCATCCGCGCCGGAACGCTCGACCTTGAAACGGTGGCGACGCTGGGAGTGAACGTCCGCAACTTGCGCAGCTTCAATTTTGCCCTGGGCTGCCTGCTCGCCGGTCTGAGCGGCGTGCTCGCCGCCGGCCAGATCGGGCTCAATCCCAACATGGGAGACGATCTTCTGCTGCCGAGCTTCATTGCCATCATCGTCGGCGGTGTCGGCAGCCTGATCGGCACATTGCTCGGCGGCCTGCTCATCGGCTTGGCCGCGGCGCTGACCACCGTGTTCTACCCGTCGGCGAGCGAGGCGGTGATCTACGGAATCATGATGGCGGTGCTTCTCATCCGGCCACGCGGAATCATGGGCGAGGAAGGAATGCTGTCGTGAGCGTCGCAATCCCTGCCGTCGCGCCGCGGCGGCGTTTGCTCGGCCGCGACCACCTGATGCTGGCCGTGATCTGGCTGGTGCTGCTCACCGTACCGTTATGGCTGCCGTTCCTCGGCGGCTACACCGCGCTGGCGGCGCGCGTCCTGGTGTTCGGCCTGGCGGCCATGGCGCTTAACCTGCTGCTGGGCTTTACCGGCGTGCTGAGCTTCGGTCATGCGGCCTATTTCGGCCTCGGCGCCTACGGCGCCGGCCTCACGCTTCGCTACCTGGTCCACTCGACGCCGCTCGCCATGCTCGCCGGCACGCTGCTCGGCGGGATCGCTGGCACGCTATTCGGTCTCCTGATCGCACGGCGGCGCGGCGTCTACTTTGCCATGTGTACCATCGCCTTCGGACAGCTCTGGTATTACCTCGCCTATAGCTGGAATAGCTTCACCGGCGGCTTCGACGGCTTGCGCGATTTCCAGCGCGCGCCGATCCACCTCGGGCCGTTCACGCTCGACATCACCGGCGGCGGCTCGACATTCTACTATTTCCTGCTTGCCATCTTCGCCGTCGCCGTCGCCTTGATGGGCGTGGTGCTGCGTTCGCCATTCGGCCGCACGCTGGTGGCTATCCGGGAAAACGAGCGCCGCGCGCGCTTTTTGGGCATTCCCATCGAGCGCCATATCTGGCTGTCATTCTCGATCTCCTGCTTCTTCACCGCTCTCGCCGGCACGCTCTACGCACTGCTGAATAATTTTGCAGATCCGATGACGCTGCATTATTCGCTGTCGGGCTATTTCGTCGTCATGGCGGTGATAGGCGGAATGCGCACGTTCTGGGGACCGCTGCTCGGGGCGGCGGTGTTCGTCATGCTTCAGGACTACATCTCGTCCATGACGGTGAATTGGATGTTCTTCATCGGACTGATTTTCATGTTCGTTGTGCTGTTCTTTCCCCGTGGGCTGCTCGGCACAAAACGAAAGGCGGCCTGATGACGAAGGGTTTCACAGTGCCGTGGTGGGCGGGTAACGCCAGTGCGGGGATGTTTCTGTTGCTCATGCCGCGCGGCGTTCGCGGCATGCTGCGGCGCAAGGCGGTGTCATGAGCTTGTTGCGCGTCGAGAACGTCTCCAAGCTTTTTGGCAGTCTGGTTGCCGTCAGCGGCGTGTCGATGACGGTCGAGCCGGGCGAACTGCGCGCCGTCATCGGCCCCAACGGTGCGGGCAAGACCACGTTCTTCAACCTGATTACCGGGTTCTTTTCGCCGACGTCGGGACACATCATGTTCGACGGCGAGGACGTCACGCCGCTGTTGCCGGCGCGGCGCGTCTGGCGCGGCATCGCCCGCACGTTCCAAATCACCGAAGTGTTCCCCGAGCTGACGGTGCACGAAAATCTGCGCATCCCGGTTGAGGTCGCATCCGGCTTTCGCCTCAAGCCGTGGCTGTCGCGCGCGGCAGACGACAAGGTGCGCGCACGCGTCGACGAACTGCTGCGGATGGGCGGCCTCGCCGGCAAGGCGAACCGGCTTGTGGGCGAGCTGGCGCATGGCGACCAGCGCTCGACCGAGATCATGATGTCGATCGCGCTCAATCCGCGTCTGCTGCTGCTCGACGAGCCGACCGCCGGCATGGGGGAGCAGGAAACGCTCGACATCATCCAGTTGGTTCGCCGGCTGCACAAGGATTCGAAACTGACGATCGTGCTGATCGAGCACGACATGCGCGTCGTCTTTCATCTGGCGGACCGCATCATGGTGCTCGATCAGGGCAAGTTCCTCGCCGAGGGAACGCCGCGGGAGATCGCGGCGAACGAAGCGGTGCAGACCGCCTACTTGGGCAAGGCCGCATGACCGCCGCACTGATCGCCGAGGGGCTCCATACCTACTACGGCAAAAGCCACATCCTGCACGGCGTCAGCCTCGAGGCGGCCGAAGGCCAGGTCACCGCCCTGCTCGGCCGCAACGGCGCCGGCAAGACGACCACGCTGCGCAGCCTGATGGGACTGACGCCGCCGCGCGACGGCAGCGTGACGATCTTCGGCCAAAACACCACCGGCTGGCCGCCATTCCGCGTGGCCGCGCTCGGCGTCGGTTATGTTCCCGAGGGCCGCAGGGTTTTTCCCAACCTCACCGTCGACGAGAATCTGCGGGTACCGCTGGAGCGGCCAGGGCCGTGGAATACGGAGACCGTGTACCGGTTGTTTCCCCGGCTCAAGGAGCGGCGAACCAATCGTGGGCGGCAATTATCCGGCGGCGAGCAGGAAATGCTGTCGATCGCCCGCGCGCTCCTGATCAATCCCAAACTCCTCATCCTCGATGAGCCATCGCAGGGGCTGGCGCCGCTTATCGTGCGCGAAGTCTTCCGCATCGTGGCGCAGATGCGCGCCGAGGGCATCACCGTCCTTCTGGTCGAGCAGAACGTCCGCATGAGCCTGGAAATTGCCGATCACGCCTATGTGCTCGATGACGGACACGTCGTCTATTCGGGTCCGGCACGCGAACTTGCCGCCGACGCAGCGCGCGTCCAGTCGCTGGCCGGCGCCAGCGTCGAAGAGTGGACGCCGCAGGCCCCCGCGTAGCAGTCAATATCGGCGTAGGATGATTCGGCCCGTCGTCTGACAACCGACATGTCTGAACGCCGGCAAGATAGTCACCACTACGACATCGGCGCCCACAGCACCTGATCGATGCGCGACGCGCCGGTCGCCAGCATCACCAGGCGATCAAGCCCGAGCGCGATCCCGCTTGCATCGGGCATGTGGGCGAGCGCGGCGAGGAAATCCTCGTCGAGCGGATAGCGCTCGCCATAGCGGCGTTGTTTCTCTGCCATCTCGCGCTCGAGGCGGAGCCGCTGTTCACGCGCGTCGGTGAGTTCACCAAAACCGTTGGCGAGTTCGACGCCGCAGACGTAAAGCTCGAAGCGTTCGGCGACGCGCGGATCGTGCGGCGACGGCCGCGCCAGCGCCGCCTGCTGCGCCGGGTACTCGTCCAGGATCGTGGCGCGGCCAATGCCGAGCTTCGGCTCGATTTTCTCCACCAGCACGCGGCTGAAAATATCGGCCCAGGTGTCGTCGTCGGCAATGCGAATACCGGCAACCTGCGCCGCGTGCGCGAGTCCCGCGCGGTCGCCCTCCCCGCCATCAAGCGTCGCCAAGAGATCGATGCTCGCGTAGCGGCCGAAGGCCTCGGCAACGGACAACCGCTCCGGCTGCGCCGACGGATCGGCCGAGCGGCCGCGGAAGGAAAAATGCCACGTGCCCGCCGCCTGCGCCGCCTCCTGCAGCAGCGCCGCGCAGTCAGTCATCAGCGCCGTGTACGGCTCGCCAGCGCGATACCATTCGACCATGGTGAATTCAGGTGCGTGCAGCGCGCCGCGCTCGCGATTGCGAAAGACCTTGGCGAATTCGACGATGCGGCGCTCGCCGGCAGCGAGAAGCTTCTTGCAGGCGAATTCCGGCGAGGTCCGCAGATAAAGCGGCGCCGCGGCTCCCTCGGGCGCCGCAAGCGAGGTGGCGAAAGCGTGCAGATGGGTTTCGTTGCCGGGAGAAACCGCGAGCACCCCGGTCTCGACCTCGACAAAATCATTGCGGCCAAACCAACCCCGCAGCGCAGCCGTCACCCGGGCCCGCGCCAGCAGCGCCGGCCGCCGGTCGGCATGGACGTGCGGGGTCCAAAACGGCGAAGAATCGGGCACTTTATCCGTCATAACCTTGTCGGCCGTAGTTTGCGAAATAACTGGCGATTAGCCCCAGGATCGGTATGTTGCGCGCAATCTAGGCGCCATTACGTAAGGATTTCGTCCCGTGAAAGTCATCGCTAGCTCGCTGCGCAAGGGCAATATCGTCGATATCGACGGCAGGCTCGGGGTCATCGTCTCCACCGAAAACATCCACCCCGGCAAGGGCACGCCGGTCACGCAAATGGATGTGCGCCGCATTGCCGACGGGGTGAAGGTGGCGCTGCGTTTTAAGACCACCGACCAGGTCGAGCGCGCCTTCGTCGAGGACAGAAAACACCAGTACATGTACCAGGACGGCGACGGCTTTCATTTCATGAATATGGAGAGCTACGACCAGGTGACGCTGCCGGACGATATCATCGGCGATCAGGCGGCATATCTGCAGCCGGAAATGGAAGTCACTATCAGCATGCACGAGAGCACGCCGGTCGCCATCGAGCTGCCGCCCAAGGCGGTGCTCGAAGTGGTGGAGACCGAACCGACGATGAAGGGCCAGACCGCATCGTCATCCTACAAGCCGGCGGTACTATCGAACGGCGTGCGCACCTTGGTGCCGCCGTTTGTCTCGATCGGCACCAAGATCGTGGTGCAGACCGCCGATGGCAGCTACGTCGAGCGGGCGAAGGACTAAGGGGCAGAGGAACGGCGCGGCGACGGACTGAAACAACCGGACTAAAACAACCAGACTGAAACAACCAGACTGAAACAACACTTGGCACGGGCGGGCATCGATAGACGAAGCGTCGTTAAAGCGCTCGCCGGCAGCGCCGCCGGTTTGATTTTGCCGCACGTCGCTCCGGCAACCGCTCGCGCCAAGCACGCCGCGGCGCACGCCAAGCCGACCAAAGAAATCACCTTCGATCGCTGGGTCGCCGCATTCCGCGCCAAGGCGCAAGCGCACGGCATTACGGAGGCGACCTACACGCAAGTCATGAGCGGAATGAAGCCTGACATGACCGGGCTCAAGGAGATCCGCGACCAGCCCGAATTTCACGAACAGCTCTGGCAATATCTCAATCGCCGCGTTTCCGACTGGCGCATCATCACCGGCCGCAAGGCCGCCACGGAATACGCGCCGCTGCTCGCGCGCATCGAGAAAGATTACGGCGTTTCGCCTGCAACCATGCTCGGCGTCTGGGGCGTCGAGTCGACGTTCGGCGACCCGCTGGTTGAGAAGAATCACATGAAGCCCGTCATTCCCTCGCTGGCGGCTTTGTCCTGGGCCGAGCCGCGGCGCCGCGCCTACTGGGAGAGCGAACTGATCAATGCGCTCAGCATCGTGCAACGCGGCTGGAGTTCGCCGGAGGCGATGACCGGCTCCTGGGCCGGCGCCATGGGTCATACCCAATGGATGCCCGAAGTCTGGCTCCATCTCGGCGTCGACTACGATCATGACGGAAAAATCTCGCCTTACGGACGGCCGAACGACGCACTCGCCACCACGGCACGCTTCTTCGTCGAGCGCGGCCATTACCGGCGCGGTGAGCATTGGGGCCATGAAGTGCGCATCCCGCAAAAGCTTGCCCGCGGCGGCGCGCGTAGCTATGCCGCGTGGCAGGCGGCCGGCGTCACGCGCGCCGACGGCGCGCCGTTTCCGCGGCCGAACGACACGGCCCGGCCGTGGCTGCCGCAACCCGGCGGCCCGGCGTTTCTGCTCGGCGCCAATTTCTTCGCGGTGAAGAGCTACAATCCATCGACGAGCTACGCCCTCGCGCTTTGTCATCTGGGCGATCGCTGCATGGGCGGCGAACCATTCGTGCAGCAATTCCCCGGCGGCGAGCCCGCGCCAACTTTGGCCGATGTCGAGGAAATCCAGCGCCGCCTCACCGCACGCGGCTACGACACCGGCGGCGCTGACGGCCGCGTCGGCACCCAGACCATGCTTGCCGTCCAAGCTTACCAGCGCGAAATCGGCATGGACCCGGCCGATGGCTATGCGGGCGTGGGACTTCTCGCCCGGTTGCGCAACGGCGCATGATCCGATTGGATGCGGCCCGCAAACGCCATCCAACCTCAACGACCACCGCCAACCGACAAGAGGAAATGCCTGTATGACGCCTCCCCAATCCGCGACCGCTCGCGCTGCCGATCCGGCAGTCTCCAAGATCGAGCGCCCCACGCCAACCGGCGCCAATGCGCCCGGCTTCGGCTCCGACGTGATCGCCGACGCGCTGCGCTCGCTTGATGTGCCCTATATCGCGCTCACGCCCGGCGCGAGCTATCGCGGCCTGCATGACTCGATCGTCAACTATCTCGGCAATTCCAAGCCGCAGATGCTGCTGTGCCTGCATGAAGAGGCGGCGGTCGCCATCGCCCAGGGTTACGCCAAAGTCACCGGCAAGGCGATGGTCACTGCGGTGCATTCCAATGTCGGGCTGATGCACGCCTCGATGGCGCTGTTCAACGCCTGGTGCGATCGCATGCCTGTGGTGGTGCTCGGCGCCACCGGGCCGGTTGATGCCGCGAAGCGGCGCCCCTGGATCGACTGGATTCACACCGCGCGCGATCAGGGCGCGCTGGTGCGCGAATACACCAAGTGGGACGACCAGCCGGCCTCGCCCGCCGCCGCCCGCGAAGCGATCATGCGCGGCACCTGGATCGCCAACACCGTGCCGCAGGGCCCGGTCTACATCAATTTCGACGCCGAACTGCAGGAGATGAAAGTCTCCGATCAGCTACCGACGATCGATCCGGCGCGCTACATGCCGCAGGTCTCGACCGCGGCGCCGGCCGAGCTCATCAAGCAGGCGGCCGCGATGCTCAAGGGCGCCAAGCAGGTGCTCATTCTCGCCGGCCGCGCCTCGCGCAGCGAAGACGCCTGGAACGCCCGCGTCGCGCTCGCCGAAGCGCTCGGTGCCCGCGTCCTGACCGATCTGAAAATCGGCGCCACCTTCCCGACCGACCATCCGCTGTTCGCCGGTTCGCCGCGCGCGCCGACGCCGGAGACCGTCGAGGGTCTAAAGGACGTCGACGTCGTGCTCAGCCTCGACTGGGTCGATCTCGCCGGTGCGTTGCGCCACTGGGGTCCATCGCCGTCCGTGAAGGTGATCCAGGTTTCGCTCGACCACCGCATCCACAACGGCTGGAGCATGGACCACCAGGCGCTGCCTACCGTCGATATTCTGCTTTCGGCCGATCCGGACCTGGTGGTGCCCGAGCTCGTGAAAGAAGTCGGCAAGAGCGCAAAGCCGCACGCGGTTCCGAGCGCGCGCAAGGTCGCCCAGAAGGAGCCGACCGGCTTCACCAACGAGGTCATCGCGCGCGAACTGAAAAAGCTCGTCGGCGACCGGCCGGTGACCTACACGCATCTGCCGCTGTCGTGGGATGAAAACTGGGTGGCGTTCAAGCACCCGCTCGACTATCTCGGCTCCGATGGCGGCGGCGGCGTCGGCGGCGGCCCGGGAATTTCGGTCGGCGCGGCGCTGGCGCTCAAAGGCTCGGGCCGGCTGCCGATCGCAATCTGTGGTGACGGCGACTTTCTGATGGGCGTAACCGCGGTGTGGACCGCGGTGCATTACAAGATCCCGCTCCTCTTCGTGCTCGCCAACAACCGCTCGTTCTATAACGACGAGCTGCATCAGGAGCGGATGGCGCGTGCGCGCAACCGCCCAGTCGAAAACAAATGGATCGGCCAGCGCATGTCCGAGCCGGAAGTCGATCTCGCTGCCATGGGCCGCGCCCAAGGCGCCGTCGGCTTCGGTCCGATCACCTCGCCCGCCGATCTGGGCCCGGCGCTGCAAAAGGCGATCGCCGAGGTCGATGCCGGCGGGGTCGCCGTCGTCGATGTGCGCGTCGAGCCGGGCTACACCGCGGTCATGACCCAGGCGATGACCCGCGCGGGGAATTAGGCCCCATCAATCCGGGGCGCGCCGCAAGGCGCGAACCCGGAATCCATAGTCACGGATGGTACACGGATGGTACATGGCGATGAGCGGAAGCTGCCGCCTTGCACGAACGCCCATTGTCGCTTATGTATTACATAATGTAATACAAAGGTTGGCTCGGTGACAATAACCATCCGACTGCCGGTGAAGGTCGAGGCCGAATTGCGAGCGCGTCTTGATCGAAGCCGTGCAGCGCTCTCCGAATTCGTCCGCGAAGCGATCGCCGAGAAGCTGCGACGAGAGCGAGCCACCGAGGTCTCCGCGTACGAGATCGGCAAACACCTGTTCGGGAAGCACGGGAGCGGCCGGGATGATCTCAGCACCAATCGCAGGGCCGTCCTCGACGATATCCTCCAAACCAAGCATCATCGTCGACGCCGGACCGTTAATCGCCCTGTTTGACCGCGATGACCGGTATCATCGTCGCGCGGTCGAGTTTGTGCGCGACAACAAGGCTCGTCTCCTCAGCAATCTTCCGGCACTTACCGAGGCGGATTTTGTACTGCGCTTCTCCGTCGAAGCTCAGCGCGACCTTTTATGGTGGGCCCAACAAGCGCTCGACATCGATCCAAGTACTGCAGCGGACCTGCCACGGATTATTACTCTGCTCGATCAATACCGCGATTTACCAGCCGCATTCGCCGACGTCTCACTTGTAGCCTTGGCCGAGCGCCTGAACCTGCGGCGAATTGCCAGCTTCGACAGCGACTTCTCGATTTACAGGTTGCCCGGAAAGCGGTCCTTTGAGAATGTATTGTCGCATAGCGACTGAACGGGGTGCGCTCAGCCCGGTGACTACGAAGACAGCGCGCGGGGGAGGAAACACGTGGCACTCTTCTCAGGCTGCACCTGCTGCATCGGGCGGCGGGGATTCCTCTTAGGCGGCCTTGCCGCGGCGGCAACAAGCCTCGCCGCGCCCGCGATACGCGCACAGTCACAAGCACCCGCGATCAAAAAGCCCGGTACGCGCATCGACGTGCATCATCACTTCCTGCCGCCGGAATACATGAAGGAAGAGCACGAGCGCATCAGCTTCAAGCACGGCAGCGTGTCGGCAGACCGCCTGCTGTCGTGGAAGCCCGAGCTGTCGCTCGAAGCCATGGACCAGAACGGCATCGAAACCGCGATCGTCTCGGTGTCGACGCCGGGCCCGTGGTTCGGCGACGTCCCAGCCGGCCGCCGGCTGTCGCGGATGTGGAACGACTACGCGGCCGAGCAGATCCGCACCTACAAGGGCCGCTACGGGCTGTTCGCGGTGATCCCCCTGCCCGACACCGACGGCAGCCTGAAGGAAATCGAATACGCCCTCGACACGCTGCATGCCGATGGCATCGGGCTGCTGTCTTCCTATGACGGCAAATATTTAGGCGATCCCGCCTTCGCGCCGGTCTTCGCCGAACTCAATCGCCGCAAAGCCATCGTCTATACTCATCCGACCACATCGGCGTGCTGCAGTGCCGTGCAGCCCGGCCTGCCGCCGCAGGCGATTGAATATCCGTTCGAGACCACGCGCACGATCGCGAGCCTTCTGGTCAACGGCACAGTGCACAACAATCCCGACATCCGCTGGATCTTTTCGCATGGCGGCGGCGCCACGCCGATGATGGCGGGCCGCATGGCCGAGACACTCGCCCACCAGCCGAACGCAAAAAAATTCATGCCGGACGGCGTGCTCGCTGAGTTGCGCAAGCTCTATTACGACACCGCGAGTGCCGACACCGCGCCGTCGATGGCGGCGCTGCGCCTGATGGCGCCGCTCTCCCAAATCCTGTTCGGCACCGACTACCCGTTCGTCAAGGTCGCCGCCGGCGTCAAGCACCTGGGCGAAGACGGCCTGTCGGATGCCGACCGCGCCGCGATCGACCGCACCAACGCGCTCGCGCTGCTGCCACGGTTGAAGGCGTAGGTTTCCCGTCCGCAGCGATGACTCATATCCGTCACCCTTCGAGGGCCGCCTCGCGGCCATCTCAGGATGACGGAGAACACCGAGCGGACCTACACTTCCCACTTCACAACCTCTCCCGAATGACGCAACATGCGCGCGGGAGAAGTCCCACCCGCTCCAACGGATAGAACATGGCGACGGCGTCTAGGGATGCCGCCAGGCCCGGAGTGAACCAATGAGGAAACGCCTGGACAGCGGCCGCGCGCCGCTGGAAGAAGTCGCCGGCAATGGGCTGTTGCATCGACGCGCACTGTTAGGCGGCGGCATCGCGCTCGCCGGCGCGATGACAGCCGGCGCCGCGCCGACCCGCGCCGCCGCCGAGCCGCTCACCAATCCACCATGGAGCAACTTGCCCGGGATCGTCACGCCGGTGCTGCAGACGCCGTCGCGTTTCGAAAAGAACGTGGTGCGCATTCTGTCCAACCCGAAGGGCGAGCCGCGCACCCAACACGCCCGTGCGCCGCTGCAGATGCTCGACGGCACCATCACGCCGAACCCGCTGCATTTCACCATCCTGCATTCGGGCATTCCCGACATCGACCCGGCGCAGCACCGCCTTGTCGTCCACGGCATGGTGAAACGCACACTTGAATTCACCGTCGAGGATCTGCTGCGCTACCCGATGGTCACCCGCAAGCATTTCGTCGAATGCGGCGGCAACAGCGCCGCCATGTTCTCGAATGTGCCGCTGCAGGCCACGGTGCAGCAATTGCACGGGCTCGCGTCCTGCGCCGAATGGACCGGCGTGCCGCTATCGGTCATCCTCGACGAAGCCGGCGTCGACCCGAAGGCGGTATGGATCATGGCGGAAGGCGCCGACGATCTTCTGGTCGCTCGCAGTGTGCCTTTGAAGAAGGGCTACGAAGATGCGCTGATCGCCTTCTATCAGAACGGCGAGCGGCTGATGCCCGGCAACGGCTACCCGATGCGGCTGCTGCTGCCCGGCTTCGAAGGCAACATGAACATCAAGTTCCTGCGCCGGCTTTACATCATCGACCAGCCGGCCATGACCTTCTACGAGACGCGCAACTACTCGCCGCTGTTGCCCGACGGCAAGGCTTACCGCTTCTACTTCGTCAACGAGGTGAAATCCTTCATCACCAAGCCGTCGTTCGGCATGAGTCTGAGGGCGCCGGGCTATTACGAAATCTCCGGCATCGCCTATTCGGGCACCGGCACCATCACCAAGGTTCTGGTCTCCGCCGACGGCGGCAAGAGCTGGGGCGAGGCTGCGGTCGAAGGCCCGGCGACGCCGAAGGCGTTCACGCGCTTTCGCATGCCGTGGCGCTGGGACGGCCAGCCGGTCACCATCACCAGCCGCGCCTGGGACGATTCCGGCGCGGTGCAGCCGCTGCGCGCCGATTTCGTCAAGCTGCGCGGCGAAACCAAAAAGCCGGTGAAGAGCCCCTACGCCTTCGCCAATCAGCACTACAACAGCCTCACCTTATGGGGCATCGACGCCAAGGGGGAGATCAAACATGTCTACGCTTAGGCCCCTCGGCTTTGCTCTCTTCGCGCTCACCCTCGCGTCCTCCGCTGCGCTCGCCGCCAACTCCCCAAATCTCGGCAAGGCGGTCACCGAGAGCGACTTCAAAGCTTGGGACATCACCATCCTGCCCGACGGCACCGGCCTGCCGCCCGGCAGCGGCACCGCGGCGCAGGGCGCCAAGCTGTTCGACGACAAGGGCTGCTCGCTGTGTCACGGCAAGGACGCGCGAGGCGGCAAATCCAACGAGCTGATTGGCAATCCTTCACTGGTCGAAGGCGGCATCAACGCCAACAAGACGGTCGCTAATTTCTGGGGCCAGGCGTCGACCTTGTTCGACTACATCCGCCGCGCCATGCCGTGGCCGACCCCGCACACGCTGTCCGACGACGAAGTCTACGCGCTATGCGCCTATCTGCTCGCCGGCAACAACATCATTCCGCAAGACGAGCCCATGAACGCGCAGACCTTGCCCAAGGTGAAGATGCCGAACCGCAACAACTTCATCATCAAGTTCCCCGGGCGGATTTGACCCTGACCGGAACAGTGTCGCCGGCCCCCGTCTGCTGAATCGGTGACGCGCGAGCGCAACCATTTCCCGTTCCCGCGCCAACAAAAAGCCAAGAAAAGGGCTCAACCTGCGTCCGCCTCGGCAAAGTGCATGCGGTTTTGCGTAGCGACACGCGATAAAATCGGGACTTCGAAATAACAACGACGATTCGACGATAAGTCCTTTCGTTCTGGAACGATTTCGGTCACTTCTGCCTTTTAAGAGAATTACTGTGCTTACAGGGTGCTGCCTCTAACGCCATCACACGTGAGGAGCCCGCTATGGACCTGATCTACCAGGAAATCTCCCTAGAGACCTCGCTAGCGCTTTCCCAAGAGACCTCGGACCACCTGTCGCACGCGTTGGGCGAGACGGTCCTGCGGATTTGGGGGTATCTGCCGCGCGACGTTCAATGCCGTCTCTTCAACGAGACCTTGAACTCGCAGCATCGGCGGATGCGGCCGCAGTTGGCGAGCCTGCTGCACGGCAAGCACCCGCGCACATCCGGGACACGGCAGGCCCGCGCTATGCTGGAGCCGGATAGCCTGGGCGGCTAGCGCGCCCCACGGTATTCGAATCACTTGCGCCATCGCTACGGCGACCAAATCGTCGTCATCGGATCCGCTACACACCATGGAACGGTGCGAGCGAGGCGCGTAGTGGAGAGCGTCTTCATTTCCGAGAGCACGGCGCCGAAGCCGCTGAATTGAGCAATATTCGGATCGATCGTGCAATATTTCGCTGATTGCGCTCTTTTTCAAAAAGCAATGACCGGCGCAAATCCCGGATTATTCAGTTAAGGGCGGCGTCGCGTCAGAAATCGACGTGGAATGGCAACCGGACAATAAGCAGGTTTGCCCGAAGGGAATCCCCAAATGACAGACGTCAACGCCGTGATTGCTATCTTTCCCGATCATCAAGGAGCAGAAGCTGCGATCAAGAAACTGGCCGACGGCAAAATCGACATGAAACACCTCAGCATCGTCGGCAAAGGGTATCAGACCGATGAAAATGTTGTGGGTTTCTATAATATGGGCGACCGGGTCAAATTTTGGGGCAAGCGCGGCGCGTTTTGGGGCGCCCTGTGGGGCTGGCTGTTCGGTGCGGTGTTCGTAACCGTCCCGGCCGTCGGCCCCGTCATCGTGCTTGGATACCTTGCCACGATGGTGGTTTCAGCGATTGAAGGCGGCGTCGCTGTCGGCGGGCTCAGCGCCCTGACCGCCGCACTTTTCAGTAGTGGCATACCGAAGGACAGCGTGATCCAATACGAGACGGCCTTGAAGGCGGACAAGTTTCTGGTCACAGTGCATGGGTCGGCCGATGAAGTGAACCGCGCCAGGGAGATCCTGGGAACTTCGACTCCCGCGCAGGTTAATGTGCATGGACTTGCGGCGGCGGCGTGAGACGCGGTGTGCGTCGCTATGATCGTCAAGAGCCGGCGCCCGCGCTCGAAAAGCGGTCGCCGCCTCAAATTAGATTTTATTACGTCTATTGTGGCCGTTTGATCCGCGCGTTCCGGGGCCGTGAGGCCCCTGCCGATCAACCCGAGACGCAGCCGAGACGGTAAGCGAGATAGTAATGACAGATCAAAGCAAGCAGCTGCATCGCGAAGGTTCGCATCTGGCGGCTGCCGATCGTCGCACACTGGACGCCATTTTTCATCATCCGGCGGCGCATAATCTCAGCTGGATGGATGCACTTGATCTGCTGACGCATCTCGGGTCCGCGGAGGAAAAGGGCGACGGAAAATATTCCCTGACAATAAACGGCAAGCACATTGTGTTCCACAAGCCGCACAACAAGCAGCTTGACGCGCACGAAATCTCCGAGCTGCGCCGTTGTTTGGTATCGGCCGGGATTTCTCCCCAAAATCCCTACGGCACGCCCCCGGCGGCCGTATCGAATTCCGTCGATGTTGTGGCGCTGGTCGACCACCACAGCGCAAAGCTATACCGGGTCAATCTCACGTCGGATCAGCCTGCCGAAACCGTCAAGCCCTACGACCCGTATCATTTCCTGCATCACCTGCACCACGGCGACCAGTTGCGCGAGCGTGGACAACGAGCGCCCGAAGATCTGACATTCTACGACAGGATCGCCGAGGCTTTGCGCGATGCCGACCGGATCGTGCTGCTTTACCACGGCGCGGGCATGAGCAACGCATCGCAGTTTCTGACCGAGCGATTAAAGAAGGTGCATCCCGGCGTCTACGCAAGGATCGTTCGGCAGGTCGATGTCAACACGTCCGCGATGACGGAAGCGGAGATCATCGCTTACGCAAGACAGGTCCTGACTCCCGGCGCACCAGCCTAGGAGATCTTGCTGGACTCTTCTGCGACCGCTTCCGTCGCATCCTGCATGATTATGAATGACGTCGCCGATCAGGTCAGCTGGACGCCTCTCGTTTCGGCGGCCTTCGAGGTATCGCGCGGAGTATTGAGCGACAAAATCAGCCTGCCACATGATCAACCAGTAACTGGCCCGCCGTTGCATGGCTTGCGAACCCAATTCCGATCGGTATGCTCTACACTTTTTTTCTTCCAATCTTTTCCGTTCTTGCCTGTTTTCGCGTGAATCTTACGTGTTTGGGAGTAAATGCCAAGCACATCGCTTTGACCATGCCGATCGTGCGAATATTGCATCGATTGCGCACATTTCCCAAAAGCGATCAGCACGGGAAAATTGGACAATCGCATATGGCTGCTTCGGATTGCGC
The DNA here is from genome assembly GCA_036511795.1 of Xanthobacteraceae bacterium. Classification (GTDB taxonomy): domain Bacteria; phylum Pseudomonadota; class Alphaproteobacteria; order Rhizobiales; family Xanthobacteraceae; genus BOG-931. The sequence continues at coordinate 37,604 of DATCBO010000141.1, forward strand.
TGTATTAGCGCCGGATATTGAGATTAAAATGCCACCTCGCGCAGATTTTGATGACAATTTTTAAAAAACGCTTGAGCGGACGACCGGTCGGGGATGACGAGTTCGACGGCAAGAAAAGAAAGGGAAATCCGATGCAAACGACCTGGCAACCTCACGAGAAACATGGCGTGCTGACGGCGCAGAGCGACCTGCCGGACAGCGTTTATGCCTTTCCGACGCAACGTAAAGAGCCGCTTACCGATGCGCGGCACGTTCGCAATGCTGTCGCGCGGTTCGATCAGGTCATCGGTGTTTCCGATGCCGATCGCGCTCTGGCCTTCGCCAACATCGAGAGGGCCGCGAAATTTTATGACGTCGATCTTTCGGGCACGTCGTGGCACGATCTCGGCGTTCATCCGCAACGCCACCGCAGAGAGGCCGCCGCCAAAGCTGTTGCGACCAAGCGCGCGCGCGGCGAGCTATAAGAGCGCCCCGCCAAGCGCGTCGCGACACGCGAGCGAGAAATCTGTGACGGCACTCACGCCTCGATTAAATTCCGGGCGCCGTAGCGTGCGCCGAAACGCGCCGTGGATAGGAGAATGCATCCGTGTCACACCACTATGCCGGACCCAACTTCGGCTTTCCCCACGGCGACGCCCGGCTCAACCTGACCGATCTGTATGCCTTCCCTAAGCCGGGCAGCGATCGTAAGTCGATCCTCATCATCGACGTACATCCGTCCTCCACCTTTGATCCCCAGACGCCGACCACGCCGGTACCTTTTGCGCCGCGAGCGCTGTACGAGATCAAGATCGACACAAATGGCGATGCCGTCGCCGATGTTGCGTACCGGATACGCTTCTCGCCGTTCACGAATGGAACGCAGACCGCAACGCTGCGCCACGTCGAAGGTGCGCAAGCCGCCGAAATCGGCGATGACGGCCAAGTTATCGTCGCGGGTGCGCCGGTCTCGCTGGATCGGGAGCCGCGGGTTACGGACGCCGGCGACTATCGCTTCTTCGCAGGTTGGCGCAGCGATCCCTTCTTCTTCGATCCGCTGGGCGCCGTGGATAACCTCCACTTCACCGGAAAGGATTTCTTCACCGAGAAAAACGTATGCAGCATCGTCCTGGAGGTTCCAAACGCGGCGCTCGGGCCCAAAGAAGTTGGACTTTGGATGCGGACCCTCGACGGTACGGGCGGCAGCTGGGTTCAAGCTGACCGTGGCGCGCTGCCGTCACAAGGTGTTTTTCTTGTCGGCGACGAGAGAGACGCCTACCTCGCCGCGGACCCGGCGGACGATGCACGTTTCATCGCCGTCTTCGCCCACTCGTTGGAGCACACTGGCGGTTACACGCCGCAGGAAGCGCGGCAGATCGCAAAGACACTGCTGCCAGACATCATGCGCTATGACCACACGCGGCCGGCATCATATCCGAGCAATGGTCGGACGCTGACCGACGACGCCCTCGATCACTTCCTCTCTATCCTCACCAACGGAAAAGTGACGACGGACGGCGTGGGAGCTCACAGCGATCTACTCAGCGAGTTTCCATACGTGGGTCCGCCACACAAATAAGCGAACTGAATTTGAGCTGAAGATAGTTCCAAAGGAGCAAGTCATGAAGAGAACCACATCCGTGGTAATTGTCGGCACCGCAGTAACGTTCGCTGTCGTATCGTTGGCCATAGTGGGCGGCGTCGCTGTTGCGGCGCAAGACAGGTCCACGCTGAAAGTACCGGACGGGCTCGCGTTTTCGGAGTTCGAAGGCTACGAGGACTGGCAGTATGTCGCGGTCAGTCAGACCGCGACGAGCGTGAAGGTCATTGCGGCGAATCCCGTGATGATCAACGCCTACCGCCAAGGCGTGCCGGGCAATCACCAGCTATTTCCCGAGGGCTCCAAGATCGTGAAAATCGAATGGCTCTTTAAGAAGAATGCGCAGTCCCCCTATTTCGTGAATGTGCCCGACACGCTGAAGACGCTGTCGTTCATCGAAAAAGACAGCAAGCGATTTCCGGATACACATGGCTGGGCCTACGCCGCTTTCCTCAACGATCCTGCCACTGACACGCTGACGGCAGACCCCCGGCCCCCGCAAAATCGGACCGGCGCCGCATGCGGCTACGCATGTCATACGACGGTAGCGGCGCAGGATTACATTTTCACGGCGTACCCGAAGCGGTAAATGGCGCGAAGGTCTTGTTGAGTAGGCCACCACGCCTGTTACACAGGCCAGGAGCAGAACAAAATCATGCGCTCCCTGCATCCCGACCGGCATGCCGCGCTTCGGATGGCGTCATGCCGAAACGGCGGCGAAAAGCGCGATTGAAATGCGACAGGTCACTGAAGCCAACTGTGAACGCGATCACGGCGATTGCTCTATCGGAGCACTGTAAATCCAATAACATCTCATGAGCGCGCATCAGACGTCGCTCGACGACAAATTTGTTGAACGAAAGGTCTTCGGTTTAAAACAACATGTTCACGTAGCGGGGCGTAACGCCGAGACGCACTGCGACGGTTTTTGCCGACAAATCGGCGCGGCGAATATTTCTTATGATGAAGGCCTTAGCGGCTTGCAGGCGAGCCGCGCGCATACCGCGGCCGAAAGCGACGTTTGCGGCATCCCGAGTCGCTCCGACGGCAAGGGCAACGAGATCGTGGATATGAGCCGTAAAGAGCCCACGCAATTCTGGCGATGCCAGCTGCCGGTTTTTTAGAGCCAGCTGAACATAATCGACAAGCAGGCGCAGCGCCTCTGTGCCGGCTGGTATCACCCGCGCGAGCACGTCCTCCGGGTTGGCCGTTATCCCGTTGAGCCATCGGCGCGGGATGCGCAAAGTCAGAAACTCTGCCGGCACGGGGAAATCCTTGGCGCCGACGTCAGAACTTGACAGCAGTACCGCAGCCCCCGTTTCCATCTGGAATTTTCGGCCTACCTGAGACGGCACGCTGAAGCCCGACAAATTGGTCGCAAAAAAATAATCGTCCTTACCATCGTTGAGCAACGGCTGGGTACGCCGACAAATATGGCCGTTTGTCCTGCCCGAAATCACGCCAAGGCCGTCAAACTCGTACAGCGTGGCTTCCCATCGTAACGGACGATCGTCGTATGGCCCGAGATCGAGCCGCACGATCGACCGACCAAATACTTCGCGGAAATAAGGCAGACGCTCGCGCGCGGACACAAAATCCGTCGATAATTGGCGTCCAAAATCCGCAGCGCCCTTTTCCATGACTGCGATCCATCCTATGTGAGATCGTAGACCATCTCGATAGAGCTTTTATAGGTTAATTTGGCCTTCGTTGTTTCCTGAATTCTCGCGACCGCGCTCGCTTGAGAGATTCCATCCGATCCAACTCCGACGCCGACGGGCTTCCGAAAAAGACAAGCCGATTTCCCTGTCGTCCAAGCCGGATTTCTCTGTTGGCCAAGTCTGCGCGATTGGCAAACACTATGGTTGGCCGAGTGCTTTTGCACCAACCGAAGGCACTCCGCTGTGACACGCAGCACAGGTCCGCTCTACGGGCCTTGATAGGGTCGACACAGTTGAGCCGTCTGACCGCCTGAGAGGATTCGGTGCGCAACGCTCTCCGCGGTGTAGCGATTCTGGCCGGTCTGTTTCTGGCGCCTGCCGTCGGCAGCCACGATCGGTCCTCTGCGTCCGCCAAGGACGATTCGACGCGCATCGAAAATGCGCCATGCGTATGGTTCTCGGAACTGTTTCCCGGTGCATGGGGCACGGATCATAAAATCATGATCAATCCGCAGACTGTAATTGCGAAGGCTTCGTTCGGCCGCGGGACGTTCACACTTGTTGATGGGACTGATGCATTCGAATATTTGGAAAGGAAATGCGGTGAAAATTGAGCGCGTCCGGTACGACCGGCAACGGCGGGCTTCAAGCGCGATGCCGAGGGTTTTTCGCTGATCCCATGCGCAACTACCAGAAAATCGAAATCGCTCTGCGAATCATATTCGACATGCTGGATTCCGCGCGTGGAGTTTCACTGCGTGACATCAGATTTAACTATTCCGATAAGCCACTTTCGCGCCGCACCGCTGAACGCTATCGCAATACGGTCAAGCGCGTATTGCCTTCGTTCGAAGAGGTCAATCCGCATCGGTATCCAAGACGCTGGCGTCTGGCCAACAAGCCTCTTAATGGATCGGCGAAAATCTCCAGCGGCGATTTGATCCGTTTGGCGGCTGCACCCGCGACGCTGCGGAGCGTCAAAAAACGTCAGGCCGACGGCAGCGTCGCACGCCTGGCGTCGAAACTACAGTCGCCGATTGAAAACCCAACCAATCGCCGGCGGGCATAGACGGGGCGATGTAGCGAAACGCTTCAGTTTTCGACCAGCGATAATTCTTGATTTCGTACCGATCCGCTTCGCCCTAATGACCCGGCTGCCAGGTGATGAGAACCTCGCGGCCGAGGTTTATCCAGCGCGGAGCAAAGCCATCGGCGCCTTGTGCGAAAAGCTCGTCGAAATGCTGCTCCACCGCGAAACGGATGCGCGCCTCCAATGCGGCGGCAACCGGCCAATGGGCCCATTGCTCGTTGGCAAGGCGCTGCGCGGCATAGCCGATCGCGGCGGCCCGGCTCGGCAGCGGCGCAAGGTACCGCACGTTCGGCGGCGACAGCATCGTGAGATCGGGCAGCCGGCCCATCTCCCACAGCACGTCCATCAGCTCGGCATGGCCCGGCACCACTTCCTCCGCCTCGCCGTAGACGAGCTTGAAGAGCACCCGGTTCCAGGAGGGTGGCGGCGGCGCGTTGACGGTGAGGATGACACGGCGCGAGCCGGCGCGCTCGAGCTTCTCGACGAAGGGCACGATGTTACGCACGAAATAGGTGACGTGATTGACCAGCGTGATCGTGCCTTGCGGCGGCTCTGCCGTAAGCCAGCCACCGCGAATGAGGTTCACATTGGCAATGCCGGCGGCCTTGGCGTTAGCGAGGAAGGCTGCGCCCATCTGGGCCGAAGGATCGACATTGGTGACAGAGCGGCAGCGCAACGCCAGCGGCAGCGACATGCGCCCTGCCCCGCCGCCGGCATCGACGATCGTGTCCGACGGCTCGATCAGATCGGCCAGCGCCTGGAGGTTGGCGTCGAGCGGCCGGCGCGGATCGGCCCTAAGCAGCGGATGTTCGGGCTCGAGGCCGCCGAAGGGGTCGCCCAGTGGCTCCGCGCCGCGCAGCCGCGTGCGCTGCGCCAGAACTGCATCGACCCGCGCGGCATAGTGTTCGGCTGCGGCCATGTTTTCCCTGCCCTCAACTCACCAACCCGCAGGAGCAAGCCTCGTGGAGCGGATTTGACATTCGCTATCCACCACCGAAAATGGCTCGTCAATATGGCAGCGATGTCGGGGGGTTGTGAGTGAAGATGTCCACACACGATGTCCGGTTCCCTCCCAGAACCGGCCAGCCAGATACTGACTTATGATATCCGTTTCGTTGTCCGAAGGCAGGATATGGCAATCCATTTCACGCTCACCGGCGCGGGTGGCGATCGGACTGATTGTGGTCTTTTCGATTTATCGGCTCATTGTGGCGGCCACTCTCGGACTTGGTGTCGACGAATCCTACGGCATCGGCGTTTCCCACGATCTTGAGCTTTCATATTTCGACCATCCCCCGCTGCATTACTGGATCACCCACGCCTTTATTCCACTGCTCGGCGACGGTCGGGCATTGCGGCTGCCGTTCATTGCGCTGTTCGCTGCAACGAGCTGGGCGCTTTATCTGTTGACGAGACGTTTGTTTAGCGCGGTTGCCGGCGTATGGGCGGTGCTGGCGCTCAATCTCTCGATGTTCTTCACCATTGCTGGAGGCTGGATCCTGCCGGACGGTCCGCTGATGCTGGGCCTCACGGCCGCGGCCTGTATGCTCGCCAGCGGCTTATTTCCCGTCGCGGCGCCGCCGTCGCCGTCTCCATCGCCGTGGCGCACTTGGCTTGGCGCCGGATTTTGGATTGGTTTTGCCGGTTTATCCAAATACCACGCTGTGCTGTTCGTAGCCGGGTTGCTGCTCTACCTCCTCATCACACCGGGACGGCGAAAGACATTGCTGCATCCGGCGCCATGGGCCGGTGCCGCGATCGCGCTGATCATGGTCGCGCCGGTGCTTTTCTGGAACGCCGAGCACCACTGGGCGTCGTTTCTCTACCAAGGCGGACGCGCGGACGCCTACGGCGGCTTTCCCAAATTCGGGCAATTCTTCACCAATCTCGGTGGTCAAATCCTTTGGATGGCTCCGTGGGTGTTTGGGCCGATGATCGTGGCCACGTATTGGGCCCTGCGGCAGGGCCGGGCCAGCGACCGTTCCTGGTTTTGCATATGCCTTGGCATGCCGGCGATTGTGTTGTTCACGCTGGTGCCGTTGTGGGGCGCTCGCGGCTTACCGCATTGGCAAATGCCGGGCTGGCTGATGATGTTTCCCGTTCTCGGCGATCACCTGGCGCGTGAGGCGCTGGTGCGAAGCCGGCCGCGAACGTGGGCCATCTGGTCGTCGGTGACATTGGCGATTATCAGTGTCTTGATCGTCGGCGATGCCGCAACCGGTTACGCGCGACTCTTGTTCCCGGCGGTGTTCGCCAAAGGCGATCCGACGCTCGAAGCGCTCGAATGGACGCCGCTGCGGGGCGAACTGCGCCAACGCGGCCTGCTCGACATCAAGGGGCTGTTTGTCATTTCGCCAAGTTGGATCGATATGGGCAAGATAGATCGGGCGCTCGACGATGCAATGCCGATGCTGGTCTATGGCGAAAGCAAGCAGTATGCCTTCCGATACAACCCCGAAACGCTGATTGGGCGTGATGCCCTCATTCTCGGAAGCCGCGACATGGACGGGATCGCGCGGAGACTGGCCCCTTACTTCCAATCGATCGAGGAATTGCCGCCCTTTGTGTTTGGCCGGTCCGGCATGGACGAAATCAAGGTGCGGATTTTTTACGGCCACGTGTTCAAAAAGGCGTGGCCGCCGCCTTACGGGAAGAGCGCGAATTAAGCGGGCCCAGTGTGGCGCACTGTTTCGCGAATGGAGGCGACCTCGACAAAGTTTGCTCATGAGACCGTTGCACGTCCGCCAGATCCGGCGCGCCGGCCGCCGCCAGAACTCAGCGTTATCGTGCCGACCTACAATGAACGGCAGAATATTCCCATCCTCGTCGAGCGGCTTTCGCGGGCGCTGACGGGCTGCGAATGGGAAGTGCTGTTCGTCGACGATAATTCTCCCGACGGCAGCGCATTCGTGGCGCGTTCGCTCGGCGAGACCGACAGCCGGGTCCGCTGTCTGCGCCGTATCGGCCGGCGCGGGCTTGCCGGCGCCTGCCTGGAAGGCATGCTGGCGAGTCAAGCCCGCTACGTTGCCGTCATGGATGCCGACCTGCAACACGACGCGACGTTGCTCTCCCCGATGCTGGAGCAGTTGCGCGGCGGCAGCTTTGATCTCGTCGTGGCGAGCCGCCATTTCGATGGCGGCTCAGCTGCCAGCTTGTCGGCGCGGCGCGCCCGCATCAGCCGGTGGTCGAATACGCTGGCGCGGCGCCTGCTCGGCATCGAGCTGACCGATCCCATGAGCGGCTATTTCATGATCAGGCGTGAGGCGCTGGAGGAGCTGGCGCCTACACTTTCGTCAGAAGGGTTCAAAATCCTGCTTGATATTCTGGCGACTGGCCGCAACCGCCTGCGCACCGTCGAACTGGCCACCACGTTTGGCATCCGCCACTATGGCGAGAGCAAGCTCGACAGCAAGATTGCGCTCGACTTTGCAGCGCTGATCACGGCAAAGCTCACGGACAACGCCGTGGCTGCACGGTTTGTGCTGTTCTGCCTGGTTGGACTTACGGGCGTCGCCGTCAATCTGGGCGCCTTGCGCGCGTTGCTGGCGGTCACACCATCGTTTGGCGCGGCGCAGGCTCTCGCCACGCTCGCCGCTATTGCGTGGAATTTCGTCCTGAACAATTACTTCACATACAGCGACCGGCGGCTCACCGGCTGGCGCTTCGTCACCGGCCTGGCTCGTTTCGAAGTCATTTGCGCCGTCGGCGCGATCTCCAATGTCGGCATCGCCACCTCAATCTACCATTATGACGATCGGTGGTGGATCGCCGGGCTTGGCGGCGCGCTGATCGGCGCGGTATGGAATTTCGTGGTCAGCGCCGCCTTCGTCTGGCGCACGGGATGACGCCTGCTTTCTTGCTGCGGATGCTTAAGGCGTCGAACTAGATTCGGCGATCCTTGCAGAGAGCAATACTAGGCATAAGCCAGCACTCAACACGAATTGCACATTTCCAAAGCGCGTCTTATGCGACTCGCGACGTAGTTAGGCCTTCGAAGGTCGTGCTGCCAAATCCTCAGAACGCGCCAGCCTAATTTTTTTAGATGGCGACGAACAAGCTTATCTCTGCCCATATTCGCGCGTATTTTCTTGGACCAAAACGCAGTATTCGAGGTCGGGATTTCACCATGCACTGGGCAGCCGTGCCAGAAGCAGCCGTCCACAAATACTGCAACGCGTGCTCTCGGAAACACAAAGTCGGGCTTACCAAACAAACGACGGTGACGCCGCCACCCATGAACTCCCTCAGATCGGAAAATTTCAATTAGTCTAAGCTCGGTTGCCGCGTTTCCGTGGCCCCTCACTCGGGACATGATTTCGGATCGCTGTTTGCGCGAAAACATGTCCGCCATGTTCATATTTCCCGTGCCCCAATCTCGCCTGGATAAGCCCCTTCCGAATCTCCAGTGCGTGACGTCGAATGAATTCCGGGGGGAGTGCATTACCGATCATTAGCGCGATTGCCTCCTTACCGCATGAAACATCGAAATTATATTTTCGCGGAAAACTCTGCAACATTGCCGCCTCCCGCATCGTTATCGCGCGATCTTGTTCGGGATGGAGAAAACGTCCTTTAGACGGATTAAAGCAGCCACTTGTGATCGTTGGAGCCACCTTATTCCACGCCATTCGACCGTAGATGTCCCTGAATCCATTACTGCGCTTATGACAGCCCAGCTGCCTACTGCGAGGTAAATCTGTCCTGCTTCCTCCATCCTTCGGAATGTCCCGAATAAGTTGAGCGACCCTCGACGCCCTTTTCTTTTCGGGCAAGTTATGGAGTGCGTCTCGGCTTCGTCCCGGTTCCGCGATCGCGCCAATCGCGCTGCGAACAGTTCGAACCCGATGCAGCTCCTTCGCAAAGCGCGGCTCAAAACCTCGACTTGCCAACAAAATTAATCGTCGCCTCCTCTGGGGAACGCCATAATCGGCAGCGTCCCTTATCGCACAGACAACCTGATACCCTAGTGCAACAAGCCCTTTACTAAGGATCGCTAGCGGCCGCTGCCCCATAAGACCGGGCACGTTTTCCATCATGAGCGCCTTCGGACGAAACTCTCTCGCAAAACGCAGCATCTGATAAATTAAGTCATTTCGGTAGTCTCTGTTTCTTCTTGATCCATTCCGCGTTCTGAGAACAGAGAAGCCCTGGCAAGGCGGGCATCCAGCAAGAAGATCTAGTTCTCCCACACGCATCTTTAATTCCCGACGAAACGCTCGCGCAGAGAGCTTTCGGATATCTGTATTTTTGACTTTAACTTTGCGATGATTTGCCGTGTAGGTGCGCACAGCTGCGGGATCCAATTCGACTGCGCCGACGACGTCAAAGTCCGCCTGCTCAAGCCCCAACGTGAGGCCGCCACAGCCCGAGAAAAGGTCAATTGCCGAGGGTCGTCCCGACCGACTGCGACGCATCTACGTTTCTCCAATGGTCTATTCCGAAGCATGGGCGAACACAACGCGCCTAGATCGCGAACGCAAATGCGTAACGTCCGTCGGGGAATCTCACTTGTGGCCACCAGGCCGCCCACCGCCCTCGCCTTTCATTTGTGCGAAGCAAATAAAGAGCGACTTTATCTCCCGGCACGCTGCTAAACTCACCGCCCGCCAAAATGCCAGCGGTTTCCCGCCGATTAGCCTCAAGATCTCGCCCTCGGTCGACATACACATATCCATTATTATGCTTCTGGAGTTTTGCGAACTGTCCAATGGAATTGCTTATTGCGACAGAATTCCAGACATATTCAGAGTGCGCATCGTCCGGTTTCATCAGGCTGATGATGGATTGGATACCTTCAATCGACATTTCGGCGAAGCCTTTGTCTTTTATCTTCTCCAGCATCTTATCGACTTTGTCAGTCATCATCTTGACGCTTGCATCACGCAATATCTGAGCTGGGTTATAATTGCTTCCGCCGGAATAAACCCCAACAGAGCCCGGTGCCAGGATGTTCTTTCTTGTAGGACTGAGTCCGCTTTCAACGTAAATGCCTCGAAACTCCTCGTTACTGTTTTTTGCGATGAGATCACGGAGGCTTCGTTCCATTTTGTTGATAGCTTTAAACACGACGTGGAGCTGAGGGGGGAGAAAGAGCCGCAGCAAGCCAATGTCCTTTCGGCGATAGCCGTACATTCGCGCATGCTGCAGAACCGTATCCGCCTGCGGATTGCGCGGATTTCTGCCATAATAGCTGACTAGCAAATTCTTGATGGTCACGCCTCGGCCAAGCTTGTTACCGCCAACAAAGAGGTTGTACGGCGACTTAACCGCAACGTCCTCGTCAGTCTCGCCGTTGACCAGCTTTACCGTGATGCCTGGAGAGAAAAACTCGATTGCTTCAATCAAACTATCAAAGGACGAGTCCTTTAAATCGTCGTGACTGGAAGCCAAATCGTCATAGGCTTCTCTGAGCCTCGCAACCACCTTCGGATTCTTGCTTTTGAGTGCGGTCGTGAGGTCAGATTTATACTTGCGAAGCAACCCAACGATGTGCCTATGATCGCTTGTGCGGGTACTAACATGACATAGGAAAGCGCAATTTTGTTCCGGATCTTTGGTGCGTTTGAAAGTGGCGCCGATCATGAATGTGTCTAGCGCCTTAACTAGAGACTTTGGAATTTCATTCGAAGGAGTTGGCTGCGCGCCGGGCGCCAGTGCAGTAATGTCATTCAGATTGAATTCTCTGACCAGATTTGACCCGTCGCCGAAAAAGTCTTCACCGCCCACGTAATCGTGGCCGGGACGACTAATACCAATTCTACATCAGAGTGAGTTGACGATGTAGGGGAACGAGGTGATGGATTGGACGAGTTTGGGATTGCGCTCGACATAGAGGATGGCCTGCTTGAGTTTGGTACGCACGGCGCCGATGGATTTTAGCGCGTAGTTT